>NZ_CP068983.1:1200000-1800000 GCF_016801025.1 Paradevosia shaoguanensis | reverse complement strand
GCCCCGCCCAGGCCGTCTTCGCCGTGAATGTCGGTGGCGTCGATCAAGGGCTGCACCAGCGGTCGGTGGGCGCCCCTGTGCACCGGAATGCTGACCCCGACCGTGGCGAGGACGGCTAGGATATTGGCGGTGGCGACATCGAGCGCCACATTGCCGAAAACAGTGGTGATCGCATCGGGCCGGCGGCCATGGGCGATCAGCATCAACAGCGCCTGGGCATCATCGACACCCCCGTCGGTGTCCAGGATCAGCTTGTTGTGCGGCAAGTCAGGCAACCTCTCTGGCTTTCTCGACCCGCTGCCAGAAGTCCTTGTAGGTCTGGCTGTAATCGTGGCGGATTTGCGCATAGTCCTGCCGCAAGAGCTTTCTGTCGGCAACTAGCCTTTCGCCCGATACCCACACATGGCGCACGTCGCGCCCGCTGCCCGAATAGACGAGCACGGTTTCGACGTCGGGCGTTTCCGAATAGCCGGGGCCGGAAAGGTCGATGGCGATGATGTCGGCGGCCTTGCCGATTTCGAGGCTGCCGATCTCCTTGTCGAGGCCGAGGGCCTTCGCCCCCTCGATCGTTGCCATGCGCACCAGGTCCCGGCTCGAAATCGGCTGGGCCACGCCTTCGCGATGGGAGGCGACGAGACCGGCCAGGCGCATCTCGGCGACCATGTCGTAGGAATTGTTGGCGGCAACGTTGTCGGTGCCGAGCGCCACGACGACGCCCGCTTCGCGCAGCTTGACCGCCGGGCAGATGCCCTCGCGGCCCGAGCGCAGCCCGGCCGTGGCGCAATAGGCGACCGATGCCGCCGGCGCCTTGGCGAAGATGGCGATGTCGTCGTCGGAGAGATCGAGGCAATGGGCGGCGTGGACGCGGCCATTGAAGAAGCCGTCGCGGTCGAGCGCCTGCGTGGCGGTCAGCCCATAGCGCTTGAGCGTCTCTTCGTTGTCTTCGGGCCCTGCCGCCATATGCAGGTGCATGCCCACTCCATATTTCACCGCCACCTCGACTTCGGCGCGCAGCAGGCTTTCGGAATTGTCGACATAGGGGGCGTGCGGACCGAACCAGGGCACGATGCGCCCGTCGGCCGAGCGCTGCTGTTCGATGAAGGCGGAGGCCTTGGCCAGTTCCTCGGCGCCGCGTTCCTCGTCGCCCAGTTGCACGATGCCATAGGCGATGACGGCGCGGATGCCCGCCTGCGACACCGCCTCGGCGATCTCCTCGGCGAAAAAGTACTGGTCGCAGAAGGTGGTCGTGCCCGAAAGCACCATTTCGGCGCAGGAGAGTTTTACCGCCGGCCCGATATCGGAGGAAACCAGCGACAGCTCCGGCTCGCGGATGGAATTGTACCAGCCGTCCATGGTGAGCAGGCTTTGCCCCTCCGAGCGGCCGCGGAACAGCACCATGGCCGAATGGGTATGGGCATTGACGAGGCCCGGCATCACCAGGTGCCCGGCAAGGTCGACGACGTCATCGAAAAGGCTGGTCTGGGGCATGGTCGCGCGCGGGCCGATACCGGCAATGCGGCCATCGCGAATGGCCATCCAGCCATCCTCGATAACGCGGTTTTCGGCGTCCACGGTCAGCACTGTGGCGCCATGGAGAAGCGTCGATACCATTTGACCCCCATCTGGTAAACCGGTTTACATGTCAATGTAATGACAGTCCGGCGGTGCTTGTCAAATGCTATTGCGGCATTCCGCCCGGTCAACGCACAAATTGTTGGCTGGCGCGTGATCTGCCTAAGAAGGCGGCATCGACGCCCGTGCCGAGCACGTCTGGGAGTGGAGCGCGATGAGCCTTAATCCTTTTGCCGCGGATGCGCAAATCCGCGCCCGCATCGAAAATCTGGCCGCTGCCTGCGGCCCGGCGGTTAACGCCGCCGTGGCCGAAAGGCTGGCGGCCCGCCGCCACGCCATCGCCGACAATCTGGGCGGCGTGCTCCTCGCCGAAGAGGCTCGGGCGATCGCCGAAAAATTCGGCCTCGCCTCGGTCGAGGAGCTGATGCTCCTGGTCCTCCCCACCGCCCAGACCATGGCCAGCCCGCCGATCTCGACCTTCTATGTCGGCGCGGTCGGGCTCGAAGCGGACACCGGCAATCTCGTCTTTGGCGGCAATGTCGAATTCCCGCAGACCCATCTCGGCTTCACCCTGCACGGCGAGGGCTTCGTCTTCACGCGCGCCTGGTCGCGCCGCACCTCGATCGCCAGGATCGCCATCGGCGAGGCCCACCCTTGCGCCCATTGCCGGCAATATCTCTCCGAATTCGCGTCGACGAAGAACCTGCGCCTCATCGATCCGCTCGGCCACGACCTCACGATGGCCCAGCTCTATCCCTGGCCCTTCGATCCGGCCTATCTCGGCGAGCCGGGCGCCGATCCGCAGGCGGCGCAATGGCCCGCTCTCGCCCTCGACGAGCCCCATCCCCTGGCCGAAAAGCTGCTGGCCGCCGGTCGGCGCGCCCATACGCCCTATGGCAAATCGCCCTCCGCAGTCGTATTGACCCTCAGGGACGGCGCGGTCGTCAGCGGCACTTCGATCGAAAGCGTGGCCTTCAACCCCACGATCGGCCCGCTGCAGGCGGCTATCGTCGACCTGCTTGCTCATGGCTATCGCTATGACGACATAGAATCGGCGGTGCTCGGCACCGTCCGCGGCGGCGCGGTGGATTATTCCCGCAGCGTCGCCGAATTGCTGGGCGCCATCGCGCCCCAGGCGAAACTCGATATTTTGGGATGGATTGTTTGATGCTCGATGTCGCCAAGGCCAGTTGGGTGGATGTCAAAGCCGCTGCCGAGCGCGGCGTCCTCGCCGTGCTGGCCGTCGGCGCCGTCGAGCAGCATGGCGCCCACCTGCCGCTGCTGACCGATACCGTGCTCGCCGCCGGCGTGGCGCGCCGCGTCGCCATGGGGCTGGATGCCCTGCTGCTGCCCGCGATCGCCTATGGCGACGCCTGGAACAATGAAGGCTTTACCGGCACCCTCTCGCTCTCGCCCACGACCCTGCGCGCGGTGGTGGAAGATATCGGCCGCGGCCTCCATCGTATCGGGGTCAAGGGGCTCGTCACCATCAACGGCCATTTCGGCAACCGCGAACCCATTGCCCTGGCCGCCCGCACGCTGGTGGAGCTAGGCCTCCCCGTCCTCCATCTCGACTATCCGAAACTGGACGTCTTTGCCGGCGAGATCTGCACCAGCGAGCCGGCCGGCAATCATTTCTACCACGCCGACGAGGTCGAAACCTCGATGATGCTGGCTCTGGCCGCCGAGACCGTCGCCATGGACAAGGCCGCACCGGAATATCCGGCCTTCCCCGAGACTTTTGGGCTCGAGCCCATGCAGCTTTCCACCTTCAACCGCTCGGGCGTCTTTGGCGACCCGCGCCCGGCCAGCGCCGAAAAGGGCGAGGCCCTGATCGGAAAGATCGTCGCGGAAAGCCTGCGCCTCGCCGCGATCTGGAAAACCCGCCACTCCCTGGGACTTTGACCATGACCACCCTCCCCGACGATCTCCTCATCAACGGCGCCGATGAAGTCGCCATCCGCCAGGACCTGGCGCTGGTGGCTCTGGGCAAGCGCCCGGCCGACAAGTCGCTGCGCGTCGGGCGCCTGCTCGACGTCCATGGCCGCCGCTGGCACGAAGACCAGGAAATCGTCATTCGCGGCCGCCGCGTCGCCTGGGTCGGGCCGGCCGGCGCCTATAAGGGCGAAATCACCGGCGAGCGCGTCCACGAACCCGACCTCGCCGCCGTCCCCGGCTTCGGCGAGATTCACAAGCACATCGAAAGCTCGCACCTGACGCCAGAATATGAGGCGGCTTTGGTCCTGCCCTTCGGCTGCACATGGACCTGCGAAGCCAGCCACGAATTCTCCAATGTCGACGGGCCGCACAATCTCGAATTCTGGCTGAAAGCCCGCCTTGCCGGCAGCCCCAACAAGATTTTTCCGCTCCCCGGCTCGGCCGTGCCCCCCACCGCCTATGAATGGGGCGGCGGCCATTTCGGCTATGACGAGCAGCAGAAATTCCTGGCGCAGTCGCTGATGGTGGCCGGGCTCGACGAGGTCATGGATTGGCCCGCGGTCTGGAACCAGGAAAACCCCTCCTATGAACGCCTCTGGGGCATGATCCGCGCCACCTTCGAGCAGCGCGGCGTCGTCGAAGGCCATGCGGCGGGCCTCAAGGAACTGCCCGAGATCAACGCCTTTGCCGGCGCCGGCCTCTCGTCCGATCACGAAGCCTGGACCCCCGAAGAGGTGCGCGAAAAACTGCGCCGCGGCCTTTTCATGGAACTGCGCCCGCATTCCCTGCCCGATATCGTCAAGGGCCTCCTCGCCGACGGCCAGGTGGATTGGTCGCAATTCGCGCTCTGCACCGACGACCGCTCTTGCTCGGATACGATGAGGCTGGGCGCCACCGATCACAATGTCCGTACGGCCATCGAGAATGGCCTCGCGCCCGAAATCGCCATCCAGCTCGTCACCATCAACCCGGCCCGCCACATGCGCCTCACCCCCTGGGTAGGCTCGATTGCGCCGGGACGCTATGCCGACATAGTTTTGCTGTCGGACGTCGAAAAGCTCGAAATCGCAAAGGTCTGGGCCGATGGCGGCCCGGTTTCGGAAGGCCGCAAATACACCGCGCCGATTCCCCGGATCGATTGGCCGACCTGGGCGACGAACACTGTCAACATCAAGCGCGAGCTGACGGCCGCCGACTTCGCCATCCCCGCCGAAGCCGGCCGCCAGACCATGCGGGCGGCGCTGCTGCGCCCCTTTCACTGGTCGGATGAATTCATCACAATGGACCTCCCGGTCCGCGACGGAGAGGTGCAGCGGGATGAAGCCCGCAACGTCACCAAGTTCGCCATCGTCGACCGCTTCTCGGGCGAAGGCAAAGTCGCAAGGATGTTCTGGCTGGGCACGGGGCCGAAAACGCCAGACACCGCCCTCGCCTGCTCGATGGGCCACGACAAGCACAATATCTGGGTCGTCGGCTCGTCCGACGCCGCCATGGCCAAGGCCGTCAATGCTCTGCGTCAAAGCCAGGGCGGCTGGGCGCTGGTGCGCTCGGGGGAAGTGGTGGCGACGGTCGGCTACGAGGTCGGCGGTCTCATGACCGCCCGTCCGCCCGAAGCGCTCGACGCCGAGATGAAGCACCTTTACGCCGAGGGTGAAAAGGTCGAGTGGATGTACGAGCCCACCTTCTCGCCGCGCTGGTGGCCGGGTTTCCCGGAACGGCTGGCTTTCGCCACCCTCACCTGCGCGCCGTGGCGCTGGGTGCTGGTGGCGCCCTCGCCTTTGGCGCCCGAAGGTTTCGTCAACGTGCAGACCGGGGCGACCCATCCCATCGTTTGGTGAGATTACGCAAAAACTGACCTACTAAACCGCTTTACTAAACAGTTTCGGTGATCTATCGCTTCTACGGCTGAGGGGAGCCTGATGGCCACGATTCACGATGTAGCTGAAGATGCCGGCGTGTCGCCGACCACCGTTTCGCGCTATCTCAACAACCGTATCGAATTGCCGGCGGCCACGGCCGCCCGCATCGACGCCGCGATCGCCAAGCTCGATTACCGGCCGAACCTGCTCGCCAAGCGCCTTTCCACCGGCAAGACCGAGGCCATCGGCCTCGTTGCCCCGGAAATCGGCAATCCCTTCTTCGCCGAACTGGCGGCCGCCGTCGAGGACGAGGCCGAAAGCCACGGCTACGCCGTCTTCATGTCGTCCACCCATGGCCGGCGCGAGCGCGAGATCGCCGCGCTCAATCGCCTGGCCGACCGCCATGTGGACGGCCTCATCATGATGACCAACGCCCCCGATGACGGCACCCTGGCGCGGCTCCTTGCCGGCCACGAAAACGTGGTGCTCATCGACGAGGACATTCCGGGCGTCGACGTGCCGCGCATCCATGTCGACAATGCGCTGGGCGGCTATCTCGCCGGAAAGCACCTCATAGAGATGGGCCATACCCGCATCGGCCTCATCGGCGGCCCGGACGGCCTGTTCTCGGTCAACGAGCGCCGTGCCGGCTTCGAAAGGGCGCTAGTTGAGGCCGGTCTGTCCCTGGCTCCCGACGATGTGCTGCTGGGCGACTATACCCGCGAATTCGGCCACGCCGCCGCGCTGAAACTCTGCCGCCGCTCCGACCGGCCGACGGCGATCTTCGCCCAAAGCGACTACAACGCCATCGGCATCCTTTCGGCTTTGCGCGAGTTGGGGCTGACGGCCCCCAAAGACCTTTCCATCGTCGGTTTCGACGACATGCCCTTTGCCGAGCTCACGAGCCCGGCGCTGACGACGATCCGCCAGCCGATCGCCGCCATGGGGCGCCTGGGGTTCCAGACCCTGCTGGCTCTTCTCAACAAGCGTGAGGTCGCGCAGATGACGCGGTTGCCGGTGGAACTGGTGATCCGCGATTCCGTGGCCCCGCCCCCCAAGGACTAAGCATTTCATGACCAAGCGCGTATTGATCGCCGGCGAATCCTGGACGGTTCACTCCATCCACCAGAAGGGCTTTGACAGCTTCACCACCACCGAATATTCCGAAGGCGTGAAGTGGCTCAAGGCCGCGCTCGAAGCGGGCGGCTGGACGGTCGATTTCCAGCCCTCGCATGTGGCCGCCCGCGAATTTCCGCACACCGCCGAGGAACTGGCCGTCTACGATGCCGTGATCCTTTCGGACATCGGCGCCAATACGCTCCTCCTGCACCCCGATACCTTCACCAAATCGAAGGTGCTGCCAAACCGCCTCGATGCCGTTCGTGATTATGTCGCGCGCGGCGGCGGTTTCGTGATGGTTGGCGGGTATCTCACTTTCCAGGGCATCGACGCCAAGGGCCAATATGCCGGCACCGCCATCGAGGAAATCCTGCCTGTCACCCTCAGCCGGTTCGATGACCGCGTCGAAACCCCGCAGGGTGTCACGCCAAAGGTTGCCTTGAGCCACGATACCGTTGCCAATGTCAACGGAGACTGGCCCGATCTCCTTGGCTACAATCGCGTGGCACCCAAGGACGGCGGCAATGTCGTTGCCACAATTGGTGCCGATCCGCTCCTCGTCACCGGCACCCACGGCCAGGGTCGCACCGCCGCCTTCACCAGCGATTGCGGTCCCCACTGGGCACCGCCGCCCTTTGTCGAATGGGACGGATACGCTCCGCTCTGGCAGGGCATCGTTGATTGGGTTGCCGGTAAGTAGCGGCAGTTTGGAGCGGTACCTCAGGTGCCGCTCCTCTTCGTTCACTGGTCCCCGGCATAAGCCTCGCGCATCTCGGCAATCTCCTCCAGCGTCTCCTCAAACTGGCTCCAGTCGTCCGCCTCTGCGATCGGCGTCCAGATCGCCTCCACGTCCTCGATCAGCATCGTGCGGGGGCTTTCCCGCGCAAAATACGAATGAGCAAGGTTGGCATTGGCACCCGGCTCGAAGCCCTCCATCAGATCCGCAATCAACCGGAAATCCTCACGAGCATAAATCTCTGCCGAAGGGCTGCGTGCCGCACGCTCCACGCTAAGCGCTCCGCCCCGCCAGTCGAAGAAGAACTGCTCATATGGCGCCTTGCTCTCGGCCAGATAGGGAAACAGCGCCCCGGCAAAGCTGGTGTCCCGCTCCTCGCCTGCCGATTTCAGCCCCAGCCGTCGCAGTAGGGCTGCCGCCAATTGCAGCCTGAATTCGGGCCAGAACGCATTGAGCGCCGGCTCCAGCAATTCGATGCTCGAAAGCGGCACAAGACACTCGGCTAGGCGGGTCGCGTTCCAGGCCACCGCGTCGGGTTGGTTCCCGAAGGCATAAAGTCCGGTCTCATCGAAATAGGCTGCCGTGAAATGCGGGTCGTATGTCGGCAGGAACCGCCACGGCCCGTAGTCGAAACTCTCCCCGGTAATGTTGATATTGTCCGAGTTGAGCACGCCGTGGACGAACCCCGCTGCCGTCCACTGTGCTGCCAGCCGCGCCCCGTTCCGCGCGACGCGCTCCAGGACGTTGGCCGTCTTCTGCGCCATGTCCGGGGCATCGCATCCGGGCATGTAGACCGCCACGCAATAGTCGATGAGCCGCCCAAGGCTGTCGAAATCCTCAAGAAACGCCAGGCGCTGGAAGGTGCCGATGCGGATATGAGAATGGCTCAGCCGCACCAGGACGCTCGATCGCGTCGGCGACGGCTCATCGCCCCGATAGAGCGCCTCCCCGGTCTCGATCAGCGAAAAGCTCTTGGACGTGTAGACGCCGAGCGCCTCCAGCATCTCGGTGGCCAAAACCTCGCGAACCCCACCCTTGAGCGTCAGCTTGCCATCGCCGCCACGCGACCAGGGCGTGCGTCCGCTGCCCTTGGTGCCGAGGTCGAGCAGTCGCCCATCCCTGAGGTCGTGCAATTGCGCAAAGAGGAAGCCGCGCCCGTCGCCGAGGTCCGGATTGTAGGTGCGGAACTGGTGGCCATGGTAGCGTAGCGCGAGCGGTTCCTCGAAACTGCCGGGCAGGGGACGGAACCGCCCAAAATGAGCGAGCCATTCGTCTTCATCCAGGGCGCCCAACCCTACGCGTTCGGCCCATCGCTGGTTGCGGAAGCGCAGAATGGTCTGCGGAAAGATTGCCGCCGCCACGGGGTCGTAGAACTCGGCGCCCAGTTCTGCGTGTCGTTTGCTGGGCCGCGCTTTCTCCATCCCGTTAGCCTTCCTAGCCGATCCGCCCGTTGACCAGCGATTGCGCAATCGGCGCAGGTCGCTCGACCGTCGTGCTCATCTCCACAACCTGCCCGGTTCGCGACGATTTGTCGAAGGCCTCCATGACCTCGAGCACGTGCAGCGCCAGCGCGCCGCTGGCCCGGTGCGGTCGATCGGCGAGAATGCCATGGGCCATGTCGGCCACGCCGAGCGATCGATAATTGCCATCCGCGTAGGGCAGGGCCACGGTTTCGTCTTCCCACTCGCTGCCCGGGCGCTTGAGCTTCACTTCGCCGCCGAAATTATTGGGATCGGGTACGATCAGACTCGCCTCGGTGCCATAGATTTCGAGCGGCAGATGGTTGTGCCCGGCAACGTCAAAACTCATTGCGATCTGCACGATGGCGCCATTGGCAAAGCGCAGCGATCCCGAAACATGGGTCGGCACATGCACCGGCATCGTCTGCCCTTTACGTGGCGCGCTGGTGATCGTGCGTTCCCGACGCGCCATAGAGGTCATGCCCAACACCTGAGCCACCGGTCCCAGCAGATTCACGAGGTCGGTGATGTAGTATGGCCCCATATCAAGCATCGGGCCGCCGCCGAAATCATAATAGAAGGTCGGGTCCGGGTGCCAGCTTTCATGCCCCGGACACATGAAGAACGCCGTGCCTCCGATCGGCTGCCCGATCGCCCCTTTGTCGATGAGCTGGCGCGCTGTCTGGTGCGCGCCGCCGAGGAATGTATCGGGCGCCGAGCCGACGCGCAGCCCCGCCGCGGCGGCAGCATCGATAAGCCGCTTGCCCTCGGCGAAAGCGATGCCCAGCGGCTTTTCCGAATAGACGTGCTTGCCCGCTGCCAGTGCACGCAGGCCGACTTCCACATGGGCGCGCGGAATGGTGAGGTTGATGACGAGATCGATAGAAGGGTCTGAGAGCAGGGCACCGATCGGTTTGGCCACCAGCCCGTGTTCGGCCGCCCGCGCTGCCGCCACTTCCGGCCGAAGATCCGCCACCGCTCTGATGTCGAGCACCGGAAAGTTCCGCGAGGCCTTGATATAGGCGCCCGAAATGTTGCCGCATCCGATGATCCCTACACCCATGCGCCCAGACGATCCTGCCACCTGAAACGAGCCTCCCAACCCGATATTGCGGTACGTTCCTCAATCAGTAGCGCTGCTGTAGCGGCTTGAACAGGGCTCCCGTTGCGGGCCGGGTGCCACTCGGCTAACAACATGGGGCGGCCCGCATCATCCTTCCTGCCGCGCCGCTCTCCGCGCATCCCGAGGTCTTCATGCCCGATCTGCTCATCAAGCTCTACAATCTGCCGGCCATCGATACCGAAGCCCGCGTCGCTGCCAACGGCATCACCATCCGCCGCGCCATGGCGCCCGAGGGCGAGATCATTCGCGAGTGGATCGGCCAGCATTTCTCCCATCACTGGGTAGCCGAAGCGAGCGTGGCGCTCAGCCACCAGCCGGTCGGGCTCTACATCGCCATCCGTGACGGCCGCATGTTGGGCTTTGCCTGTTTCGATGCCACGGCGCGCGGCTTTTTCGGCCCGACAGGCGTCGACGAGGGCGAGCGCGGGCAGGGGATCGGCGAGGCTCTGCTCATCGCTACGCTCAAGGGCATGCGCGAGGCCGGTTATCAATATGCCATCATAGGAGGCGCGGGACCGGTGGATTTCTACCGCAAGAAGCTCGATGCCCTCGAAGTCCCCGATTCCGTTCCCGGCATTTATGCCGACATGCTCAGAAAGACCCCCTGAGGCGCAACGACTTGGCCGCTCGCGGGTTGATCTTTCCCAAGCAATGCCAAGGAGCGCGCCATGGGCAAGGACAAGCACCAAACCCCGTCTAAGGGGGCAGCGGCCTATAAGGATGGCAAGAAGCCCGGGCCGATCAGCTCCCACGTCCAGGTCCGTCCCGCCGGTCCCAATGCGCAGGCTGACAAGCCCGAAAAGTGGGACAAGGTTGATGAGGCGGCGGACGAAAGTTTCCCGGCCAGCGATCCGCCGGCCTACTGAACGGCACAAAAAAGAGAGGCGGGGTTTTGGCCCCGCCTCTTTCGTTTGCACCTAAAGTTCCCCTCAGAGCTTGTCGGTGATTGCGGTCGTATAAGCGCCCTGCGGCTTGTTCGCGATGATCTTCTGGTCGAGCAGGGCCTTTTCCGTGCGATCATAGGCAGCCATGTCGAGCTTGAAGTCATGCGGATCGACCAGCTTGGCGACTTCCTTCATCATGTACTCCTGGTGGGCCAGGGTCTGTGCGCCGGAATCGTCATTGTCGACGACGATCTGGGCCGCCTCTTCCGGGTGTTCGATGGCGTACTGCCAGCCCTTCTGCGAGGCGCGCACGAAGCGGACCATCTTGTCATCGAACGCCGGGTCGGCGAGCTTGTCGCCCATGGCGTAAAGGCCATCCTCGAGCAGGTCGTTGCCCAGGTCCGTGTAGTTGAAGATCACCAGCTTGTCTTCGGTGAACCCGGCATCGATCGCCTGGCCGAGCTCGTTATAGGTCATCACCGAAATGCAGTCGGCCTGCTTCTGGATCAGCGGCTGCACGTCGAAGGATTGCTTCAAGACATTGACGCCGTCCGGCCCGCCATCGGTCGGGATGCCGAGCTTGTTCATCCAGGCGTAGAACGGATATTCGTTGCCGAAGAACCAGACGCCCAGCGTATGGCCCTTGAAGTCGGCTTCCGTCTTGATCGGCCCGTCCTTGGGGCAGATCATCAGGAGGCCCGAGCGCTTGTAGGGCTGGGCGATATTGACCAGCGGCACGCCCTTTTCGCGGGCCGCCAGGGCGCCGCCCATCCAGTCCACGATCACATCGGCGCCGCCGCCGGCGATCACCTGCTCGGGGGCGATATCGGGGCCGCCCGGCTTGATGGTGATGTCGATGCCTTCGTCGGTGTAAAAGCCCTTGTCCTTGGCGACGTAATAGCCGGCGAACTGCGCCTGCGTCACCCACTTGAGCTGGAGCGTGACCGGGTCGGCCGCTTGCGCCATACCGACCGCGGCGAGCGACATGACGCCCGCCAGAAGGCCTCCGATAAGCTTATGCATTGACGTTTCCCCTTTCCCTTGATTACCCGGCTCATCCACCACGGACGGACGGGTGCCAGAAAGTGACGGCCCTCTCGAAGAGGGCTATCACCCCGTAGAAGACGGAGCCCGCGACCGCCGCCACCGCGATCTCCGCCCAAACCATGTCGACATTCATCCGGCCGACTTCGGTCGATATCCGGAAGCCCATTCCCACAATGGGCGTCCCGAAAAATTCCGCCACGATCGCCCCGATCAGCGCCAGGGTCGAATTGATCTTCAAGGCATTGAAGATGAAGGGCGCCGCGGCGGGCAAGCGCAACTTGAAGAGGGTCTGCCAATAGCCCGACGCATAGGTGCGCATGAGGTCGCGCTCCATGTTGCCGGAGGCCGACAGCCCCGCAATGGTGTTCACCAGCATCGGGAAGAACGTCATCACCACCACCACCGCGGCCTTGGACGGCCAGTCAAAGCCGAACCACATCACCATGATGGGGGCGACGCCGATGATCGGCAGCGCCGAGACGAAATTGCCGAGCGGCAGCAGGCCCCGTTTGAAGAAGGGCGAGCGGTCGATGAGGATGGCCACGAGGAACCCCGAGCCGCACCCGATGACATAGCCGATCAGCACGGCCTTGAGGAACGTCTGGTTGAAGTCGGCGAGCAGCGTCGGCACGCTCGAAATGAGCTTGGCCCAGATCATCGAGGGCGGCGGCATGATGACCGTCGGCACCGCAAGGCCGACGGTGACGGCCTCCCAGATGACGAGCAGCGCTGCGCCGAAGACGATGGGGATGATCACCCCGACACGCTGGTCGATTTTCTTGTCACCGATCGCCTTGGACAGGCGTTCGACGAACAGCCATCCGAAGAGCCAGAAGGCGATGAGCGCCGCCCAGAACCAGGTCGGCGCCGGCACGATGCCCGGCAGCGCCACCATCAGGAGGATAGCGCCGAAAAGGGCGATGGCGCCATCCAGCCAGAGCGACCAGCCGAGCCAGAAGCGGCCGAGCGAAACAACCCCGAGCGCCAGCACGGCGGCCATGGCGAACTGGCTGCCGAAGCCCCAGTTGACGAGCAGCGCGAAGGCGAGGGCCGAGACGCCCCCGGCGACGATGGCGAGATAATATTGCAGCTGGCTCATGCCGGGCGCGCTCCCATGCGGGCATTGACCAGTCTTTCGACAAGGCCGACGGCGATGACCAGCACGGCCGCCAGCGCCGAGGCGGCGAACAGCGCCGACCAGATCTGCACGGTCTGTCCGTAATAGGAGCCGGCAAGCAGCCGCGCCCCGAGCCCGGCCACCGCGCCGGTCGGCATTTCGCCGACAATGGCGCCGACCAGGCTCGCCGCAACCGCCACCTTCATCGAGGTGAAGAGGAACGGCAGGGCCGAAGGCCAGCGCAGCTTCCAGAACACCTGGGACGCGGAGGCATTGTAGGTGTGCATGAGATCGAGCTGGATGAATTCGGGGCTCCTGAGCCCCTTCACCATCCCCACCGTCACCGGGAAGAAGGCGAGATAGGCCGAGATGATGGCCTTGGAAATGAAGCGCGCCGTGTCGGCCGGCAGGCCGAGCGGGGGCGCGGTGAAGAGGTTAAAGCCGATGACGACGAATAGCGGCGCCAGCGCTAGGATCGGAATGGTCTGGCTGGCAATGACCCACGGCATCAGTGAGCGGTTCATCGCCCCGTTATGGACGATGAGTACGGCCAGGAGAATGCCGAGCACCGTCCCCATGACGAACCCGGCCAGGGTCGCCGAAAGCGTGATCCAGGCGTGGTAGAAAAGGCTCTTCTTGGAGGTCACCGCGATTTCCCCGGTGGTCTTCCAGATTTCGGTCGCCACCTGATGGGGAGACGGCAGCACCGGCCGGTCCTGCGCCCAGGCATCGAGCACGAATTGCTGCGCCGTCCAGTCGGTCACGCCCTTGTTGGCATAGACCTGGTATTGCCAGGGCGTGTTGAGCCAGAGCGAGGCCACGTACCAGATGACGACGAGCGCCAGGAGCACGATGATGACGGGAATGGCGTTCTTGCCTTGCTGCATTCCCGCCTATTCCTCGTAGGAGTGGCCGGCGCGGAGGCCATCGCGGACCCGCGCGGCAATCGCCAGAAATTCGGGCGTCTCGCGGATATCGAGCGGCCGCTCGGGGGGAAGCGTGGACTCGATGACGTCGGTCACCCGGCCGGGACGCGGCGACATCACCACGATCTTGGTCGAGAGATAGACCGCCTCGGGGATCGAGTGGGTGACAAAGCAGATGGTTTTCTGCGTCCGCGCCCAGAGCTTGAGGAGTTCCGAATTCAGGTGATCGCGGACAATCTCGTCGAGCGCGCCAAAAGGCTCGTCCATGAGCAGGAGATCGGCATCGAAGGCGAGGGCGCGGGCGATGGAGGCGCGCTGCTGCATGCCGCCCGAGAGCTGCCAGGGATATTTGTGCTCGAACCCGGTGAGGTTGACGAGGTCCAGCGTCCCCTGGATGCGCTTGGCGCGCTCCTCGGCCGAATAGCCCATGACTTCGAGCGGCAGCGCCACGTTCTTCTCGATGGTGCGCCAGGGGAAGAGGGCTGGCGCCTGGAACACATAGCCATAGGCCCGGCTCTCCCGCGCGCCCTGCGGGGTCATGCCGTTGACACTGAGCGTGCCTGTGGTCGGCTGTTCGAGATCGGCGATGGTGCGCAGGAACGTGGTCTTGCCGCACCCCGACGGGCCGATGAAGGAAACGAATTCGCCCTTGTTGATGTCGAGATTGACGTCCGAGAGCGCATGGACGGGCCCGTCATTGGTCTGGAACGTCAGTCCCAGGCCACGGGCGGAAACCACGGCTGCCGGCGCGCCGCCCGTAGAGGTCGGGGCAGCGCGGGTTTGGTCCAAAGTGAGGTCGGCCGTCATCAAACACCCGTCGCCGGAATGCCGGAGCGCTGCACCTTTCGGGGCGCAGTGATTTCCTTCCAGGTCGAGAGCGCGCGGTTGACGGCGCCCTTGGGCTCGCGCGCCACGAATTTTCCGTGGCCGGGCCTGGCGTCGACCTTGTCCTCGACGATGGCGACATCGCCGCGCGTCAGCACGTAGCGCGGCAGGCCGGTGACCTCAAAACCCTCAAACACGTTGTAGTCGATGATCGACTGCTGGCTCCTGGCCGTAATGGTCTTCTTGCGCTTGGGGTCCCAGACGACGATGTCGGCGTCGGCACCCACGAGGACCGCGCCCTTCTTCGGGTAGCAGTTGAGGATCTTGGCGATGTTGGTGGACGTGACCGCGACGAACTCGTTCGGGGTCAGCCGCCCGGTGTTGACGCCCTTGGTCCAGAGCAACGGCATGCGGTCTTCGAGCCCGCCCGTGCCGTTCGGAATCTTGGCGAAATTGCCCAGGCCGACGCGCTTCTGCTCGGTGGTGAAGGCGCAATGGTCCGTCGCCACCACCTGGAGCGAGCCCGAGGCCAGGCCCGACCACAGCGAATCCTGGTGCAGCTTGTTGCGGAAGGGCGGGCTCATCACCCGGCGCGCCGCATAGTCCCAGTCCGGATTAAAGTATTCGCTTTCGTCGAGCACCAGATGCTGGATCAGCGGCTCGCCGAAGACGCGCATGCCCTTGGCCCGCGCCCGGCGGATGGCTTCGTGGCTCTGTTCGCACGAGACGTGCACCACATAGAGCGGCACGCCGGCCATGTCGGCGATCATGATGGCGCGGTTGGTGGCTTCGCCCTCTACTTCCGGCGGCCGGGAATAGGCATGGCCTTCCGGCCCGTTATTGCCCTCTGCCAGAAGCTTGGCCGTCATCTGCGCGACGATGTCGCCGTTCTCGGCATGGACGAGCGGCAGTGCGCCCAGGTCCGCGCAACGCTGGAAGGACGAGAACATCTCGTCGTCGTCCACCATCAGCGAGCCCTTATAGGCCATGAAATGCTTGAACGAGGTGATGCCGCGATCGACGACCTCGGCCATTTCATCAAAGACCTGCTCGCCCCACCAGGTGATGGCCATGTGGAAGGAATAGTCCGCCGAAGCCTTGGCGGTCTTGTTGTCCCACATCTGCAGCGCCTCGAGCAGCGACTGGTTGGGATTGGGCAGGCAGAAGTCCACCACCATCGTGGTGCCGCCGGCAAGCCCCGCCCGCGTGCCGCTTTCGAAATCGTCGGTGGAATAGGTGCCCATGAAGGGCATTTCGAGGTGCGTATGCGGATCGATCCCGCCCGGCATGACATAGCACCCGGTGGCATCGAGCACCTCGTCGCCGGAAAGATCCTTGCCGATCTCGACGATCACGCCATCTTCGATTTTGACGTCAGCCGGATAGGAAAGATCGGCAGTGACCACGGTCCCGCCCTTGATAACCTTGCTGCTCATTATCCCTGCCCTTGTAGTCCTGTGTTCGGACCCACCCGCGCCCCTCAGCGGCGGATGGATCGGTGGTCTAAGACCCCTCACCTAACCTCTCCCCGTCGGGGAGAGGAACCGATTGGGGTTGCTGTTTGCTTCGTGCCGCAACAGCGGCGCTGGCGGCACGGGCGCCTCTTGTCCCTCGCCCCGTCGGGGAGAGGGTGGCCGGAGCGAAGCGGAGGTCGGGTGAGGGGTCTCCGTTCAGCGTTGCGAGCAACGCCAGGAGCACCCCGTCCGTGTTTTCCAGCACTTCGTCGTTCCAGAACCGCACCACGGAATAACCTTGCGCATTCAGACGCGCCGCTCGCCTGGCATCGGCGTCGGAGCCTGCATGCTGGCTGCCATCGATTTCAACGACAAGGCCTTTTTCGCGGCAGATGAAATCGGCGACATAGGGACCAACCGGCACCTGCCGCGCGAATTTGTGGCCGCCAAGCAGCCGATTGCGCAGATGCAGCCACAACCGCCCTTCGGCATCGGTGGCGTTGCTACGCAGGGCTTTGGCTCTGGTGACCTTGGCCCCCCTCACCCGACGCCGCGCGTCGCCCTCTCCCCGGAGGGGCGAGGTGGGCGCAGCGCCTGTCTCGGGAAGCCGGGCCATGATCAATCCACGATCTCCGCCGTATCAAGCACCGCATGGAACAGCACATCCGTTCCCGCCGCCGCCCAATCCCTGGTGATGGTCTCGGCCTCGTTATGCGAAAGCCCATCCACGCAGGGACAAAAGATCATCGCCGCCGGCGCGACGCGATTGATCCAGCAGGCATCATGCCCTGCGCCCGAGACGATGTCGCGATGCGTGTAGCCGGCGCGATCCGCCGCCGCCCGCACCGTGTCCACGAGCTTGGGATCGAACGCCACGGGATCGAAATGCCCGACCTGCTCGACTTCGCTCAAAATATCGAGGGCTTCGGCGATGGTCTCGATGCCGAGGCGAATACGCGTGTCCATCTCGTCGAGCACGTCCTTGTCGGGCGAGCGGATGTCGATGGTGAAGACGGCCTTGCCCACTATGATGTTGCGCGAGTTGGGATAGACGTCGATATGGCCGACAGCGCCCACCGCGTCCGGCTGATAATCCATCGCCACTTCGTGGACGAGCTCGATCACCCGGGCCATGCCGAGGCTCGCATTGCGGCGCTTGGGCATCGGGGTCGAGCCGGTATGGGCTTCCTTGCCGGTGAGCGTCACCTGCAGCCACTTGAGGCCCTGGCCGTGGGTGACCACGCCAATGTCGATATTTTCGTCCTCGAGGATCGGGCCCTGCTCGATATGGAGCTCGTAATAGGCGTGGATCTTGCGATCCCCGGTCTTCTCGGTGCCCTTCCAGCCGATCCGCTCCAGCTCCTCGCCAAAGGTCTTGCCGTCATGATCCTTGCGGGCATAGGCCCAGTCCTGGTCATGCATGCCGGCAAAGACGCCCGAAGCCAGCATGGCCGGGGCGAAGCGGGTGCCTTCCTCGTTGGTCCAGTTGGTGACCACGATCGGGTGCCTGGTCTTGATGCCGAGGTCGTTCATCGTGCGTACGACTTCGAGCCCGCCCAGGACGCCGAGCACGCCGTCATACTTGCCGCCCGTCGGCTGGGTATCCAGGTGACTGCCGACATAGACCGGCAGCGCCTCCGGATCCGTGCCTTCGCGACGGGCGAACATGGTGCCCATTTCGTCGACGCCCATGGTGAGCCCGGCCGCATCGCACCACGACTTGAAGAGCTTTCGGCCCTCGCCATCGGCATCGGTCAGGGTCTGGCGGTTGTTGCCGCCCGCCACACCCGGCCCGATCCTGGCCATGTCCATCAGCGTGTCCCAGAGCCGATCGCCGTTGATTTTGAGGTTTTCGCCCGGGGCTGCCATTTTTGGTCTCTCTGCTTTTTGTTATTTCATCGACGGGAAGGTGAATTCGGCACCTTCCTTGATGCCCGCCGGCCAGCGGGTGGTGACGGTCTTGAGGCGCGTATAGAAATGCACGCCTTCAGGGCCATAGATCGAATGGTCGCCGAACAGCGAACGCTTCCAGCCGCCGAAGGAGTGATAGGCCACCGGCACCGGAATCGGCACGTTGATGCCTACCATGCCCACCTCGATCTTGTCGGCAAACTCGCGTGCGGCATCGCCGTCGCGGGTGAAGATGGCCGTGCCGTTGGCATATTCGTGGCCGTGGATGAGGTCGACCGCTTCCTGGTAGGAATGCGTGCGTACCACCGAGAGTACCGGCCCGAAGATTTCCTCGCGATAAATCTTCATGTCGGGCTTCACGTGGTCGAAGAGCGTGCCGCCGACGAAAAAGCCGTTCTCGTAGCCCTGGAGCGAAAAGCCGCGGCCGTCGACCACGAGCTCGGCGCCCTGTTCGACGCCCGAGTCGATATAGCCGACGATCTTGTCGCGCTGCATTTTCGAGACGATCGGGCCCATCTGGGCGTCCTTGTCGGTCGCCGGACCGATCTTGAGCGCTTCGACGCGCGGCTTGAGCTTGGCCACCAGCGCGTCGGCGGTCTTGTCGCCCACCGGCACCGCCACCGAAATGGCCATGCAGCGCTCGCCGGCCGAACCGTAGCCGGCGCCCATCAGCGCATCGGCCGCCTGATCCATGTCGGCATCGGGCAGGATGATCATGTGGTTCTTGGCGCCGCCGAGAGCCTGCACGCGCTTACCGGCCTTGGTGCCGCGCTGGTAGACATATTCGGCGATCGGGGTCGAGCCGACGAAGGACACCGCCTTGATATCGGGATGGTCGAGAATGTGGTCGACCGCTTCCTTGTCGCCATGGACGATGTTGAAGACGCCATCGGGCAGTCCCGCTTCCTGGAAGAGCTTCCAGGCCAGCATCGGCGCCGACGGATCGCGCTCGGAAGGCTTGAGGATAAAGGTATTCCCGCAGGCGATGGCGATCGGATACATCCACAGCGGCACCATTGCCGGGAAGTTGAACGGCGTGATGCCGGCGACGACGCCCAGCGGCTGGCGATCCGAATAGGTGTCGATGTTCGGGCCGACATTGCGCGAGAATTCGCCCTTCAGCAGCTGCGGGATGCCGCAGGCGAAATCGACCACATCGATGCCGCGCGCCACTTCGCCCAGCGCATCGTCATGCACCTTGCCGTGCTCGCGCGAAATCTCGCGCGCCAGCTCGTCCGCATGCTCGTCGAGCAGTTGCTTGAACTTGAAGAGCACGCGTGCCCGCTTCATCGGCGTCGTATTGGCCCAGCCCGGCAAAGCCGCCTTGGCGGCCGCCACGGCGGCGTCGATCTCGGCATTGGTCGAGAGCGGCAGGGTCGCAATCTGCTCGCCCGTTGCCGGATTGAAGACCGGGCTCGTCCGCGTCGAGCTCGACATTACCAGCTTGCCGCCGATGGCATTGGATATCTTGGTCATGGTTTTGGTCCCGCTTCGCAAAATAGAACGTTCGTTCTAGTGATTAGAAAATAGAACATTCATTCCATTCTACTCAAGCGTTTTCAGGATCCCCCGGAGCGTTTCGACGATGGTGTCGATATGCTGCTTTTCCACGATCAGCGGCGGCGAGAGCGCGATGATGTCGCCGGTCGTGCGGATCAGCACGCCCTGCTCATACGCCTTGACGAAGGCCGCGAAGGCCCGCTTGGTCGGCGCGCCGGGGATCGATTCCAGCTCGATGGCGCCGACAAGGCCGATATTGCGGATATCGATGACATGGCGCTCGCCCTTGAGCGAATGCAGCGCCTGTTCAAAATAGGGCGCCAGTTCCGCGCCCCGGGTCAGGAGGCCTTCGTCCTTATAGGTCTCAAGCGTGGCCAGGCCCGCCGCCGAGGCGATCGGGTTGCCGCTATAGGTATAGCCGTGGAAGAACTCGATGACGTGTTCCGGCCCGGTCATGAAGGCGTCGTGGATTTCGCTCGACACCAGCACCGCGCCCATCGGGATGACGCCATTGGTGAGGCCCTTGGCCGTGACCATAATATCCGGCGTCACGCCGAAATAATCCGCCCCGAACGGCGTGCCGAGGCGCCCGTAACCGGTGATGACCTCATCGAAGATCAGAAGAATACCGTGCTTCTTGGTGATTTCGCGCAGGCGCTGGAGATAGCCTGGCGGCGGGATCAGCACGCCGGTGGAGCCGGCCACCGGCTCGACGATGACGGCGGCGATGGTCGAGGCATCGTGGAGTGTGATGATGCGCTCGAGCTCGTCGGCCAGTTCCACGCCATGCTGCGGCAGGCCCTTGGAAAAGGCGTTCTTGGAGAGGTTATGCGTGTGCGGCATGTGGTCGACGCCCGTGAGGAGCGTGCCGAACATTTTCCGGTTGGTGACGATGCCGCCCACCGAGATGCCGCCGAAATTGACGCCGTGATAGGCGCGCTCGCGCCCGATGAGGCGGGTGCGCGCGCCTTCGCCCTTCACGCGCTGGTAGGCCAAAGCCACCTTGAGCGCCGTTTCCACCGATTCCGACCCGGAATTGGTGAAGAGCACGTGGTTGAGCCCTTCGGGCGCGATGTCCACGATCCGGTTGGCGAGTTCGAACGCCTTGGGGTGCCCCATCTGGAACGCCGGGGCATAATCGAGCTCGGCCGCCTGGTTCTGGATCGCCTCCACGATCTTGGGGCGGCAATGGCCCGCGTTCACGCACCAGAGGCCGGCGGTGCCGTCCAGCACCTGCCGCCCATCGGCGGTGGTGTAATACATGTCCTTGGCCGCCACGAACATGCGCGGCGCCTTCTTGAACTGGCGGTTGGCCGTGAACGGCATCCAGAAGGCGGAAAGATCGTTAGGTACGGTGCGGTTGGACACGATTGCTCCCTTGAACGTGGCCAGGCCGAATTACTGATTTTCTAAGTCAAGTTTGATTGCCACTTGACCGATCGGCATGGTAGTTGGAATTTTGACCAGTTGGAAAAATGTTAGCATCCCCATGCCGCCGATCAAGGTCAAAAATGCTGGCAAGTCCCCGTCCGCAAAGCGCAAGAGCGGCGTAACGGGCAAGGCCGTGACCCGCATCCAGCGCGAAAAGCAGGACGCGATCCTGGAAGCGGCGCTTGATGTCTTCTCGCTGCACGGTTTTCGCGGCGCCACCATCGATCAGATCGCCGAGCAGGCCGGCATGAGCAAGCCGAACCTGCTCTATTATTTCCCCCGCAAGGAGGAGATTCATAAGCGGCTGATGAAGACCATGCTCGACACCTGGCTGCAGCCCCTGCGTGAATTCAGCGCAGAGGGCGATCCCATTCCCGAGATCCGCTCCTATATCCGCCGCAAGCTCGAGATGGCCCGCGATTTTCCGCGCGAGTCGCGCCTTTTCGCCAACGAGATGCTGCAGGGCGCCCCGCGCCTCATCGATATCCTGGAAGGCGAGCTCAAGGACCTCGTCGACGAAAAGGCCGCCATCCTCCTCGCCTGGATGGATGAGGGCAAGATCGTGCGCACCGATCCCTATCACCTGATCTTTTCGATCTGGGCCACCACCCAGCACTATGCCGATTTCGACGTCCAGGTCCGCGCCGTCCTCGGCAAGGACCGCGGCGGCGAAGGCCGCTTCGAAGACGCCGCCCGCTTCCTCGAAAGCCTTTTCATGAGCGGCATCGCGCCAAGGCAGAAGGTTAGCTGAGTCTGCGATTTAGCCAGCAGGCCTCCCTCCCCCTTGCGGGGAGGGGACGGGGGTGGGGGTAAGCCAAGACCCCCCAACTCACGGTATCCAGCCGGCCACACCTTTCCTTAAAATTGCAGGCGTTCCCTGCACTCCAAATTGAAGCGCGGCCCTTAGCCTTTGGGCAAAGGAGAGCCTCCGGTGAAACTGGCCGTTCTTGTCGATGCCGAGAATACGCCCGCCAAAAGCTTCGATTTCATCGCAGCGCAAGTTCAGCCTCTGCGTGATGTCGGCATCTTCAGGCTCTTCGGCGACTTTGCCAGTCCGAGCCTGGCCGCCTGGCGCCAGGTGGCTGTACGCCACGGCCTTGAACCCATACTCCAGGGGTCGGGAGGCAAGGGCAAGAATTCCACCGATATCGCCATGGTGATCCACGCCATGGATATCCTCCATTCAGGCCTCTTCGACGCCATCTGCCTCGTCTCGACCGACCGCGATTTCGTCGGTCTGGCACGACGGTTGCGTGCCGGTGGTTTGCAGGTCTTCGGCATCGGCCGTGCCGGCGTGGAAAATGGTCTCGAATCCGTCGCCGACCGCTATTTTCATCTGCCTTCGGTGATGCCCTCGCCCACTCGCAGTCCCGTCGCTCCCGAGCTCCCGGCCTTTCTTGGCCATATTGCATCGGAGCATGGCGTGAACGGCTGGATTCTCCTTGCCGAGGCCGCCAACGCGCTCAAGCAGGCATCGCCAGGCCTGGCCGAGCGCTATCTGGGCAAAGGGCGTTTTCTCAAGACCCTGCGGGCGGCCGACCTGATCTCGGAGCGAAAATCCGCCCGAGGTCTCGAAATCCGCCCGCGTCTTGTCGTGGTAGCCAGCAAGAGCGTCGGCTGATCCTGAAAACTTATCCCCTCTCACCCCACCCGTGAGAAACTCCAAAAATCCCTGCCGCATCGGGCGGACTGCAGAGCGACCAGTGGCGACAGGGACAGCCGGGCGTGCGGGGGCGTCGCTTCCCCTGCATGGGTCCATGGGACGCCGCTCGAATCCGGGGCTCGACGATCAAGCCTGCCGGAACGGAGCCGCGATGATCAGGTCCTCAAAATCCCGGCGCCCCGAGGCGGCATCCGTCTCTTTTCTTTACTAATTCCGTCGGGGCGAATGCCGCCTCGGGGCCCGCTCGATTCCTTCACCCGCCCGGCGTTTCGCCGCGCGGAAAAAGGCGCTGCCTCTAGCGATGGTCCGGCGTCAGCGCCAGCACCAGCAGCCCCAGCACGATCACCACCGCGCCGCCGGCTACCGAAAGGCTTGCCCAGCCATGCCCGAGGAGGCCCTCGTAGATAATGACGAAGACCGGGGTCAGGTAGCCATAGGCCAGGACCTTGGAGGCGGGCAGGCGGAGGGAGGCATATTGCAGGCAGAAGAAGCTGATCGCGGTCGAAAAGATCGCCAGATAGGCCAAGGCCCACCAGACGATCGCAGGCAGGTGCAGCCAGTCGGTCGAAACGATATCCCCCAGCCCGAAAAGCGCGATGCAGATCGTTGCCGCGGCCAGCGTCCAGAAGCTCGAGAGCAGGGCGCTCTCGCCCCGGTTGAGATGGCGCACCAGCGGCGCATGGAAGGCGTAGCAGATGCAGCCGACGAGATAGATGAGCTCGCCCTTGCCGATATCGAACCCGGCAATCGCCGCCAGGTCGCCGCGAAAGATCACCCAGATCGAACCGAGTCCGGCGAGTACGAGGCTGAGTAGGACCGTCGGTCCTACCCGCTGCTTGAGGATGAAATAGGCGATAGCCGCCGCCATCAGGGGAATGAGTGTGAAGACCGCGCTCGTTGCCACCGGCGCCGTCATCGTCAGGGCAATGAACATGGTGACGAAATAGACCGCGTTGAGCGCCCCCAGCACCACCATGCGCCAGGGTGCGCGCGGCAGCCGGGCCGGCTCGCGCACCACCCCGAATGCAACGACGCCCATGATGAGCGTGGCCAGCAGGAAGCGCAGGGCGTTGAGCGGCACCGGCTCGATATAGGGGACCGCCAGCGCCCCGGCGGTGAACGAACCGGCGATCATGGCCGCGAAGGCGAGCATCGCCAGGTGCGCCAGGATCGTGTCGCGCCTGGCGAGGCGTGGTGCGGCGATGGATTGGGTCAAGACATCCTCCGGAGAGCCGTCCTGCCTAGCCCATCGCCGCGCCCGAGAAAAGGGCTAGAGGCCGCTGGCCAGCGCGATGAGCAGTCCGCCGATCAGCATGACGTTGGACATGAAGGAATTGATCTTCTGCACGCGGTCCGGGCCCGGAGGCAGCGTCCAGAAGTCATGGAACATGGCGGTTGCCATGGCGACGAAGATGATGAGGATGCCCGCAGCCAGCGGCACCCAGACGCCAATGGCGAGGAGGCCACCACCGGCCACCAGCATGGCAATGCCGATAATGAGCGCGACGTCGGGCATCGGCACCTTGCCGGCCATGAGGCCGCGTAGCACCGCAAAGCCCATGGCATTGCGGATCCCGGCGACAAACATGCCGCCGCCCAGCAGCAGGCGGCCGATAAACAGGATGGTCGAAGGCAGATCGGTGGGCATCAGGCTCTCCTTTGGCGATTCCCAGTCGGTGTCCATGCCACTACGACGGACGAGCCGGCGCGATTTCGACAGGCGCCGGCGAGATTCTTGATGTGGAATTGTAGGCAGGAAGGCAGAATCGGCGACGCAATATCCGCCGAAGCGACGCTTTTATTCCGCTGCTTGGGCGACGTCCACCGGGTGCTGCGACCTGAAGCCGACGGCTACCCGGTTCCAGACATTGATGAGCCCGATGGCCACGGTGAGCTTGGTCGTCTCTTCCTCTGAAAAGTACCGGCGCAGTTCGTCGTAGACGTCATCGGGAGCCCGCGTTTCGGCCAACAGCGTCAATGCCTCGGTCCAGCCCAGCAGCGCTCGCTCCCTGGCGGTATAGATCGGCGATTCCTGCCAGACCGAAAGCAGGTCGATCCATTGTTGCCCCAGCCCGTCCTCGCGGGCGTGCTTGATATGCATGTCCACGCAATAGGCGCAGCCATTGATCTGGGAGGCACGGATCTTGATGAGGTGGACAAGGCGCGGTTCGAGCCCGGAATCGCGCACCACATAGCGGTCGAGCGCGGCCACGGCCTGGTAGGCGTCGGGAGCGGCCTTCCTGAAGTCGAGACGAGCTTGCATGGATCAGGTCCTTTCGGTTTGCACCCGCTGGTGCAGGCCCAGGAAGACGCAACTGCGCTGGTTGATGGCCTGGTTGAGCGGCGTCGTGGGATCACCCTGGATATCGGCGATGGTGATATTGGCCAGTTCCGCCCGATAGGCCCGCTCTGCCCGCAGCATGGCGCTGGCGACGCCGCAGGGCAGGCGGTGGAACTGGGCGGGCAGCGGCTCAGGTCCGCGCTGGCGGATTTCCGCGCAGCGAAAGGCCGGCGCCGACCCTTCGACGGCCAGCACGATAGCGAGAAGCGTTATCTCCTGCGCCGGCCGCGCCAGCCGGTAGCCGCCGCGCGGCCCGGGAATGGAAACCAGCAGGCCGGCGCCGGCCATGGCCTGCAGATGTTTGGCAGATAGCTGGTCTTGACCCCGTGATACTCAGCCAGCGCCGCCGCTGGCAGCGCGCCATCGGCGGCAAGACCCGACAGCAGCAGCACGCAATGAATGGCCTGTTCGACGCCGTCTCCGAGCTTCAATGCCTGTGCCTCCAAATCATGGATAATAAATATCCATGATTTGGCGAAAAAGACAAGACGGGCGCCCCGAGGACGCCCGCCTCCCGAAAATTCCAGCCGGACCTATTCGGCCGGCTCGACTTCTTCCTTGCGCATGGGATTGTTCGGATGCGTCGTCCAGTTGGCGTAGTTGCTGGTGACGATGCGGCCGGTGCGCTCGTCGATCGAGCCGGGCTCGAGCGCTTCCATGGTGATGCAGTCTTCCACCGGGCAGACATTGACGCAGAGGTTGCAGCCCACGCATTCGTTGTCCATCACCTCGAAGTAACGCTTGCCGTCCTTCTCCTTGGAGATGGCCTGGTGGGAGGTGTCCTCGCAGGCAATGTGGCAGCGGCCGCATTTGATGCAGAGGTCCTGGTCGATCTTGGCCTTGGTGACATAGTTGAGGTTGAGGAACTGCCAGTCGGTGACGTTGCGCACGGCGCGGCCGGTGACGTCCTCGAGCGTGGCATGGCCCTTTTCGTCCATCCAGTTGGCGAGGCCCGTGATCATCTCCTCGACGATCTTGAAGCCATAGGTCATCGCCGCCGTACACACCTGCACATTGCCGGCGCCCAGCGCTAGGAACTCGGCGGCGTCGCGCCAGGTGGTGACCCCGCCGATCCCCGAAATGGGCAGGCCGTAGGTCTCCGGGTCGCGGGCGATTTCCGACACCATCGAGAGCGCGATGGGCTTGACCGCCGGTCCGCAATAGCCGCCATGCGTGCCGCGCCCGTCGATCGAGGGCTCGGGCGAGAAGGTGTCGAGATTGACCGAGGTGATCGAGTTGATGGTGTTGATGAGCGACACCGCGTCGGTGCCGCCCTTCTTGGCGGCGCGGGCGGGCTTCCTCACATCGGTGATGTTGGGCGTCAACTTGGTGATCACCGGCATGCGCGAATATTGCTTGCACCAGCGCACGACCATTTCGACATATTCGGGCACCTGGCCCACGGCCGCGCCCATGCCGCGTTCGCTCATGCCGTGCGGGCAGCCGAAATTGAGCTCGATGCCGTCGGCCTCGGTCTCTTCGACCAGCGGCAGGATGGCCTTCCAGGCATCCTCCTCGCACGGGACCATGATCGAGACCACCAGCGCGCGGTCGGGCCAGTTCTTCTTGACCATCTTGATTTCCTGCAGGTTGCGCTGCAGGTCGCGGTCGGTGATGAGCTCGATATTGTTGAGCCCGAGCAACCGCCTGTCGGCGCCCCAGATGGCGCCGTAGCGCGGGCCGTTGACGTTGACGACCGGCGGGCCCTCCTCACCCAGGGTCTTCCACACCACCCCGCCCCAGCCCGCCTTGAAGGCGCGCTCGACATTATAAGCCTTGTCGGTGGGCGGGGCCGAGGCCAGCCAGAACGGGTTCGGCGACTTGATGCCGACGAAATTGCTTCTCAGGTCTGCCATTGCATCCTCCCTCAGGCGCTCAGGGCACGATGGATGGATTCGGCGGCGTCGCGGCCTTCCGCAACGGCGGTCACCGTCAGGTCCTCGCCGCCGGTGGCGCAGTCGCCGCCGGCCCAGACCTTGGCCATTGAGGTGTGGCCTTCAGCATCGACGGCGATCTTGCCGCCGTCGAGGCGCAGCCCTTCCTCCCCGATCTGCAGGGTCTGGCCGATGGCCTTGAACACCTGGTCGCAGGGCACGATGGTGGTGCGGCCGGTCATGGCCAGCTTGCCATCCTTGAGCTCGGTATATTCGAGCTCTATGCCTGTGACCTTGCCGCCTTCGCTGAGGACGCGCCTGGGCGTCAGCCAGTGCCGGATGGAAACGCCCTTGGCCGCCGCCAGATCCTGCTCGAATTCGGAGGCGTTCATGTGCTCCTTGCCGCGGCGATAGACCATGGTCACCTCTTCGGCGCCGAGCAGCTTTGACTGCACGGACGCATCCACGGCGGTCATGCCGCCGCCGATGACGACAACGCGCCGCCCGATCGGCAGGTTGGCAAGGTCCGACGCCTGGCGCAGTTCGGCGATGAAATCGACCGCCGGGCGCACGCCCAGCGCGTCCTCGCCCTCGGCGCGCAGCGCATTAACCCCGCCCAGGCCCATGCCCAGGAACACCGCGTCGAAATCCCTGGTCAGACTCTCAAGGGTGAAGTCGCGCCCCAGGACCTTGCCGTTCTCGATATCGATGCCGCCGATGGCGGTGACGTAATCCACCTCCTCCTGGGCAAAGCCGTTGGTGGTCTTGTAGGAGGCGATGCCGTATTCGTTGAGCCCGCCCGCCTTGGGCTTGGCGTCGAAAACGGTGACGGCATGCCCATGCATGGCCAGCCTGTGTGCGGCGGCGAGGCCGGAAGGGCCGGCGCCGACCACGGCGACGCGCTTGCCCGTCTCGGGCGCGCGGCCGAAGAACTGCACGTCCTCGTCCATGGCGATATCGGTGGCGTAGCGCTGCAGCATGCCGATCTTGACCGGCTTGCCCTCCGCCTCCTCGCGCACGCAGGCTTCCTCGCACAGCTGCTCGGTTGGGCAGACGCGGGCGCACATGCCGCCCAGGATGTTCTGGCTGAAGATGGTTTCGGCCGCGCCCAGCGGATTATCCGTGGCGATCTGCCGGATGAACATCGGAATGTCGATCGACGTCGGGCAGGCATTCATGCACGGCGCGTCGTAGCAGAAATAGCACCGGTCGGCTTCGACGAACGCCTCATGCCGGTCGAGCGGCGGATGAAGGTCGGAAAAGTTGGATTCGTATTGGCCGGGCTCGAGACGCCCCGGCACTATGCCCTCTACGAGAACACCTTGTGCCATCGTAATTCCCTTGCTGCAGTTCTCCCAAAGCAACGCTAGCGCGTTCCAAATTTTTTATCAATTGGTCAAATTCTGGCGTGGAGTGCCGTGCGGCAAGGCCTTCAGGTCGATCGAGCAGCCGTGAACGGCCGTGATCGCAATTTCAGGGAACACCAGGGCTGGAGAGGCGAGACGACGAAGACTCTAAAATCGGAGTCATCGTAAGTGCCTCAACTTCAACTCTGAATCCGTCTTCATGGAAAATTAACCCTGTTGCGCGTTGTGAGAGTCTAGTGGTGCGCAAACGCAACAGTTCCTTAAGAACTCACAATTGTGGCAGGCGCCCCGTCAATTGTGACGGGGGAGTCCTCATTGCGGCCACGAGTCCAAAGCATCCGAGAGGCTCCTACTAACTACAGCGAGACTCCAGCTTGACTCGGAAGACCATCGTCACCTCCCTCGTCCTACTGGGTGCATTGACCTGCTTTACTGCACCTGCTTTCGCCGCCGCCCAATGCGGCGTCGCTTCCTGGTACGGACCGGGCTTTCACGGCAAGAAGGCCGCCTCCGGCGAGCGCTTCAACCAGAACGCCCTCACTGCCGCCCACAAGTCACTTCCGTTTGGTACAAGCGTAAAAGTCACCGACCAGCGTACGGGCAAGTCCATCCAGGTTCGCATCAACGATCGTGGTCCCTATGTGAAGGGCCGCATCATCGATCTTTCCAAGGCCGCCGCCACTCAACTCGGCATTCGTGGTGCCGGAAAGGGCAAGGTCTGCATCGAGCAGATCTGATCGGCTTTCGAGCGTTCGATGAAAAATCGCCCGCGGGGACATCCCGGCGGGCGATTTCGTTTTGGACCTACTTCTCGAAGGTCACGGCTTCCGTGCTGGCGCCGAGCTTTTCGAGCGTTTCGCGCAGTTCCTTGACCATCGGGTCAGGCCCGCAAACATAGAACCGTCCCGAAAAATCCCCGACATGACGCTTGAGGAAATCCGTGTCGATCCGTTCGTTGAGGAGGCCCGGCGCCTTCTCCCCGGTCACGGTGAAGAGCCGCTCGAGCCCGGCCATGGCCTCGAACTCATCGCGCAGAATGATGTCGCGCGATGTCTTGTTCGAAAAGATCAGCCGGTTGCCCTTGAGCTGGCCATCGGCATTGAGCCGCCGCAGGATGGCGATGAACGGCGTAACGCCAGCGCCGCCGGCAATGAACGTACCCGGTCCCTTGTAAGTGATGGTGCCCCAGACATCGCGCAGGATCAGCCGGTCGCCCGGCACCAGTTCGGAGAGCCGGTCGGTGACGCCCGGATGGTCGTGATAGCTCTTGATGGTGAATTCGAGATAGGGCCACTCGGCCAGCGAGGTGAAAGTAAACGGCCGCTTCTTGTCGCGCCAGCCGTCCTTGTCGATGGACACTTCCGTCGCCTGTCCAGGCTGGAAGACGAAGCCTTCCGGCTTTTCCAGCCGATAGTGCCGGACATTGTGGGTCACGTCCTCGATGCCGAGGATTTCTACGCTCTCTGTCATCATTGCCTCAATCGTTCTCGACCTTTGACGATTGAAACACCTGAATAGTTCCCGCCGCTAGTCCCGCCGGTCGAACGTCAGATAGAAGGATTTCAGCCGCCCCTCGCGCCGCGCTTTCTGCTCGTAGCGCGTCGGCTCCCAGCCGGGATAGGGCTCGTGCCAGCTTCCCGGCTTGCCGGGCGCGAACACGAAGCCAGGCGCGCGCAGGATGTGGGCCAGCGTCCAGTCGGCATAGTCTTCGATATCGGTGGCGAAGTTGAACTTTCCGCCCGGCTTGATGGTGCGGGCGAGTTCGGCCAGCGTCAGCGGCGAGACGAAGCGGCGCTTGTGGTGGCGCGTCTTCGGCCACGGGTCGGGATAGAGCAGATAGACCTCGTCGAGCGCGGCGTCCGGCAGCTTCTGCAACAGTTTTAGCGCGTCATCGGTGAAAAGGCGCACATTGCCGATCTCGTCCTCGTCGATCGCCTGCAGCAGCTTGGCGATGCCTCCGGTAAACACCTCGCAGCCGATATAGGCGTCTTCCGGATGCGTGCGCGCCTGCCGCGCCAGATGCTCGCCGCCGCCATAGCCGATCTCGAGCGTCAGTTTTTTGGGATTTTCGAACAGCGCCCTTGGATCGAGAACGCCCTCCGGCAGGGCAATTTCCAGTTCAGGCAGCAGCTCGCGAAACAGCTGGTCGTGCCCGCGATGCAGGCGCTTGCCCGAGCGGCGGCCGAAAAAGGCGCGCGGTTCGCCGGCGACATTGAGGGGGTTCTGTCTTGAGGTCACGTCTGATCTTCGAAAAAGCAATTCGGCCGTCACCGCCCACTACGGGCAATGACGGCCGAATGTAAAGAGGCGAACGCCGTCCTAGCGGATAGCGGCCTTGAGCTTGGGCACGAGATCGACCTTCTCCCAGGAGAAGCTGCCGTCGCGCCCGGCCTTGCGGCCGAAATGGCCATAGGCCGAGGTTTTAGCGTAGATCGGCTTGTTGAGGTCGAGATGCGTGCGGATGCCGCGCGGCGTCAGGTTGACGATATCGCCCTCGAGGAAGATCTTCTCGAGCTGCGCTTCTTCGACCTTGCCGGTGCCGTGCAGGTCCACATAGACCGAGAGCGGCTTGGCCACGCCAATGGCGTAGGAGAGCTGGATCGTGGCGCGGTCGGCAAGGCCGGCGGCCACCACGTTCTTGGCGAGGTAACGCGCCGCATAGGCCGCCGAGCGGTCGACCTTGGTCGGATCCTTGCCCGAGAAAGCGCCGCCGCCATGCGGGGCCGCGCCGCCATAGGTGTCCACGATGATCTTGCGGCCGGTGAGGCCCGCATCGCCATCCGGGCCGCCCACCACGAACTTGCCGGTCGGGTTGACGTGCCAGACGGTATCCTTGCTGATCCAGCCTTCCGGCAGGGCCGCGCGGATATAGGGCTCGACGATCTTGCGCACGTCCGAGGAGGAGAGCTTGTCGTCAAGATGCTGGGTCGAGAGCACGATCTGGGTCACGCCGACGGGCTTGCCGTCCTCGTATTTGACCGTAACCTGGCTCTTGGCGTCCGGGCCGAGCTTTACCGCTTCGCCGTCGCCGTTCTTGCGGGCGGTGGCGAGCGTCTCCAGGATTTTGTGGGCGTAGTAGATCGGGGCCGGCAGCAGTTCGGGCGTCTCGCGCGTGGCGTAGCCGAACATGATGCCCTGGTCGCCCGCACCCTCGTCCTTGTTGCCCGAAGCGTCCACGCCCACCGCGATATCGGCCGACTGGCCGTGCAGCAGCACGTCGATCTTGGCGGTCTTCCAGTGGAAGCCGGACTGCTCGTAGCCGATGGCCTTGATGGCCTTGCGGGCGACGGAGCGGAATTTGGAGGGGTTCACCACCGGCGCGCCCGAGGCGTCGTGGATGAGCTTGCCGTCCTTGTCCTTCTTGAGGAGCGTGTCGGGCACGCGGACTTCGCCGGCGATGACGACGCGGTTGGTCGTGGCCAGCGTCTCGCAGGCGATGCGGACGGCCGACGGGTCCATGCCGGCCTTCTTGGCCTCACGGAAGACCAGATCCACGATCTCGTCGGAGATGCGGTCGCAGACCTTGTCCGGGTGGCCTTCGGAGACGGATTCGGAAGTGAAGAGATAGTTGGAACGTGACACGGTCAAAGCCTTTGTTAAGCGCCCGAAGTTCCCACGGGCTGGCTGGTTGTAGGCGTCCTTGCCGCTTCTTGCAAGCGGACATAAGGAAATCTTTATATGCCTATATGGGTGCCCGCGGAAGGCTATGCCCTGCGCCGGCGCGAGGAGAGCCAGGCGATGGCGAGGCCGGCCAGAAGCGCGATGAGGAACGGCCAGTTGCGCCATTGCGAAAACGGCGTGCCGGCAAGGCGCTGCGCCGGCACCACGTCGAGCAGCGCGACCTGCTGCGGGGCGAGGCTCGCCGTGATCCGGCCGAGCGGATCGGCGAGGAAGGTGAGGCCCGAATTGGCGGCGCGCACCAGCGGCATGCCCTCTTCCACGGCGCGGACACGGGCATGATGGGCATGCTGGGCCGGGCCGATCGAGCCGTCGAACCAGGCATCGTTGGTGATGTTGAAGAGGAACTGCGCCTTGTCGATATCGGCGCCGAGATCGCCGGAAAAGATCGCCTCGTAGCAGATGATGGCGAGGAAGGCCGGCGTATCGGGCAGGCTCATCAGCCGCCGTCCGTCGCCCGCCGCCCAGCCATTGGCGCCCGGCACGAACTGGCGGATGCCGAATTGCGAGAAGAAATCGGCATAGGGCAAATATTCGCCGAAGGGAACGAGGTGGGATTTGTCGTAGGAGGCGATGATCTCGCCGTCCGAATTGATGGCGAGGATGGAATTGTAGCCCGGCCCGCCCGCCTCGTAATCCTCGCGCGGCGCGCCGGTGAGCAGCGTCACGTTAGGCGGCAGCGCGCGTGCGATGCGTGCCAGGGCGTCCGGATATTGCGACATGAAGAAGGGCAGGGACGATTCCGGCCAGACCAGATGCGTCACCCCTTCAAGGCCCGGATCGGCAGGGTTGGTGCGGCTGGCCGAGAGGTCGAGCAGGCGCGTGATGACATCGGCCGGCACCGCCTGGCTCCAGTCCGAGTGCTCATAGACCACCGGCTGCACCAGCCGCAGCCTGATGTCGTCGCGCGCGGCGATCTCGGTGTGATTGAGCCGGTAATTGCCCCAGCCGATCTGGGCGGCGATAACCAGCATGGCCAGCGAAAACGGCGCCAGCCGCCGCGCCCAGCCGCGCCCGTCCGCCGGCCAGATGAGGGCGGGCGTAGAGGCGAGGAAAATGGCGAGGAAGGTGAGGCCATAGACCCCGACAAGCGAAGCGGCCTGCATCATCTCGTCATTGGCCGTCAGCGCATAGCCCACCAAATCGAAGGGAAAGCCCGAAAAGAAGTGTCCGCGCGCCCATTCGGCGGCCGACAGGAACGTGGTGAGCGTCAGGATGCGCCAGGGGCTGTGCGACCAGAAGAGATGCGCCAGCGCGCAACCCAGCCCCCAGAACAGCGCGATCAGCGCCGCCAGAGCCACGATGGCGAAGGGCATGATGGCGATCATCACCCCGCCATCGACGAAGAAGGCAGCGCCCAGCCAGTGGAAGGCGACGGTGAAATAGCCCAGCCCGAAGGCGAAGCCGATGCGGAAGGCCGGCCCGAACAGCTGTCCCAGAAATCCGCGGCCGCGCTCGGCGCCATCGAGCGCCCAGACCAGTACCGGAAAGGCGATGAAGAGGGCGGGAACGATGAAGAATGGCGGCACGCTCAGCGCCGCGACGGCGCCGGCCACCAGCAGCATGAGGAATCGCCGCCAGCCGTGGGCGAGCATGGCGGTTTCGGCCAGCCAGGTCACGGAAGGAATCTCGAATCAGGGTGCATGCGGGCAAGGTCGCCGGGGCCGGATTCGCCGTCAAGGTGGTGATGACGCGATTCCCGGCCGCCCGGCTATCGATCGGCTATTCGGCCGCCTCCGAGTTGGGCTCGCCCACTTCCGGCGGAATAGCCCCGGGCTCTTCGCTGCGGGCAGGCATGTCACGCCGATGCCGCTTGATCTTGAGCCGCTTGATCCGCCGGCCGTCCGAAGCCAGCACTTCGAAATCGAAGCCGGGGAAGGCCGTCACCACTTCACCCTTCTTGGGCACGCGGTCGACAAGGTCGAAGACCAGGCCGCCCAGGGTTTCCACCTCGTCGGCATATTCGCCGGGGTCGAAATCGGGGCCGATCATTTCCTGCACGTCTTCGAGCTCGACCCGGGCGTCGGCGACATAAGTGTCCGGCCCGACCTTGCGGATGAGGGAAACCCCTTCCTCGTCGTGCTCGTCCTCGATCTCGCCGACCACGGCCTCGAGCAGGTCCTCGATGGTCACGAGCCCGTCCGTGCCGCCATATTCGTCGACGACGACCGCCATGTGCACATGGCTGGCGCGCATCTGCTGGAGCAGGTCGCCCACCGGCGTCGAGGGCGGAACGAAGACTGCCTCACGCACGATATCGAGCTTGTTGAGCTTCTGGCGCAGGGTCGTGGAAACGAGCTTCACCGGCTGCGTTGCAGCCGCATCGACTACGAGCTCGGTAATCCGCTGGAGCGCATCCTTGACGTGGATGAAGCCGATGACGTTGTCGAGGTCTTCGTCATAAACCGGCAGGCGCGAGTGCCCCACTATGCGGAAGCGGGCGACGAGCGCGCCCAGTGTCTCATGGGCCTCGACGGCCTGGATGTCCGAGCGCGGCACCATGACGTCGTCGACGCGCATGTCGCCAAGCTTCAGGACGTTCTGGAGAATGGTCCGCTCGCTTTCGGAGAAGTCGGCGGAATCGGAGGAAGACTCGGCGTCGAGCGCTTCCTGCAGATCGTCGCGGAGCGAGCCGGGACGCATCAGGGACTTCAGACGTCCCCACAGGGTTTGCCCCCGCTCTTTGGCGGAGGCGGGACTAGAGCCAGGCTCGGGTTCAGGCGATTTCGGCCTGGGACTTATGTCGGTATCGTTCATTTATCCATGCCGCATCATGCGGCGGTCCTTCTTCTCTTGGTGAGGCGGGTCAGTCTTCGGCATAGGGATCGGGCACGCCTAGAGACGCCAATATCTGGGTCTCGAGCCCTTCCATCTCAAGGGCTTCGTCGTCCTCGATGTGATCATAACCCAGAATGTGCAGGAAACCATGCACGATCAAGTGGGTGAAATGATGCTCGAAGCTCGTACCCTGCTCAATAGCTTCGCGCTCCAGCGTCTCGCGCGCAAGAATTATGTCGCCGAGAATGCCGACCACCGGATCGAAAGGCTCGATCTGCGGGAAGGAGAGCACGTTGGTCGGCGCATCCTTGCCTCGCCAGTCGCGGTTGAGCACCTGTTGCTCGGCATCGTCGGTGAGCAGGATCGATATCTCGGCCGCGCCCTTGACCTTGGCCTTGGACTGCTTGAGTGCTTCGAGCACTGCACGTTCGGCTACGGCGTCGAGTTCATCCGGCCAGCCGTCGGCATTGCGGGAAATGGCGATTTCGAGCGGGTATTTGGTCAGTTGCTGTTGCTTTCGGTCTTCCTGGCGCCGGCGGCCTCATAGGCCCGCACGATCCGGGCCACAAGGGCGTGGCGGACGACGTCGCGGTCGCCGAACCGGGAAATATGCACGCCCTCGACCCCGTCGAGCAGGTTGAGCGCCTCGACCAGCCCTGAGCGTTCGCCGCGCGGGAGGTCGATCTGGGTCGGGTCGCCCGTGACGATCATCTTGGAATTCTCGCCAAGGCGCGTCAGGAACATCTTCATCTGCATGGACGTGGTGTTCTGCGCTTCATCGAGAATGACCACGGCATTGGCCAGCGTACGGCCACGCATGAAAGCCAGCGGCGCCACTTCGATGACGCCGGACGTGATGCAGCGCTCCACATGCTCGGGGCGCATCATGTCGTAGAGCGCGTCATAGAGCGGGCGTAGATAGGGATCGACCTTTTCCTTCATGTCGCCGGGCAGGAACCCGAGACGCTCGCCAGCCTCGACGGCCGGGCGGGAAAGGATGATGCGGTTGATGTCGCCGCGCTCGAGCAGGCTCGCCGCGTGCGCCACGGCCAGATAGGTCTTGCCGGTACCGGCCGGGCCCACGCCGAACACCAGTTCGGCCCGGTCCATCGCGCGGATATAGGCATCCTGCGCCGGGGTGCGGGCAATGATCGTCGCCTTGCGCGTGGCGATCTGGGCCATGCGCACCTTGCCCTTCTTCTCCATGGTGGGAAGCGTGAGCTGGCTGTCCTCTGTCTCGATCATGCGGATGACGCCATCGACATCGGCGATTTCGACGGGCCGCCCTTCTTCGAGCGTGGCATAGAGCGACTCAAGCACGCGCCGCGCCTGGTCGACGGAAGAGACCGCGCCCTTGAGCATGACGTGATTGCCGCGTGGTGTCGCCTGCACGGCAAGTCGTTGTTCTATGAGCGCAAGATTCTGGTCGAATTCCCCATAAAGCTGGGAAACGAGCCGATTGTCTTCAAAAGCGAGTTCGAGTTGCGATGCGAGTGCGTTGTCGGCGGTCGGTGACAAGTGCCTGCTCAACCTGGTGTGGCTCCTGGGAGTCGTAGCGCGTATGGCGCGCCCGGACATAAACGAGGCTAGGATGATTTGGGTTCGATGTCTGTAGATAAATTGTGACACCGCTACGGTGCATAGACGTCAAGCGAGAGCCTTAGCCCGCGGCTGGCTATCGCCTCCAACAATAATGGCGAAATTTCTACGCCTTCATTCGTCTCGACCATGAAGAGACCGCAGAAAATGTCGCCGTGATAGCGGTTGGTCAATCTGACCCATTGGTCAGTATTTGCGGTCGAGGCATTCAAAAGGTCATGAAGCTGTCTAACAAGATCACCGGGCTCCGCGCGCGGGACTCTGTAGAGCCAGGCCCCCGTCCGGCGATAGCGCCGGTTTTCATCAGTGCTCCACGGATCGCCCTTCCGATACGCCCTTGAGGGCTCGATGCCCAAAATCGCGGTGATCTCTTGCGGTTCCAGCGTGTCACCGAAAAAACGAAGTGAGACGTAGGTTTCGCGAAGCTCCGCCATGTGGTCAAGCGGCCGCCTGTGCCACCAGCCTGCCAACCAGCGAATTGGGGCCGACATTGATAATTTCCACTTGTCGGACGCCCCCGATCATCTCCACGGCGCCGTTCAGATGTACGGCTTGAAGGTAGGGCGAACGTCCGCCCACCTGTCCGGCTTGTCGGCCGATTCGCTCGATGAGGACTGGGAGAGTGCGCCCCACGCATGATCGATTGAAGGCGCGCTGCTGCTCGGTGACGAGTGCCTGGAGCCGCGCCAGTCGTTCGGTCTTGACCTCTTCGGCTACCTGGTTGTCCATCGCGGCTCCCGGCGTGCCGGGGCGCGTCGAATATTTGAACGAGAAGGCGGAGGCATATTCCGCCTCGCGGATGATGGCGAGCGTCGCCTCGAAATCCTCGTCCGTCTCGCCGGGGAAGCCGACGATGAAATCACCCGAAAGCGCCAGGTCCGGTCGCGCCGCCTTGATGCGCTCGATCAGGCGCAGGTATTCGTCGCGATTGTGCCGGCGGTTCATGGCCTTGAGGATGCGATCGGAGCCCGACTGCACCGGCAGGTGGAGATACGGCATGAGTTTGTCGAGGTCGCGATGCGCCTCGATCAACGCGTCGTCCATGTCCCGCGGATGGCTGGTCGTATAGCGCAGGCGTTCGAGCCCAGGGATTTCGGCGAGCTTGTAGAGCAGTTCGCCCAGGCCCATGGCCCGCCCGGATTCGGTCAGGCCGTGATAGGCATTGACGTTCTGGCCCAGCAGCGTCAGTTCCTTGACGCCGGCTTCGACGAGGTTCCTCGCCTCGGCCAGCACCTGGCTCACGGGGCGCGACACCTCGGCGCCGCGCGTATAGGGCACGACGCAGAACGAGCAGAACTTGTCGCAACCTTCCTGCACGGTGAGGAAGGCGGTTAGCCCGCGCGAAATCGTGACTTCCTTCTTGGCTGCCGGCAGGTGCTCGAACTTGTCCTCGGGCGGGAATTCGGTGTCGATGACCTGTCCGTTGAGCGCCCTGGTCACGAGGTCCGGCAGGCGATGGTAGGATTGCGGCCCGAAGACGAGGTCCACGGCCGGCGAGCGGCGGATGATTTCTTCGCCCTCCGCCTGCGCCACGCAGCCGGCAACGCCGATCATCATGTCTTCGCCGGCCGCCCGGCGCTCGTCGCGCAGCTCCTTGAGGCGTCCGAGCTCGGAAAACACCTTCTCGGAGGCCTTTTCGCGGATATGGCAGGTGTTGAGCACCACCAGGTCCGCCCCTTCCAGCTCATTGGTCGGCACATAGCCGTGCGGCGCCAGCGCATCCGCCATGCGGTCGCTGTCGTACACGTTCATCTGGCAACCATAGGTCTTGATGAAGAGCTTTTTGGGCGCTGGGCTTGTCATGGGGCGGCGTCTTAGCAGGAAATGACCGACCGCGCCAATGGGAAGGGGTGCCGCAGCACCCCACCACGCGTCAGTCCGCCACTGCCGGCAGGGGGAGCCCGCGATTGAGTGCCACCAGCATGCGCCGCACGTCGCCCTCCGCCGCCTTGGCGATGGCCTTGCGGTCGTCGGTCGCCGAGATCTGGCGCGGCACGCCGAAAGCCAGGGTCACATCCTTGGTCGGGCCCGAGAGGATTTCGCGGATATTCTGCTTGACCGACTTGGACTTGATCCAGGCGATGAACGAGCGCTCGTTGCGCGAGACCGGCAGGCCCTGGAGCCGCGTATAGGCGACGGTCAGCGGCTGGATATAGACGTCGGTAGCCCCTGCCTCGGCCATGGCGTGCTGCGCCGCCCCGATCAGCGCCGAGCGGAACGGCAGCACATGCGTGCCGATGTCCGACTGTCCCTCCGCAAAGAGCAGCACCGCCGAGCCTTTGGCCAGATGTGCGCCCATTTCCCGGCTGGCGCGGCCCGCGTCGCTCCGTCGCTTGCGATCGACATAAAGCGTGCGCTGCAGCGAGGCCATGAAGCCTACGAACGGCCAGTCGCGGATTTCGCTCTTGGCCACGAACGTCACGTCGGCCACCGAGCCGATAGCGATGATGTCGGTCCAGGAAATGTGATTGGAGACCAGCAGCGTCGGCTTTCCCGTCTCGGGCTTGCCAACCACCGTCACCTTGAGGCCCAGGAACACGCAGCCGGTCTTGTGAAAAAGCCGTGGCAGGAAATTCCAGTCGAGCCCGAGCTTGGTGATGATCCATTGGCCGGGAATGCCCACCAGCATCACGGGTATGTAGACGAAGATGAAGAAGAGACTGCGGAAGATCACTTCTTGGGGCCTTTCTCGAGCGGCACCGCGTAGAGTTCGAGCCGATGGTCCACCAGCTTGTAGCCCAGGCGCTTGGCGATCACGTCCTGGATGGCCTCGATTTCCTCATTGCGGAACTCGATGACCTTCCCGGAGCGGATGTCGATCAGGTGGTCGTGGTGCTCGTCCGGAATGAGTTCGAACCGGGCACGTCCATCCTTGAAATCGTGCTTGGTGACAAGGCCCGCTTCCTCGAAGAGGTTGACCGTGCGGTAGACGGTCGAGAGCGAGATCCTCGGATCGATCTTGGAGGCGCGGTTGTAGAGTTCCTCGACGTCCGGATGGTCGTCGCTCTGCTCGATCACCTGCGCGATGACCCGGCGCTGGTCGGTCATGCGCATGCCGCGGGCAGCGCACTGCTCTTCCAGAGTTGCGGCATTGGGTGTGTTCATCATCGGCCCCTTTCGCTCGGGGTTATCCAAGATCGCGCGCCATGACAAGGGCAGTGGCCGCGCTGCCGTCGGGCCGTGGATAATAGCCCTTTCGCGTGCCGATCTCCGCAAAGCCGTGGCGGCGGTAAAGCTTGATGGCCGCCGCGTTCCCGGCATCCACCTCGAGAAACATCTTGCGCGCCGGCGACATCATCAGGTCCTCGAACGCTGCCTTGAGCAGGGCCGCGCCCACGCCTTTGCCGCGCCATTTCTTGTCGACGACAATGGTCAGCAGCTCCACCTCGTCGCCTGCCAGCCGCAGCATGGCAAAGCCCGCCATCCGGCGCTTGGCATCGCATGCCACCAGCACCGGCGTATTCGCCTCGATGAGATAGGCCGAAAAGTCCTCGCGCGGCCAGCCGCGGTAGAAGCCGCCGGCATGGAGCCTGGCCATCGCCTCGGCGTCCTCGATCTGGCCCGGCTCGATATGCAGCCCGCCTGGGGCCATCCAGAGTTTCATCATGGCTGCGGTTTCACGTGAATCACGGGGTCTGCACGCGGGCCACGCGCGCCTTTTCCTGCGGCTTGGCATCGGCGTCGCGGATATAGGCGGCTTCGGGCGGATAGGATGCAGGATCGAGCCCGGCGGCAAGCCGCGCCACCCTGGCGATATCGACAAAGGGCGATGCGATGATTTCGGCTCCTGCCGGAATCCGCGACCGTGCCGCGTCCATCGGCAGGATCGCGGCTTCGTCCGCTCCGATCCCTGGCCCCGAAAAGAGCTGGAAATAAGCCTCTCCACGTCGGGCATCGAGCAGCACCGCGACGGGGCGGCATTCCGCTGCCAGCGAAATACCCATAAGGCTCGGCACGCCAACGACCGGCACCTTGAGCGCCAGGCCCAGTCCGCGCGCTGCCGAAAGCCCGATGCGCAGGCCCGTAAACGAGCCCGGACCCGTCGTCACCGCAATGCGGTCGAGATCGCCATAGGCGACCCCATTCCGGGCCAGCAGTTTATCGATGCGGTCGAAGAGGATTTCGGCATGCCCCTGGGCGATCTCGTCGATGCTCGTATCGCAGGCATCGCCCGCAAGCAGCGCCAGTTGCAGGCGCGGCGCGGCCGTATCGATCGCAAGGAGGGCAGGGGCGTTCTTGGTCATGGGGGAGAGATAATCTCGCCCAACGTCAAAGTCGAGGTGGGCCCAGTTCGCTCGAACTAGACCTGCGCGACCTGTTCGACACCCGGCACGAAGTGGCGCAGCAGGTTTTCGATGCCGTTGCGCAACGTCGCCGTCGATGACGGGCAGCCGGAGCAGGCGCCCTGCATATGCAGGAATACCGTGCCGTCACGGAAACCCTTGAAGGTGATGTCTCCGCCATCCATGGCAACCGCGGGACGCACGCGGGTCGCCAGCAATTCCTTGATGACTTCCACGGTCTCGCTATCGGCCTCGTCGAAGAACTCGTCGCCCCCCTCGACTGCGCTTTCCGCCGTTTCGTTGTCGGCGATCACCGGCTTGCCGGAAAGGAAGTGCTCCATGATCACGCCGAGAATCGCCGGCTTGATATGGGCCCAGTTTGTCTCGTCCTTGGACACGGCCACAAAGTCCGAGCCGAGGAAGACGCCGGTCACGCCCGGCACTTCGAAGAGCGAGGTCGCGAGCGGGGAAATGGCGGCCGTTTCGGCCGTCCGGAAATCGCGCGGCTCGCCTGCCAGCACGTCGCGCCCGGGCAGGAACTTGAGAGTTGCCGGATTCGGGGTGGCTTCGGTCTGGATGAACATGGCGTCGGTCCCTGCGCAAAAGTACCTTTAGAACGCTTCTAAAATAGAGTCGCCCAAGGCGTTGCGCAAGGTATTTTGAAGCCCCGGCCTTGTCCAATGCACCGGACGCATGGAGGGGCCGTCCGGCGGCCATGCCCAGTAAGCCACGGATACTGCAGTCAGCACTAGCTGACCGCGACGATTTCCTCGTCGCTCATCGAGCCCGGCACCACTGTCACCAGCACGTGCAGCCGGCTATTGCCGGCAAAGTGCGCGATGAGCGCATTCGGCCCCTCGGCATTCGTCGCCGCCGCCAGCACCAGAATCGCAATGCCCGGATCCTGCTGGATCACCGCCTCGATCTGGTCGGCCGGCCGGCCTTCGCGGATCACCGTTTCGGTCTTGATCGCGCCGATCTCGGCAATGCGCCGCAGGCGCTTGGAGAGGTTCTGCTCGGCCTCTTCGAGCGCCTCGGCACGAAGCACGTCCTCCACGCCCAGCCCCTTGAAGCCCGGGGGTTCGAGCACAGACATCAGCACCACGGTGCCGCCGGTCCTGCGCGTGCGATAGGCCGCAAAGGTCACCGCCCGGTCGCATTCCTCGCTATCGTCGATGAAAACGAGGAATTTGCGCCGGTATTCGCCATCTATTTCAGCCAAGACGCCGCCCCCGTCGTTGTCCGTCGGATGCGTTCATAATTTCATTCCGCCGGTCGTCCCGCAAGGTCAGCGGATGAAACCGACGATGTTGCGCACTTCGCGCATCGTATCTTCGGCAATGGCGCGGGCCCGATTGGCGCCGTCGCGCAGGATACCGTCGATCGTCGCCGGATCGTTCACCAGCCGCTTCATCTCGCCGGAAACCGGGCCGAGGACGGAGACGGCCAGCTCGGCCAGGGCCGGCTTGAAAACGCCCCAGCCCTGCCCGCCGAACTGCGCCAGCACCTCGGCCTTGGACTTGTCCGAGAGCGCGGCATAGATGCCCACGAGGTTGTCGGCCTCGGCGCGCCCTTTGAGGCCCTCGACCTCGCTCGGCAGCGGTTCGGGATCGGTCGTCGCGCGCTTGATCTTCTTGGCGATGCCGTCGGCATCGTCGAGCAGCGAGATGCGCGACTGGTCGGACGGGTCCGACTTGCTCATCTTCTTGGTGCCGTCGCGCAGCGACATGATGCGTGTGGCGGGACCGGCGATCATCGGCTCGGTGGTCGGGAAGAATTCGGGGTCCAGCCCCTGTTCCTTGATCGAGGCGCTGTAATCGTTGTTGAATTTCTGGGCGATGTCGCGCGTGAGTTCGAGATGCTGCTTCTGGTCGTCGCCGACCGGCACGTGCGTGGCCTTGTAGAGCAGGATGTCGGCCGCCATCAGCGAAGGATAGGCGAGGAGGCCCAGCGAGACGTTTTCCGAGTTCTTGCCGGCTTTGTCCTTGAACTGGGTCATCCGATACATCCACCCGATGCGGGCGATGCAGTTGAACACCCAGGCGAGCTCGGCGTGCTGCATCACCTGGCTCTGGTTGAAGACGATGGCCTTCTTGGGATCGATTCCCGCAGCGATATAGGCGGCTGCGACTTCGCGCGTGGCGCGGCGAAGGTCGTTCGGCTCCTGCCAGACGGTGATGGCATGCATGTCGACCACGCAATAGATGCAGTCGTACTGGTCCTGCAGAGGCACGAAGCGGCGGATGGCGCCAAGATAATTGCCGAGGTGCAGGTCGCCCGAAGGCTGGATGCCGGAAAACACGCGCTGGGTGAAGGCCATTCTCAAGAGTCTCGTTATGGAAGCGGACGGATGGGCTTATCGCAAAAAGCGGCTGGAAAGCGCAAGGGGATGGATCAGGCCGGTCGACGCCGCAACCGCTTGAGCAATACGCCCAGCGGCTGTACGCGGGTCACGTGCACGAGCGCGAAATAAAGCGCCATGCCGAACCCGACAAGGAAACCGAGCGCAACGAGCTGCACCAGGATATTGGCGGCAAAGAGCGGCGCCATCAGCACCGCAAGCCCATAGAGCACACCAGCCATCAGGGCAGAAATCGCCACGATCACCGCATGGCGCCGCCACTCGGCGGCCGGCAGCACGAAATGGCTGCGCCGATAGAGGAAGAAGCCCAAGAGGAGCGTATTGACCCAGGCCGCTGCCGAGGTCGCAATGCCGATGCCGACATGCTGGAGACTCGGGAAAAGCAGCAGCGAGAGCACGATGTTCACCACTACCGAAATACCCGCGAAGATCGTCGGCGTCACCGTATCCTCGCGCGCGAAAAAGCCCGGTTGCAGCACGCGGATCAATACATAAGCCGGCAGTCCTGCCGCGAACCAGATCAGCACCTTGGCGGTCTCGATCGTGGCCGCATGGGTGAATTCACCGCGTTCGAACAGCACCTGCACGATCGGCTGCGCCAAGGCGATCAGCGCCGTCGCTGCCGGCATCGACAGCAGCATCGAAATCAGCAACGCCTGCGTCTGGGAAGCTTCGGCTTCCTTGAAGCGTTTGCCGGCCAGGTGCCGCGACAGCTCGGGCAGCAGCACCGTACCTATGGCGATGCCGATAATGCCCAGAGGCAGCTGGTAGAGCCGGTCGGCATAATAGATCAGCGCCATGGCGCTGGGGGCGCCCGAGGCGATGATGGTGCCCACGAAGAGGTTCACCTGCGTGATGCCCCCGGCAATGATCGCCGGCACCGCGCGAATCCAGAACCGCTTCACCTCGCTATCGAATTTCGGCCAGACGAATTTGGGCACGAACTTCGCCCGCCGGATCGCCGCATAGACGAAGGCGAGCTGGGCAACACCACCGGCGAGCGTACCGATCGACACCCAGATCGCCGTTTCGACATCGGTCTTGGGGGCCCCGATGATGAGCGGCGCCATGAAGACGATCATGACGATGTTGAGCAATACCGGCGCAAACGCCGCCGCCGTGAAGCGGTTGAGCGCGTTGAGGATGGCTGCGTAGGCGGCCATCAGCGACATGCACATGAGATACGGGAAGCAGATCCGCGTCAGCAGCACCGTGAGGTCGAACTTTTGCGGATCGTCGAGGAAGCCCGGCACGAAGGGGACCAAGATCCACGGCATGAAGATTTCGACGAGGATGGTGACCGCCGTCACCACCACGACCAACCAGGAAATGATGCGTGAGGCCCATGCGCGGGCGGGGTCTTCGCCCTCCTGCTCAAGCGACTTGGCAAAGAGAGGGATAAAGGCGGTGTTGAACGCGCCCTCGGCAAAAAGCCGTCGGAAAAGGTTCGGAAAGCGGAAGGCGGCGACATAGGCGTCGGCGGCAAAGCCGGTGCCCAGCACCGCCGCCACCAGCGCGTCGCGCACGAAGCCGAGCACGCGACTGCCGACCGTCCATCCGCCGACGCTCAGGAAATTACGGTAAAGGCTCACCGCGTTAGCCGTTCGCCATGAGCTGCTGCCGGCGTTCCTCGGCAGGCTTGGGGTGGAAAACCGTCAGCAGCCGGTCGCGTATCTTGTTCTGCCGCGCCTTGGAATCGATTTTGTGGCCCGTGAGGTCCGTCACATAGAAGACGTCTACCGCCTTCTCGCCATAGGTGCCGATATGGGCCGAGCCGATGGTGAGGTTGAGGTCCGAAATCTCGCGAGTCAGATCGTGCAGCAGGCCCGTCCGGTCGAGCCCGGACAATTCGATGACGGTGAATTTCTCCGAAAGCGCATTGGATACCAGTACCTCCGCCGGCACCGAGAACGGCTTGAGACGTCGGTTGTGGCGGCTTTCCTTGCCCAGGTCGATGAGGATCTGCCGTTTGCCCTGCAGCAATTGCTTGGTTGTCTCGATGATCCTGGTGGCCCGCACCTTCTCGTCTTCGTCGGAGGTAAAGGCCCGCCGCAGCCTGAACGTATCGATGGCGCGACCGTCGCGCGTCGAAAACACCTGCGCACCGATGATCGAAGCTTCGCTCATCGTGCAGGCCCCGGCGATCAGCGAGAGCAGCCGCGGATGGTCGGGCATGTAGAAGGAAATCTCGGTGATGCCCTCGAAGGCCTTGATGCGGATCGAGCCGGCAAAGGGTTCGCCCGCCCCGTCGGCCGCGCGGATCATCTTGGCATGCTCGATCTGGAGCTCGGGCTCCGCGCGCAGCCAGTAATGGTTGTAGTGCCGGGCCACATAGGCCTCGACATCCTCGGCCGGCCAGGAGGTGAGCGCGGCGGCCAGTGCATGCTTGGCCTCGGCTACGCGATGTTCCTGGGAAACCTGCGAATGCCCACCCGAGAGCAGCGGCTCGGTCGCGTAGTATAGCGCGCGGAGGAGCGAACCTTTCCAGCCCGACCAGACGCCCGGACCGACCGCCCGGATATCGCAGGCGGTCAGGATCATGAGCAGCGCCAGTCGTTGCGGCGACTGCACGACTTCCGAAAAGGCCTTGGCCGTTTCGGGATCCTGGATGTCGCGCGATTGGGCGACTTCGCTCATCACCAGGTGATGCTGCACCAGCCAGGCCACGGTCTCGGTTTCGGCGGGCGACAGTCCCAACCGCGGACAGAATTTTCGCGCGATGCGAGCGCCGGCGGTGGAATGGTCTTCCGGCCGCCCCTTGGCGATGTCGTGGAGGAAAAGCGCCACGTAAAGCAGCCGCGTATCGTTGAGATGCGGCAGCAATTCGTGGGTCAGCGGCAGCTCGTCGCGCAGGCCGCCATTGGCAATCTGTGCCATGACGCCCACGGCGCGGATCAGGTGCTCGTCCACCGTGTAATGGTGGTACATGTTGAACTGCATCAGGGCGACGATCTTGCCGAAATCGGGCACGAACTTGCCCAATACCCCGCTCTCGTTCATCTGCCGCAGGATGCGCTCGACCGAAAGCGGCGAGGTCAGGATGTCGAGAAAGCAGCCATTGGCCTTGGCATTGGCGCGCAGCTCGCCGTCGATGAGTCGCAGCGACCGCCGGATTTCCTTGATCGCATCGGGGTGGAACAGCAATTCGTGCCGCCCCGCCACGAGGAACATGCGGATGAGGTTGACCGGGTCCTTCGAAAACACATCAGGCGCCGCGATATTGAGCCGGCCGGTATCGATGATGAAATCCGGCTCGCCCTTGATCTTCTGCTTGCCCGAGCGGAACGGCGCCAGGACGCGCCCCACGAGGTCCATGTCCTTGACGTGGTTGAATTCGAGGCTGGCGCAGAAGATGCGCGTCAGGTCGCCCACATCCTTGGCCACGAGGAAGTAGCGCTTCATGAAGCGCTCGACCCCGAGCATGCCGACCCGGTCGGTATAGCCGAGCCTCGCCGCCAGTTCCGGCTGTACGTCGAAAGTCAGTTTCTCATCGGCGCGCCCGGTGAGGAAATGCAGGTTGCAGCGCACCGCCCACAAAAAGTCTTCGGCGCGCTGGAACTGCCGGTATTCCTCGGCCGAAAACACGCCCTTTCCGACCAGCTCCTCGGCCGTCTTGACCTGGTAAAAATACTTGCCGATCCAGAAAAGCGTGTTGAGGTCCCGCAGGCCCCCCTTTCCGTCCTTGATATTGGGCTCGACGACGTAGCGCGTATTGCCCATCTGGTGGTGCCGCTCATCACGTTCGGCCATCTTGGCGGCGATGAATTCGGGCCCCGTCTTGGGCATGATCTCGGTCTCGAACCGCTTGACCAGCGTATCGAAAAGCGGCCGGTCGCCGGTGAGATAGCGGGCTTCGAGCGTCGCCGTACGCACCGTCATGTCCGAGCGCGCCATGCGGATGCACTCATCCACGGAGCGGACGGCGTGACCGACCTTCTGGCCCAGGTCCCAGAGCATGTAGAGGATATATTCGGTAACCTGCTCGCCCCAGGGCGTCTGCTTGTAGGGCAGGATGAAAAGCAGGTCGATGTCCGAGCCCGGTGCCAGCGTGCCGCGACCATAGCCGCCTACGGCGGCCAGCGCGATATTCTCGGCTCCCGAGGGATTGTCCACCGGATAGACCCGGGTGATGGCATAGCCGTGGATGGCGCGGATGATCTCGTCTTCGGCGGCGGCGAGGTTCTGCGCGCAGCGCAATCCCTTCCCGCTCGCCCGCAGTTCCGCCTCGGCGCTCTGGCGCGCCTCGGCCAGGGATTTGCGCAGATGCGCCAGCACCAGCGCACGGGCCTCGCGCGACTTGGGCGAGAGATCGCCGACTTCCCTGTCGAGCTCGGCGATCAATACGTCTGCCGCCTTGGCGGCAAAGAGCGGTTTTCGCGGTCGAGATTCAGCTTCGGCGAGCGGCATCGCGGATTTTCTTGAACTCGTAGAGAATGTCGATGGCCTGTCGCGGCGTCAGTTCGTCGGGTCGAAGCTGGTCGAGCATGTCATTGAGGGGGTCAGCGCTGGCCGCTGGCATCTGTTGGGGCGGCTGGTGTGCAAACAGGGGCAGATCGTCCAGTACTAATGTCGGGGCTCCGGAAGAACGTGCCTCAAGCAGAGTAAGCACTTGCCGGGCGCGACGCAACACCGGCTCGGGCAGCCCTGCCAGCTTGGCGACCTGGATGCCATAGGAACGGTCGGCTGCTCCTTCGGCGACTTCGTGCAGGAACACGACGTCCCCCTCCCATTCCCGAACCTTCATGGTGTGGTTCGAGACTCTAGAGAGCGTCTTTGAAAGCGCGGTTAATTCGTGGAAGTGCGTAGCAAAGAGTGCGCGACACCCGGCCGTCTCGTGCAGCGCCTCGACCGTAGCCCAAGCGATTGACAGGCCATCGAAAGTCGCGGTGCCACGCCCGATCTCGTCGAGGATCACCAGCGAGCGGCGCGTGGCGCGGTTGAGGATCGCCGCCGTCTCGACCATCTCGACCATGAAGGTCGAGCGGCCATGCGCGATGTCGTCGGAAGCGCCGACGCGCGAAAAGACACGATCCACGACCCCGATATGCGCCAGCGCCGCCGGTACGTAGCTGCCGGTCTGGGCGAGAATGGCGATGAGGGCATTTTGTCGCAGGAAGGTCGACTTGCCGCCCATATTGGGCCCGGTCACCAGCCAGAGCTTGCCGCCGCCCTGCGCCTCGGTGCCCGAAAGATCAGCTTCGTTGGCGACGAAGGCGTTTCCATCCGCGGCCACCATGGCTTCGACCACCGGATGTCGGCCTGCCTCGATGCGGAAGGCCAGCGAATTATCGATCTGCGGGCGCGAAAAGTTACGCGTCGCCGCCAGATGCGCCAGAGCTGCATGCACATCGAGCTCGGCAAGCGCATCTGCCGTTGCGCGCAGGAGATCGGTATTGGCCAGAACGCTTTCGCGCAGCCGGTCGAAAATGCGCGCCTCGATCTCGAGCGAGGCCTCGTGTGCCCGGGCGATCCGCCCCTCTAGGTCGGCCAGCTCTCCCGTAGTGAAGCGCATGGCATTGGCCAGCGTCTGGCGATGGATGAACTGTTCGCGGTGCGGATCTTCCAAAAGTCGCCCGCCATGGGCCGCCGGCACTTCCACGAAATAGCCGAGCACGCCGTTATGGCGGATTTTGAGGCTCTTGACCTCGGTCTCCTCGATGAGCCGCGCCTGCAGCGCCGCCACCACCTCGCGGGTCTCCGAAGCCAAAGCGCGCTCGGCATCGAGCGCGTTGTCATAGCCGCGCCGCACGAAGCCGCCATCGCGTGCCAGCAGCGGCGGCTCTTCGTCGATCGCCGATCGCAACTCGGCCGCCAGCGCCTGTGGCGCTTCGTTGAGCGCCCTGCCGATGGCGACCAGCCCCTGGGGCGCTTCGCCCATCTGCCCCAGCCGTGCCGCAAGGTCGCCCGCCTGGCCGATGGCCGCGCCGATCGCATTGAGATCGCGCGGCCCGCCACGATCGAGCGCGAGCCGTGTCAGCGCCCGGGTAATGTCCGGCACCGATTTGAGCCCCGTGCGCAGCCGCTCGTTGAGCACAGGCTGGTCGAGCAGGGCCGTGACACAATCGAGCCGCGCATTGACGGCCGTCGGGTCGCAAAGCGGCGCCGCCAGCCGCCGCGCCAATAGGCGCGAGCCGGGCGGGGTGACGCAGAGGTCGATCTCGTTGAGCAGCGAACCTTTCCGCCCGCCGCGCTGGGTTTCGAGCAACTCCAGCGAGGAGCGCGTGGCCTGGTCGATGGCCATATGCCCCGCCACCCGCTCGGCCGTCGGTGCCCGCAGCGCCAGTGCCGTGCCCTTCTGGCTGTCGAGCACATAGGCAAGCAGCGCGCCCAGCGCTGCTCGCGACGGTCGCGAATAGGCGCTAGGGTCGACCACCTCCGCACCAAAGGCGCCAACGATCCGCTCGGCCGCCTTCTCGCTGTCGAAGAGATCGGGGTCGACCTTGACCAGCAGCCCCGCGGGCAAGATCACATGGTTTTCCGCCAGCGCCATGCGCGTAGCTTCGCTCGCCAGCAGTTCGACTGGATCGATGCGCGCCAACTCGTCTGCGACCACATTGGCCGGCAGGTCGATCACCGCCGTCTCGCCGGTCGATACATCCGCCCAGGCCAGCGCAAAATCCGCTTCCCCGTGCCGCACCATCGAAAGCGCGGCAAGGAAATTGGAGGCGCGCGCCGGCAGCAGGTCGTCTTCGGTCAGTGTGCCCGCTGTCACGAGCCGCACGACGTCGCGCTTCACCACCGATTTGGAGCCGCGCTTCTTGGCTTCGGCCGGGTCTTCCACCTGCTCGCAGACGGCAACGCGATGGCCCAGCGCAATGAGTTTTTTGAGGTAATCCTGCGCGGCATGGATCGGCACGCCGCACATCTGGATGTCTTCGCCCAGATGCTTGCCGCGCTTGGTCAGCACGATGCCCAGCGCCTGGCTGGCGATCTCGGCGTCCTCGAAGAAGAGCTCGTAGAAATCGCCCATGCGGTAGAACAGCAGGTAGCCCGGATTGATCGCCTTGATCTCGAAATACTGCGCCATCATCGGCGTCAGCGCCACGGGCGCGGCGGGGGCGGACTGGGAATCGAAGGGCGCCTGATCCATGAAACTGCAATTTAACCGGAGGAAGGGAGCAAGTTAGGGCACTTACCCCCCAAAGTGAACCGGTTGCGGCCCGGTTTTGCCCGAAAATCTCCGGCATGAAGCGCCGGCGGGAGTGCTGCCGCCGGCGGCGCTGTCAATCGTAGCGGTCGCTGGGGTCGTGCTGCGGCCGATAGAGGAAATAATCGAAATCGGCCGGGCTGGCGGTGCCGTTGAGGTCGTGGGCCGCCATGCCGACAAAGGCACCGGTGAAGCTGCCATGCTCGGCATGCCCGCCGCATTCGTCCGAGAGGATCGAGGCGTCGAGCACCGGCCCGATAGGCTGTAATTCCTGGCCCTCCAGCGCATAGAAAAACTGCAGCGCCGCTCCGCGAATGGTCAGCGCCAGCCTCACCTTCCCCTCGTTCGGTATCTCGACCGGCGCCCCCGGGAACTTCAGCTTCCCATCCGGAAAGCTGGCCTCCGAAGACATGATCAGCAATTCGCGCTGCCCATCCGAATGCGCCGTCACTGCCAGATAGAAGAAGTTGTAGCGCCCGTAATAGGCCACGAGCCCCGCCATGGTGCGCTCGTCGGTCGCCGCGAAGTCGACCATCGTCTCCGCGTCGTAGGAAAAGTGCGTCTGACGACGGGCAACGAGCGCCTGTTCGAACCACGAGCCGATGGACTCGCGCCCGAAAAGGCGCAGCTTGCCGTCTTCAAGCCGGAAGATGCGCTCGGTCTCGGGGGTGCGCAGCCACTGGAAATCCTTGTCGAGCGTGCCCTCGAACGTATAGCGGTGCTCGGCCCAGTATTTCGCTTCGTCACGTGTCCCCGGCACTTCGACTTCGAGCGCCGGCACGTTGGTGCCGTGCTTGAGCCAGAGCCAGTCGTCGTCCCGCCATTCGGCTTCCTGGATCGCCGTCTCGCGGCCCAGGACGCAGCGGCGCTTCTGGGTGGTCGGCCTGCCGGTGAGATGAACGATATAGGTCTTGCCATCGGGCGTCTCGACCCAGTCGCCATGCCCGGCGCGCTGCAGCTTGTTGAGGGGGCTGTCCTTGGCGGTGACGACGTATTTTTCCGGGTGCGTCTCGTAGGGGCCGTCGATCGAGCGCGAGCGCGCAAAGGTTATCGCATGGTCGTAGCCGGTGCCGCCTTCGGCGGTCATCAGGTAATACCAGGGCCGTCCGTCCTTGCCGTTGCGCTTATAGAGGTGCGGGCCCTCGACAAGCTTCAAGTCCGTGCCCTTGTAGATGTTCTTGACCGGCCCCACGAGCTTTTGCGCCTTGTGGTCGTATTCCTGCAGCGCAATGCCGGCAAAGAGCAGCGGGCGCACGCGGTGGTCCCACAGCATGTTGACGAACCACTTCCTGCCGTCGTCGTCGTGGAAGAGCGAAGGATCGAAGCCCGAGGAATTCATGTAGATCGGGTCCGACCACGGCCCTTCGATCGAGGGCGCGGTGACGAGGTAATTGTGCGCGTCCTTGAACGAGCCGTCCTTGCGCTTGACGTCGGTATAGATCAGCCAGAAGAGCCCATCCGCATAGGAAAGGCAGGGGGCCCAGATGCCGCAGCTATCGGGATCGCCGCGCATATCGAGCTGGCTTTTGCGCGTGAGCGGGCGCGTCACCAGCTCCCAATTGGCCAGATCGCGCGAATGGTGAATCTGCACGCCCGGATACCATTCGAAGGTCGAGGTGGCGATGTAATAGTCCTCGCCGACGCGCAGGATGGACGGGTCCGGGTTGAAGCCGGGCAGGATGGGGTTTGTGAGCTTGGGCATGAGCCGTTTCCGAAGGCAAACCCTCCCGCGCGGAACGCGGCGGGAGGGTTTTTCAGGGTCAGACGAAGCGGTTGATGAGGTTTTCGAGGTATTCCTGCTGGCCCGAGCGCGGCTGGGGATCGAGGTTTTCCTTCTCGACCCGGGCGGCCAGGTCATCGAGCGAGCGCTGGCCCTTGAGGATGGCCTGGCCCTCGGGCGTCTGCCAGCCGGCATAGCGGGCATCGACCGCCTTGTCGTAAGTGCCGTCCTCGATGATGGCAGCGGCGGCCTTGAGTGAGCGGGCGAGAACGTCGAGCCCGCCGACATGGCCGTGCAGCAGGTCGGCCGGGTCGAGCGACTGGCGGCGCACCTTGGCGTCGAAATTGAAGCCGCCCTTGCCGAGGCCTCCGTTCTTCAGGATCTGGTAGAAGGCCAGCGTCGTCTCTGGCACCGAGTTCGGGAACTGGTCGGTATCCCAGCCCGATTGCAGGTCGTTACGATTGGCGTCGACCGAGCCCAGGATGCCAAGCGAGCTGGCCACGGCCAGTTCGTGCTCGAAGGAATGGTTGGCCAGGAACGCGTGGCCGACCTCGATATTGCACTTCACCTCGTTCTCGAAGCCGTACTTCTTCAAGAACCCATAGACCGTGGCGACGTCGAAATCGTACTGGTGCTTGGACGGCTCCTGCGGCTTGGGTTCGATAAGGATCTGGCCGTCGAAGCCGATCTTTTTGGCGTGGTTGATGACGAGGTCGATGAACCGCGCCATCTGGTCCATTTCCTGGCCGATCTTCGTGTTGAGCAGCGTCTCGTAGCCCTCGCGGCCGCCCCAGAGCACGTAGTTGGAGCCGCCCAGTTCCTTGGTGATCTCGAGCACGTTCTTCACCTGTGCGGCGGCATAGGCGAAGACATCCGGGTCCGGGTTGGTGGCGGCGCCCGACATATAGCGGCGGTTGGAGAAAAGGTTGGCCGTGCCCCAGAGCAGGCGCGTCCGGCTCTTTTCCATCTTGCGCGCAAAAATCTCGGCGATGGTACGGACGTTCCTGTTGCTCTCGGCGAGTGACGCGCCTTCCGGGGCGATGTCGCGGTCGTGGAAGCAGAAGAAGGGGATGTCGAGGAGATCAAAGAGCTCGAAGGCGACGTCGGCCTTGAGACGGGCGTGATCCATGGAATCGCCGAACCAGGCCCGGTCGAAGGTGCGGCCGCCAAAGGGATCGCCGCCTTCCCAGGCAAAGGTGTGCCAATAGGCGACGGCGGGGCGGATATGGTCTTCCATCCGCTTGCCCATCACCAGCTCGTCCTTGTTGTAGAAGCGATAGGCGAGCGGGTTGGAGCTCTGCTTCCCCTCAAACTTGACCGGGCTGATGCCCTTGAAAAAATCGGTCACGAACGTGCCTCCTCGATAGGTTCGTAAAGGGCGCGGTAGCGCGCATATTGCTTGGCATAGGCATCGGCGAGCGCCGCATCGGGCTCGACGACGGATTTGATCGCCGGGCGGGTCATGACCGTCGCCGGATCAGCGCCTTCGGCCGCGCACAGCCCCAGCCGCGCCGCGCCGAACGCGCCGCCGTAGTCGCCGTCATGGGGCAGGGCGATCGGCATGTTGAGATTGGTCGCCAGCATCCTGAGCCACAGGTTCGATTTCGATCCCCCGCCCACGGCCAGGAGATGATCGATCTGCGTTCCGGCGTCGCCCAGCACCCGCTGGCAGTCGCGGAAGGCGAAGGTGACGCCCTCCATCACCGCCTGCGCCAGCCGCGCCGGATCGGAAAGATGCGACAGCCCGACGAAGGAGCCGCGCGCATTGGCATTGTTATGCGGCGTCCGCTCGCCCGAGAGATAGGGCAGGAAGATCTCTTCGCCCGGCCCGGCGAACTGCGCCTCTGCCTCGCTCGCGAGCTTGGCGGCATCCTGCCCGGTGACCCTGGAAAGCCAGTTGAGGCTGTCCGTGGCCGAGAGGATCACTCCCATCTGGTGCCAGGTATCGGGGATGGCGTGGCAGAAGGCGTGCACGGCGCCTGCCGTATTGGGCCGGAAGCGGTCATTGGAAACGAAGAGCACGCCCGAAGTGCCTAGCGATACGAAACCTTCGCCCGGCCGGATGGCGCCGATGCCGCAGGCCGAGGCGGCGTTATCGCCACCACCGCCCGCCACCACTACGGGGCCGGCAATGCCCCAGCGTTTGATGAGTTCGGCCTTGAGATCGCCCGATGGTGCGCTCCCCTCGACAAGGCTAGGCATGTGCGAGCGATCGAGACCCGTGGCCTTGAGCAGGGCGTCGGACCAGTCGCGCTTGCCGACATCGAGCCAGAGTGTGCCCGAGGCGTCCGACATTTCCGAGACGAACGCGCCCGTCAGCAGGAACCGTACATAATCCTTGGGCAGCAACACCTTGGCGGTGCGGGCAAAGATCTCCGGCTCGTGCTTGCGCACCCAAAGCAGCTTTGGCGCCGTGAAGCCGGGCATGGCGATATTGCCCGCGATCTCGCGCAGCCGCGGCTCCGCAGCTTCCATCTCGGCGCATTCGGCAAAGGAACGCCCGTCATTCCAGAGAATGGCCGGACGCAGCACCCTGTCGTCCTTGTCGAGCAGTGTGGCGCCATGCATCTGGCCGGAAAGCCCGAGTCCGCGCAGCGCCGACATCTCCGATTTGTGCTCGGCGGCAAGCTTGTCGACCGCCACCAGCAGCGCCGTCCACCAATCCTCCGCCTTCTGCTCGGACCAGCCGGGTTTGGGCCGTGACACCTCGAGTGGCGCCGAGGCCTCGCCGAGCAGTTTGCCCTTCTCGTCCATCAGGATCGCCTTGACCCCGGACGTGCCGATATCGATACCGAGGTAAGTCATGAGGCACGTACCTCAAAACTGGTAGAACACGTCATCATCCCCTCCCGGCCTCTTGTCGGACCAATCTGATGAACGGAAAACGGCGCTCCCGAAGCGAAGACGAAAGCTGCCTTGCCGCCCTCTTAGCGCAGATTGTCGCGCAGGAAAATCCCGATTGCAATTGGTGCCGCCAGCCGCGCGCCGTCCTCGACCCGCAACGCGCCCGAAGCATGCTGTCGCGCCGCCGCGATGGCCGCGCGGATCTCGCCCTCCGGGTCCTGGTCCAGCACCACGTCGATGGCGCCGCTCGCCAGCCCTATGCTGGTCGAAGGCGTCAACTCATGCGCGATGACGCGCAGCGAACCCGCTCGTCCGGCACCCTCAAGCGCCCTGATAAGCCCGATATTGCCGGCCCCAAGGTTGTAGAGTCCCGCCAGATCGGGATGCGCCGACAACAATTGCTGCACAACTTCCCCCGTCTCGCTCGCCTCGTCGTGCCCTTCCACCGGTCCGACGGCCACGAGCCCGGGAAACTCGGTTCTCAACACGGCCACGAACCCTTCGAGCCGCTCCCTGTGGTCGCGCAACCCAAGCGAGCCGGCCACCACGCCGACCTTGCCGCCCTGCGGCAGGAACCGCCCCAGCAGCGATGCCGCCGTGCGCCCCGCCGCGATATTGTCGATGCCGATAAAGGCCCGCCGTACCGAACCGGGCAGGTCCGACACCAGCGTCATCACCGTGATGCCGCGCCGCGTCGCCTGCTCCACCGCCTGCTGCACGGCGGCGTCTTCCGTGGCCACGATCACCACGCAATCGCAGCTCTGCGCCTCAAGCGCATCGAGCTTGGCCACGAGATCTCGGGAATCGAGCGCCCGGATCGGCGTCGAGGTAATCCCGACCCGCTCCGCCGCGGCCTGCCGAGCCTGTCGGCCGATGGCCTCTTCGAGCCGCGCCATGAATTCGTTGCTGCCCGAGGGAATGAGAAAGCGGATATTGAGGTCTCTGGCCCGCGCCAGGAGCGAGGCTGATAGATCGCGGCTGAAGTCGAGCACCTGGATGGCGTCCTCGACCTTGCGGATCGTCTCGGGCCTTACGCCCGGCCGCCCGTTGAGCACGCGGTCGACCGTCGCCAGCGACACGCCCGCCTGCCGCGCCACGTCATGAACGGTTGCCCGCCTGCGTCCCTCGCCGTCGTTCACGCCGTCCCCCTCTCCCTGTCCGGCGACACTTAACCCATGAGGCACGCCCGTCAACTGCCGCGTGTTTCCCGAAAAGTTTCCCTCTCGTCCGCACTTTTCGCGCGCGGCAAAGCCCTGTATCCCTGCTGGCCGATAGGGGAGATATCCATATGACCATTGCGGTTTCCACGTTCGGCGAGCACCAGGGCAAGCGCGTCGACCAGTTCCGGCTCACCAGCGAAACCGGCGTCGAAGTGGATATCATCGGTTACGGCGTCGCCGTGCGCGATTGGCGCGTACCCGTCGCCGGCAAGCCGCGCTCGGTTGTCCTCGGCTTTGACGATTTCGCTGCCTATCCGGCCCATAGCCCGCATTTCGGCGCCGTCGCCGGTCGCGTCGCCAACCGTATTGCCGGGGCCAGTTTCGAGATCGACGGCAAGACCTGTCACGTGCCCGCCAACGAAGGCGGCGCCAGCCTCCATGGCGGCCCCGAAGGGCTCGGCCGCCAGGTCTGGCAGGGCGAGGCCGACAATGCGGCCAACAGCGTCCGCTTCACTTTCTTCTCGCCCGATGGCGCGGCTGGCTATCCGGGCAACGTCAATTTCGCGGCAACCTATACGCTCAAGGGCAATCGCCTGCGCCTCGATTTCGCGGCGACGACCGACCGCAAGACCCCGATCAGCCTCGTCCAGCATCAGTATTTCAATCTCTCCGGCGCCCAGACGATTCTCGACCACCGCTTCCAGATGGCGGCTAGCGCCTATACCGAAAATGGCGAGGATCTCCTCCCCACCGGCGTTATCCGCCCGGTCGACGGCACCAAATGGGATTTCCGTACGTCAAAATTCCTCCGCGACGCCTCCGGCCAGCCCATCGCCTTCGACGGTAACCTCGTCCTCGATTTCGGCCGCGACTTCAACCAGCCGATCGCCACCGTCACCGGCGATGATGATGCACTGACCCTGAAGCTCTGGACGGATCGCCCCGGCGTGCAATTCTACAACGGCGTCTATACCGACATGCCGGTGCCGGGCCTCAACGGGCGCACCTACAAGAATTTCTCCGGATTCTGTCTCGAGGATCAGGCGTTCCCGGATGCGATGCACCATCCGTACTTCCCCAATATCCTCTACTCGCCCGACCGCCCCTACGCACATTGGTGCGAGTTCGAGATCGCCTGACGCGCCGAGCTGGTGTTCGCCGGTGTGGACCAAAAAGGCCCCCTCGATCGCAAATTGACAAGCTACCTACCAGAAGGTAGATAGCGTTATGAGCAATCAGTCCACTACCTCCGACGACATCCTGGCCTGCGCGCGTTCGCTGATCGTCGCCGGGGGCTATAACGGCTTCAGCTATGCCGACATCGCCGAGGTCGTCGGTATCCGCAAGGCCAGCATCCACCACCATTTCCCAAGCAAGGTCGATCTGGTCCGCACGCTGGTGGCACGCTATCGCGAAGAATCGGCGGCGGGGCTGGTGGCACTGCAGGCACAGCCCGATCCGCTCGAACAACTCCGGTCCTATCTCGGCTATTGGGAGGCCTGTATCGCCGATGCCAGCGCGCCATTCTGCGTCTGTGCATTGCTGGCCAGCCAGCTCCCCGTTCTGCCCGAAGACGTGAGCTTCGAGGTGCGGGCGCATTTCCGCTTCCTTTCGGAATGGCTGGCTTCGGTCCTCGACCTGGGTGCGCGGCAGGGCCGGTTGACCCTGGCGAGCACTCCTCGGGAAGAGGCCGAAATGTTCCTGGCGACCGTGCACGGCGCCATGCTGTCGGCGCGCGCCTTCGGTAACCCTGAGGTCTTCGGCACGGTAACGGCCCAACTGCTCCAGCGTCTCAAACCAGCAGCAGCCTGATCCTCAAAGCAACGGCAAAATCGGCTTTCCAGCCATTTGCCCAAATATCCTACCTACTAGTCGGAAGAGAGTCGAAAAAGATGTTTGGAATTACGCCACTTGGCTGGGTGCATACACTCGGCAGCCTGCCGGCCATCCCGCTGGCCATCTATATGTTTGCGCGCTACGGACGCATCGTGCCGCGGTCGGTGCCGGGCATCGGCTATCTTGTCGCCATGGTGATCGGCTCGGTGACGGCGTTCCTCGTGGCGCGGGTACCGGTGAGCTATGTCATCGGCGGTCTGACGCTGCTGCTGGTGCTGGCCGGCTATGGTGTTCGCCGCCTTCCACGTCTCGGGCGGGCCGGAGCCTATCTCGAAACGATCCTCCTCAGCCTCAGCGCCTTTCTGCTGATGGTGCCGACGATCACCGAGACGCTGACCCGCGTGCCTGATGGCCATCCGCTGGCAGCCGGCCCGGGCTCGCCCATTCTGCTCGGGGCACAGGGCACCCTGCTGGTGATCCTGATAGCGGGGCTAACGGCGCAGATCATGAATTTGCGTCGGCAAGGCGCGTCGGAAACCGCAGCCGCGTAGCACCAGATATTCGGGGGAGCGCAGTTTGCGCTCCCCCGAACTGATCCGATCAAGGCCTAGAACCGCTGCGGGCCGGCCGGCTTGTTGCCCACGATCTCGTCGATCCGGGCCATTACCTCGGGCGTCACCTTGTCCTTGTGCGCCAGCGCCGCCAGGTTGTCCTCGAGCTGCGACAAGCGCGATGCGCCCAGGATCACCGTCGAGACGTGCGGATTGGCCAGGCACCAGAGCAGCGACAGGTGCGTCAGCGAAATGCCGAGCTCCTTTGCAAGGTCCGCCAGCTCACGCACCTGCGCCTGCTTCTCACGTCCATCGGGGGTCGACCAGCGTTCCTTGAGCCATTCGTAGCCCGGCAGGTTGAGCCGGCTGTCATTGGGAATACCTTCCAGGTACTTGCCCGTGAGAATCCCCGAGGCCAGCGGCGACCAGATCGTCGTCCCCAGCCCGAAAAGCTCGTAGAGCGGCAGGAAGTCGCCCTCGACCTTGCGGCGCTCGAGAATATTGTATTGCGGCTGTTCCATCGTCGGCGGCGTCAGCCCATAGGCCCGCGCCACGCCATAGGCCTCGGTCAGCTGCTGCGCATTCCACTCGGAGGTGCCCCAGTAGAGAATCTTGCCCTGGGTGATGAGTGCGTCCATGGCCCGCACCGTTTCCTCGATCGGCGTATCCACGTCCGGGCGGTGGCAGAAATAGAGGTCGAGATAGTCGACCTGGAGTCGCTTGAGCGCGGCGTTGCAGGCATCCGTCACGTGCTTGCGCGACAGCCCCTTCTGCGTCGGCTTGCTGCCGCCCCAGAAGACTTTCGAGGAAACGATGTAGCTGTCGCGGTCCCAGCCGAGCTCCTTGAGCGCCGCGCCCATCAGCGCTTCCGAATTGCCCTGCTCGTAGCCTTCCGCGTTGTCGAAGAAGTTGATGCCGGCATCGTATGCCGCCTGCATCAGCGTCTTGGCGTCCCCGCCATCGACCTGCTTGCCGAAGGTCACCCACGAGCCGAACGAAAACTCGCTGACCTTGAGGCCCGATTTGCCCAGACGACGATATTCCATGATTGGTCCAATCCTCAGAAGTTGAAAGAAATCCCGCGGGATGCGGGGTGTGAATCAGGAGAGCCAGCCGACCAGCGCGTCGGTCACTGCCTGCGGCTGCTCGATCAGCGCCATATGCCCCGCCTTGGGCACCACGACGACCCGCGAGCCCGCGATGAGGTCGGCCATTTCGTGCGCCAGCGGCGGTGGGGTGATCTGGTCGCCATCGCCGACCACGATCAGCGTCGGGCAGTCGATGGCCGCCAGGTCCGGACGCGAATCGGGCCGGTTGATGATGGCGTTCTGCTGGTCGAGATAGGCGTCCATGCCATTCGCGAGCGCCATGGCGCGGTTGATGGCCTTGAGCGTTTCATCGCCCGTGTGGTCGGGATGGACGCTATTGGGGAACTGAACGTCCGCAATGCGCGCGAACCCGCCGCCCCTGGCGATATCCATCAGCTGCCGTCGCCGCTCCGTCTGCTCGGGGGCATCGGGCCGCGCCGAGGTATCGATCAGCGCCAGCCGCAATATCCGCTCGGGCGCCTGCCGCATGATTTCGAGAGCGATATAGCCGCCCATCGAAAACCCGCCCAGCGCGAAGCGCGGCGGTGCATCCTTGAGGATATGGCCGGCGATCTGCTTCACCGTGCTGCCGCGCCGGTGATTGGCAACCGTAACCGGCCCGAACTGCCAGAGGGCAGGGATCTGTTCGGCATAGACGCGCGCGGTGACATTGAGCCCGGGAATGAGGACTGTCGGCATATCATCCATGGCGGGGCTCCGTAGGCTGGTTCCCTTGCGCTTTGCGGCGCGCGGGGTTATATAGCCCATAACATCAATGGCTCTCTTAAGAGAGTGGGTGCCAACCGGCCCCGCTCTTTTTTATTACCTGAAAGACCCTATGGCTTTCGATCTCAACGAAAAACGCTACATCAAGGAAACGGGCCTGGAAGCGCGTATTGCCGCGATCGTCGAGCCTGTCGCCAACGACCTTGGCTTTTCGCTGGTGCGTGTGAAAGTCACGCAGGAAAACGGCTGCACGCTCCAGATCATGGCGGAGGATGAGAACGGCCGCTTCACCATCCAGGATTGTGAAGCGCTCTCCAAGGACCTCAATCCGATTCTCGACGTCGAGGACCCGATCGACCGCGAATATCACCTCGAAGTTTCCTCGCCGGGCATTGATCGTCCGCTGGTGCGCGCCCGCGATTTCCAGACCTATGTCGGCCACGAAGCCCGTATCGAGCTGACCGATCCTGTCGAAGGCGACCGCAAGCGTTATCGCGGCTTCATCGCCGGCGCCGATGACGACAGCTTCACCATTACCCTTCCCGATGCTCCGGCCGGGACCGACCCCAATCACCGCCTGCCGCTCGCGGCCCTTGCGGAAGCCAAGCTGATCATGACCGACAAGCTCATGGACATGGCCCGCATCGACCAGGAAGAGGCTCCGATCGACGACGACGAGGAAATCGAAACCGTCGAGTTCGATCCGGAAGACCAGCCCGATACGGCGGACAACGACACCACTTCGAACTGACGCAGCCCGCTGCGGATTCCCAAGAGGAGCAAACACAAATGGCCGTTAGCGCGAACCGCCTCGAGCTGCTGCAGATCGCAGATGCCGTCGCCCGCGAAAAGTCGATCGACCGCATGGTCGTCATCGAAGCCATGCAGGACGCCATCGAAAAGGCCGCCAAGGCGCGCTATGGCGCCGAGACCGAGATCAAGGCCGAGATCAACCCGCGCTCGGGCGAGCTGCGTCTGTGGCGCCTGCTCGAGATCGTCGAGAATGTCGAGGAACCCGGCCGCCAGGTCGACCTCAAGCACGCCAAGACCAAGTCCCCGGATGCCAAGATCGGCGACTTCCTGACCGAACCGCTGCCGCCGATCGAATTCGGCCGCATCGCCGCCCAGTCGGCCAAGCAGGTCATCGTCCAGAAGGTGCGCGACGCTGAGCGCGAGCGCATGTACGACGAATATTCCGGCCGCATCGGCGAAATCGTCAATGGCACCGTCAAGCGCGTCGAATACGGCAACGTCATCGTCGACCTGGGTCGTGGCGAAGCCATCATCCGCCGCGACGAGCTGATCCCCCGCGAACAGTTCCGCTATGGCGACCGCGTGCGCGCCTATGTCTACGACGTCCGCCGCGAGCAGCGCGGGCCGCAGATTTTCCTCTCGCGCACCCATCCCCAGTTCATGGCCAAGCTCTTCATGCAGGAAGTGCCGGAAATCTATGACGGGATCATCACCATCCGCTCGATCGCTCGCGATCCGGGCAGCCGCGCCAAGATCGCCGTGACCTCTTCGGATTCCTCGATCGATCCGGTCGGCGCCTGCGTCGGTATGCGTGGTAGCCGCGTCCAGGCCGTCGTCGCCGAACTCCAGGGCGAAAAGATCGACATCATTCCCTGGACCGAGAACATCGCCGACCTTGTGGTCTCCGCGCTCCAGCCGGCCGATGTCGCCAAGGTCGTTCTCGACGAGCAGGCCGAGCGCATCGAAGTCGTGGTCCCCGACGAGCAGCTCTCGCTTGCCATCGGCCGCCGCGGCCAGAACGTGCGTCTCGCCAGCCAGCTCATCGGCTGGGATATCGACATCCTCACCGAGCAGGAAGAGTCCGAGCGTCGCCAGAAGGAATTCACCGAACGCTCCGAATTGTTCATGAATGCCCTTGATGTCGATGAGATGGTTGCCCAACTATTGGCTTCCGAAGGCTTCTCCTCGGTCGAGGAACTGGCCTATATCGATGTGAGCGAAATCGCCTCCATCGAAGGCTTCGACGAAGAGACTGCGGCCGAAATCCAGAACCGCGCCGCCGAATACCTCGCCGCCATCGACCGTGCGTTCGATGAAGAACGCATCAAGCTGGGCGTTGCCGACGAGCTTTACGAGATCCCCGGCCTCACCGCCGGCATGCTCGTGGCCCTCGGCAAGGACGGCATCAAGACCGTCGAGGATTTTGCCGGTTGCGCTTCCGATGACCTCATCGGCTGGACCGAGCGGGTCAATGGCGAAGTGAAGCGTTACGAAGGCACCTTCAAGGACTTCCCGGTCTCGCGCGAAGAAGCCGAAGACATGATCATGCAGGCCCGTCTCAAGGCCGGCTGGATCAGCGAAGCGGATCTCGCGCCCGAAGCCGGCGAGGAAGGCGAGATTGTTGCCGAGGGCGGGGAAGAGGCCTGATCGGTCGGTTCGGGGCGTGAACGATGCCACGTCGCGAGGAGACTGTCAGGCAATGTGCCCTGACCCGTGAAGAAAAGCCGATCGCGGACCTTATCCGGTTCGTGGTCGGGCCTGACGAGGTTCTCGTACCCGATACGGACGCCAAGGCCGAAGGGCGTGGCGTCTGGATCACGCTCTCGCAGGCAGCAGTTGCCGAGGCCGTTCGCAAGAAGGCCTTCACCAAAAGCCTCAAGGCTCAGGTGATCGTGCCGGACGACCTTGCCCAACTGGCCAGAACAAGGCTAGAACAGCGCCTTCTTGGCGCTTTGGGTCTGGCTCGCAAGGCCGGGCAGCTGCTGACGGGAGCCGCCAAGGTACGCGGTGCGATCGACAAGGGCGACATCGCTGCCCTGCTGACCGCGACCGATGCTGCCGAAGACGGTAGGGCCAAGCTTCTGGGTGCGTTGCGCGCCCGTGAAAGGCAGGCCAGAGAGGCCGGTTTCGAGGTACCGGAGGTGCCCCATTTCGAGTTGCTCGATTCCGAGCAATTGGGTTTGGCACTCGGCCTTGAAAATGTGATACATGCTGCGCTCACGAAAGGGGCGGCAGCCCAATCGGCGCTTGCGCGGGCCCATCGACTGGCCCGCTATGTCGCCGGAAACTGAAGCGGATCGTGCCAAAGGGGCCGGTTCGCTGCAAGACGAGATAGAGACGCGAGTACATGGCTGATAGTGACGACACCAATACGGGCGCAGGCGGTAAGAAGACCCTGACATTGAAGGGTGGTCCCTCTTCGGGATCGCGCCCTGGCATGTCGCGGCCCTCGCGCACTGTGGTCGTCGAGAAGCGCACCCGCCGCTTCGGCGCTCCCGGCGCCCCGGGTACGCCCGGCTCCGGCGCGCCCGCTCAGGGCTCGCCGCGTCCGCAGGGCGCGCCTTCGGGCCAGCGTCCGGGCGGCAATCGCCCGCCGCTGCGCGCCCCGCAGGGCAATCGCCCGGCTCCCGGCCTCACCTCCAGTGAAGCCGAAGCGCGCAACCGCGTCCTGAGGGAAGCGGCGGCCCGTGCTGCCGAGGAACAGGCGCGTTTCGCCGCCGAGGAAGCGCGCCGCATCGAAGATGATGCGCGTCGCCGTCAGGTCCGCGAAGACGCCGCCCGCCAGGAAGAAGAGCGTGCACGCGCTGCCGAGGAAGCTGCCAAGGCTGCCGAAGCTGCTGCTGCCGCGCCCGCGCCGGCCGCTCCCGAAGCTCCGGCTCCCACTGAAGGCCGCAGCGAAGGCCGCCGTCCGCAGGGCGAGCGTCCGTCTCCTGCCGGTCAGCGCCAGGGTCCGGCCACCGTGCGTTACGCCACCGGTCGCCCGGGTCGTCCCGAGCAGCCGCGTCGTGCCGCGCCCAAGCCGGCCATGGCACCGGTCGCCAACATTCCGCCGGCTCCGCCCAGCGAAGCCGATGGCCGCAAGACCCGTTCGGCTCCGTCCGCGCAGCCGCGCGCTCTGGTCAATCCCGACGAGATCGAAAACGCCCGTCGCGCCAACCGCGCCACGCCCGAGCGGCCGACGCGCCGTGCCGGCGAGACCGCCAATGCCCGCGGTCGCCTGACCGTTTCGACCGCGCTCACCGACAATGATCGCGATCGTGGTCCGTCCCTGGCGGCCATGAAGCGTCGTCGCGACAAGAAGATGGGCCGCAACCTGCAGACCGCGCCCAAGCTCAGCCGTGAAGTGACCATTCCCGAGGCGATCACCGTCCAGGAACTGGCCAATCGCATGGCCGAACGCTCGGTCGACGTGATCAAGCTGCTCATGCAGCAGGGCCAGATGGCCAAGATCAACGACATCCTGGATGCCGACACCGCCGAACTGATCGCCACCGAACTCGGCCACACCGTCAAGCGCGTGAGCGATGCCGACGTGGAAGAGGGTCTTTACGATCTGCCGGCCGACGACAAGGCCGAGGATCTGACGCCGCGTCCGCCGGTCGTGACCATCATGGGCCACGTCGACCACGGCAAGACCTCGCTGCTCGATGCGATCCGCGAAGCCAACGTGGTTTCAGGCGAAGCCGGTGGCATCACCCAGCATATCGGCGCCTATCAGGTCGAGAAGAACGGCCAGAAGATCACGTTCCTGGATACCCCGGGCCACGAGGCGTTCACCGCCATGCGTGCCCGCGGCGCCCAGGCCACCGACATCGCCATCCTCGTGGTGGCGGCCGATGACGGCGTGATGCCGCAGACGATCGAATCCATCAAGCACGCCAAGGCGGCTGGTGTCCCGATCATCGTGGCCATCAACAAGATCGACAAGCACGAGGCCGATCCCAACCGCGTTCGCACCGAACTGCTTCAGCACGAAGTGTTCGTCGAATCGATGGGCGGCGAAGTGCTCGACGTCGAAGTCTCGGCCAAGACCCATCAGGGTCTCGACAAGCTCCTCGAAACCGTCCTGCTGCAGGCCGAAGTTCTCGAGCTCAAGGCTAATGTCGACGGTCGTGCCGAAGGTCTGGTCATCGAAGCCAAGCTCGATCGCGGTCGCGGTGCAGTGGCCACGGTTCTCGTCCAGCGCGGTTCGCTCCATGTGGGCGATATCGTGGTGGCCGGCACCGAATGGGCTCGCGTCCGTGCGCTCATCAACGACAAGGGCGAGCAGGTGAAGTCCGCTCTGCCCTCGACCCCGGTCGAAGTGCTCGGCTTCTCGGGCGTGCCCAATGCAGGCGACCGCTTCTCGGTCGTCGAGACGGAAGCGCGTGCCCGCGAGGTCACCGAATACCGTCAGCGCGCCATCCGAGAAAAGACCGCCGGCGGCGGCGCCACCAGCCTCGAGCAGATGATGAATCAGCTCAAGGCCTCTGGCATCGCCAAGTTCCCGCTGGTCATCAAGGGCGACGTGCAGGGCTCGGTCGAAGCGATCGTGGCTTCGCTCAACAAGCTCTCGACCGACGAAGTGTCGGCGCAGATCCTGATGAGCGGCGTGGGTGGGATCACCGAATCCGACGTGACCCTGGCTTCGGCTTCGGGTGCGATCATCATCGGCTTCAACGTCCGTGCCAACAAGCAGGCCGCCGATCTCGCTACGCGCGACGGCATCGAAATCCGCTACTACAACATCATCTACGACCTCGTGGATGACGTGAAGTCGGCGATGTCGGGTCTGCTCGCGCCGGAACGCCGCGAAACCTTCATCGGCTACGCCGAGATCCTCGAAGTCTTCCAGATCACCAAGGTCGGCAAGGTCGCCGGCTGCCGTGTCACCGAGGGCATCGTAGAACGTGGTGCCGGCGTGCGCCTGCTGCGCGACAACGTCGTTATCCACGAAGGCAAGCTCAAGACGCTCAAGCGCTTCAAGGACGAAGTCAAGGAAGTGCAGGTCGGCCAGGAATGTGGCATGGCCTTCGAGAACTACGAAGACATTCGTGCCGGCGACGTCATCGAATGCTTCCGCGTCGAGACCGTGCAGCGCACGCTCTAAGGTTTTCGGCCAAACCAGTTACGAAGAGCGCGGGGAATTTCTCCGCGCTCTTTTCTTTTTGGACCGTATAAAGCCTCGAAACAAAAAGACCGGCGCCCATCGGACGCCGGCCCTGAAACTTTGAAGACCACCAGCTCTTAGCTGACGACGACGACCTTCGTGCCAACCGGCACCCGGTTGTAGAGGTCGATGATGTCCTGGTTGACCAGGCGAATGCAGCCCGAGGATACATTCGTGCCGATCGACCACGGCTCCACCGTGCCGTGCAGGCGGAAATGAGTATCCACGCCATTGCGGTAGAGATAGAGGGCGCGCGCGCCGAGCGGATTGGTCGGGCCGCCATCCATGCCGCCGGCCACCGGGCCATAGCGGTCGGGCTGCGTGCGGATCATGTTGGCGGTCGGCGTCCAACGCGGCCAGGCGGCCTTGCGCGAAATCGTCGCCGTCCCGCGGAAATTGAGGCCTTCCTCGCGGCCCACGCCCACGCCGTAGCGCGTTGCCGTACCGCCCGGATGGACGAGATAGAGGAACTTCTCGGACGTGTTCACCACGATCGTGCCGGGGGCGTAGTCGCCGTCGAACGGCACGTCCTGGCGCCAGAACTGCTGCGGGATGCGGCGTACGTCGACCCCATCCACCGGGAAGGGCTCGCCCACGACGGCCGAGTAATAGGTGGCCCAGGGTTCATCGACCTGAATCACATTGGGCCGAGGGCCCCGCGTTGTCGTACAGGCGCTCAGGGTCATTGCGGAGACCCCGGCAAGGAAAAGTCGGCGGCTGATCACGTTCTGGCTCTCGTCAATTCGGAGTGGCGGGCGAATCCTGAGCAGATAGAAAGTATTGCCCCGGAAAAGTCGAGTGCATCGCGGTAACACTCGGCCGCAGAACGTTAAGCCGCCGCTAACCAAGGGACTCAGGGCAAAGCCGGCGGATCCCTGGTCAAGGGCGCGCCCGGTTCGTCCCGGCTGGTATAGACATTGTCGATCAGCCCCCAGCTCTTGGCGTCCTCGGGCGTCATGAAGTGGTCGCGATCCAGCGTGCGTTCCACCTCCTCATAGGTACGCCCGCAATGGCGCACATAGGCCCAGTTGATCCGCTCCTTGAGGCGCCGGCTTTCCTCGGCATGAAGCAGCACGTCGGTCACCTGGCCCTGATAGCCGCCCGAAGGTTGGTGCACGAGGATCGAGGCATTGGGCAAGGCAACGCGCCGTCCTGGGGCACCCGCCATCAAGAGGAACGAACCCATCGAATAGGCCGTGCCCATGCACAGCGTCGCCACCGGGCTCTTGATGAACTGCATCGTGTCGTAGATTGCCAGCCCCGCCGACACCACGCCTCCCGGCGAATTGATGTAGAGCGCGATCTCCTTGGCCGGACTTTCGGATTCCAGGAACAGCAATTGCGCGCAGATGAGCGCCGCCATCTGGTCTTCGACCTGCCCGTTGACGAAAATGATCCGCTCCCGCAACAGGCGGGAATAGATATCGAACGAACGTTCGCCCCGGCTTGATTGCTCCACGACCATGGGGACGAGTTGCATCATGTCGCGCATCGGCGATTCTCCTGGTGGTTGATCTGTTGAGGGGATTGGTGGTTGGCCTAGGCGGCCAGCATCACCGGTCCGTTGCTGTTTGCGGCGGCCATCACGCGGGCAGGGGCCGGCTCATGGGTAAGCCGCAGCCAGGTGCCTTCCGCGATGCGGGTCAACTCGAACGTCACCACGCTCTCCGCTTCTCCGTCCGCCTGCCAACGGTAGCGCAGGAGGCTGGGTGCCTCCGCCTCGATGACCTCGCAGTCGATCCGCGGCAGGCCCTCTTCCGTCCCGTCGAGCTCGAGCCCCGTCTGCGCTTCGCGTGCCGGCAGCAGCCAGGCGCCCACGAGCTCGGGCACGGTCAGCGCCCGCCAGACCTTTTCGGGCGCGGCTTCGAGCACGCCTTCGAACATCACGTCGTCTTCGCCCGCTTCCGTCATTGGTCCATCTCCCTGAGAAGGTCCTTGAGTTTGTCGATCCGGCCCGGCCAGAAGGCGCGGTAGCGACCCAGCCAGTCGGCCAGGGGCACTAGTCCTTCTCCGCGCACACTGTAATTCACGTGCCGCCCCTCGCGCTGCTCCTCGATGAGCCCGGCCCCCCGCAGCACCGCCAGGTGCTGTGACATGGCCGGCTGCGAGATGGAAAACCCCTCGCGCAGCTGCGTGGCATTCGCCGGGCCGTCCGCCAGCCGCTCGAACACCGCGCGGCGCGTCGGATCGGCCAGCGCACGGAAAATCTCATTCTCGTCCATGCCGATAGATAAGCACTGACTTATGAGTCGTGCAAGCCCAATCCTTGCCGGTGCTACAAACACGTTGACAGCGGCTCCGGGAGGGGCCAATTCAGCGCGATGAACCGCGGACACAAACCCACCGGACCCACTCAACGCATGCTGCGCGTCGGCGAACTCGTTCGTCATGCGTTGGCCAGCCTTTTCGCCCGCGACGAGATCGAGGACGAGACGCTCGTGGGTGCCGTCATCACCGTGCCCGAAGTGCGCATGACGCCGGACCTCAAGCTGGCCAATGCCTATGTCATGCCGTTGGGCGGCGAGCGGGCCGACGAAATCGTGGCCGCGCTCAATCGCCATCACCGCTTCATCCGCGGCCGCATCGCGCCCGATCTCGATCTTAAATTCGCGCCCGATATCCGCTTCTTCGTCGACGACACCTTCGAGGAAGCCGGCCGGATCGATGCGATCCTGCGCTCGGACCGCGTGCAGCGCGACCTGCACGACGACGAAGACGACACCGACAGCGACTGACATCGATGAACCAGACAAAGCGGGTCAAGCGGGACGTCTCCGGCTGGGTCGTCCTCAATAAGCCCTATGACATGACGTCCACGGAAGCCGTGGGCAAGGTCCGCTGGCTCTTCGCGGCCAGGAAGGGCGGCCATGCCGGCACGCTCGATCCCCTGGCCACCGGCATCCTGCCGATCGCCCTGGGCGAGGCCACCAAGACCGTCCCGCAGGTGCAGGATGGCCGCAAGATCTACCGCTTCTCCGTCAAATGGGGCGAAGCGACCGCGACCGATGACGCCGAGGGCGAAGTCGTTGCCACCTCCGATATCCGCTCAGCGCGCGGGGCCGTCGAGGCCATCCTGCCGCGCTTCACCGGCACCATCCAGCAGGTGCCGCCTGCCTATTCGGCCATCAAGGTCGATGGCGAACGTGCCTACGATCTCGCCCGCGCCGGAGAAACCGTAACGCTCGCCGCTCGCGAAATCACCATCGAGGCGCTGCGCCTCCTCGACCATGCCGAGGATCGCTCGAGCTTCGAGGTCGAATGCCAGAAGGGCACCTATGTCCGCTCCCTGGCCCGCGATATCGCCGAAGCGCTGGGGACCCGCGCTCACGTCATCGAGCTCCATCGCGCTGCCGTCGGCCCCTTCACCGACGCCGTGGCTGTCACCATCGCTCAGCTCGAAGCCGCCGCCGAAGGCGCGGCGCGTGACGCGCTCCTCAAGCCGGTCGCGGCAGGCCTTGTCGGCGTCCCCGAAATCCGCCTCGATCCCCAGCAGGCCGCCGCCATCCGCCACGGCAACCCCGTGCTCCTTACTGGCGCCACCGCCCCGGTCATGCTCGAAGACGCCTGGGCCAGCTTCAAGGGCGCCGCAATTGCCACCGGCTATGTCGAAGCCGGCCAGTTCCATCCGCGCAGGGTAATCCTCTAAGGTCCGTACTCAATTGCACCGGTAGATGAGGTTGCGATGGCCGCCCCACCCACCGGACTTCCCCGGCTCTGCGGCCGGGGAAGTTGAGTGGGTGTGGCGCAGCATCTGTCGGATGGGGAGATAAGCGCTCTGCGGGCGCCGGGATTTTTGAGTACGGACCCTAGGCCTTTGCGCCCGGATATCCCCGACCTTCAACGGGGGGCGAGATCGAAACCTACCGCGCCAACTTCGCCAAAATCCCTCCATACGGCACGACCGCCTTGGCGGCATCCAGTGCTTCCCCGTTGTTCCAAGTCATCGCCACACAATAGACATCGCCCGCCCGGCTCACTGCCGCGGTCGTCATGTTGAGCACGCCCACCTCGCTGCCGCCCTTATAGGCCACCTGCGCCCAGTCGACGTCTCCCGCAGGTCCCGGCGCCGCCCGCATTGGGTCGAGGTCCTTGACCTCCACGGCCAGTTCGCAGAGCCGGTTGAGCGGCACATACCACTCCACGCCGTCGTCATGCGGCGTCAGGGCCGCCTCCTTGAGGCTGATCGAGCGGTCGTCCATCTCCCTGGCTAGTGCGAGCTTGCCAGCCACGTCCGCCGCCAGATACCGCTCGCGCAACGTCTTGTCGGCCTTGAGCATGAAGAGCTCGCGCGTCTTGGGCACGAAGTCGACGCCCAGACGCTTGGCCACCGCCTCGCGCCCCACATGGTCGAGCAGTACGTCGGTCGCCGTATTGTCGCTGATCGAGATCATGAGCGTCGCCAGCGTCGAAAGCGTCACCGGCGAGCCCACGGCAAAGGTCTGCAGGATGCCGCTCGGCAGCGACACCTGCCGCGCCTCGAGCCGCGCCACGTCCTCCCACCGGTCGGTCCCAGCTTCGATCCTGTCCTTGAGCGCGGCGAGCACGCCCAGCTTGAAGGCCGAACCGACGGCGAGCGCCTTGTCGGCATCCTTCGCCACCACGACGTCCCCGTTCCTGGTCACGAGATAGGCCACGTTGCCTGGCAATGCCGCGAGTTCGGCCGCCAGCTCATCGATCGTTTGCGCCGTCGCCACTGCCGGCTGCAGCAGCAGGCCCGCCACGCGCCCCTGGCCATCCAGCGTGATCTTGACGTCCATCTGGTGCGTCGCCGTCTCGATCCGGTAGCCGCCGCTGGTCTCCTTGACGTCCAGCACCGGCCCGATCTGCTTGCGCGTGGCCTCGATCAGGCTGCGCACCTGCTCGAATGGAATCGCATTGAGGAAGTCCGGCGCGAAACTCTCTGCCGTCACAGGCGTTTCTCCGAACAGCATGTTGATCATGCCCTTGTCCTTGTCCGCATTCTGAGCCATCGCCGCGCCCCCAATGATCAAAGCCAAAAACGCGGCCATGGCCGCCTTCACCAACAAACCCATAGCAAGGGCCTCCAGCATATCGACGGGGCAGGGCCGCGTCGCGTGGTCCAGTCTTGAGCTACAACCTTGCAGCGCCATGACGGCTCCCTGCCGCGGTTGCGCCCTTTCCATCCACGATTAATGTTGCCGGCAAGGCAGAGGTGACCATGACTCCAAACAGATCGGGCCTGCCGGCTCTGCGACGCAAGAGCGATCCCAAGCCTTTGCCGATCGCGGCCTATCTGTTCATCCTGGCCTTCATCACCCTGGCGCCGGCCTTCATCTTCTCGGCCATTCTCCTCCAGCGCAACAACGATGCGCAGGAAGAGGTGGTGCGCGCCCTGACCCTCGCCACCAGCCAGGCCGTCGCCCAGGCCATCGACCGCCAGATCGAGGCCATGACCACCACGCTCAAGGTCCTGGCCACCAGCCCTTCGCTCGGCAATGGCGACTACGCCGCCGTCCACGCCCGCGCCGTCGAGGCCCTGCGCGGCACCGGCTCGTTCCTCGTCGTGCTCGATCCCAGTTTCCAGCAGCTCCTCAATACCCGCGAGCCCTACGGCACCGCGCTCCCCAAGACCGCCAATCCCCAATCGGCCGCAGCCGCCTTCAAGACCGATGCCTCCGTCGTTTCCAACGTCTTCATCGGCGCCAATTCCAAGGATTGGGTGTTCAACGTCCTCCAGCGCTACCGCCGCCCTGATGGCAGCTATCTGGTCCTTGCCCTCAACGAGATATCCCAGAACCTCGCCTCCGCCCTGCAGTCGCGCCAGCTCCCCGACGGGTGGAACGTCGCGGTCGTCGACAGCGAAGACCGCGTGCTCGCCGCTTCCGACGCCTCCAACCTCGCCCCCGGCGCGTCCTTCCTCCAGGCCTCCGATGGCCAGTTCGGCCAGAGCGGCCGTTGGGCGGTCGAGAACGTCGCCGGCCAGGAATACGTGACAGTCGCCGCCGAGCCGACGGCCGCCGCCTGGCGCGTCATAGCCTGGGCGCCCCGCAAGGTGGTCGAAAAGCCGCTCAACGAGGCCGTGCTGTCCCTCGTCCTCGGTGGCCTCATGCTCGCTGCCCTCATCGTCGCGCTCGTCGTCTGGATCGCCCAGCAGATCAACCGCTCGGTCCGTGGTCTCGCCGACGACGCCAAGCGACTGGGCGCCGGCCAGGATGTCGCCGCCCGCAACTACCCGGTCGCTGAAATTGCCCAGGTATCCGACGCCATCGGCGATGCCGCCCGCCAGCGTCGCAAGGCCGAGAACGAAGTGCGCTTCCTCATGCGCGAGCTGGCGCACCGCTCCAAGAACCAGATGACCGTCATCGCCGCCATGGCCAAGCAGACCGCGCGCAATGCCACCTCGGTCAGCCAGTTCGTCTCCGCCTTCGAGCGTCGCATCTTCGGCCTCGCCCGCTCGACCGACCTGCTCCTCGCCTCCGGCATGGTGGGCGTCAATCTCAAGGACATCCTCGTCGGCCAGATCGAGCCCTTCAAGCCGCAGGACCCGACGCGTGTCACCATCGAGGGCCCGCCGCTCATGCTCAATACCCAGGCCTCCCAGATCGTGGGCATGGCCGCCCATGAACTTGCCACCAATGCCGTAAAATACGGCGCCTTCGCCGACGATTCCGGCCAGCTCGAAGTTTCCTGGACCATCAGCGGCGATGTCGTCGATCTCAATTGGCGCGAAAGGGTCAAGGCCCGCCGTCGCCGTTCGACGCGCACCGGCTTCGGCACCACCGTCCTCAATTCCATGGTCGGCGGCTCGCTCGGCGCCGAGGTCACGCGTACCCTCCATCGCGACGGCATCGAGTGGCGCTTCCTCATCCCGCTGGAAGCCCTCAACCCCAACCGCCGGCCCGACGAGCAGCTTGCGCCCCGGCGTCGCGAGGAGAGCGAGGAGAGTACCGCCGAGCCGCCCGCCGCCTGACGTCTTCGAGATTTGGCTGGTATTGGCGGCGCTTTTCCCCTATATGCCCCGCAAGCGGCAAAGTCCCTTCGGGGGCTCGGCTCGTCTTTTAGCGGCTCCTCCTGGACGACATCCCGGCAGCGAGCGTCCCAAAATCCTAAGAGTAAAGGATCACACGATGTCGATTACTGCTGAGCGCAAGGCCGCTCTGATCAAGGAATATGCGACCAAGAAGGACGACACGGGTTCGCCCGAAGTCCAGGTTGCCATCCTCTCCGAGCGCATTGCCAACCTCACCGAACACTTCAAGACCCACGGCAAGGACAACCATTCCCGCCGCGGTCTGCTGAAGCTCGTTTCGCTCCGTCGCCGTCTGCTTGACTACGTCAAGAACGTCGATGAAGCCCGCTACAAGAGCCTGATCGAACGGCTCGGCCTGCGCCGCTAATTTGGCGCGACGAACTTTGGCATGGGGGCCAGGCTCCCATGCCGTTTCCGCCCTTCGGGCGGGTCATGCGTAGTCCGGTATTTGACGGAGCATGGCAGGATTATCGGCCGCTCATACGTCACCCTTCGAGGTGAGCTGCTCATTGTCTTGTCCATGTTCCGCCAGGACAAAGCGGCGAGGCGTTGGGTTGCCCTTTCGGGCCGCGCCCTGCCGGCCGGAGCGGAAATAGGCGCCTTGGGGCTGGTCCTGCACATGGGGTGCGGCCGGCGGGGTGCACCGGATATGTCCCCAGCGGTCCTACGCACCGCGCCTCAAAGGGCTTCCGGCACAAGGAAAGACAAGACATGTTCTTTAATACCCACAAAGTGGAACTCAACTGGGGTGGTCAGCCGCTGACGCTCGAGACGGGCAAGGTTGCCCGCCAGGCCGACGGCGCCGTCATGGCGACCCTGGGCGAGACCGTGGTGCTGGCCACTGTCGTGTCGGCCAAGTCCGCCAAGCCCGGCCAGGACTTCTTCCCGCTGACCGTCAACTACCAGGAAAAGTACTTCGCCGCCGGCAAGATCCCGGGCGGCTACTTCAAGCGTGAAGGCCGTCCGACCGAAAACGAGACGCTGACCTCGCGCCTGATCGACCGTCCGATCCGTCCGCTCTTCCCCGATGGCTACAAGAACGAGACCCAGGTCATCGTCACCGTTCTCCAGCACGACATGGAAAACGAGCCGGACATCCTGGCCATGGTTGCAGCCTCCGCGGCCCTGACCATTTCGGGCGTGCCGTTCATGGGCCCGATCGGCGCCGCGCGCGTCGGCTATATCGACGGCCAGTACGTCCTCAACACCGCAATCGACAAGCGCGTCGATTCCAAGCTCGACCTCGTCATGGCCGGCACTGCCGACGCCGTGCTGATGGTTGAATCGGAAGCCCAGGAGCTTTCCGAGGAAGTGATGCTCGGGGCCGTCATGTTCGGCCACGAAGCCTCGCGCAAGGTCATCGAGGCCATCATCAAGCTGGCCGAGCTTGCCGCCAAGGATCCGCGCGACTTCACCGCGCCCGATTATTCGGCGCTCGAGAAGGACGTTCTGGCTGTTGCCGAGACCGACCTGCGCGCCGCCTACCAGATCACCAAGAAGGAAGATCGCTACGCAGCGGTCGACGCCGCCAAGGCCAAGGTGAAGGAACACTTCGCCCAGGCCATCGAAGACGGCACCGTTTCGGCAGAAGCTCTCGGCGAGGTCATCCATAACCTCCAGGCCAAGATCGTCCGCTGGAATATCCTGGACACCGGCAAGCGCATCGACGGCCGTGACCTGGTCACCGTCCGCCCGATCGTCGCCGAAGTCGGAATCCTGCCGCGTACGCACGGCTCGGCCCTCTTCACCCGTGGCGAAACCCAGGCCCTGGTCGTTGCGACCCTGGGCACGGGCGACGACGAGCAGTTCGTGGACAGCCTTGAAGGCACCGAGAAGGTGAACTTCATGCTGCACTACAACTTCCCGCCCTATTCGGTCGGCGAGACCGGCCGCATGGGTTCGCCCGGCCGCCGCGAAATCGGCCACGGCAAGCTCGCCTGGCGCGCCATCAACCCGATCCGTCCGAAGTCCGAAGAGTTCCCGTACACGATCCGCGTGGTCTCCGAGATCACCGAGTCGAACGGCTCCTCCTCGATGGCCACCGTCTGCGGCACCTCGCTGGCGCTGATGGATGCGGGCGTGCCCATGAAGAAGCCGGTCGCCGGCATCGCCATGGGCCTGATCCTCGAAGGCGACCGCTATGCGGTGCTTTCGGACATCCTGGGTGACGAAGATCACCTGGGCGACATGGACTTCAAGGTTGCGGGCACCGCCGACGGCGTCACCTCGCTCCAGATGGACATCAAGATCGCCGGCATCACCGAAGAGATCATGAAGGTCGCTCTCGGTCAGGCCAAGGGCGGTCGCGAGCACATCCTGGGCGAAATGGCCAAGGCCCTGACCGCCAGCCGCGACAGCGTCGGCGAATTCGCCCCGCGCATCGAGTCGATCACCATTCCGACCGACAAGATCCGTGAAGTCATCGGTTCGGGCGGCAAGGTCATCCGCGAGATCGTGGAGAAGACCGGCGCCAAGGTCGACATCAACGACGACGGCACCGTCAAGGTCTCGTCCTCGGACGGCAAGGCGATCGATGCGGCCATCAAGTGGATCCGCTCGATCACCGATGAGCCGGAAGTCGGCCACATCTACCAGGGCACCGTGGTCAAGACCGCCGATTTCGGCGCGTTCGTGAACTTCTTCGGCGCCAAGGACGGCCTCGTCCACATCTCCCAGCTGGCCGAAGCCCGCGTTGCCAAGACCACCGACGTGGTCAAGGAAGGCGACAAGGTCTGGGTCAAGCTCCTGGGCTTCGACGAGCGCGGCAAGGTTCGCCTCTCCATGAAGGTCGTCGACCAGGCGACCGGCAAGGAAATCGCCAAGGAAGAGACCCCGGCCGCCGAGTAAGGCTGAGCCAGTCCAATAACAAAGGGCCCGGATCGGTTGCGATCCGGGCCCTTTGCTTTGTCCGCTTGACTCTTCGCCGCGCCGGACGATACTTAAGTGCATGCTTAACCAAGATGCATCCCTAGACCTCATGTTCCAGGCCCTGGCCGATCCGACCCGACGGATTATGGTCGAGCGGCTGAGCCGCGGCCCTGCTTCGGTGAGTGAACTGGCCAGGCCCCTGCCCATCTCGCTGCCCGCTGTCGTGCAGCACCTGCAGGTACTGGAACAGAGTGGGCTGGTGAAAAGCGAAAAGGTCGGGCGCGTGCGGACCTGCACCCTCGATTCCGGCGCCTTGAGCCTTGCCGAGCAATGGATCAACGACCGGCGCACGCAATGGGTGCGGCGCCTCGACCGGCTGGGCGAATTCCTCGCCGCCAATCCCGAAGACGATGGAGTGCAATCATGACGACCCGTTCGGTCACCCACGCCACCTTCACCCTGCGCCGCACCTATCCGGTGCCCGCCCGCCGCGTCTTCTCCGCTTTTGCCGATCCCAGGCGCAAGGCCGCCTGGTTCAACGGCCCGGAAGAGTGGGGCTCCGACGAGCACAGCTTCGATTTCCGCGTCGGCGGCCGTGAGATGAGCCGTGGCGGCCCGCCGGGCGGCACCGTCCACACCTTCAACGCCATCTACCAGGACATCGTCGAGAACGAGCGCATCATCTACAGCTACGACATGCACCTGGACGACACGCGCATCTCGGTCTCCGTCGCTACGTTCGAACTGCGCCCCGTGGATGGCGGCACCGAACTCGTCCTGACCGAACAGGGCGCGTTCCTGGACGGCTACGACGATGCCGGCAGCCGCGAACAGGGCACGCGCGATCTCCTCGACGCGCTGGGCAATTTCCTCGCCCGCGAATCCGCCGACGCCTGAGCCGAGGAGGGGATACTGTGCTCCCCTCTCTGCCCATCCACGCTCCCGACCGGCCACCGCACTCCCTCATCCAGTCGAGCTTCCTCCTTGAGCGCGACTTCCCCGCGTCGGCTGCCAAGGTTTTCGCCGCCTGGGCCGAGCCCGCCTGCAAGGCTCGCTGGTTCTCGATCGAAAGCCTGCACCGCCATCTCGATTTCCGCGTCGGGGGCCGTGAGTTTCTCTATGGTCGCTCCTCCTGTGGCCGCCGCTTCACCTACGAGGCGGTCTATCGCGAGATCGTCCCCGACCTGCGCATCGTCTTCAGCTACGACATCCGCATAGAGGGGCGCCACGGCTCCTCCTCCCTCGCCAGCCTCGAAATCGCCCCGCACGGAAAGGCCTGCGCCATCCGCTATTGCGAGCAGGGCATTTTCCTCGATGGCCTCGATAGCCCGCGCGGCCGCTTCAACGGCGCCACGCTTCGCCTCGCCCATCTCGCCGGCCTGTTCGACGAAAAATCACTTAAGCACTAACTTAAGCATTGACTCATGCCGTCGCGCATGAATACTTAAGTTATCACTTAACAATTAGGACGGCAAAATGACTGAACGCTCCATCGCCTATGGCACCTTCGTCATCGAACGCACCCTGCCGGTGCCGCCCGCCCGCGTCTTCGCCGCCTGGGCTGACGTCAAGCAGAAAGCCAAGTGGTTCGGCGCTCCCGGCGGCGACAATACGCCCAAGCAGTTCGATTTCCGTGTCGGCGGGCGCGAATACAATGAAGGCGAAGCCGGCGGCACCACCTTCACCTTCGACGTCCTCTACCAGGACATCGTCGAGAACGAGCGCATCATCTACACCTACGACATGACCATGAACGGCGCTCGCATCTCGGTCTCGCTTGCTTCGGTCGAACTGCGCGCGGAAGGCAGCGGCACACGCCTCCTCGTTACCGAACACGGCGCCTATCTCGACGGGCTCGACAATAACGAGCAGCGCAAGGAAGGCACGATCGCGCTCATCGACCAGCTCGAAAAATACCTCAAGACCGCCTGAGGGAGCGCGCAAATGCCGACCATCACCTCGAAAGACGGCACGAAGATCGCCTATCAGCGGGAGGGCAATGGTCCGGCTCTGATCCATGTGGCCGGTGCCATCCAGCACCGCGCCATCGATCCGACCCTCGCCCGGCTCTCGGCGCTCCTCGCCGATCGCTTCATGATCATCCTCTATGATCGCCGCGGCCGCGGCGAAAGCACCGACGCCCCGGACTACGCCGTCGAACGCGAACTCGAGGATATCGCCGCCCTGATCGACGTGGTCGGCGGCAAGGCCTCGCTCCTCGGCTATTCCTCCGGCGCCGTGCTCGCCGCCGAGGCGGTGCTGGCCGGCCTGCCGGTCGAAAGCCTGATACTCTACGAACCGCCTTTCGCCCTGCCGCCGGCCCGTCAACCCATGCCCGCCGACTACGTCGCAAAGCTTGACGGCTTCATCGCGCGCAATGATCGCGACGGCGCCGCCCGCCACTTCTTCATCACCGGTGTCGGCGTTCCGCCCGAAATGGTCGATGGCATGGCCGCCAGCCCGTTCTGGGCTATTGTCACCGCCATTGCCCCAACCTTGCGCTACGACGCTCGCATCATGCAGCGCGGCTATGCCGATGGCGCCCTGCCGCAGCGCTGGGCCGGCATAGCAACGCCCACCCTGGTGCTCGACGGCGAAACGACGCCCGCCGAAATGCCCTATATCCGCCACTCCGTCGAAACGGTCGCTGCTGCCATCCCCAATGCCCGGCGCCGCACCTTGCCGGGCCAGGGCCACGGCCCCGCCGCCGAGGCCATCGCCCCGGCTTTGCGCGAATTCCTGAACGCCTGAAGGCGTTCGGCGCGGGATCACCCCGCTTTTTTGTCCCGGCCTGTCGATTTCTCCCGCCCTCCTTCGTCGTGAAAGGCGGAACGAGGATGCTTTGCCAATCGAGGAGATGCTCAAATGTCCATTGCTGTCCCACGTCTCGACGATCGACCGGCCTACCCCTTCGGCCGCGCCCTCCGTGCTCGCCTCGCTGCCTGGCGGCAGCGGCAGGCCCGGCATCAGGCCCTGCGCAGCCTTCTCGACATGAACCCGCACCGGCTCGCCGATCTCGGCCTGTCTTCCGACGCCATCGAAGCTGCCTTCGCGGCTCGCCATCAACCTCATCAGCAGGAGATTTCCCGATGATCGCCGCCTCCACCGCGCCCGGCCCTGCCCGCGCGACCGCCAGGGAATGGACCGGCCTTGCCGTCCTCGCCCTTCCCAGCCTTCTCGTTTCCATCGACGTTTCCGTCATGGTCCTCGCGCTCCCGCATATGAGCGCCGCACTTGGCGCCGACAGCGCCCAGCAGCTCTGGATCATGGATATCTATAGCTTCATGCTCGCCGGCTTCATGATCACCATGGGCACGCTGGGTGACCGCATCGGCCGCCGCAAGCTCCTCATGTTCGGTGGCGCCGGTTTCGGCCTCGCCTCGATCCTCGCCGCCTTCGCCCCGAGCGCCGCCACTCTCATCGCGGCTCGCGCGGTCCTGGGCCTGGCCGGCGCCACCATGTCGCCCTCGATCCTGGCGCTCATCACCAACATGTTCCGCGATCCAGCCCAGCGTGGCGTCGCCATCTCCATCTGGATGGTCTGCTTCATGGCCGGCATGACCGTGGGACCGCTGGTCGGCGGCTTCATGCTCGAGCATTTCTGGTGGGGTTCGGTCTTCCTGCTGGCCGTGCCGGTCATGCTGCTGCTTCTGGTGGCCGCACCATTCCTCCTGCCCGAATATCGCGATCCCGCCGCCGGCCGGCTCGATCTCCTCAGCGTCGTCCTGTCGCTGCTTTCGATCCTGCCCGTCGTCTATGGGCTCAAGGAAATGGCCCATGCCGGCATTTCCGCCCTCTCACTCGCCGCCATCGCCATCGGCCTCGGCTTTTCCATCGTCTTCATCGCCCGCCAGCGGCGCCTCGCCGATCCGCTCTTCGATCTCACGCTCTTTTCCAATCGCGCCTTCTCGACGGCGGTTCTGGGCATGTTCGGCATCACCTCGACCGGCGCGGTCATGCTCTATACCAGCCAGTATTTCCAGCTGGTCCTCGGCCTCTCCCCGCTCCATGCCGGCCTCTGGGGCCTGCCCGGCGTCGTCGCCATGACCGGCATGCTGATGCTGGCGCCCATTCTCGCCCAGCGCATGCGCCCGGCCCCACTCATCGCCGGCAGCCTCGTCGTCGGCGCGCTCGGTGCCTTGCTCATCACCCGGGCCGATGCCGCCTCCGGCGTCTGGCCGGTCGTCGTCGGCTTCATGTTCTTCAATGCCGGCTGCGCGCCCATGGTTACGCTGGCCAACGGCATCGTCATGAGCTCGGTGCGGCCTGAAAAGGCGGGCTCTGCCGCTGGCCTGTCGGAAACCTGCGCCGAATTCGGCTTCGCCCTCGGCATCGCTATCCTGGGCAGCGTCGGCACTGCCATCTACCGTGCCCAGATATCGGTCACGGCCCCCCAGGGCCTTCCCGCCGATATCGTCAGCGCCGTGGAGGATACCCTCGCCAGCGCCTCGGTCGCCGCCGCCCAATTGCCCGAAGCCCTCGGCCGCGAACTGATGACCGCTGCCGGCATGGCCTTCACCAACGGCATGCATGTCGTGGCAGCCGTCAGCGCCGTCGCCTTGCTCTGCGTGGCCGTGCTGGTCATGACGCGCCTGCGCCACCTGCCGCCCATCGGCGCCACCGGCCCGGCCGAAGACGAGGAAGCCGCTTCCCAGCCTGCCTCTGCCTGAAAACGAAAATGGGGTCGCCCGCCCGACGGGCGGCCCTAGCCCCGCGCCATCCGGCTCTGGCCATGCACTTCGGGCAAAACCCGGTGCGGCGGCTGGTGTCCGTCGATGAAGGCGCGGATATTGACGATCACCGTCTCCCCCATCTCCACCCGGGCCTCCAGCGTTGCCGAGGCCATATGCGCCGTCAGCACCACCTTGTTGGCCTCGGCCAGTGCCAGCAGGCGCGGATTGATGCCCTGGCGATATTCGAAGACATCGAGCGCCGCCCCGCTCAGGTGCCGCTTCTCGATCTCGGTCACCAGTGCTTCCTCGTCGATCAGCTCGGGCCGCGACACGTTTACCACCATCGCATCCTGCTTCATGCGAGCCAGCCTTTCGGCGCCCAGGATCTGGTAGGTGTCGCGCGTATAGGGCGTATGAAGCGAAACGATATCGACCGCCCCGACCATCGCATCGAGATCGGCCCAATAGGTCGCCTCGAGCTTTTCCTCGATCGTCGGCGGCCGGCGGTTACGGGAAAAATAATGGATGTTGAGCCCGAACGCCCGGGCCCTCTGCGCCACGGCCGTGCCGATCCGGCCCATGCCGACAATGCCCAGCGACTTGCCGCGCAGCCGCCGTCCCAGCATCCAGGTCGGCGACCAGCCCTCCCAATGCCGGTCGCGGATGAGCAATTGCGTGCCCTCCACCAGCCGCCGCGGCAGCGCCAGCATCAGCACCATGGCCATGTCCGCCGTGTCCTCGGTGAGGACGCTCGGCGTATTGGTCACCGTCAGCCCCGCCGCATAGGCGGCTTCGATGTCGATATTGTCCACGCCATTGCCGAACTGGGCGATGAGCCGCACCGATTTGGGCACCCGCGCGAAAAACGCGGCATCGAGCTGGTCGGTGATCGAGGAAACCAGCACCGCGCAGCCTTCGAGCGCCGCCAGCACCTCGTCCTGCGAACGCGGATTGTCCTCGATGTTGAACTGCGCATCGAAAAGCGTCGCCATCCGCGCCTCGACCGAGGCCGGCAGGCGGCGGGTAACGACGATCTTGGGTTTAGGGGTGGTCATTGCGCCGCTACGATCGCGGCGAATAGGCCCAGGGCGCTTGTTTCAGGGTTGGCGGTGTGGCTGGAGTTCATTTCGCGCCCCTTTCAGCGACCATTAAGGTCTTTTGACTAGTGATAGGAAAATTCCAGAAGTCTGCAAAGTCATGTTTCACGCGCCCGGCGGGTACAAAAGCCTTTCCTCCTTACGGCTTCTCGCCATAGCCCTCGCTGCCCTCCTGATTCTGGCCCTTCAGCCGGCGTATGCGCTTGCCCAGTCGGCGACCAGCAATCCGAGCGGTCTGCCGCTGCCACGCTTCGTCACCACCCGCTCGACCCCCATCAATGTGCGCGTCGGGCCGGGCACCAAATACGATATCGCCTGGGTTTACGTGAAGGCGGGCCTCCCCGTCGAAATCGTCCAGGAATTCGATACCTGGCGCAAGATACGCGATCTCGATGGCTCGGAAGGCTGGGTGCACCAGAACCTGCTCTCGGGCGGCCGCGCCGGCTATGTCGCGCCCTGGTCCAGCGGCCAGCAGATTCCGTTGCGCAGCAAGGCTGCCGAGGAAGCGGGCGTGCGCGCCTACCTCACCTCGGGCTTCCGCGTCGAAATCTCCAAATGCGACGGCGCCTGGTGCGAAGTCTCGGCCACCGACCATCCGGCCAATGGGCGTCCCACCACCTATACGGGCTACCTGCCCCAGGGCGACCTCTGGGGCGTCTATCAGGGCGAGAAGTTCGACTGAGGCCTTAAGGCCCGAAAGGCAGAGGCCTAGGCCGTCTGCTTCCTGACGCGCACCACGACGTCAACATGGGTCACCACCATGCCATCGGGCGGCTCTGGCAGGCCCTGGATCTGAATCGAGGCTGAGGGAATATCCACCACCCGCTGCTCGTCCTCGATATAGAAATGGTGGTGGTCCGACGTATCGGTGTCGAAATAGGAGCGCGAGGCGTCCACGGCCACTTCGCGCAGCAGCCCCGCTTCCTGGAACTGGTGCAGCGTGTTGTAGATCGTGGCCAGCGAGACGTTGACGCGGGCAGTGCTGGCTTCTTCGTGCAGCTGTTCGGCGCTCACATGCCGGTGCGAGCCGGCAAAGAGCAGTTCGGCCAGGGCAATGCGCTGCCGGGTCGGACGCAGGCCGGCCATGCGCAACACGGCCGTCAGGCACGGGCGACGCGAGGGGACGGTGCGAAGAGGCGATGAGCGATCGTGCATCGAGGCCTGAAACGTTGTCACAAGAGTGTTGCGTGAACTTATAGCCACCACGCCCCGCCCACACAAGCAGCGCTTCCTCGTGGAAGGGGCGGCAAAACCGCCCAAAGTGCTAGGAAACCCGGTCTGGAACCGGTTGACCCGCCTGCAAGCGCCCTCTACAGGGGAGGAGAAGTCTAACTAGAGAGTCTATATGGCGGACCGCCCCAACGCATACGGATACGAAGAACTGCTGGCCTGCGGGCGCGGGGAGCTTTTCGGACCGGGCAATGCGCAATTGCCGCTGCCGCCGATGTTGATGTTCGACCGCATCACCCATATCGACGACAATGGTGGCACCCACCATCGCGGGGAAGTGCGCGCCGAGCTCGACGTCAATCCCGACCTCTGGTTCTTCGCCTGCCATTTCCAGGGCGATCCCGTCATGCCCGGCTGCCTGGGCCTGGATGCCCTCTGGCAGATGACCGGTTTCTTCCTCGGCTGGGGCGGCTCGCCCGGCCGTGGCCGTGCTTTGGGCGGCGAGATCAAGTTCACCGGCCAGGTGACCAACGACGTCAAGCTCGTCGAGTATGGTATCGATATCAAGCGCGTCATGCGCTCCAAGCTCGCTCTGGGCATCGCCGATGGCTGGGTCAAGGCCGACGGCAAGGTCATCTACGAGGCCAAGGACCTGCGGGTCGGCCTTTTCACCGACATTTGATGGTGTCCTTGCGACCCCTGTCGTGTTCTTTGCAATCCGCTAGACTGGCCGTGGCGCACAACCCGGCCTTTGCGCTACAACCAAGCGCCGCCGCTCATGTGGAGCAGGTGCAGGAGATGAGGACGATATGAGACGAGTTGTCGTTACCGGGATGGGCATCGTGTCCTCCATCGGCAACAACACCGCCGAAGTGCTGGAAAGCCTCAAGCTCGCCAGGCCCGGTATCACATTCGCCCAGGATTATGCCGACCTGGGCTTCCGCTGCCAGGTCTATGGCAATCCCACGCTCGATCCGTTCGAAATCCTCGACCGCCGCACGACCCGGTTCATGGGCAAGGGCGCGGCCTGGAACTACGTGGCCATGCAGCAGGCCATCGAGAATGCGGGCCTGGAAGAGAGCGACGTCAAGAATCCGCGCACCGGCATCGTCATGGGTTCGGGCGGTCCCTCGACCAAGGCGATCGTGGAAGCGGCCGACATCACCCGTGAAAAGGGTCCCAAGCGCATCGGGCCGCTGGCCGTGCCCAAGGCCATGAGCTCGACGGGTTCGGCCACCCTCGCCACGGCCTTCGGCATTCTCGGCGTCAACTATTCCATCTCCTCGGCCTGCGCCACCTCCAAGCATTGCATCGGCAATGGCTACGAGCAGATCCAGATGGGCAAGCAGGACATCGTCTTCGCCGGTGGCCATGAGGACCTCGAATGGTCCATGTCCAATCTCTTCGACGCCATGGGCGCCATGTCGTCCGACTTCAACGCGACCCCGGCCAAGGCCTCGCGCGCCTATGACCGCGATCGCGACGGCTTCGTCATCGCCGGCGGCGCCGGTGTGCTGGTGCTTGAAGAGCTCGAGCATGCCAAGGCCCGCGGCGCCAATATCCTCGCCGAAATCATCGGCTATGGCGCCACCTCGGACGGATACGACATGGTTGCACCCTCGGGCGAAGGCGCCGAGCGCTGCATGCGCATGGCGCTGGAAAGCGTCCGCCTGCCGGTCGACTACATCAATCCGCACGCCACCTCGACGCCCGTGGGCGACCGCAAGGAAATCGAGGCCCTGCGCGCCGTCTTCGGCACCGGCGACAAGTGCCCGCCCATCTCGGCCACCAAGTCGCTGACTGGCCATTCGCTGGGCGCTACCGGTGTCCAGGAATCGATCTACTGCATCCTCATGATGCAGAACCGGTTCATGTGCGAGAGCGCCAATATCGAGAACCTCGATCCCGAATTCGCGGACATGCCCATCCTGCGCGCCCGCCGCGACAACGCCAATATCGGCGTGGCCCTCTCCAATTCCTTCGGCTTCGGCGGCACCAACGCCACGCTCGTCTTCAAGCACCCCGACGCCTGACCACGTTCCCATCGAGGGGGAGGCCCGCGCCTCCTCCTCAACTCGCCGCTAATAGGCAAGCTCCGTGAACCGCGCCGCGCGTCCGTCGTAGAGCAGCAGCCGTCCCAGCAGCGGCTCGCCGAGCCCGGTGATCAGCTTGATTGCCTCCATGGCCATCAGCGTGCCGATCACCCCCGTCACCGCCCCCAGCACGCCCACCACCTCGCACGAGGGCAGGTCGCCTTCCTCCGGATCATCCGGATAGAGGTCGCGAAAACGGGGATAGGCGCGGCCGGACGCATCCTGCCGGTGTGGCGCGAAAACCGTCACCTGCCCGTCGAACATCGACACCGCACCCGAAACCACCGGCACCCTCAGTGCCTCGCCGGCCTCGGCCGCCACCAGCCGGGAATCGAACCGGTCGGTGCCTTCGATAATCACGTCGCACCCTGCAAGAACCGAAGCGGCATTGCCGCCATCCAGCCGCGCGACCACCGGCAAGACCTCGACATGCGCATTGAGCGCGGCGACGAACCCTTCTGCGCTCTCGGCCTTCGCCCGGCCGATATCGTCGCTCCGATGCACGATCTGGCGCTGGAGGTTTGAGAGCGACACCGCGTCGTCATCGACGATAACAAGCGTTCCTACCCCCGCCGCCGCCAGATAGGCGATCACCGGGCTCCCCAGCCCGCCCGCGCCGATCACGCCGGCCCGCGCGGCCTTGAGCTTCTGCTGGCCTTCCCCGCCCACGCCCTTGAGCACGATGTGCCGGGCATAGCGGCGCGTTTCTTCCGGCGTGAGCGGCTCGGTCATGTCAGTCGACCAGCGGCACGGCGAGAAAGCGCCGGTCGGGTCCCTCAAAACCGAAGGCGTGCACCGCGACGATGGCCACATGCCCGCCGCCATCGAACGAGCGCACCACGCCATAAAGGCGATACGCCATCGGGCATCCTCGCGACTTGGGCAGCACGCCCTTGTCCCGATGCCCTTCGCGCTCGACCCCGTCGACTGCGAGGGTCAGCGCATAGCCAAGTGCCTTCTGCTCGGTCAGCGCCACGCAGTCGAACCCGGCATCGCTCTCGAATGTCGTAAGCTTGAGCACCTGCTCGGTCTCGCTCACCGTTGCGATGCCGCAGCAGGCAGGGTCGGCGAACCGCAATTGGGTGGCGTCGTCGTCGATCGTGCCGTCCCCGATCAGCGCCAGGATCTGCGCCGGCACCTCGATCGCCAGCGCTTCGAGCTGGCCCTTGGCCAGCGCCCGGGCATCGGCCCGCACCTTGGCCAGCGGCCGCTCGGCATCGGCCTCGCCGGCCTGCGCCCGGAACGGTGTACCCTTGACCCAGCTATCGGTCGAAAGCTGGACGACATAGATGGTGGAATAGGCAAAGCCGGAGCCGTCCTGGATACCGAATTCCTCGAAGGCAAAATGGTCGCCGTCCTCGGAATAGCCCAGGAACTCGATGAGCGCCGCGTCGCCCGCCCGCGCCGGCAGGGCGGACAGCACGATGAAAGCGACTAGGAGGAGCAGCCTAGGCAGAATGCCCGGTCGAGCCGAACCCTTTGGCCCCGCGTGCTGTGTCATCGAGCTTGTCCTCCAGCCTGAAATCGACTGCCACCACCGGCGCGATCACCATCTGCGCGATCCGCTCGCCCCGGCGCACCGGAAACGGCTTGTCGCCATGATTGATGAGGATCACCTGCACTTCGCCGCGATAGTCGGAATCGATAGTGCCCGGCGCGTTGAGAACTGTCACGCCGAACTTGGCCGCCAGCCCCGAGCGGGGCCGCACCTGCGCCTCGTAGCCTTCCGGCAGGGCCAGGGCAAAGCCGCAGGGCACGAGCGCCCGCTGGCCGGGCGCGATGACGATATCGTCATCGAACCCGAGCGCGGCGCAGAGATCCACTCCCGCCGCGCCCGACGATTGCTGCCGGGGAACCGGAAGGCCCTTGCCGTGATCGAGCCAGCAGAAGCCGACGCTGACCTGTTCCGTCATGGGCCCTTCCTTCCTTACTTCTTGACGACCGCGTAGAGCTCCTCGGGGAGGTCCACGGTCCGGTTGATGATGTCGAGGAACGGAATGACCTTCTCGGCCGACTGCTTGTCGCCGGCAATGGTCATGTTGGTGTCGGTGATTTCCCCGCCCGAGATTTTGAGCGTGAAGGCGTGGCCTTCAAACATCTGGGTCATCATCGTCTTGGTCTGCTCGTCCATCTCTTCCTGGTCGCCCAGGTCCTTGGTGATGCCGCTCGTGGCGAACGCCACGCGCACCAGTCCCGGACCGGCAGAGGTGAAGGTGATGCCCGGATCTTCTTCCTCTTCGTCGAAGACGAGCTCGGCGAACGGGCCTTCCTTGCTGATGACGCAGGTGGCGCCGCCATCGGCGCTCTCGGTCAGCTCGCCCTCGGCGCAGAAATCGTCTGCCGGGCTGTCGCCCTCGGTCTTCTCGGCCTGGCTCGCCTTGATCATCGGATAGATTTCAGCACCCATGATCTGGGTGATGGTGGCCTTGGCAGTGGTCTCGCTGGTGACGTCGACTTCGACCTTGGCGTCGATGCAACCGGCCAGCGTGAAGGTCAGGGCAAGCGCGCCCGCGAGCTTGCCGTAAATGTGCATGGTCATAGAATCCCTCATTGATTTGCCGCCGCGTGCACGGCGGGTACGCCCCGCCGCTCCTCTAGCACGGCATTCACGCAGGGCAAGCCGGATTCAGGTAGCCAGTCGCCAAATGACGATTATGCAGGTGAGAACCACCAGCCAGAAGCCGAAAAGCAGCAGCCCGCGCGAGAGCCACGGCTCGCGCTGATCCTTCTCGGCCTGCCATTCGTTGAGCGCCGCTTCCGCCTGGCGCACGATGGCCGGCAGGCGCTGGACGGTGTCGGTCAGGATGCCTAGCCCGTCCCTGAGGTCTTCCACCCGCCCCAGCGGCCCGGCCTCGCGCCGCACCCAGTCGCCCACCACCGGCTCGGCAATGGTCCAGATGTCGAGTTCGGGGTCGAGCGCCCGCGCCACGCCCTCGACCAGCACCATGTTCTTCTGCAGCAGGATGAGCTCGGGCCGTGTCTGCATGTCGAAGAGCTCGGTCACCGTGAAGAGCTGGCCGAGCACACGCGCCATCGAGATGTCGCTGGCCTTGCGCCCGAACAGCGGCTCCCCGATAGAGCGCAGCGCCAGGGTGAAATCGTCCACCGATTGCGTGCGCGGCACATAGCCGATGTCGAAGTGCCGCTGGGCGATCAGCCGGTAATTGCGGGTGATGAAGCCATAGAGGATATCGGCCAGGAATCGCCGCTCGCGCTTGGAAATCCGGCCCATGATCCCGAAATCGACGGCGATGATGTCGCCCGTCGCCGCATCGGCGAAGAGGTTGCCCGGATGCATGTCCGCATGGAAGAAGCCGTCGCGGATGGCATGGCGCAAAAAGCTCTGCAGGAGGTTGCGCGCCAGCTCCTTCCGGTTGAGCCCAGCCGCCTCGAGCGCCACGAAATCGCGGATTGGAATCCCTTCGACCCAACCTGTCGTCAGGACGTTCTGCGCCGTGAAGTCCCAATAGACTTTCGGCACCACGAAGCCCTTGTCCTCGGCGGTATTCTCGGCGAACTCGGAAATGGAGGCCGCTTCGAGCCGCAGGTCGAGTTCGATCTGGGCGGAATGATCGAGCGTCTTGACCACTTCCACCGGCCGCAGCCGCCGCATCGAGCGCACCCAGCGCTCGGCCATGTGGGCGCCGGCGTAATAGCTTTCGATATCGGCGTGAAACCGCTCGGCCACGCCCGGCCGCAGCACCTTGACCGCCACGCGCCGCGTGATGCCGTCCTCGCCCTGGAGCCGTGCCTGGTGCACCTGTGCGATCGAGGCCGCCGCGATCGGCGCCGACAATTCCCTGAGCTCGGCCGCCTTCTCTCCGAGCGCCGCTTCGAGAATGCCCGGCACCTGCTTGGGGTCGAACGGCTCCATCGAGTCCTGGAGGCCCGACAATTCCCTGGCGATCTCAGGGCCGACGATATCGGGGCGCGTGGCCAGCGTCTGGCCGAACTTGACATAGGTCGGGCCCAGCCGGTTGAGCGCCCGCGTCAGCCGCTCGATGCTTCCCGTCTTGCGCACCGAGGGTCGCTCGAAGATGCGGGCCAGCCCCACTCCAAACCGGAAGGAGGGCGGCAGCGTCACCGGATCGATGATCGAGAACGCGCCCTCGCGCGCCAGAACGAAGCCCGCCCGGGCGAGGCGAAAATAGGCTCCAAGCCCCATCGGCAAACCGCCTAGATCTTCCAGGCGCCGAACAGCGCCGCGATATTGCCCGAATAGGGCGTGTGGGTGACGCGCTTGAACCCGGCCGCCGAGATCATGGCGGTAAAGGCTGAAGGCGAAGGGAATTTGCGGATGGATTCGACGAGATATTGATAGGGCTGGGCATCGCCCGTCACCACCCGCCCCATCGGCGGGATCAGGCGGTCCGAGAACATGTCATAGATGCGGTCGAGCCCCGGAACGTCCACCTGCGAGAATTCGAGCACCAGCAGCCGTCCGCCGCGCTTGAGTACGCGATGCGCTTCCTTGAGCGCCTTGTCGATCCGCGGCACGTTGCGGATGCCGAAGGCGATCGTATAGGCGTTAAAGCTCTCGTCCTCGAACGGCAATTCCTCGGCATTGGCTTCCACGAACCGGGCCTGGCTGCCGAAGCGCCAGCCCCTGGCCCGCTCCTCGCCCACGCGCAACATGTCCGAATTGATGTCGGAAACAGTCACTTCCGCATAGCCGAGCGAGGCATTGATGATGCGCTCGGCGATGTCGCCGGTGCCGCCCGCCATGTCGAGCACGCGATAGGGCCGGGTGCCCTTCTTGGGCGGGGCAAGGTTGGCCACCATGGCGTCCTTCCAGACGCGGTGGACGCCGCCGCTCATCAGGTCGTTCATCAGGTCGTAGCGGTCGGCCACGCCGTGGAACACCGCGTTGACGAGGCCCTGTTTCTCCTCTAGCGCTACCTGGCGATTGCCGAAATGCGTGGTTTCGCGGGCTTCACTCATACCTGTCGCGACCCTCTCGGCCGCCTCCGCGTTCGTGATTTGGCGGCACCATAGCGGAGTGGGTTCGGCTTTGCTATGCCGCTTCGCCCGTGGTTGAAGGGAAGCCTCGATGCCTGAATTGCCTGAAGTGGAAACCGTGCGCGCCGGGCTTGCGCCCTATGTCGAAGGCGCCCGTATCCAGAAGGTCACCCTCAACCGCAAGGACCTGCGCTTCCCCTTCGGTCCCGACTTCGTCTCCGAGCTCGAGGGCCAGACGATCCTGCGCGCCGCGCGCCGCGCCAAATACCTGCTCTTCCCCCTTTCGAGCGGCAAGACTCTCCTCAGCCACCTGGGCATGACCGGCAGCTACCGGTTCGTCGAATTCACCTATAAGGACCCCAGCCGCTATTACGAGCCACCGCCGGGCGAGAAGCACGATCACGTGATCTTCGACCTGCATCATCCGGCACTGGGGGACCTCCACCTTATATATGCGGACGCCCGCCGCTTCGGCTTCATGGAGCTTTTCGCCCACGAGGAGGACAGTCCTTATCTCAAGGGCCTGGGTCCCGAGCCCTTTGGCAACGCGTTCAACCCGGCCCAGCTCGCCGCGCGCCTCAAGGGCCGCAAGTCTCCGATCAAGGCCATGCTGCTCGATCAGCGCGTGGTCGCCGGCATCGGCAATATCTATGCCTCCGAGGCGCTTCACCGCGCCCATATCCGCCCCGACTGCCCGTCGGGCGCCCTGGTCGACAAGCCCGGGCGGCTCGACGATCTCGTCTTCGGCGTGCGCGAGGTTCTGGCCGAGGCCGTCGAGGCGGGCGGCTCCACCCTCAAGGATTTCCGCAACGCCGAAGGGGGCTCGGGCTATTTCCAGCACCACTTCGCCGTCTATGATCGCGAGGGCGAGCCCTGTCCCACCCCGCTCTGCACCGGCACCATCCATCGGATCGTGCAAGCGGGTCGTTCGAGCTTTTTCTGCCCCGTGTGCCAGAAGGGGGCGTGAGGCCCGGAACGCCGATGCTGAATCCAGTTGACGCGGGCCACTCCCTCTGCCTATAACGCGCCGACTTGGCGGCCTGATGCCGCCGCTTTCATTTCAGACTCCGGTATCCAGCGCGCTTACGGCGCCGTTTGGTTCGGGAGACAAGCGCCAAGAGGACATTCATGGCCAATACCCCGTCGGCTAAGAAGGCCACCCGCAAGATCGAAGCCCGCACGGCCATCAACAAGTCGCGCCGCTCGCGTATGCGGACCTTCCTGCGCAAGGTTGAGGAAGCCATCGCTTCGGGCGACAAGGGTGCTGCCAACGAGGCTCTCAAGGCCGCCCAGCCGGAACTGCAGCGTGCTGCCACCAACGGCATCGTTCACAAGAACCTGGCCGACCGCAAGGTGTCGCGCCTGAACAACCGCATCAAGGCCCTGGCCTAAGTCTGGGCCGCAAGGCCAGGACGATGACGAGCCCCCGGAAACGGGGGCTTTTTGTTTGGCTTATGCGGGTACGCGGCGGGTAAAAACGTCGCACTCAAATCCATAGATTTGCCAGTTACTTGCGGCGCCGATTCCAGGCGCCGAAGCCAGGCATTCCATGCGATTTCTCCCGCATTTTCGCACAGCGTCGGGAATAAATTTCTTTGAGCAAAGTCCCTCTTGCGCGCCGATTCTGCCTTGAGTCACAGGGCCTTGCCTACCCGTCCCGGCAAGGGGGGCGGAAACCTTTTTGCGCTCGCGAGAGTCAACCCCCTTTTTCGATGAATCGCGTGTTGCGAGCCAAAATTTGGCTGTCTAAGATGCCTCCCGTCAGTTCAAGAAACGCGGCGCCAAGACCCGCGAGCTGGATTGCACACCAGACGTGGGGCTAGTCAAAAATCAGTCTCTCGCGGCGAGTTTAGGTTGCGGAGCAATGTTGGGGTATAGCAGTTCGTTTATGAGTTCTTTGCGGCAAACTGTCTAAACTTGCGTTGGCGTATCACTGACTAAAACACCGGTCGGCCTGATCGGTTTCACGACAGTATAAGTAGTTTTTTGTGCCGCAGCGAAGTTGCGGCAATTGAGTAATATTGTCTGCTTCCACCACGGGGCAGGCGGCCTGTGGCGTTCCAGGACGGATCGTCGGGCAGGGCGGCGAAGAGGGCACCAAACATGAGCAACGAAGCGACAGTCGGGCGCGTAGTTTGGCGTGACAATAACAACGGCATTCCTGGCCAATGGGCAGGAAGAAACGAGGCGCAAACAATGGCTGAAGACCTTACTGGCAACACCAGCGAACATCGCGAACTCTTCGCGCGGGTGAGGGCCAGGTTGAGGGCGGCGGTCGGCGAGGATGTCTTTACCTCCTGGTTTGCGCGACTGGAGCTGGAAGAGGTCGTTGACGACCTGGCGCACCTGTCGGTGCCCACCCGTTTCCTCTGTTCTTGGATTCAATCCAATTATGCCGAGCGGATTCTCGAGGCTTTCCAGGGTGAAAGCCAGTCGATCGCCCGCATGCATTTCACCGTGCGCGTCAATGGCCAGGCCCGTCCGCGGCTGGCCCCGGCGCCCGAGCCGCAGCAGGCTTCCGAGCAGCCCTCCGCTGCCGCCGCCAAACCGGCCGAGATTCCCCAGCCCGTCGCGCCGCGTCTCATTCGCGACACGCCGGCTGCCGCGGCCGCCAAGGCCGACGCCCTGTCGGGCAGCGCGCTCGATCCGCGCCAGACTTTCGAGACCTTCGTTCCGGGCGCCTCCAACGAGATCGCCCTGGGCGTCGCCCGGCAGGTGGCCCACGCCGTGGTCAACAACACGGTGAGCTTCAACCCCGTCTATATCCATTCGACGGTTGGCCTGGGCAAATCTCACCTCCTCAACGCCATCGCCTGGGCGGCGGGCGCCAGCGAGCCGGGCCGGAACATCGTCTATCTGACCGCCGACCACTTCATGTACCATTTCATCACCGCCGTGCAGCGCCAGTCCGCGCTCGGCTTCAAAGAATGGCTGCGACGGGTCGATCTTCTCCTCATCGACGACATGCAATTCCTGCAGGGCAAGTCGGCCACCGAATTCGGCCATACGCTGAGCGCCCTGCTGACCGGCGCCAAGCAGGTGGTCGTTGCGGGCGATGCCGCCCCGCGTGATCTCGAAATGCTCGACGAGCGCGTGCGTTCGCGTCTCTCCGGCGGCCTTGTCGTCCCGATCATGACCTTCGATGGCGACCTGCGCCGCTCGATCGTCGCCAAGCGTGCCGAGCAGGCTTCGGCCCGTTTCGCCGGCGTCAGCTTCCCGCCGGCCGTGCTCGACTACGTGGCCCGTGTCGTCGTCTCCCACGGCCGCGACCTCGATGGCGCCGTCAATCGCCTCGTCGCCGCCAACCAGCTCACCGGCGAGCCGATCACCGTCGCCCTGGCTGAAAAGACCCTCGCCGACCTCATCCGCGCCCGCGAGGCGCGCCGGGTTCGCATCGAGGACATCCTGCGCATCGTCTCGCGCCACTATAAGGTGCCGCGCAACGATCTCCTCTCCTCGCGCCGCTCGCGCGACGTCGTCCGTCCGCGCCAGATCGCCATGTATCTGGCCAAGTCGCTGACCTCGCGCTCGCTGCCCGAGATCGGCCGCCGCTTCGGCGGGCGCGACCACACCACGGTCCTGCATTCGGTGCGCAAGGTCGAGCAGATGATGAAGGACGATGGCGATCTCTGCCAGGAGATCGAACTCTTGAAGCGCATGCTTGAAGAATAGTGCAAGGCGGGCGGTTTTTCCGCCCCGACCCTTGCCTTTTGGAGCCCTCTGGGCGAAGATTCAGAGCCCCGGCTTGCCGGGGCTTTTGCTGTCCCATGAGAGGGCAGGTCAATAGGGGTATGGTGTCATGCTTGTAACGCTCGAACGCAATCATCTGCTCAAGTCGCTCGGTCACGTGCACCGGGTCGTTGAGCGCCGCAACACCTATCCGATCCTCGCCAACGTGCTGCTCAAGGCCACGCCCGAGGGCCTCGACCTCAGAGCCACCGACCTCGATATCGAGGTGACCGAGAGCGTTCCGGCCATGGTCGGCACTCCGGGCACCACCACTGTCCCGGCCCATACCCTCTACGAAATCGTCCGCAAGCTCGCCGACGGCGCCGAAGTGCGGCTCGAAACCTCGGGCGCCGAGCAGATGCTGCTCACCTCAGGGCGTTCGCGCTTCCACCTCGCCTGCATCTCGCCGGACAGCTTCCCCGATCTCAAATCGGGCACGTTCGGCTTCAATTTCTCGATCCCCGCCGCCACCATGCGCGAGCTGATCGAGCGCACCCAGTTCGCCATCTCCAACGAAGAGACGCGCTACTACCTCAACGGCATCTATCTCCACACGCTCGAGGTCAACGGCAAGCCGACCCTGCGCGCCGTAGCCACCGATGGCCACCGCATGGCTCGTGCCGAGACCGATGCTCCTGCCGGCGCCTCCGGCATGCCCGGCGTCATCGTCCCCAAGAAGACCGTGGGCGAGGTCCAGAAACTCCTCGATGGCGCCGAAGGCGACGTCGCGGTGGAAGTCTCCGACACCAAGATCCGCTTCACCCTCGGCTCGGTCGTCCTGCTCTCCAAGCTCATCGAGGGCACTTTCCCCGATTACGACCGCGTCACCCCCAAGAACAACGACAAGGAAATGAATGTCGACCGCGCCGCCTTCGCGACCGCCGTCGACCGCGTTTCCACCATCGCTTCGGACCGTGGCGGCAAGGCCGTGAAGCTCTCGCTCAACCAGGGCCAGCTCGAGCTTTCGGTCACCAATCCCGACCACGGCACGGCCTCGGAAGAACTGCCGGTCGATTTCACCACCGACAATTTCGAGATCGGCTTTAACGCCCGCTATCTCCTCGACATCGTCGGCCAGATCCGTTCGGACAACGCCGTCTTCCTCTTCAACGATGCCGGCTCGCCCACGCTTGTGCGCGAGGATGGTGACGCCAAGGCGCTCTACGTCCTCATGCCGATGCGCGTCTAGGCGTTCCGCCGGGCCCCATGCGCTATATCTCCCGCCTCCGCCTCACCGCCTTCCGCAATTATGCGGCGGCGGCGCTGGATCTCGATTCGCGCCATGTCGTGCTGATCGGGCCCAATGGCGCCGGCAAGACCAACCTCCTCGAAGCGGTCTCCATGCTCTCGCCCGGCCGCGGCCTGCGGCGTGCGCCCTTCGAGAGCCTCGCCAACCAGGGCAGCGACCTGCCCTGGGCCGTTGCCGCCACCATCGAGACCGATGACGGCCCCGTCGATATCGGCACCGGCGCCTCGCCCGGCGACGGTCCCCGGCGCGTACGCATCAACGGCGCTAATGCCCGCTCCATCGAGGAGATGAGCGCCTATCTGCGCGTCCTCTGGCTCACCCCGGCCATGGATGGCCTCTTTTCCGGCCCCGCCAGCGACCGCCGGCGCTTCCTCGACAGGCTGGTGACCACCCTCATCCCCGGCCATTCCGCCGCCGTATCCGACTTCGACAAGGCCATGCGCCAGCGCAACCGGCTGCTCGACGACAATGCCGATCCGCTCTGGCTCTCCGCCGTCGAGGCGCAGATGGCAGAGCAGGCCGCCGCCATCCATTTCGCCCGCACCGATAGCCTCGGGCACCTTCAGGCGCTGATCGAGGAAACCGTCGACGACGGTTCCTTCCCCAAGGCCCATCTGGCCCTGACACCGCTCTTTCAAAGCGGCACGGAACCGGCCTCTTCGAGCGCCCTCGAAACGGCGCTCAAGGACATCTGGTCGCGCTCCCGTGCCCTTGATCGCGCCGCCGGACGCACCACATTAGGACCACACCGCATCGATCTCGAAGTCTACCACGCGCAAAAGCACATGCCTGCTGCGCTGGGCTCGACCGGCGAGCAGAAAGCGCTGCTGATCGGTCTGGTCCTGGCTCAGGCGCGGCTCGTTGCCCGCATGACCGGCATCACGCCTTTCCTGCTGCTCGACGAGATCGCCGCCCATCTCGATTCCAACCGTCGCGCCTCGCTTTTCGCGGCGCTCGACAACCTCGGCACCCAGTGTTTCATGACCGGCACCGATCCCGTGCTGTTCGAAGCGCTCGGGCGCAGCGCGCAAGTGGTTGCCGTCCGCGACGGCCGGCTGGCGCTCAATCCGTAATCCCCTCCAAAACCGGCCAAAATCGGCCATTTTGCTTGGGGATAAGCCCCCCATCCGTTAGAACGGATGCATCCCCAAATTTCCTGATTCGGGACCCTATGACCGACGAAACCAACCACGATTCTTCCGAGTACGGCGCAGATTCCATCAAGGTCCTCAAAGGCCTCGACGCGGTGCGCAAACGTCCGGGCATGTATATCGGGGATACCGACGACGGTTCGGGCCTGCATCACATGATCTACGAGGCGGTCGACAACGCCATCGACGAGGCCTTGGCGGGCCACGCCGACCTCGTCACCGTCACCCTCAATGCCGATGGCTCCGCCTCGATCATCGACAATGGTCGCGGCATGCCCACCGGCATCCACAAGGAAGAAGGCGTCTCGGCGGCCGAGGTCATCATGACCCAGCTCCATGCCGGCGGTAAGTTCGACCAGAATTCCTATAAGGTTTCCGGTGGTCTCCACGGCGTGGGCATCTCCGTGGTCAACGCCCTCTCCACCTGGCTGCGCCTCAAGATCCGCCGCGATGGCGAAATCCACGAAATGGGCTTCACCCATGGCGAGCCCGATGCGCCGCTGGCCGTCACCGGCACCTACGTGCAGAACAAGGCGCCCGGCACCTATGAAGGTCGCTCCGGCACCGAAGTCAGCTTCCTGCCCTCTACGCAGACCTTCACGCTCGTCGAGTTCGACTTCAAGACGCTTGAGCACCGCCTGCGCGAGCTGGCCTTCCTCAATTCGGGCGTCCGCATCGTCCTTTCCGATCGCCGCCATCCCGAGCCGATCGATGTGGAGCTGCACTATGAGGGGGGCCTGGAAGCCTTCGTCAGGTATCTCGACAAGGCCAAGCAGCCCATCATCGAAAAGCCGATCTCGTTCACCCACGAGCGGGACGGCATCACCGTGGAAGTCGCTCTCCAGTGGAACGATTCCTACCACGAGAACGTGCTCTGCTTCACCAACAACATCCCGCAGCGCGATGGCGGCACGCACCTTGCGGGCCTGCGCGCCGCGCTGACGCGCCAGATCACCTCCTATGCCGAAACCAGCGGCATCCTGAAGCGTGAAAAGGTCCAGCTCTCGGGCGAAGATGCCCGCGAGGGGCTGACCTGCGTGCTCTCGGTCAAGGTGCCGGACCCGAAATTCTCGTCCCAGACCAAGGACAAGCTGGTGTCCTCCGAAGTGCGCCCGGCCGTCGAGAACGTCGTCAACGACAAGCTCGGTCAGTGGTTCGAGGAGCATCCGGGCGAGGCCAAGCACGTCGTCGGCAAGGTCGCCGAAGCCGCCGCCGCCCGCGAAGCCGCGCGCAAGGCGCGCGAGCTCACCCGCCGCAAGTCCGCGCTCGAAATCTCTTCGCTCCCCGGCAAGCTCGCCGATTGCCAGGAGCGCGATCCGGCCAAGGCCGAAATCTTCATCGTCGAGGGTGACTCGGCCGGTGGTTCCGCCAAGCAGGGCCGCGACCGCGCCACCCAGGCCGTGCTGCCGCTGCGCGGAAAGATTCTCAACGTCGAGCGCGCGCGCTTTGACCGCATGATCTCGTCCGACCAGGTCGGCACGCTCATCACCGCGCTCGGCACCGGCATCGGCCGCGAAGAGTTCAACGCCGACAAGCTGCGCTACCACAAGATCATCATCATGACGGACGCCGACGTCGACGGCGCCCATATCCGCACGCTGCTGCTGACCTTCTTCTACCGGCAGACGCCCGAACTCATCGAGCGCGGCCACATCTACATCGCTCAGCCCCCGCTCTATAAGATCAAGCGTGGTTCCTCCGAGCAGTATCTCAAGGACGAGCGGGCGCTCGAGGATTACCTCATCTCCGCCGGCGTCGATGATGCCGTCTTCACCACGCGCAAGGGTACGACCCATGCCGGTGCGGACCTGCTCGATATCGTCAATCAGGCCCGTGATCTCGTCCACGGCATCGAAAACCTCAACACACGCTACAACCGCTCGATCGTCGAGCAGGCGGCCATTGTGGGCGGCCTCGATCCGGAAGCCGTGGCCGATCCGGCCCGCTCGGAAGAAGTCATGTCCCGCGTCGCCAACCGGCTCGATCGCATTACCGACGAATACGAGCGCGGCTGGCAGGGTGAGGTCACCGACGAGGAAGGCCTGCTCTTCACCCGCACCGTGCGCGGCGTGACCGAAAGCCACCTCATCGACAAGGCGCTGCTCAACAGCGCCGATGCCCGCAAGCTGCGCCAGATCACCGGCAAGCTTGACGAGCTCTATGGCGGCGTTGCCAAGCTCGTGCGCAAGGGCGACGAAACCCCGATCTACGGGCCGTCCTCCCTCTTCCGCGCCATTTCCGATGCCGGCCGCAAGGGCATTTCGCTCCAGCGCTACAAGGGCCTGGGCGAGATGAACCCCGAGCAGCTCTGGGAAACCACCCTCGACCCCAATGCGCGCACCCTGCTCAAGGTCGAAGTCAGGGAAACCGACGAGGCCGACCTCACCTTCACCCAGCTCATGGGCGACCTGGTCGAACCCCGCCGCGACTTCATCCAGGACAACGCCTTGAGCGTGGCGAACCTGGACGTTTGACCTCGCCGCGAGGCCTGTGATGCAAAAAGCCCCGGCGCGCGCCGGGGCTTTTCTTTTGTGATCCTACTTCGCCGCCAGCGGTCCGCCCACGGTCGCCGAACCCGTGCCGCTGCAGCCTTCTTCGCCGTAGCGGATGAACTTCTGGATGCGCTTGCCGGTGTCGACTTCCGCCGTGTAGATATTGCCGGCGCCATCCACGCTCACCTGGTGCAGCCAGTGGAATTCGCCGGGCATCTGCCCGCTGCGGCCGAACCGGGCGAGTTCCTCGAGCTTGTCGCGGTTGAGGATGTAGATGGTCATGTTCGAGTTGTCGCCCACATAGAGGCAGCTCTGCCCCTCGTCCGGCGAAAAGCTCATCGACACGGCCGTGCCCGGCACCGAGGTATTGGTGTGTTCGCTGATGAGCTGTTCCGTGACGAACCCGCACTTGCCCGCTGTTCCGTCCGGATTGGCGCATTGCGTGCCCAGTGTCGGGTCCTTCTTGTCGAACACCTGGATGCGGTCATTGCCGCGGTCGCAGACATAGATCTTGCCGTCGTCGGCGATCTTCACGCAATGCACCGGGTTGCGGAAGAAGGCTGGCTTGCTGTTGCCATTGGCATAGTCGTTCATCCACGGACCCGCAGCCTTGGCCGCCGCGTCGTCGATCGGGTTGTTCCCGTAGGCGCCGAAATGGCCGATATACTTGCCCGTATCCGCATCCACGATCACGATCCGGCGGTTGCCGTAGCCGTCGGCGATGTAGAGCCGGTTGGTTTCCGGGTCCACCACCATGTCGGCCGGCTGGTACAGCTGGGGCGTGCCCCCAAAGCCGGAATCGGTGTCGTTGCTGTCCGGCCCGTCCTTGCCCGGCCCGCCGACGCGCATCTTGAAATTGCCGTCCATGTCGAACTTGAGCAGGTAGCCGTCGGCGCCTTCCTTGTTGGTCGTCCAGGCCGTCGGCTTGTCCGGCACCTTGCCGCTATTGCCGCCCAGCCAGATATTGTCGTTCTGGTCGACATAGATGCCGTGCTCGCTATTGGGCCAGAGGCAGCCGTCCTCCTCCTTGCAGCGCACCCCGATGAAATCCGGGTCCGCCGGCCCGCCCCAGGCGCGCAGCAGCTTGCCGTCCGCGTCGAATTCAAGCACCGAGGGCGCCGGCTTGCAGCAATCGGCCAGTGCCCCATAGGGTCGCGCGAAGCCGAGCGCATTGACCGGCTGCCCGTCGTCATTGGTCGCGCCCTCCAGCGGCTCGAGCGCTCCGGCCTCCTCGTTGGTCAGCGTGCGCGGGCGGTTGTAGATCCACACATGGTCGTGCTGGTCGACATAGAGCCCGCCGATCTGCCCCAGGATCCAGCCATTGGGCAGCGGTTGCGGCCAGGCCGGGTCGATGACGAAGTCCGGCGTCTCGCCCTCCAGCGCCTCGTTATAGACCCCGGTCTGCTCGAACAGCCGCTCCAGCGCTCCACTCTTGGTCAGCACCTCCGTATCCGCTGCCCTTGCTGCTCCTGCCAGCAGCAATGCCGCAGAACAGAGAATAGTAATTTGTATTATTATTGCCCGTAGACGAGATACTATCATAGTATTAATCCTCCTCTTTCAGTCAGTTAGACTGAAAGTAGTTTAGTGCATATCGATTTGTTCTTGACAACACTAAACGACTCATCGATGAGGATTATTGGCTGGAACGTCCGAGCACGCGTTCTCGCCCCCGGCAAAGACCGGGGCGGAGAGCCTGCCGCAAAGGGTCGAAAAGTTCGCGGCCTACCGTTCCGGGCTCAAATGCTCGTGAACGATCTTCCAGCCGCCGGCCTCCTTGCGCAGCACGCTCGTGCCGCGGCCGCTGCCTTCATGCATCTCCCCGCCGACCATTCCGCGCCAGCGGAACCGGTAGATGCAGCTCGCCGCGCTCTCGCTCATGGCGATCCAGCGCATGTCTTCGAGCCAGTAGTGCTCGTCCGCCACCTGCCCCCAGGTGCGCTCGAACGCCCGGCGGATGGCCTCTCCGCTATAGGAGCCTTCCGAGAACCAGAACGTGGCCTCGTCCGAAATCAGCTCGACGAGATCATCGAACCGATGGTTGTTGATCCGCTCGCCATAAAGCGCGAGCACGGCTTCCGGCCCCTCGGCCATGTCCCCTCCATCCCCCAAAACCGCTGTTACCCAGCCGCAACAGGCGTGCCGCCGGCAGCGCGGCCCACATAAACCAGCCACATTTTCTCGCGATAGCGTAAAGTGCCGCCAAGCGCTCGGGAAAGGGTTTTGTCACCCGCTCCTAGCTGCTAAATGCTTGGCTCAAGGCGCTTGAAATGGCTTTCGCCGAAATGGCAGGAAGCTCAAAGGTTGGCCCCGGGGCTCAGTTCATGGAATTTCGCATCTCTCCAGAAGATCGCGTCGGCGGGCAGCCGGCCAACAAGCGCGGCCAGAAGGCTGCGCCCAAGCGTACGGGTTGGGGAGCCAAAAAAGTCGAACCCTCCATGGGCGCGGTTGCCGTCGGCAATTTCGTCGATGACGAGCGCAGCGGCAGCGGTACGCCGCCTCCGCCCCGCAAGCCGCAGCGCGGCAAGGCCAAGCCCGCCAAGGCCAAAAAGAGCCGCAGGCGCTCGGGCGGCGGCTTTCTCATGCGCCTCTTCTACTGGGTATTCATCCTCGCTGTCTGGGGCGGCATCGCCGCGGCCGGCGTCGTGGTCTATTTCGCTGCCCAGCTCCCGGCTTCCGATACCTGGGCCGTGCCCGACCGGCCGCCCAATATCCGCATCCTCGCCGCCGACGGCCAGCTGATCTCCAATCGCGGCAAGACCGGCGGCGAAGCCGTCGCCATCCGCGAATTGCCCTATTACGTGCCGGCCGCCTTCATCTCCATCGAAGACCGCCGCTTCATGAGCCATTTCGGCATCGATCCGATGGGCCTGGCCGCCGTGGCGCTCGAAAGCCTCAAGGCCGGCGGGGTCACCCGCGGTGCCTCGACCATCACCCAGCAGGTCGCCAAGAACCTCTTCCTCTCGCCCGACCAGACCCTTGGTCGTAAGGTGCAGGAAGCCGTGCTCTCCCTCTGGCTCGAGCGCAACTATTCCAAGGAACAGATTCTCGAGCTCTACCTCAACCGCATGTTCTTCGGCCACAATTCCTACGGCATCGAAGCGGCGGCGCAGACCTATTTCGGCGTCTCGGCGCGCAATCTCTCGCTCGCGCAGGCCGCCATGCTCGCCGGCGTCCTCAAGGCGCCTTCGACCTATAATCCCAAGTCCAATCCCGAGCGGGCCGCCCAGCGCCAGAAGCTGGTGCTCCAGGCCATGGCCGAGGAAGGCTACATCACCCAGGACGAGGCCAAGGCTGCCACCATCAGCCCCGGCCAGCCCATCCGCACCAAGGTCGCCGGCGCCGAATCCTATGTCGCCGACTGGGTGGAAAGCCTGATGCAGGCCTATATCGGGGACATCAAGGAAGACGTGATCGTCCAGACCACGATCAACTGGGATCTCCAGAAGCAGGCCGAGTTCATCGTCAAGGAAGCCGTGGCCAAGGAAGGTCCCAAGCGCGGCTTCTCGCAGGGTGCCCTCGTCTCGATGGAGCCCGATGGCACCGTGCGCGCCATGGTGGGCGGCGTCGATTACGCCAAGAGCCAGTATAACCGCGCCGTCACCGCGCGCCGCCAGCCCGGCTCGGCCTTCAAGCCCTTCGTCTATCTCGCCGCCATGGAAAAGGGCTATACGCCCGATACCGTCGCCGATGACTCGCCTTTCACCTTCAACGGCTGGAGCCCGGAAAACGCCTCGCGCAAGTATAACGGCCCGGTGACGCTGCGGACGGGTCTCGCCTATTCGCTCAATACCATCGCCGCGCGCCTCGCCATCGACGTCACCCCGCAGGTCGTCGTCGACACCGCCATGCGCATGGGCATTTCCTCGCACATGGATGCGGTGCCCTCGATCGCTCTGGGCACGTCCGAAGTCTCGCTCCTCGAGCTGACCGCCGCCTATGCGCCTTTCGCCAATGGCGGCAACGGCGTCATCGCCAATGTCATCACCCATATCGAGACGGCCAGCGGCAAGACCCTTTACGACGCCGTCGCCGGCGGTCCGGGCCAGGTGATCTCCCCGCCCGTCCTCGCCGAGATGAACGACATGCTCACCACCGCCGTCCAGGTCGGTACCGGCAAGGGCGCGCATCTGGGCAGCTGGCCCGTGGGCGGCAAGACCGGTACGTCCCAGAAGGCACGCGACGCGCTCTTCGTGGGCTATACCTCGCACATGGTCACCGGCGTCTGGCTGGGTAACGACGACGACAAGAAGACCTCGCTCTCGGGCGGTAACGTCCCGGTGCAGATCTGGTCCGAGTTCATGAACAAAGCGCATCAGGGCCTGACGGTCGCCGCGCTGCCGGGCGGCATCAGCCAGCCCACTATTGCCGAAGCCCCCATGCAGCCGATGATGGATGCCAACGGCCAGCCCGTGCTCACCCCCGATGGCGAGCAGGTCTATGAGCCCGTGCCCCAGCAGTTCCTGCAGCCGGCCCAGCCGGCGCCGACCACCGACATCGTCGGCCAGCAGCAGACCCTGCCGCAGGATATCGTGGGCATGGAGCCGCAGGCCTTCGACCAGCAGCAACAGGTCCAGCAGCCGGTCGACCAGCAGCAGCCGGTCTACGTCCAGCCCCCCGCTGACGTCCCCCAGCAACAGCCCGTCCAGCAGGTCCCCGTCGAGCCCCAGCGCAAGACCACCGTGGTGGACATCATCAACGGCCTCTTCGGCGGCTGATTTTTCCTTTTGGAATTTGAGACACGGGCGCCCCAGCGGCGCCCGTTCTTTTTCCATGTCCTGAGCCGCGGTATGCGCCCGGCGCTATCCCACCTCAGTCTTTGACTGCCCCAGCCTCACTCTCTCTTCCCCGGCGAAAGCCGGGGCCCATGGATTTCTCCACCCGGCAAGGAGCGCGAAAACAGGATCCCCAGCCTTCACCGGGAACCACACCTCTTCGGAATTAACTAGACAGACTGAGGCCTGTCGGCCTCCAAAAAACCTACGCCTCGACCCCATAAGCCATGAGCTCCCGCCCATGCGCCTTGAGCCAGGCTCGTCCGCGCTCCATGTCCGGCAGCGTCCGCTTCACCGTCGCCCAGAAGGCCGGTGAATGGTTCATCTCCACCAGGTGCGCCACCTCATGGGCCGCCACATAGTCGAGCACATAGTCCGGCGCCAGCACCAGCCGCCAGTTGAAGTTGAGCCGGCCCGAGCTCGAGCATGAGCCCCAGCGCGTCGACTGGCTGCGCATGCTGATCGAGACCACCTTCACTCCCAGCCGCTCGGCATGCACCGCCACGCGCGCCTCGAGGTCCTTCTGCGCCTCTGCCTTGAACCAGTCGGTCAGCCGCCGCGCATGATGCGCCGGCTCGCCCGGCACCAGCAGCGCCGGTCCCTCGGCCACCAGCAGCGCCTCGACCCGTCCGCGGATCTTGCCGGTGCCCGCAATCCGGTGCTTGACCCCGCGCAGCGGCACCTCGGCGCCTTCGGCGAAGGGCAGGGGGCCGGCATTGCGCTTGAGGCGCGCGGCCAGCCACGCCGTCTGCCGGTTGAGGAAGGCTTCCGCCTCGCGCCAGCGGCCATGCCGCGGCACCGTCAGCACCGGTTTTCCGTGATGGGGCAGCGACAGCCTGTAGCTGCGCGCACGCGCGCTCACCCGCACCGCCACTTCCACGAGGCGGCCGTCTATGCGCGTCTGGGTAGAGGCGGGAATCTTGGGTTCGAACAATCGCAGCATCCTCGCGATAAGAGCCGATTCGGCCTTCCTTGTTCCAGAAACAAAAGACGCCCCTTTCGGGGCGTCAGGTAGCAACTTCGGTCAAAGTTGCGTCAGGAGGAGACTTAAACCTCGTGCGGTCCATCGCCGTTGCCGGGCTGACCGTAATTGGGGCGGTTCCCGTTCCGGTTGCGCATGAAGCGGTCGAATTCCTCGCGGTCCTTGGCCATGCGCAGGTTCCGCATATAGTCGTGGAATTCGGTGATCTCTTCATCGAGCCGGCGGCGTTCCTCGTCGAGGCGCTTGAGCTGTTCCTCGCGATACTCGTCGAACGCCGCGTTGCCGCTGCCGAAGGAATTGCGGGCAAAACCGCGCGGGCCGCAATTCCAGTTACGGCTGGCCCATGCCTTCTGCTTGCTGACCCAGGCATCGGCGCGTTCGGCCGAACCGCCGAACCTCTCGCCCCACAGGATATAGGCCAGCATGGCCAGTCCGAGAGGCCAGAACACGATGAATCCGAGGACCATGAGTGCAATGGTCAGGGGAGACCATTGCGGTTTGATAATTGCTGTGTGCATTGCAGTACTCCCAGTCACGAACAAGGCTGATTTGGGCCCGTCCAGTCTGCGATCAACAGGATGCATGGGGTTTTTTGCCCTTGAAATGGGGCCCGACCCTTCCTATCGCGGAGGGATAAAAGGGTGAGGAGACCCGAAAAATGACCGTTGCCGCCCCGCCTTCCACCGTCCAGCCGACCCCCAATTTCCGCCCGATCAGGCTGGAAACCCTGGTCTGGCTGCGCTGGCTGGCCGTCGGGGGCCAGATCGTGGCCGTGCTCTTCGTCGAATTCGTGCTCGGCTACCCCACCCCGCTCGCCCCTTGCCTGGCGCTGATCGGGCTTTCGGTGGTGATGAATCTCTTCTTCATCTTCCGCTACGGCGCTGGCGATCGCCTGCGCCCCGAAGTGGCGGCCTTCCAGCTCGCCTATGATTGCCTCCAGCTCGGCGCGCTCCTTGCCCTCACCGGCGGGTTGCAGAATCCCTTCTCGCTCCTCCTCCTCGCGCCCATCTCGGTCTCGGCCACCACGCTCCCCCAGCGCGCCACGGTCTATCTCGTCATCCTCGTCGCCGTCATCGCCTCCATCCTTTCGGTCTGGCACATGCCGCTTCCCTGGAAGCCGGGCACGCGCCTCGTCTTCGATCGGCTCTATGTGGTGGGCATCTGGGTGGCTTTGCTCTGCGGCATGGTCTTTATCGCCACCTATATCAACCGTGTCGCCCACGAAGCCCGCCAGCTCGCCGATGCTCTCAATGCCACCGAGCTGGCCCTTTCCCGCCACGAACAGCTCAACGCGCTCGATGGCCTCGCCGCCGCCGCCGCCCATGAGCTGGGTACCCCGCTCTCCACCATCGCCCTCGTCGCCAAGGAAATGCGCGCCGAAGTCCCCTCCGGCCCCCTGGCCGAAGACGTCGACCTCCTCATCGAGCAGTCCCAGCGGTGCGGCGCGATCCTCGCCAAGCTGCGTGATCTGGGCGCCGAGCGCGGCGATCCCTTCGCCGCCGCCCCGCTCGCCGATATCCTCGCCGAGGTCGCCAAGCCCCACCAGAAGCGCAAGACCATCCGGCTCGAAACTCAGGGCGATCCGGAGACCGCGCCCACCGTCAAGCGCAATGCCGGCCTCCTCTATGGCCTGGGCAACCTCATCGAGAACGCCACCGAGTTCGCCCACCAGACCGTCACCGTCCGCTCCGCCTGGGACGCCATGACCGTCACCGTCACCATCACCGACGATGGCCCCGGCTTCCCGCCCGAGCTCATGGCGCGGCTGGGCGAGCCCTATCTCACCACCCGCGCCCGTGTCGAAGGCTCGGATTCGGGCGGCCTCGGCCTCGGCATCTTCATCGCCAAGACCCTTCTCGAACGCACCGGGGCACAGATACGCTTCCAGAACGTTCATCTTGATCGCTTCGCCCAGGTCCAGGTCGTCTGGCCGCGAAAGGTGATCGAACAGTCCGTCTAGTCGCTGAAATTTTGACGTTTTGCGCGCAAGGTCTTATGTGAAAGCCCATGAGTGATTTTGACGACTTGCTGCAATCGGACCGCACCCTGTTGCTCGTTGACGACGACAAGGTTTTTCTCACGCGCCTTGAGCGCGCCATGGTCAAACGCGGCTTCGATGTCCGCATAGCCGATACGGTTGCCGACGGCATCGCCGCCGTCAACGCGATCCCGCCCGCCTTCGCCGTGGTGGACCTCCGCCTCGAGGACGGCAACGGCCTCCAGGTGCTCTCGGTCCTGCACGAAAAGCGCCCCGATGCGCGCGCCGTGGTGCTGACCGGCTATGGCAACATCGCCACTGCCGTTACCGCCGTGAAGCTGGGCGCCGTCGACTACCTGGCCAAGCCGGCCGATGCCGATGACGTCATCAACGCGCTCCTCGCCACCGGCGAAAAGCACCCCGAGCCGCCCGAAAACCCGATGTCGGCCGATCGCGTCCGCTGGGAGCATATCCAGCGCGTCTACGAGCTGTGCGACCGCAACGTCTCGGAGACCGCCCGGCGCCTCAACATGCACCGGCGCACCCTCCAGCGCATCCTGGCCAAGCGCGCCCCGCGCTGACGGGCGCGAGGTCCCCGAAATCCGCCGTTCCGGAACCCCAAGGAGAAGACATGACCGTCACGCTTGAGTTCCACGGGGCGGCCGGCACCGTAACCGGCTCCTGCTACCGTGTGGTCCATCCCCACGGCCAGTTCCTCGTCGATTGCGGCATGTTCCAGGGCAACCGCACCGTCCGCGACCTCAACTACAAGCCGACGCCCTTCGATCCCCACCGCATCGATTTCGTGCTCCTGACGCACGCCCATATCGATCATTGCGGCCTGCTACCTAAGCTCTACCACAACGGCTTTGCCGGCCCGATGTGGATGACCCCGCCCACCAGCGGCCTTCTCGAATATCTCCTCCTCGACGCCGCCGGCATCCAGGAAAGCGAGACCGAGCAGGAAAACCGCAAGCTCGCCCGCAAGAACGAGCCGCTGCTCCAGCCCCTCTACACCATCGAGGACGCCCAGGAGACGCTCAAGCATCGCGAGATGGTCGACTACCAGACCTGGATCACCCCCGGCCCGGGCGTGCGCGCCCGCTACTGGAATGCCGGCCATATCCTCGGCTCAGCCTCCATCGAGGTCGAGGTCGCCGACAATGACGGCTCGACCGTCACACTCCTGTTCTCGGGCGATATCGGCCCGGACGAAAAGGTCTTCTACAAGGACCCCGAAGCCCCCGCCGGCTTCGACTATATCCTGTGCGAAAGCACCTATGGCGGGCGCGAGCGCGATGACTACACCCTTGCCCAGCGCCGCGAGGCCCTCAAGAACGAGATCAACGAAGCCCTGGGCCGCGGCGGCAATCTCGTCATCCCGGCCTTCGCCGTCGAGCGCAGCCAGGAGCTGCTGCACGACATCGGCCTGCTCATCAAGGAAGGCTCGATCAATCCGAGCCTCGTCTTCCTCGATAGCCCGCTCGCCAGCAAGGTCACCGCCGTCTACAAGAAATACGCCTCCATGTTTGCCGAGACGGATCTCACCGCCGACGAACTCTTCAACGATCCGCGTTTCCGCATCGTGGAATCGGTGGAGGAGAGCAAGGCCATCAACTCCATCCGTGGCGGCGCCATTATCCTCTCGGCCTCCGGCATGGCCGATGCCGGCCGCATCAAGCACCACCTGCGCAACAACCTGCCGCGCGCCAATGCCACCGTGCTTTTCGTCGGCTACCAGGCCCCCGGCACGCTCGGCCAGATCATCCAGTCAGGCGCCCGCGAAGTGCGCATCCACGGCGAGGAAGTCCCTGTCCGCGCCCGCGTCCGTAGCCTCGGCAATTACTCGGCCCATGCCGATCATTCCGAACTCATGGCCTGGATTCGCGAGCGCCTGCCCGCCCATGGCGCCATCTTCCTCACCCATGGCGAGGACGAGGAGCGCGCGGCCCTTCGCGCCGCGCTCGTCACCTCCGGCATCGGTGGCGACCAGGTGGTCATGCCCATGCTCGACGACGCTTTCGAGCTGCGCGCCTCGGGCGTTGCCTCGGTCTCGCGCCCCGAAGTCCAGCGCATCGATCCCGCCCAGCTCGCTGTCGATTGGCACATGGCCTATGCCCAGTTCCTCATCCAGCTTGGCGATGTCATCAAGGGCGCCGACAGCGATACGCGGCGCCTCGCCGTCATGACCTCCCTGCAGCGCCAGCTCAATGCGCTGAACGCCCCGGTCACCACCCCGGTCATGCCTGCCGTCACCGAAACCGTCCACGCCGAACCCAGCGGCGAATAGCGTCGGGGGCCTGCCGCCCTACATCTCGTTGGGATCCATCAGCGTATGGATGCGATCCGCGCCGAGCCGCGCCAGCTTGAGCGTCAGCGCCTTGCGTCTGGCGCCCGGCAGCGGGTCCTCGACGGCCTGCCGCAGGATGGCCGCGTCATGCGCGTCCGCCACGATCAGCCCCTCGCTCTCAGGAAAGATGTCGGGGTCCAGTTCAGGCGGCTTGGCGAAATAGAAGCGGTCGCAGAAGTCCTTGTAATGGTGCCACTTGGCGTCGACCTGGAAGTCGATGAGGCTCGATTTGATCTCGACGATCCAGATCTCGCCCTTGGGCCCCACCGCCAGCACGTCCGCGCGCCGGCCATTGGCCAGCGGCACCTCGGCAAAGCAGCAGAAATCGTGCTGGCCGCGCAAGAGCCGCATCACGCCGCGCTGCACGCGCAGCGCCGTGGGCGATTGGCGCAGGTCGACGATTTGCGGCAGGTCCATGGTCGCTAGCCTTGCATCGGCACCGCCGGCGTGCCGCCGGGCACGTCGCGCCGGCCAGGCAGCGATCGTACCAGAGCCAGCGCCGCAAAGACCAGCGGCAGGCAGATGAGGTAGGAATCGCGGATGCCCATATATTGCGCCACGAACCCCAGCAGCGGCGGGGCGAGGAAGAAGATGACGAAAGTCACCTGGCCCATTGCCGCCACATTGACCGATGCCGGCCGGTCCGTGCGCTGCGCCGCCGCCGACACCGCCAGCGGATAGACCGCGCTGCAGCCCAGCCCCAGTAGGGAGAAGCCGAGCAGCGCCACAGCCGTCGTCGGCGCGAAGGCCACCGCGATAAGCCCCAGCGCGCTCGCGCCCAGCAGGATCGTCGCGATCATCCGCGCCCCGTAGCGGTCGACGATCGGGTCGATGAAAAGGCGCGCCATGGCCATGAAGAAGGTGAAGAGCGTCAGCCCCATGCCGCCCACGAAGGGCGCCGCCGCGAAGACGTCGCGCATGTAGATGGTCGACCAGTCGACGCCCGCGCCCTCGACGAGGAACGCCGCCATGCCGATGATGCACAGCGGCAGCAGCCCCCAGGTCGGGAAGGCGATGCGGTGCACTTCCTCATCCACCGCCGTCGATACGCGTGCCGGCGCTTCTTCCAGCGGCGAGATGATCACCGCGCCGGCCACCAGCACGATCAGCAGCACCACGCCCACATGCACCTCGATCGGCACGCCGGCCTGCCGCACGCCCGCGCTCACCAGCGAGGTGACGAAAAAGCCCAGGCTCCAGAAGCCATGGGCCCGGCTCATGATGCCACGCCCGAGCTGCGCCTCGCGCCGGTCGAGCTGCACGTTGATGTTGATTTCGAGCGCGCCCGCCAGCAGCCCCGCGGCCACCAGCGCCAGGAAGGCCAGCGGCGCCCAGTGGATGAAGGCCAGGCTGCAATAGAGCGCCGCCGTCCCCAGCACCGTGATAAGCGCCGTCCGGCGCACGCCCAGCCGCTCGATGATGGGGCTGGCAAAGGTCAGCGAGATCAGTGAGCCGATGGCCATGCCGATCAGCGTCATCCCGAGCTGGCTCTCGGTCACCGCCATGTTGTGCTGGACGTCGGGCAGGCGCGACAGCACCGCTCCCGTCGCCATCGAGAAGATGAAAAAGCAGGTATAGAGGCGGTGGTGCTGCGCCAGGCGCATCGGAAATCCCCGTGCGCCGATCCTGGCGCGTTCGATATCAGTCGACTTCGTGCGGTATCGGTTTTTTGCCCAATGCGCCAGCCGTAAGCAGGCTGAGCACCACCAGCGGAATGCCGATGCCGAACGACCAGCGGATGCCGAAATGCTCGGCCACGAAGCCGAGTAGCGGCGGCCCGAAAAGGAAGGCGACGAAGGAAATCTGCGCCAGCGCCGCCACGTTGACCGCCGAGGGGCGGTCTGTGCGCTGCGCCGCCGCCGACATGGCCAGCGGGAAGATGGCGCTGGTGCCCACGCCCATGAGCGCGAAACCGGCCAGGGCCACCCAGGGCTCGGGCGCGAAGAACACCATGAGTGCGCCCACCCCGAGGATCGAAAGCAGCGTGCGCGCCACCGCCGTCGGGCTGAACCGCTCGACGAAATGGTCGGCCACCAGCCGCGTCATGGCCTGCGTGAAGGCGCCGATGGCGACGGCGAGGCCCGAAAGGAACGGGGTCACCGCGAATTCCTTGCGCATATAGATCGCCGACCAGTCCGCGCCTGCCCCTTCGAGGATCATGGCCGACATGGTCACCGCCACCAGCACCGCGATGGCCAGCGTCGGCCGCGCAAAGCGCGGAGCCGGGTCGGTCGAGGTCCCGGTGCGATGCGGGGCCGGGTTGAAGCGTCCGAGCACCAGCACCGTGCCCACTATGATCACCGGTACCATCACCCACAGATGCACCCGGAAGTCGACGCCCATCTGCGCGATGAAGGCGCCCAGCAGCCCCGACGAGAAAAAGCCCAGGCTCCAGAAGCCGTGCGCCCGGTTCATGATGCGGTGGCCGATGGCGTGTTCGGTACGGTCCGCTTCCAGGTTGACGATGATCTCGATGGCCCCGATGCAGAGCCCCACCGGGATCAGCATCACGAAGAGCGCTCCCGGCGCCGGCGCCATCACGGCCGTGGCATAGAGCAGCGACAGCAGCGGAATGAGCACCAGGATGGCGCGCCGATAGCCGATCCGCTCGAGCAGCGGCCCGGCAAAGGTCAGCGAGATCAGCGTGCCGACCGCCGTTCCGATCAGCGCCAGCCCCAGCGCGCCCTCGGCCACGCCCATGGCGTGCTGCAGGTCGGGCAGGCGCGGGAACAGGCTCCCCATGCAGAACGAATACAGCAGGAAGGCGCCGTACACCCGCCATTGCGGGGGTAGCTCAAGACCGAATCGCGTCAATTCTGAAAGCTTTCAAACGAAGGTCAGTGACGTTACCCAAAGCGGTTTGGACGCACAAGCCGCTTAGCTCGCAGCGCGGTGCGACACGGTGTTCGCCGACATGCTGATCGCCCGACAGGCACCCCTTCTCTCCATTGCTCCTAACCCTCTTCCCCGGCGAAAGCCGGGGCCCACGCGAAATCCGGATCCCGAAGGAGCACCCGTACTGGCATGCTCACCCCCGCGTCATCTCGCCCCGCATCAGCCCCGCATTGCGCGCCATCAGCTGCGTCAGGCGCCCCGCCACCAGCCGTACTGGCCCGGAATGCCGCTCGTCCTGGTGCGTCACGATCCACTGCTCGGCGAAGAGCTCGGCAATCGGCGGCGCCACCCGCACCAGCCGTTCGTCGCTGTCTCCGATAAAGCAAGGCATCACCGATAGCCCCGCGCCTGCCGCCACGAGGTCCACCAGCGTGCGCGCATCGTTTCCGCGCACCCCGATCCGGTCGCCGTGATGCGCATGGAGCCAGCGCGCCGATTGCGTCGTCGCCGCTTCCCCGGCCACGCCCACGAACAGCCCCGCCGCAATCCCGTTGATGAGCTGCCGCCCCGAATAGATGGCATAGGCCGTCCGCCCCGTGAGCCGCCCCGCCAGCCATTGCTCGGTCGGGCGCTGGTTGCGGATGCCGATATCGGCATTGCGCCGGCCGATATCGACCTTGGCATTGGCGGTGACCAGCTCGATGCGGATGCCATCTTCCGCTTGCCAGATCTCCCCGATATGGGCGGCGAGAAAGGCCGAGGTCCACGGCCCCGCCGAAATCCGCACCACCCGGTCGCCGACCGCGCCTTCGCGCCAGCGGTTGAGCGAAAGCATCGCCGCCTCCACGTCCTCGGCCCGCTCGAGCAGCTCCTCGCCCGCCTCCGTCAGCCGGTATCCGGTCTGCGAGCGGATGAAGAGCGGCTCCCCGATCTGCCGTTCGAGCGCCGCCACGCGCCGGCCGAGCGTCGCCGGGCTCAGCCGTGTCGTCTCGCGGGCCGCCGACAGGCCTCCCAGCCGCGCCACATCCAGAAACAGCCGCAGGTCGTCCCACCCGAGATCCATTTTTCATTCCTGAAAAGAGCCTTGCGAAGCTTGATGTAGCGTCTTCGTGCTCATCCGCGCAAGGATACGGACACCCAAGCTAAGCACCGCTCTCCAAAAACCGGCCTGTCGCCGGGGCGATGTTTCATTTTCGAAAGGAGGCCGCAAATGCCGGCTAACCGTCCCCTCACCCAGCGCCTGCGCGACTGGTTCGTCTATCGCCGGGCCCTCGCCAATCTCTGCAATGTCGATGATCGCCTGCTGGCCGACATGGGCATGGAGCGGGCCTCGCTGCGCGCGCGGCTCAAGGATTCGTTCGACCGCTAGGAGGATCGCAAAATGAACGTCACCGAACTCAACGCCACCCGCCATTCCGGCACCGACATCGCCCTGCCCGATGGCCGCTCCGTCCCGCGCATCGGCGTGGGCGGCTGGGCCATGGGCGGCCCCTTCTTCCTCGACGGGCGCCCCGATGGCTGGGGCGATGTCGACGACGCCCAGTCCGTTCGCGCGCTCGAACTCGCCTATGATCTGGGCGCCCGCATCTTCGATACCGCCGACGTCTACGGCACCGGCCACAGCGAAACCGTTCTCGGCCGCGCCCTCGCGCAGCGCCGGTCCGAAATCTACCTCGCCACCAAGTTCGGCTATCTCTACGACGAGGCCACCCGGCACGTGGCCGGCAGCGACGTCTCGCCCGCCTATATCGGCAAGGCCGTCCAGGCCTCGCTGCGGCGCCTGGGCACCGACTACATCGATCTCTACCAGATCCATGTCGGCGGCCTTGCGCCCGCGGCGGCCGATGCCGCCGGCGAGGCCCTGGAGCGGCTGGCCGAAACCGGCGCCATCCGCGCCTGGGGCTGGAGCACCGATGATGCCGTCGCCGCCCGCCGCATGCTCGCCTTCCCCCATTTCGCCGCTGTGCAGCAGGAGCTGAGCCTCTTCTGCGATGGCCCGGACATGCTCGCCCTCTGCGAGGCGAACGGGCTCCTCAGCCTCAATCGGTCCCCGCTCGCCATGGGCTTCCTCACCGGCAAGTTCGGCCCGGCCACCGCCATGCCCGCAAGCGATGTACGCGGCGCCGGCCACGACTGGGTGCGCTTCTTCAAGCAGGGCAGGCCCCTGCCCGAATTCCTCACGCGGCTCGATGCCGTGCGCGAACTCCTGCGCAGCGGCGGCCGCACGCTGGCGCAGGGCGCCCTGGGCTGGATTCTCGCCCGCTCGCCCCAGGCCGTGCCCATTCCCGGCTTCAAGACCGAGAGCCAGGTCCGCGACAATCTCGGCGCCCTGCAGAAAGGTCCGCTTTCCGCCGCCACCATGGCCGAGATCGCCCATCTCCTCGCCGTCGCCGAGGACGCCTGAGCCGTGCCGCATTTGGCGCGCCGGCCGGCGACGACTATGCTGGCGCGCCAACGGATTCGCCGGTGCGATGGACAAGACCGAACGCCTTTTCTCGATCATGGATACGCTGCGCCGCCACCGCCAGCCGGTGACGGCCGCGGCCCTCGCCGAGGAGCAGGGCGTTTCCGTGCGCACCCTCTACCGCGACGTCCAGACCCTTATCGGTCTGGGCGCCCCCATCGATGGCGAAGCCGGCGTCGGCTATGTCCTGCGCCCCGGCTTCTTCCTGCCGCCGCTGATGTTCTCGCCCGAGGAGCTGGAAGCCCTGGTCCTCGGCGCCCGCTGGGTGCAGGGCCGGCCCGACGAAAGCCTCTCACTCGCCGCCACCAAGGCCCTGGGCAAGATCGCCACGGCCAGCCCCGAGGACCTGCGCGATCGCATCGAGACCTCCGGCCTCTGGGCCGCGCAGGCGAGCTGGAGCCAGGACAAGGAGCCGCTTCTCGCCGTCATTCGCGAGGCCATGCGCATCGAAAAGGCGCTGGTCATCTCCTATGGCGACGAAGCCGGCCGCGTCAGCCGCCGCACCATCTGGCCGGTGACTTTGGCCTATTACGAGGAAAAACAGATCGTGGGTGCCTGGTGCACTACGCGCCAGGCCTTCCGCAATTTCCGCGTCGACCGCATTCAGGAAGCGGAGCAGGGCGAGGATCGCTTCGGCAAGCGCCGCGTCATCCTCCTCAAGGAATGGGAAGCGGTCTGGCGCGCCGAGGCCGAAGAGCGCCAGCGCCTCGCCGCCTCATCGTCCTGACACAGGCTGTCAGCAGCCCTGGCGCACTCTCCTTCCATCGGCAGCACGACGCTGCCGCCCCGAAGGAGAGCAAAGATGTTCGATAGCCGCCGCGACCTTCTGGCCCTGGTCGGAGCCGGCATCTTCTCGTCCGGTTTCGCCCTGCGCACCCATGGAGAAGTCGAGATGCCCAACGACCAGATCACCCCCTTCACCGTCGCCATTTCCGATGCCCAGATCGCCGATCTCAAGGAGCGCCTGACCATGGCGCGCTGGCCCACCCAGATCGCCACCGACTGGAGCCACGGCCAGCCCGTCGCCTTCATCCGCGAGCTGGCCGAGCAATGGCTCAAGGATTTCGATTGGCGCGCCCACGAGGCGGCGCTCAACGCCTATCCGCAATTCACGACCGTCATCGATGGCCAGACCATCCATTTCCTCCACATCAAGTCGCCCGAGTCCAACGCCTTCCCGCTGATCCTCACCCATGGCTGGCCGTCCTCGGTGCTCGAATTCCTCGATGTCATCGGGCCCCTCAGCGATCCGCGCCGTCATGGCCTCGATCCGGCGCTGGCCTTCGATCTCGTCATCCCCTCGCTTCCCGGCTTCGGCTGGTCCGTTCCGCTCTCCGGCCCCGGCTGGGACGCCGCCCGTACCGCTGAGGCGTGGGATGTGCTCATGAAGCGGCTGGGCTACGATCGCTACGGCGCCCAGGGCGGCGATGGCGGGGCGCTGGTCGGGCGCGAACTCGGCATCCTTGCCCCCGAAGGCCTCGTCGGCACCCACCTCCAGCAGATCTTCGCCTTCCCCAGCGGCGCGCCCGGCGAAATGGAAAGCCTCACCCCCTTCGAGATGGCCGGCTTCGCCAATCTCGAAAAGTTCCAGAAATATGCCGGCTATTCCGATATCCAGTCCAAGCGCCCGGCGACCCTCGGCTACGGCCTCGTCGATTCCCCGGTCGGGCTTCTCGCCTGGAATGCCGAGCTCTTCTTCGGCTTCGAGGGCGAACAGGCCTATGACCGTGACCGGTACCTCGCCCAGGTCTCGATCTATTGGTTCACCGCCACCGGCAGCTCCGCCGCCGAATTCTATCTTGAGAACGCCCGCACCGGCGCCGGCTATCGTGAACTGCCCAATACGGTGCCCACGGCGGTCGCCGTCTTCCCCGACGATTTCCGCTCGGTCCGTGCCTTTGCCGCTCGCTCGACTACTAATATCGCCCAGTGGACGGAAATGCCGCGCGGCGGCCATTTCGCCGCCTCCGATGCCCCCGACCTGCTCGTCGCGGACATGCGAAAATTCTTCGGCGCCCTGCGCTGAAACGGAAACGGGGGCCTTTCGGCCCCCGTCTTTCATTCGGCCGCCGCGAAGGCCGATGTCGTCGTGTTCCGGGCCATGAGCCCGGTCATTCGCAAGGCTGCCAGCACCGCCAGCGCCGCCATCGCCGCGCCCAGGATGAAGACCGGCACGATCGACTGGTGGATTTCCGCGCTCGTCGTTGCGCTCGCATAGCCCGCCGAATTGGCCGCCACGCCCGCCAGGGCCGCCCCGATGGCATTGCCCGCCGATTGCGTGGTCGGCAGCAGCGCCGAGGTGCGGTCGCGCTCTTCGTCAGAGGCCGCTTCCATCATCGAGAGGTTGAGATAGCCGTTCGAGATGCCGAAGCCCGCGCCGATGGCCAGCTGCGCCACGAGGATGATCGGCAATTGCTCCATCAGCAGCCCCGCCAGCAGGCCGACAAGGCCGATCGTCACCAGCGCCGGGCCGGTTCGGATCAGGATCTTGCGGGTCGGGCGGCGCACATTGGCCACGCTGATTGCCGAAAGGCTCCAGGCCACCGCCATCACCGCCCCGATGCCGCCGGCCATTGTCGGCCCATAGCCCCAGAGCTGCTGCAGCAGCAGGATGAGATAGACCGCCGCGCCCGCCTGCGCGATGGGCATCAGCAGCGCCATGATGAGCCCGCTGCCCACCACCGATGTCGGCCAATAGGCGCCCAGCGGCATCAGCCGCACGCGCGAGCGCCGGTCGAGCAGCACGGCGCCCGCCAGCAGCACGGCCGCCCCGATGAGCAGGCCCGTGGCTTCGAGCGGCGGGGTGATGCCGGCCAGCGCCACCAGCATGATGCCCGCGCCGATGGCCAGCAGGCGGATGCCCGGAAAGCCGACTTCCGCAGTGTTGCCTTCGCGCTTGCCCGGCACCACGAACACGACGCCCAGGACGAAGATCGCCACCAGCGGCACGTTGATGAGGAAGGCCGCGCGCCAGGAGACGAGTTCGGTCAGCAGCCCCGCGCCCACCGGCCCGCCAAAGGCGGCCACGGCCCAGATCACTGCCTGCATGCCGAAGATCTTGGGCACCAGCCGCGCCGGGAAGAGTTCGGGAATGAGCGCGAAACAGATGGCCGCCATCACGCCTTCCCCGAGCCCCTGGAACGAGCGGCCGACCAGCACTTCGGTCATGCTCGAGGCATTGGCGGCGATGACCGTGCCGACCAGGAAGATCGCGGCCGACAGGATCAGCGCATTGCGCGAACCTAGTCGCTGCTTGACGAGCGCCGCACCGGCGCCGCCCATGATGGCGAAGACGAGGTAGAGCGTCAGCGCCCAGGAAATGAGGGCGATGCCGCCCAATTGCTGCACGGCCGTGGGAAGCGCGACCGAAGCGAGAAAGGCATTGAAGGCAAAAAGCGCCACGCCGAGGCACAGGATCAGCGTCACCGTGGCAAAGCGCGGCGTGAAGATTTCGGACCAGCTGCTGCTGCCGGAAGAATCAGACATTTACGAACCCATGCAATTAAATTAGCCTTGCCTTGTTATATCCAGATAATTAAGAAAGCAATTGCTTTTCTTATTCAGAATCGAGGACCGAAGGCTTGAACCAGGACCGTGCCGCCGATCGTCTGCTCTATGCGCTCAAATCCGGCGGACCGCAAACCGCTGCCGGCATGGCCGAGCAGCTTGAGGTCACGCCCGTCGCCATCCGCCAGACGCTCGAGCGCCTCGAGGCCGAGGGCCTTGTCGAATACGAGGATCGCCGCGTTTCCGTCGGCCGCCCCAAGCGCTTCTGGCACCTGACGGGCGCCGGTCACGCGCGTTTTCCGGACCGGCACTCCGCTCTTACTCTCGAACTCATCAACGCCGCCACCGCCATTTTCGGCGAGGAGGGGCTCGATCGCCTGATCTCCCATCGCGAAGCGCGCACCCTGAAGAGCTATAGCGAGGTCATGGTCGGCCTTACGCTTGCTCAAAAGGTCGCGCGCCTTGCCGAGCTGCGCAGCGCCGAAGGCTATATGGCCGAAGCCCGCGACGAGGATGGCCAGTTGCTGCTCGTCGAGAACCATTGCCCGATCTGCATCGCCGCCACGCGCTGCCAGAATTTCTGCCGCTCCGAACTTGCCGTTTTCGAGGCGGCTCTGGGGCCGGGCGTCGCCGTCGAGCGCATCGATCACATCGTCTCGGGCGCGCGCCGCTGCGCCTATCGTATCATCGAAAAGGCGGCCTGAGGTCGCCTGCCGGAAAATTCGCCGGAAGGCGAATAAACTTTAAGCGATGGCCAGGCGTTGCAAGAAGCAGCGACTCGGGCCTAGAAATAGCTTTCCATGTCAGTGCTTCACACCATGTTGGGACGCGCTCGGAAAGATCAGCATGCGCTGACCTCGATAGCTCACCCTGCCTGCGTGCTTTCTTGCCTCCCGGCGCGTTTCTGCCGGAACTTCTATTTTTCCAAGCTTTTGCCGGCCGCCGGCCGGCCCGGGTTCGACGGCATTCCGCCGGACTTCGCCCGCCCTTCACATAGCTTTACCCGATAGAAATTTCCGCAATGCCCAGCTCGAAGTCCAAAGCTTTCGTCACCGATCTGCTATCCCGCTCCAACGTCTCCCTCGACGGCGCCAATCCCTGGGACATCCAGGTGCATGATGACCGGTTCTATGACCGCGTCCTCAGCCAGGGCACGCTCGGGGTCGGCGAGACCTATATGGAGGGTTGGTGGGATGCCGATCATCTCGATGAGACCCTCTATCGCGGCCTCGTCGGCGACATTCCCGCCAGCCTCCCGCTCGATCCCGGCCTCATCTGGAGCATCGTGCGCGGCAAGCTCTTCAACATGCAGCGCGCCCGCGTCAGCGAGGTCGGCGAGAAGCACTACGATATCGGCAACGATCTCTACACGCGCATGCTCGACAAGCGCATGATCTATTCCTGCGCCTATTGGGAGCATGCCGATACGCTCGATGCCGCCCAGGAGGCCAAGCTCGATCTCATCTGCCGCAAGGTCGGTCTGATGCCCGGCATGCGCATCCTCGATATCGGCTCGGGCTGGGGTGGTTTCCTCAAGTTCGCCGCCGAGCGCTACGGCGTGGAAGGCATCGGCATCACCGTCTCCAAGGAGCAGGCGGCCTATGCCAATGCCAATCGCGATGGCCTGCCCATCGAGACCAAGCTCATGGATTACCAGTCCCTGGACGGCCAGTTCGACCGCATCATCTCGATCGGCATGTTCGAGCATGTGGGCTACAAGAACTACCGCCCCTTCATGGAAAAGGCCCGCAGCCTGCTGCGTCCCGGCGGCCTGCTGCTGCTCCACACCATCGGCGGCAATGTCTCGACCACCCATGGCGATCCCTGGACCGAAAAGTACATCTTCCCCAATGGCATGCTGCCGTCCGCCCGGCAGATCGCGGCCGCCAGCGAAGGGCTTTTCGTCATGGAGGACTGGCACAATTTCGGCGCCTATTACGACAAGACGCTGATGGCCTGGCACGCCAATTTCGAGGCCGCCTGGCCCGAGCTCAAGGACAGGTACGGCGAGCGCTTCTACCGCATGTGGCGCTATTACCTGCTGCTCTGCGCCGCCCTCTTCCGCGCCCGCAAGATCCAGCTCTGGCAGGTCGTCTTCTCCCCCAACGGCGTCCCCGGCGGCTACCACAGCGTCCGCTAGCCCGCCCGCCTGGAGGCACCACGATCAGCGGGTGGCGGAGCAACAGCGTCGCTACCCAACCTCCCTGGCCACCCTCCCGGCCTGGCCGCCATCCTCACCCAAACTCACCCCACCCACCGCACTTCCCCGGCCGAAGAGCCGGGGCCCACGGATCGCGCCACCCTTCGAGAGCTAGGGGGGGATCATCGCCCCACCGTGAGACTTACCCTCCCCCGCCAAACCCGGCTCACAATGATGGATGCAGCCAGGACGGCCCCACCCATCACCCGGGAGAACCACCAGCAAAACCACATGTCGCCAGATTGCTCTAACCCGCGAAAAACCCGCGAAAAACCGGCAAAAGATTGCCCGAAATTCCTTCAAAATTTAACGATTTGCAGCCAGTTACAACCAGTAACCAACAACAAGATCAAAGCATTACAGACACCACTGCGCCCAAAACCTTACCAAAAATCGCTGCAAAACCGTGAAACACCAAAATGTTTCACGCTCTCCCGATTCGGGTGCCTGCCATCCTCCCCGGGTTCGAGGCCGGTTTCCCAGCCTCCGCCCCCGGAAAGGCCACGCGAGGATAAGTCCTAGAGCAGCTTCGCCGCCGCGATGGCCAGCACGCGCTCGAAACCCGTGAGGTCGGTATAGATCGCGTCCTCGGCTGCGTCGTGCACCACCACGGTGCCGTTGCGCCGCTCCACCCCGCCATGCAGCATCAGGTTGTCGATCATCTCGAAATCCTCGACCGACAATCCATCCGGCCCGCGCCGATGCCCCTGGCTGTCGGCCACCACCGCGCCCTCGTAATAGGTCAGCACCCGCTGGTGGTGGTCATGGGCCACATTGGTATAGGCGAAGGCGTGCTTGCCCTGGCCGCACATGAAGCCGAGCTCGTATGCCGTCCCCACATCGGCCGCCACGCCCCGGAACGGGGTGAGGTTGGCGATGATGGCATCGGCCTCCAGCATCATCTGCTCGTCGATGGCGCTGATCGAAAGCCCCATCCCCTTCTTGGTCGGTGCGGGCGGAATCTCGAGGTCCCCCGGCGAGATCGGCAGGAAGCCGGCCTTGCGCGCCAGTTCCGCCTTGGCGTTGAGGATTTCACGGGCATTGGCCAGGAACACTTCGGGTCCGGCGAGGTAGACTTTGATCGACATGCTTACCAAACGACTTTGTGGGTTTCCCCGGTTTGAACATTCACGAAACCTTCGGGCGCCAGCTCCGAAGGCGCCACCAGCACCCATCGCCAGGGCGAGCAGGTGAGGGTGGCAAAGATCAGGAATTCCGGGAAACCCGGCTTCCAGAGGTTGAGCGCGGAAGGCTTATACATCCAGCTGACCTTTTCGGCCGCCCGGTAAAATGCCTGCATCTCGGTGTCGAGCGCTTCGGCGCTGCGCGCCGTCATCAGCCCGCCGATCTCGTAGCGCACTTCGCCCGCGATCTCGCCGCGATGCACCAGTACCCAGCCACCCCCGATCTCCTGCAGCCGGTTGACCGCCTTGGCCATGGCCGCATCGTCCGAACCGATCACCCAGACATTGTGGCTGTCATGGGCCACCGAGCAGGCGAGGGCCGTCTCCGGGTCTTCCGGCCCGCATCCGGTCCAGAACATCCTGGCCACCGCGCCGTCTCCGCGATAACGGTCGACCAGCGCCCACTTGGTGATGAGCCGGCCGGCATCGCGCTGCACCGCGCCATCGACGACGGCCAGTTCCTCGACCAGGAAATCCTCGTTCCAGTGGAAGGGCCGCAGCACCGCCGCATTGACCGTCTGCCGCCCCTCGGGCGCTGCGATGGCAAAATCCGCCGCCGACAGCGTCCGCCCGATATTCATCGTCCGGCTTGCCCAATCCGGCCAGTCGATCTCCGGCAGCGCGCCGACGAAGCGCCTCCCGTCCGAAACCAGCTTCCCGTCGGCATAGACATGGGCGATCGAGAGCGACGCCAGCTCGTCGAGCAATACTATGTCGGCATAGCGGCCCGGCGTGATCGAGCCGACCCATTGGTCGATCCGCATGTGCCGCGCCGGGTTGATCGTGGCGCACTGGATGGCGATTTCCGGCGCCAGCCCGTGCGCGATGGCGAAACGCACATTGTGGTCGCTCGCCCCCTTCTCCAGCGTCTCGGAGGCCGAGCGGTCGTCGGTGGTGAAGGCGATATTGGACCAGTCCGCGAGGCCTCGCTCGATCAGTCCCGGGATTATGACGTCATAGGAAAACGGCCGCAGCTCGACGAAGATGCCGCGCTGCAGCCGGTCCCACGCCTCGTCCAGCGCCCAGACCTCATGGTCCGACGACAGTCCCGCCGCCGCGAAGGCCGAGATGTCATGGGGGTCGGTAAGTCCGGAGCCATGCCCCTCGACCACGCCCCGCATCTCGAATGTCGCCCCGATCATCCCCCACATCCGCACGTAACCCGGATTGTCGGGGTTCCACACCGCCGGCCAGTCCATCACCTCGTCGAGGCTCGTCACCGACAGGTCCCCGCCCAGGAACGCCTTCTGCTCCTCATAGCCATAATAGCCGCCGCTCTCCTCCCAGGCGCTCGGCGGCACCGCCGATCCCGGCTGGATGAAGACCTTCAGCTGCGAGCCGGCCTTGCGTGCCTTCTGCCAGAACTCGGTATTGCGCGCGCCATTCACATTGGCGAACTCATGGCTCGCCTCGCATGTCCAGGTATTGCCCCGCGGCAGCACCAGCGCCGCCTCGAACTCGGGCGTGAGGTGGGTGGATTCGATATGCTTGTGCACTTCACCGAACCCCGGCACCGCCATGAGGTCGGGATAGCTGACCCGCTCTGCCACTGTCCCGCGATAGCTGCCGCGCGGCCCGACATAGGCGATGCGCCGCCCGCAGATGATGATCTCCTGATCCTCCAGCCATTGGCGCGAATGCACCGAGAGCAGCTTGCCGACCTCGATGGCGAGATCAGCCGGCGCCTTGCCGAGCGCGACCAGCGTCAGGTTCTGGCGGATCGCCACCTCGTCGGCGGCGTCCAGGATCAGGTCGTCGGGCAAGGCCATTGGCGGCACTCCAGCGTCGCGGGCATCCGGATCGGTAAACCGATTTACCACGCGATCCCGCAAGCGCCAAGCCGAGCGCCCCGCCGCCCCGTTTTCCATTCGCCGGCCGGGCTGCTAGCGTCCTCCACGATTCGGAGGCTCCCATGAGCGACATAGCCGGCAAGACCATCCTGGCCACCTTCTTCCACGCGCCCGACCGCCATGCCGTCGAGGTCCTGGAAGAAACCGTGATCGCCATCGCCGCCGACGGCCAAATCGAAACCGTCATTCGCCCCGGCGAGGTCGGCTACGATACCGCCCGCGAAGAAGTCGACCTCACCCTGCCGGACGGCTGCTACGTCCTCCCCGGCTTCGTCGATTGTCACGTCCACGCGCCGCAATATCCGCAGCTCGGCCAGGCGCTCGATGTGCCCCTCGAAGTCTGGTTGCAGCAATATACGTTCCCGCTCGAAGCGCGCTACGCCGATCTCGACTTTGCCCGCCGCAGCTATTCCACCCTCGTCGAGGACCTCCTCGCGTCAGGCACCACCACCGCGCTCTATTTCGCCACCATCCATCAGGAGGCCACGCGCCACCTCGCCGATATCTGCCTCGAAAAAGGCCAGCGCGCGCTGGTCGGCAAGGTGGTGATGGACAATGCCGAATCCTGCCCGCCTTATTACCGCGACACCTCGGCCGAAGCCGCCATCGCCGATACCCGCGCCTTCATCGATTATGTTCGCGCCCATCCCGGCAATGCCTCCGCCCGCGTCCTTCCGGTGGTGACGCCCCGCTTCATCCCGTCCTGCACCGATGAGGCCCTGGCCGGGCTCGGGCGGCTGGTCGCCGAATGCGGCTGCCACGTCCAGACCCATTGCTCGGAGAGCGACTGGGCCCATGGCTACGTGCTCGATCGGCACGGCGTCACCGATGCCGAAAGCCTCGACCGCTTCGGGCTCCTTACCCGCCGCAGCGTCCTCGCTCATTCCAATTTCCTCACCGACGCCGATATGGATCGCGTCGTCGCGCGCGGCGCCGGCGTCGCCCATTGCGCCCTCTCGAACGCCTATTTCGCCAACTCGGTCTTCCCGCTCCGCGCCGCGCTCGAACGCGGCATGCATGTGGGTCTGGGCACCGACATTTCGGGCGGCCCGTCCGGCTCCCTCTTCGAAGCTGCCCGCATGACCATCGCCGCTTCCCGCATGCTCGAAACCGGCGTCGATCCGGCGCTTCCCGCGGCCAGCCGCGGCCGCCCCGATTCCCGCATCGATTTCGCCGCGGCCTTCCACCTGGCCACGGCCGGCGGCGGCGTCCTTCTCGATCTTCCCATCGGCCAGTTCGCCCCCGGCTTCCGCTTCGACGCCATGGTCATCGACACCCGCCCCCGCGACGGCGGCATCCGCCTCCTCGCGCAAAGCAGCCAGGAAGACATTCTCCAGAAGATCGTCCACACGGCCAACCGCGCCAACATTACCCGAGTCTGGGTCGACGGCCGCAGCGTCAGCTCACGATAGTCTCGGACGAGGGCGCAGGGCCCCTCCGGCTCCGCCGGAGGGACCATCGGAAACTGGAAAGCGAAGAGAGACCTAGGGTCCGTACTCAATTGCACCGGTAGGTGAAGTTGCGATGGCCGCGCCACAACCACTGAACTTCCCCGGACTTGATCCGGGGCCCATTGCCACCCTCCACTCGAGTGGAGGAACACGTGGGCCCTCTGCGGCCGGGAAAGTTCAGTGGTTGTGGCGCGGCAGACGGACAGCGCTTCCGTTGGAATCTGTCGGATGGGGAGATAAGCGCTCTGGGGGCGCCGGGACTTATTGAGTACGAACCCTAGCGCACGGCCTCGACTGGCCGCGCCGTCGCCCGCAGCATTTCGCCCGTCGTCTCGCGCAGCAGCCGCTGCAGATGCGGCTCGTGGATCATCCCGGCTGCTTCCGCAAGGCTCAGCCAGCGGCGCTCACGCTCTTCGAGCTCGGGCCAGTCGTCCAGCTCCTGGCGCACGTCCATGGCATAGACCGTCACCTGGCAGGGCAGCAGCGTTCCGTCCTTGAGCAGCTTTTCGTAGCGATAGCTGCCGAACGGCACGACATTGGCTTCCCCGCGCACGCCTGCTTCCTCGAACGCCTCCTGCAGCGCCGCTTCGGCCGCGCTCTTGCCCGCTATCGGCCAGCCCTTGGGAATGAGCCAGCGACGGGACGTGCGGGAGGTGATGAGCAGGATTTCGATCTCGCCCCCGGCACAGCGCCGCCAGGGCAGGGCTGCAACCTGCTGGGCGTGTTGGCGTATCGGTTCTGACGCGGCCATTTACGGGACCTCGGGCGATTTGACTGTCTGCCCCATAACATCTTCCGCCTCTATTGGTTAACGAATAGTTGCAATGCTTTGGTCGGGCTTCCCCGCCCCGATGCGCCGTGGCAGTTTCCCCGGCGAATCACTTGTGGGGTTAACTCGGTCATGAAGGTCCTGGTTCTGGGCGGCGGTGTCATTGGCGTTACGAGCGCCTGGTATCTGGCCGAAGCTGGTCATGAGGTCGAGGTCGTCGAGCGCCAGCCCGGCCCGGCTCTCGAGACCAGCTTTGCCAATGCCGGCGAGATCTCGCCCGGCTATGCTTCGCCCTGGGCGGGCCCCGGCGTGCCGGTCAAGGCCATTAAGTGGCTGCTCATGCGCCACGGTCCCCTCGTTGTGCGGCCCCGGCTCGATCCGCACCAGTGGATCTGGATGGCCCAGATGCTGCGCAATTGCACCTCGGCCCGCTATGCCCGCAACAAGGCCCGCATGGTGCCCATCGCCGAATATGCGCGCGATTGCCTAAAGGCGCTGCGCGCCTCGACCGGCATCACCTATGACGATCGCGCCATGGGCACGCTCCAGGTCTTCCGCACCCAGAAGCAGCTCGATGACGCCCACAAGGATATCGAAGTGCTGCGCCAGTTCGGCGTGCCCTACGAAACCCTCGATCGCGCCGGCTGCTCCGTCGCCGAGCCGGCCCTCGCCGCCGTCAGCGAAAAGTTCGTCGGCGGCCTGCGCCTGCCGGGCGATGAAACCGGCGATTGCCAGATGTTCACCGAGCGCCTGACGGAAATGGCCAAGGCCAAAGGCGTCGTCTTCCATTTCGGCGAGACCATCAACGCCATCCGCTCCGAAGGCGGTAGGATCACCGGGGTGGAGACCACCGCCGGCACCCGCAAGGCCGACGCCTATGTCGTGGCGCTGGGCAGCTACTCGCCCCACGCCGTCCGCCCGCTCGGCATCGATCTGCCGGTCTATCCGGTCAAGGGCTATTCGATCACCGTGCCCATCGCCGACGAGAGCCGTGCGCCGGTTTCCACGGTCATGGACGAAACCTACAAGATCGCCATCACCCGCCTCGGCAACCGCATCCGCGTCGGCGGCACCGCCGAAGTCGCCGGTTTCGACCTCAAGCTGCGCCCGGCCCGCAAGGCCACGCTCGATCACTCCGTGACCGACCTCTTCCCCGGCGGCGGCGACATGTCCCGCGCCACCTTCTGGTGCGGCCTGCGCCCCATGACCCCCGACGGCCCCCCGGTCGTCAGCGGTACCTCTTTCAGCAACCTCTACCTCAACACCGGCCACGGCACCCTCGGCTGGACCATGAGCTGCGGCTCCGCCCGCCTCCTGGCCGACCTCATCTGCGGCAAACAACCCGACGTGGACCCCGCCGATGTTTCGCTCGAGCGGTATCGGGCGGGGTAGGGATTTCGAACAGCCGCTGGCAGGAACATCCTGCCCAGCCGGTAGGGCTTCCAAACGATGCAAGTATTACGAATACGTCGACATAGCATTTGCCATGGGCTAAGCCTCGAGCCAATGAACGCTTGGCCACAGAGTCCGTCTAGCAATGAATGCAGAAAATCCGCAGAAGGCACACTACGAGGCGATGCACGACGACTATGCGGCTCACTACTATGATGAAACCGCCTTGTCCTATCGTGAAAAATTCGTTCTCGGCCCTTTGGTCCGAGACGAGGACTTGTCGGAAAAGCGCATAGCCGACATAGCTTGCGGCAGCGGTCATAATTCGCAGTTGGTGCGAAAGATGTTTCCCACCGCCCATCTCGAAGGATTTGATATTTCCGAGTCTGCCTGTGCGGACTACACAGCGTTGGGTAACGGGGCGCGTGCCCACCAGGTGGACCTTACGGTACCTTTCGACGTCGAGGAGCAGTTTGATTTTGGGCTTGTAGTTGGCGGCCTGCACCACTGTATCAGCAATCTGCCGCAGGCAGCGGATAACCTGGGCCGGATGATAAAGTCTGGCGGTTCGCTCGTACTCTATGAGCCGAATGCCGATTTTGTTGGCGAGGTTGTTCGTAAGTTCTGGTACCGACGAGATGAATATTTTGAAGCGGACACAGAAGGAGCACTCCATTCGACAGAGCTTGCATCGCTGTTTTCTGATACCTTCAAGGTGCGCAAGGTCTTTGCGATAGGTGGGCCCGCATACTTTGTTATTCTCAACAGCTTGGTTCTTCGTGTCCCGCTGAAAAGTAAAAGGTACCTGGCCCCTCCACTGTTTGCCGTCGAGCGGATGTGGAATGCCTTGCCATCATCCGCCCTGAAGCCTGCCTTTGGTATGATCCTTGACAGGCGGTAGGCTAAACGATCTGCGGTACCGGCATTTTAGGTGAATGATGAAGACGCAGATCGACAAAAAGACGATTGCCGATTTTGGCGAACAATGGACTCGCTACCAGGATAATTCCGGCTTCTACGGTTCCCAGGACCTTCTGGCCGACTACCTCGAGCCATTGTTTTCGCCAAACGACATCGAGGGGCTGCGCGTCGCAGACATAGGTTCGGGCTCGGGGCGCATCGTAGGAATGCTCCTCGATGCGGGTGCGAAACACGTCGTCGCGGTAGAGCCGTCAGACGCTTTCTACGTCCTCTCGGCCAATATGGCTGCAAACAGCGAGCAAGTCACTTTGCTTCACGCGCCCGGCGACGAACTGCGAGTGGATGAGCCACTGGATTTGGTAATTTCGCTGGGCGTGCTTCACCACATCGCCGACCCGAAGCCAACAGTCCGGGCAGCCCGCGCCGCCTTGAAGCCCGGCGGGAAAATGATTGCATGGCTCTATGGCAAGGAGGGAAACGAGCTTTATCTCGCTGTAGTCGAACCCTTGCGCAAGGTCACGAGCGTTATGCCCCATTCGCTGCTATCGGGTTTCTGCTATGTGGCCGATTTGATCGTAATGGTCTACGCGCAGCTCTGCCGCTGGTTGCCACTGCCGATGCGAAATTACGTCAGCGAAATATACGGTAAACTTGCGGCCGACAAACGCCGGCTTGTTATATACGATCAGCTCAATCCCGCCTACGCCAAGTATTATACACGAGCTGAGGCATTGGCCCTTCTTGAAGAGAACGGCTTCAACAATGTTCGGGTTCATCAGCGACACGGGTACAGCTGGACTGTAATCGGCGACGCCTAGACGCTTCCTAGTGGGGTAGTATTCTGACTACCCGAGCTGGATTGCCAACGACAACCCCATAAGCCGGCACTGGTCTGATCACCACCGCGCCCATGCCGACGACTGCACCCTCTCCGATGGTAAGCGGCTCATCTGGTTTGCCGTTAATGATTGTTGCGCCGGCGCCGAGATAAGCAAAGTCGCCAATATGCACATTGCCATTGCAGCTTACTCGCGGGGCAAAAGTCACGTAGTCGCCAATAATGCAATCGTGCATCACATGTGACGCGATGTTTGACTGAAAGCTCTTGCCGATCCTCACGTTCGATGTGATCACCGCAAAATCACAGAGGACCGAGCCGGCACCAATCGACACCTGATCGTAGACCCTCGCGCTCTTGGCTATCAAGGTCGATAAATCCAGTCCGGCAGCCAGGCAGCGCTCCTCTATTCTTTGTCTTACTCGCCCATCTCCAATTGCAACGACGATTTTTCGGCTGCGGTGTTGTGATTCCTGGAGTTCAGTAAAATCTATGACCGGCCGGTCATTGCATATTCGAGGCGCGGAGGGGTTGTCGTCGACAAATACGATGTCATCGCCGACTGCCGACAGTCGTTCGGTGGCGAGCGGCGCAAGTTCCCGCGCCATTCCTCCCGTTCCATAGATCGCCAGGCGCATCTTACCGCTGCCCGGCAGCTATCGCTGCTTGAGATTGACCTGCCGGACTTGTCGTCGGGCGTTCCGAGTCGTCTGCGCGGCGCAACATGTCAACGAACGGGCCCGACGCCAGATAGAGAATGATCCAAAAAAGTGGTTGGCGCCCCTCGTAATGCAGAAGGGAAAATAGACCGACCGGAGCGACGCTGATGAAAAGAAGACCAAGAACCCGCGCCCTGTAGGCATCACGCAAGATCCATCCAACCGTTGCTACAAACAAAGCAAGGCCAAGCGCACCCGTCACGACCAGAAGATCAATGACTGTATTGTGAGCCTCGTTCAGACTTGTTGTGTTCGTTGCAGCGTCCGTCAACGGCACCTGCGGCCCGGGCCCCAGGCCGACAATTGGCGAGGCCAGCACGGCCGAGAGGGCATTGCGCCATAACGTCAGTCTAACCGTGCCCTGTCCCCCATCGGCGTCCATGTCCAGGAGTTCGGCGGAACTACTTGCTCCAACCGGCAGCAGTCGAGTCCCCTCAGGAAGAGGTAGATGGGCTGCCAGCAAAAAAAGCACTGGCAGAACAAGAACGAACGGGAGGCGCTGCGGCGTGCGCTGCAGCAACCTCAGACCGAAAAAAGCCAGCGTCAATATAAACGTGACTGCTACTGCAAGCGTAAAGGCCGAGCTATCCGTTATCGTCCCTGCGAAGCCGCAGAAGCCCGACGCCAGCACCAGTATTGGTCTAAACGACTTTTCCTTGAAATCGAGGACAAGTAGCAGTGATAGCCCAGCCGCCGCCAGAAATCCAATCTGGTTGGGATTGTTCGAGAGGCCCTGAAGCTTGGTACCCTGATAGTACATCATGGCCTGAAGTGGGTTAGGCACGACCGCCAGAAAGATGAACACAAAAAGCACGCCGGAGATGGCAAACGCAAGTGCTCTAACGTAGCGGGTCTCTCTTCCATAGCTGGCCAGCATGAAAGTGCATACTACAAAGAAAGTGAAAGCATATGCGATGCCATCGCGTATGCTTAGTCGTTGTGGGTCGGTTAGCAGTGCAAAAGCGGCAGAGACAAAAACCAGTAACAAAAAGCTGCTGGCAACGACCAGCGGCTTTATAGGCCGCCGAGGTTCGCAGGCGACTACGGCGAAAATCAATACGATGCATACCGCTGCGGCGAACAGCTCCATCAGTCCAACGACGGTGTTGAACTGTATCTGTTTGAATATCAGACTGACTATTGAGATTGAGAATACGTAAGGCGTCAGCGGTGATGATAGGATAGAAGCCGCAAGCTTCGCTGTATTGCCCTGTACTTGTCCCACGCTATTGATCTTCCCCGGAGGCCGTTTGAAGTGTCCATAGTTGTGGGCGATTATGCGTTAATTGTGCCTAGAAAATGTGACACGCGATAGAATCTGTGGATGGCCCGCGCATACGAATCTCAGTCACCAAAGACCAGTTCGCGCCACACTCTTCGAAACGGTGCACTGTCAATCGACGCAAAGCCACGATTCGTCGGTTAAAGCCGCCAGAGCTCGATATCTTGGGGTTTCCCGGTCAGGCGGAGCCTGCTCTTGATATCGAGCACGACGCCTGCTCGCGAGTTGAGTAGCTTATCGATAAGCTCCCAGCCGCCTTCAACATAGTCGCTATGCGGAACAGCCAGAATAACGGCGTCGGCCGGCGCCAGCTCCGAAAGGGGCTTTAGATCGTACCCATACTCATGGCGCAGGTCGTCCGCTCGGGCAAGCGGGTCCGCGATCTGAACTGAGACGCCGAATTTTTCGAGCTCTCGAACGATATCGATTACCCGGGTGTTGCGGATGTCGGGGACGTTTTCCTTGAACGTCACGCCCAGTACCGTCACCCGCTGGACGGGTCGCCCGGTGGCCATGCAGAGCTTGATACACTCGTGGGCTACCCGAATGCCTGTGTCATCGTTGACCCGCCGCCCCGCGAGGATCACCTGAGGATGGTAGCCTTCTTTCTCAGCGCGGAAGGTAAGATAGTAGGGATCAACACCAATACAGTGCCCACCAACCAGGCCGGGAGAAAAGTTGAGAAAATTCCACTTGGTCGCTGCAGCCTCGAGCACCGAGGCGGTATCGACACCCAGTAAATGGAATATCTCGGACAACTCGTTCATGAACGCGATATTGATGTCGCGCTGTGCGTTCTCGATGACCTTCGCCGCTTCTGCGACCTTAATCGAGGGCGCGACATGTATCCCAGCTTTGACGACCGCACCGTAGACGGCCGCGATTGTCTGGGCGGTGGCTTCATTCTGGCCCGACACTACCTTCCGAATAGTCTCGAACCGATGCTCTTTGTCGCCAGGATTGATGCGCTCCGGGGAATAGCCGACGTGGAAGTCCACCCCCGCCTTGAGCCCCGAATATTCCTCAAGCACGGGAATGCAGTCTTCTTCCGTAGCGCCTGGGTAAACGGTCGATTCGTAGACAACGATGCTGTTCTTGCGCAGCGCGCTTCCAACCAGCTTTGACGCGCTGCGCAATGCCGTCAGGTCTGGCCGGCGAGCCGCGTCTATCGGCGTCGGTACGGTAACGATGAAGAAATCAGCTTCGCTAAGCTCGGCGGCGTCGTCTGTGACGAAAAGCTTGGCCGCCACGAGATCGGATTCTTCGACTTCACGGGTCCAATCATGGCCCTTACGCAGCGCCTGAACGCGCTCCTTGTCGATATCAAAGCCGATAACGTCAGCCCCCGCGAGCCCGAAGGACACCGCTACCGGCAGGCCAACATAACCAAGGCCAATGACCGCCAGCTTTCTCTCAGACAGCATGGACATACCCGTCGTCACGTTCGCTTCTCTGGCGATGGCTATTAGTGGATTAGTCTATCAGGCGCAACTGACATCACCCCGCGTTGCGCCGGACGCTACAGCGATTGCCGGTCCCCGCAACTTGGTCTACACGAACTTCTCCTCACGTTACGAAAAGGCCTGCCATGACAGAACTGGATACCCGCAAGCGATCCGCTCTCATTACTGGTGGCGCCGGCTTCATCGGCTACAATCTCGCCAAGCGCATGCTGGCGGACGGCTGGAACGTGACGAGTGTGGATGGGATGACGAACTATTATGACCCTGTGCTCAAGCGCCGGCGTCATGACATGCTGGCTCGATCCAACTCGTTCAAGGCCCACGAGATCATGCTGGAGAACGTCGAGGGATTGGCCGCAGCGTTTGCGGAAGCGAAGCCCGACGTTGTTGTTCATCTGGCGGCACAGGCCGGTGTTCGCTACAGCTTGGAAAATCCGCGGGCCTATATCGAGGCAAACTTGGTAGGCACCTTCAATGTGATGGAGATGGTTCGCGAGCATAAGCCGGAACACTTCCTCCTCGCCTCTACCAGTTCAGTCTACGGCGCCAATGTCGATATGCCGTTTGGCGAGGTTGACCGGACCGACCATCCCATAACGCTGTATGCAGCGACCAAGAAGGCCACGGAAAACATGGCCCATTCCTACGCGCACCTATGGGCGCTCCCAACCACAGCTTTTCGCTTCTTCACTGTCTACGGTCCCTGGGGCCGCCCGGACATGGCTCTGTTCAAGTTCGTTCGTGCCATGCTCGCCAGTCAGCCTATCGATGTATACGGCGAAGGCGATATGCGCCGTGACTTCACCTATATCGATGACCTGGTGGAAAGCATCGTTCGTTTGATCGAGGTTCCTCCCGTTACCGGAAAGCCCGTGCCTGGAGTGATCGACTCGCTTTCTCCCGCTGCACCGCATCGCGTTGTCAATATCGGCGGCGGGCACCCTGTTGGCTTGATGGAATTCATCTCCACGATCGAGCGAGAGCTGGGCCTGCCGGCCATCAAGAATATTATGCCGATGCAGCCGGGCGACGTCCGCGAAACCTATGCCAAGGCCGAGCTTCTCGAGGCCTTGACGGGCTACCGACCGGCGACGCCGGTTGACGTCGGCGTCAAGGCGTTCGTCGAGTGGTATCGCTCCTATTATCAGGTAGGATAATGGCTCGGGTCACCATAGTTGCCGGGCTGGCGCGCTCCTTGGTCAACTTTCGGGGTCCGCTTATCGATGCGCTGCTTGCTGCCGGCCATGAGGTCGAGGCAATTGCGCCACCCGCCGACGAGGCAACTCTCGCGTGGTTGAAAGAGCGCAACATTGCCTTCGTTCCCGTGGACCTGGCGCGCTCATCTCTGTCGCCCTTCAAGGACCTGCGGGTTTTCAACCAGATCAGATCTGCGCTCGCGAGATCAAAACCAGATGTTCTGATTGCCTACACAATCAAACCTGTAATTTATGGGACTTTGGCGGCCTTTTTCGCAGGGGTAAGGCGCAGGTACGCTATGATTACGGGCTTGGGATACGCGTTCACTGGAGGTGAGGCGTCGATCAAGCGGAAACTGGTCTACCAGGTTGCCACTACTCTCTACCGCATAGCATTGAGTCGGGCTCAAGTGGTTCTGTTCCAAAATCCAGATGATCTTGCCGCATTCAGGCAAGCCGGGATCCTGAGCGAGAACGCGCGGGTTGCGATCGTTAACGGCTCGGGAGTTGATACCGCCCACTACGTGCCCAGCCCTTTGCCTGAGACACCACAGTTTCTGATGATCTCCCGACTGGTTGCCGATAAAGGGGTCGCCGAGTACATCGAGGCGTCCCGATTGCTGCACGAGATTTTGCCCGATGCCGGCTTTCATCTGGTCGGCCCACGCGACCCGAATCCCGCGGTTCTGAATTTTGCGATGCTCGATGAAGCCATCGAAGCCGGCGCGATTACTTACCACGGTGAGCTCGCTGATGTGCGACCGGCGATCGCGGCTTGCAGCATCTACGTGCTTCCTTCCTATCGAGAGGGTACGCCCCGCTCAGTGCTGGAGGCAATGGCGATGGCCAGGCCAATCATTACCACCGACGCTCCTGGCTGCAGAGAAACCGTCGAGGACGGGGTGAATGGCATCTTGGTTCCGGTCAAGAATGTCCAAGCGCTCGCTGATGCAATGAAGCGCCTTGCCAGCGACGCGTCGTTGCGTCACCTCATGGGACAGGCCAGCAGAGCGCGCGCGGTAGCGAAGTATCGCGCCGAGGACGTTGCTGCCGCAGTTCTGGATGCATGTGACCTTCGGCGCGAAGACGGCCACGCGCGGTAGCTCAACGAAAGGCCCTCTCTTATGTGTGGCATCGCCGGCATACTCACGGCTCCGGGCAAGCATGCACCTCAAGGTGCGCTCGAAGCGATAACCGATCGAATTCGCCACCGGGGACCGGATAGTAGCGGGCTGTACCGGGATCGGGATGCGACGCTCGAATTTGGCCATACCCGCCTGGCTATCGTGGATTTGTCGCCTGGTGGCGCCCAACCGATGGTGTCTGCGTCGGGGCGCTTTGTGATCGTCATGAATGGCGAAATCTACAATTATCCAGATCTTCGCCGCCGGTTGGATGAGACTGTTTCTCCAGCCTGGAGAGGAACGTCAGACACCGAAGTGCTCCTAGTTGCTTGCGAGGCGTGGGGCATAGAGGAAGCGCTTAAGCAGGCAGAGGGAATGTTTGCTTTGGCGCTTTGGGACCGCAAGGAGCACGCGTTGACGCTCGCCCGTGATCGGTTTGGCGAGAAGCCGCTTTACGTGGGGGAAACGGACGAAGGCATTGTTTTTGCGTCGCAGCTCGGCGCTATCCTTGCCTACCCTGGTTTCGTCGGCCGCGAGGACGAACAAGCGATCGAGATGTTTCTGGCGCTGAGCTACATACCGGAGCCGCTGACGCCATACCGAAATGTCTGGAAACTGCCGCCCGGCACGATGGTTCGTCTGTTGCCCGGCCAGCAAAGGGCGGAGCCCGTCGCCTACTGGACTGCTGCGCAGGCCATCGCTGAGTCTCGGTTGAGAGTGCAATCGGATCAATTGGGCACAGAGGATGTCGTCCAGCAGATCGAGCAACGGCTGCACACCGCGGTAGGCAACCAGATGGTGGCCGATGTCCCACTGGGCGCGTTTCTTTCGGGGGGCATCGATTCATCGCTGGTGGTCGCATTGATGCAGGCCCAATCAGCGCGACCGGTCAAAACGTTCACGATCGGCTTCAAGGATGAGGCCTATAACGAGGCGCATCACGCTCGCGCAATCGCCAGACATCTGGGGACTGATCATACCGAGGTGATGCTGGACTGGGCTGATGCGCTGTCATTGGTCGAGAAGCTGCCAGAAATATATGACGAGCCATTCGCTGATTCCTCGCAACTGCCTACTCGCCTTGTGTCGGCCGTTGCACGCCGATCCGTCACGGTTTGCCTCTCTGGCGATGGAGGAGACGAGGTCTTTGCAGGCTACAATCGACACCGGTTGGCTATGCGATACACCAAGATCAGATCGATGATTCCGGCGTCACTGCGCGGGCCGGCGGCTGGCGTCCTGACGTTCGCGGCACAACCGCGCATGGCTGGCGCGATCAACGTGGCTCGTCGGATGGTGGGTTCAGGCCAGACAAGGCTGGCTAGCGAGAAGCTGAACAAGATCAGCTCTGCTTTGCGCGCGGAAAGTGATCTCGATCTATATCTCGGCCTTGTTCGCCGGGATGAAGGCTTGGTGACGTCGGACGCTTTGCGGAACTTGCTGATCCATGAGTATCGCGACGTTTCTGCAAGTGCGAATAGCCTCTCTGAGACCATGATGCTGCTGGATACGCTCACATATCTGCCCGGTGACATTCTCGCAAAGGTCGATCGTGCAGCCATGTCCGTCGCGCTTGAGACGCGAGTGCCCTATTTGGATCATCACCTCTTTGGTCTGGCCTGGGCCCTCCCGATGACCGAAAAGATAAAAGGCAATAGCACCAAGGCCGTCTTGAGACGCATGTTGTCCCGATACGTGCCGACGGAATTGTTTGAGCGCCCCAAGGCCGGCTTCGGCGTGCCGATCGAAAGCTGGTTGAGAGGTCAGTTGCGCGATTGGGCGGAGGTTGGTCTAGCGCGATTCAGGCAAGCGAACCCGAAGTACAACGACATCGTCGCCCGAGCGCGCGACGAATTCTATGCCGGCAAGGGACACTTGCATCATTTCCTTTGGAACGTGCTGATGCTGCAGGCTTGGCAGGAAAAATACCGGGGCGCCAATGCCGCCGGGCCTGATCCTCGTTAATTGGTCTAGTTGAGCAGATGCTAAGATTCGTCGGCATTTACGGCATCAACGCTCTCTCGTTTCTAACCAACGTCGGCGCAATCTTTGTATACTCGGCGCTTGCGGGTCCTTCGGGGTACGGCACATACGGCATTTATGTCGCTCTGATGTCCGTATTTCTTATCCTCGAGATATCTCTACTCAAGACGGCCCTGGCGATTACCGAGAGAGCACGGGCTCAACATGACGAGGTCGAGTCGCGGGCCCTGGCCCGAAGCTTCCTCAAGCTGGCTCTCATACCGATTCTTGCGGGTTCGATCGCACTGATCGCTGTCGGTAACATTATCTTCCCGCCCGATGTGCTTGTACGAATGGGCGGTACACAGATTGCTCTCATTGTCGTCGTCGAGCATGTTCTTGCCTATCCGGCCAACAGTCTGAGCTACCATCTTGCGCGGGAGCGACGCTTCAACGCGGTCTACGGGTTGCGACTGCTCGGCACTATTTTGCGTCATTGCCTGGCTTGGACGGTGCTGCTGATTACCGGGTCGATCGAAATGGCGATCGTCGCGATAGTCCTGAGGGGCCTGATCTTTGGCGTGTTTTCATATGCGTGGCTTCGCCTTCGCTTGCCACGCTCGGATGGCCCCGCCGAACGACCGCCAGTGGGCGCATTTGCGATGCTGGCCTCGTTCATGGCGACAGCATTGGCCTTGCTCGCCATCCAGGAGATACCCTCCATCTACATAGCCCGTACGTTCGACCGGGAGGTGCTGGGTAGCTATCGCTTTCTCTATGACCTAACGGCGGCGATCTGGTTTGTGGCGACGATCTATCCGACCGTGCTGTTTACCTATCTTCTACCCAAGCGCGGCCAGATGGATCGGGCTGAAACGCGCAGGCGAGTCGAACCCCTCAGCAACGCCCTCCTCGTCTTCCACCTGACCTATTATCTGGTCGTTTGTGTCGTGCTGGCTGGAATGTCGAGCCTGGGTGTTGGCCTGTTCTCGGCGCAAATGCCGTTTGCCTTTGCCGTGATCGCTGCTGTGAGCCTTTTGGGCTATAGCCGCTTCCAGATCGAGGCGATCCAGGCTCTCGGGCAGGGCAGGCTGGCGCTCATCGCCGTCGCATCGAGTTGTATCGTGGTGGCCGCATTCTTTTGGCTATTTCCCGGTTCCGGAGATACCAGGTTCATCGGCTGGGGATGGCTTCTCGGTCAGTTTATGCTGACGGCCCTGTTGTCTCTCGTGCTCGCCAACGCCACTCAGGACATTCCCAAGGCTCTTCGCAACATCGCCATAGCGGTAGTGGGTTTTTCGATCATGACTGTCGCGCATGATACTTTGCCTCTGTCCAGTGTCATCTGGCTAGGTATCGTGCTAGCAGTTGCTTCTGGTTTGGTCGGCTTGGCGCTCCTGCTTCGCCTTTACATGACCTTCCGAAATCTCGGCGCCGAAACGGAGCGTTGAGGCTAAGGTTCAATCAGCGGAATAGAGCGAATTGCCACTTATCCAGGTCGTCGTTTGTTGCGCTTTCGCGGCCATGCTTGCCGTGGGGCAGGTCATGTTCAAATTTGCTGCGTCGGATATCCAGGTGCAGTTGAAAAAGTCGCTTTGGGCGGCGCTTTTCTCTCCCTGGCTCGTTGCGGCGATGTTCCTGTATTTGACGACGGCGGCGTTGTGGGTCTGGATATTGACGCAGGTGCCTCTGAGCCGCGCCTACCCGTTTTCATTGCTCGGCGCGGCGTTGGTACCGATGCTTGCGCACTTCATTTTCGGTGAATCGCTGTCGCCCACCTTTCTCGTGGGCATCGCTCTTGTTCTTACGGGCCTGGTCTTCGTGCAGATGTCGTGAGCGACAGTCAGGCGCTCGCCAGACTCATTACCTCTTCAATCGCGGCGCAAGTTTCTGCGATTTCGTCTGCGGTAAGCGTGGGGTGCACCAGGAATGCCAGGCTGGTCTCACCCAACTCCCTAGCGATTGGAAGCCGATCCTTCGGCCGCCAACCCGTGCCGTCAAACGCTTTCTCCAGGTAGACCTCAGAGGCCGAGCCCTGGAAGCAGGGAACACCGCGAGCGGTGATTTCCGCTACGATACGATCTCGGCTCCACCCGGCGGTCAAGCTAGCTGGTTCCACAAACGCGTAGAAGCGATAGTTGGCGTGCCTGACGTCGTTCGGAACACTCGGAACCCGCAGCGCTGGGTATTTCTGGCAGACAGCAGACAAAGCTGCGGCATTGCGCGCTCGAGCGTCGCTCCAGGCGTTCATCTTCTCAAGCTGCAGGACACCGATGGCCGCTTGCATCTCGAGCATGCGCCAATTGGTGCCGAATGTATCGTGCAGCCAACGATAGCCGGGCGGATGGGCGCGTTCATAGACGGCTTCCCAGCTCTTGCCGTGATCTTTGTAGGACCACATGGCTGACCAAAGCGCGCGGTCGTTGGTCGTCACCATGCCACCCTCGCCGCCGGTGGTCATGATCTTGTCCTGGCAGAAGGACCAGGCGCCGATGTCTCCGATCGAGCCGACGCTGCGCCCCTTGTAAGTCGCCCCGTGCGCCTGGGCGCAATCTTCGATCACCTTCAAGCCATGCTCGCGAGCGAGGTCCATGATCGGATCCATATCGCATGGCATGCCTGCCAGATGGACGCATATGATTGCCTTGGTCTTGGGAGACAGCACCCGCGCAATGGTTTCTGCGGAGATGTTCTGCGAGTCGCGATCTACATCAGCAAAAACCGGAATCGCCCTCTGATTCACAACCGTGGAGGCCGATGCGAGGAACGTCCTGGGGGCTACGACCACTTCATCGCCGGCGCCAACCCCCATGGCGATAAGCGCGATATCCAGGGCCACCGTGCCGTTCATCAGCGAAACCGCATAGTCCGAACCGACCCAGCTTGCGAACTTCTTCTCAAACTGTCGGCAGATGTCACCCGTCCAATAATTGACCTTGTTGGATGCGAGCACGGCACTTACCGCCGCGATTTCTTCCGCATCATAGGAAGGCCATGGCGAGAAGCGGGTATTCAGCATCGCGGTTACTCTTCTGCTTCGCGGGAGGCAAACGCCCGCGGTACGACAACGAGGAATGTTGCGGGAGAGACAGCTAGCATGCGCTTGCCTGGCGCGCCAAGACGCTCGCGTCGACGAAAGCCATGCGAGTGGGGCTAACCCCTGAACTTCTCGGCCGTCGCCGAGCCCTCCATGGTGATGCCCTCACGACGAACCACCTTCGCAACGGTCATCAGGATGATCTTGCAGTCGAGCCAAAACGTCGCGTTGTCGACATACCAGGTATCGAGCGCGAACTTTTCCTCCCAGGACAAGGCGTTGCGGCCTTTGATCTGTGCCCAGCCGGTAAGGCCGGGTCTGACGTCATGTCTGCGGGCCTGCTCGGAGGAATAGAGCGGCAGGTACTCCATCAGAAGCGGTCTCGGTCCAACCAGGCTCATGTTTCCGATGACGACGTTCCAGAGCCCTGGCAGTTCATCGAGGCTGGTCGAGCGCAACAGCTTGCCGAACTTGGTTAGGCGCAAGGAATCGTCCAGCAACTCACCTTTCGCATCGCGCTGATCGGTCATTGATCGAAACTTGAGCATGGTGAAAGGTTGGCCATGCAACCCCGGGCGTTCCTGTCTGAAAAGGACCGGTCGACCAAGTTTGACAGCTACCAATGCGGCGGTGAGAAGCAGCAGCGGCGACAGAACGAGTAGGGCAAGACTGGCTGTCGTGGCGTCGAACAGGCGTTTAATCATTGCTGTCCCTCCCTCGTCTGACGGCAAGATGTCAAGGCTACGAAGTCGCCTCTCGCCAGACGCCATGAACGAGCAGCGCCCACAAAAGGTAACCATGATCGAATTTTCTCGCGTCATGCGACCGCCACGCCGCCCTCACCGAGTCAGGCTTCAGCAGGGGATAGAAAATATCAGCATTCGTCTCAAAATAGCCTGTCGCGAGCGACCTGAGGCGAGTTCTGAGCAGTTGCGCTACGGGTACATTGAACCCCAACTTCTTCTGCGTCACCAGTTCGGAGGGGATGTTCAGTGCTCGCGCCAAATTCCTCAACACGGCCTTTTTTTCCTTCGCGACCAGCAGTTTGGGGGCGATATGGCCGGCCAGTTCCATGACGGGCCTCTCTAGGAAGGGGACGCGTATCTCCAGGCCATGTGCCATACTGACGCGATCGACTTTGGTAAGCATGTCAGCAGGCAGATAATAAGTCTGATCAGCGAGCAGCGCCTTATCCAGCGGTCCACCGGAGGCAGTTTTGTAGGCGTTGCGATACTCGGCCAAGGGATCATATGCAAGCATCGGCGCGAGTGCGGGGCCATAGAGATCGGAAAGCATTTGCCTTGGGGTAAGCCGTCGCCATTCGGCATGATAACCCGCCTCGGGAGCGGATAGGCCGGCGGCAAAACGAGATAGGAATTGCAGCGGACCAGTTCTGCCCTCATGTCCGGCACCCGCCCTGCTCGCCAAGGTGCCAATGATGCTCGCGGGTAGTCGAGTGAGGGGGCCGCCAAGTCGCTCGGCGAGAGTTGTGGCTAGATAAGTGTCATAGCCACCAAAAAACTCGTCGGCACCGTCACCCGCTAAAGCGACGGTTACCTGTTTGCGGAGTGCTCGGCAGATCATGAAATGCGCCAGGGCACTCGAGTCCGCTAGTTCTCCGTCGACTGCGAGGGCGACGGCCTTGAAATCCTCGATGATGTCGGCTTGTTCGTCCACAAAGATGGCGTGCCAGTCGTGTCCCCCGAGTCGAGCGAGGTCCTGAGCTCCTGTGCCTTCGTCAAAGGAGGAGGATGCGAAGCGTGCCGTAAAGGCGGGGACTTTCTGCCCGGCAAGCAGAGTAGAGAGGATGCCGCTGTCGATGCCGCTACTCAGCATCAGCCCCACGGGTACATCAGAAATCAGCAGATTGGTGCATGCCGCGCCGAGGCGTTCGTGAAGTTCGTTCCTTGCCTCGGTCTGATCGGTGATCGTGCCTGTACGTCGTGGCTGCCAGTAAACACTGCTCGTGACTGCGGTGGGCGTAAATATGCTGTAGGACCCAGGCGTTACCTGGTTCACGTTGGCAACCAGGCTTTTGCCTACATCGCAGTACCCGGCGGCGAGATAGGTATGAAAGGAGGAGGGATCGATCGCGGACGAAATTCGTTCCGACGCGAGTATCCCCTTGAGCTCGCTGCTGAAAAGCACGGTATCGCCCGCGAGAGCATAGTAGAGAGGCTTGATGCCAACCGGGTCACGCGCCAATACCAGCTGATCGTTTGCGCGGTCCCATATGGCTATTGCGAACATGCCTTCCAGGCGGTCGAAGAGATCCGGACCCCAAAGTTTCCAACCGATAGGCAGTACTTCCGTGTCGCATCGGGTACGAAAACGGTAGTCGGACTGAGCTTCGATCTCGGCTCGGAGCGACGCGTCATTATAGATCTCGCCGTTGAAGGTCACCATGACGCTGTCAGTAGGGTCGAGCATAGGCTGGTGGCCGGCATCGCTCAGATCGCGGATGGCAAGTCGGCGATGGCCGAATGTTGCCTGGCCTAGCGTGTGGATGCCTGAACCGTCCGGGCCGCGATGCGCCAGCACGTCCGTCATTTTTCTGACAATCGTGGTGTCGGGCATACTTTGCCAGGAAACCAGTCCGCTTATCCCGCACATGCCGGGGACCTTTCAAACGAATCGAGGTTGCATTGGAGCAGTGAGGACTGCCGTTGCCTAGCAGCCTCGCTCCAGGTGTTGCGGCTCACGGCAACATCTTTGAATAGTGTGGCAGACGTTTCGGTAGCAATAGCCGGTCAAACCGAGCAGACAATTTTGTAGCCCGTTTCGTCCGCCGATCGATGTGCCTAACTGACGAAACGGTTTTGCAATCGGCTCTGCTGGCGCTATGAGGCATAGGGCCGCGTTCTTCTATGGCGGCGGCAGGGTCTGGTGGAGAATGTTACTTCGATGCAGCAAGACGGGCGGTGGGCCAGCCTTAGCGTAGTAGTGCCAGCGTTCAACGAGCAGGCTGGGCTGGGTGTTACACTTGAGGGGCTGCTTTCCGAGCTCCCGGGTGCTGAAATCATCGTCGTTGATGACTGTTCTACTGACGACACCTCGAAGATAGCGATTGGCTATGACGTCATCGTAGTACGTCACACCTTTAATCAGGGACAGGGTGCAGCGCTGAAGACAGGCATGGCGCACGCCAGCCGCGATTATGTGGCTTGGTTTGATGCGGATAACGAACATAGGGTCGAAGACCTTATGCGGATGGCCGAGTTGGTGCGTAGCAAGGAGCTCGTGGCCGTAATCGGGCAGAGGCGAGGGTCAGCGTCGTTCGTGCGGGGCGCCGGCAAATGGTTGATACGCCTCGTGGGCAAGGGGCTCAAGATCAATGCCGGCTCCGACCTGAACTGTGGTCTGAGGGTTTTTCGGCGCGAGGTGATCCTTCGTTACCTCCCCCTTATTCCCGATCGGTTTAGCGCCAGCCTCGTCACGACGCTGACGATGATAGAGCGTCGCTATCCGATATTGTTCGAACCAATTTCGGTCAATGAGCGCATCGGGGAGTCGACAGTTCGCTTGCGCGACGGGTTCGAAGCAATGTTTCTGCTGTTGCGCTCGGTACTGCTATTTGCCCCGATGCGGGTATTTCTGCCTTCCGGAATCGCGTTGATTGGTTTGGGTGCGCTTTACAGTGCCGCGCTCGCAGTCTGGGTCGGGCGCGGCATTCCTGCCGCTGGCCTGCTCATGCTCGTCTTGGGGATGCTGCTCATTATTCTCGGTTTGATTGCCGATCAAATAAGTCAGCTCAGGCTCTCTCAACTGCCGCAAATGCAAATGGCGAAACGCGTCTCAAATACCGCCACAACCTTGCTGGGGAGAGCCTCCGATGCAGAATGAACCCAGCCTGAAGATGTTCGAAGGAGCCCCGCCAGCCTGGGCGCTCTCGCGACCGAAATCGGTACTGCAATCCGCGTACGACTTCGTAGGCGCGCCTTTGCGCATGATATTCTTCCCAGACCATGTGAGCGAGGGGTGGCACCTTACTTCCCTCCGAGCGGAACGCCTTGGTGTGGTTCTGGATCAGCTCGACGGTCGGTGCCTCGACATCGGGGCAGGCGACAACATGTTGCTCAAGCTCTATCGCGAGCGGTTGCGCCAGACCGAAAGGGCAGAAAGTGCTGCAGCGAGTGTTGGCGTCGATGTTGTCGACTGGGGCGGCGACTGTGTAATCGTGCCAAATTGTAGCTATCTTCCTTTTTCAAACGCGTCCTTCGATACCGTTACGTTCATTGCATGCCTCAATCATATACCCGAACGCAAGGATGCTCTTGCTGAGGCATTTCGAGTTCTAAAACCCGGCGGCCGCGTTGTTATTACGATGATTGGCTCGCTGATCGGCAAGGTTGGTCACGCGATCTGGTGGTATAGCGAGGACAAGCATCGCGAAATCGCCGAGGGCGAGGTCATGGGCATGGACGCGGCCGACGTGGAAAAGCTCATTCGCGAAGCCGGCTTTGTCGACTGCCAGGAAACCGGCTTCGTCTATGGCCTCAACCGGATGTGGGTCGCGCGGCGCCCGGCGTGAGCCGCTTATTGGATGGTTTCGAAGAGTATCCGGCGCGCCTCTCGCTCGTTCTGTTCATCCAAAGTGCGCATAAGCGTGGACAAGGCAGTTTCTATCTCCTCTTTTGAGGTGTCGCTATTTGCCGCTCTTAGTATCTTGGGGTGGCTTGTGGCGCGCACATTGGTCTCGTCGTAGAACAATTCCTCGTACAGCTTCTCCCCGGGGCGCTTCCCGACGGTCACGATATCGATGTCGCCGTTTGGCTGGCTTTCATCGCGAACGGTGAGGCCTGCCAGACGGATCATGTTCTCGGCGAGATCGCGGATGAGGATGGGTGTCCCCATCTCGAGCACAAAGACGTCGCCCCCTTGGGACAGGGCGCCTGCCTGAACGATCAATTCGGCCGCTTCGTGGATGGACATAAAGTAACGCGTCATCGTCGGATCGGTCAGTGTTACCGGGCCACCCTTGGCGATCTGTTCCTTGAACAGAGGCACGACGGAGCCATTTGACCCAAGCACATTGCCAAAGCGCACGGAGCAAAACCGTTGGTTCGTTTCCTTTCGAGCGGCCTCTCTGGCTTTCTGGGCCACGATCAATTCGGCCCAGCGCTTCGTGGCGCCCATCACATTGGTGGGATGAACCGCCTTGTCCGATGAGATCAGCACGAAGCTTTCAACGCCATTGTCAAAGGCGGCATTTGCAACGTTCAGCGAACCGACGACATTGTTGTAAATCCCCTCCAGCGCATTGGCCTCCACCAAGGGCACGTGCTTATGCGCAGCGGCGTGAAAAACAACTTGAACGCCGAACTGTTTGATCGCCTCGTCTACGCGAGCACGGTTCACGATCGAGCCAAGAACAGGAACCACCGCCTGGTCGGTAATCGCGGAGAGTTCACGCTCAATTTGGTAAAGTGCAAACTCGTTGGCCTCGAAGAGCACAAGCCGCTGCGGCGCCCACTTGACAATTAGGCGGCAAAGCTCGGAGCCGATGGATCCCCCCGCTCCGGTAACCATTATTGTCTTTCCGGCTATCATCCTGCGCACGAGATCGGCGTCAGCTGGCACGGATGACCGCCCCAAAAGTTCGTCGATATCAATTTCACGTATCTGACTTACCAGGTATTTTCCGGATACGAGGTCCGCGAGATTGGGGAGGGTTCTGATCTTGAGGCCCTGACCGCTAATTCGAGTAACGATTTCCTTTTGTCTGCTGGCGTTGATCGAGGGAATGGAGAGGATGACTTCCTTAACTCCGTACTCCGTCACGAGATATGAAAGATCCTGCGGGGAAAAAACGCGTATACCTGCGACGTCGCGGCCTCGAAGAGCTTGATTGTCGTCAATGAAACCTACGATGAACGTTCTGCCTTGGTTGCGTAGTGCTACCGCGAGTTGGGCCCCCGCTTCGCCAGCGCCGTAGATCGCAACGGGATGGCCCGAGGGGTGAGCGCTGCCCCTGGAGAGCAGAAATTTTTTCGCTGCAAAGCGGCTCCCGCCGATCAGAATGCTCCCCAGCGTCCAGTACAGAATTGGCACTGACCGCGGCACGATTCCGCGGCCGGCCATCTCCGAAAGGAACACGAGTACAACCCAGCAGAGCGTAGCCACGGTCATGGCCTGGAGGATCGTCCACATCGCGCGCTCGGGCAGATAGCGGATCACGGAGCGATACAAGCCCATCCGTATGAAAATGGGGATCGCAACGATCGGAGCACTCAAGATTATCAAGGCTTGATCGAGGTTTATCGGGAAAAAAACTACGCCATAGCGGAGCGCGTAACTGCTCCAGAGGGCAAATGATAACGCTGCGAAGTCGAACGCGATTAGAACGGCGCGCTTCCATGCTCCCGGCAGGTTGGCGAGGACAGAGCGGAGCTCTTTATACATATACTAACGCTCTCACGCGATTGCAGGATGCCCGAGGGGCTGCGTAGCAATAACGGCAGCAGATCATCGGATAAAGCCTCGAGCCGAGTATCCCCGCAAATTGGCACATATTTTCTCGCCGAGGTGTTCGCACGCCACGGTAACCTGTTCTCGCCGTTTGAGACGGGAATGTGTCTCTGCATTTCGACGAACCGCCGTCATCGAGAATGGGAAATCCTATCAAGAGGCTATGACAAACCTGCGGGTCGAATTAGAAGCTATTTCTGGGCAGCTCCAGTTATCGAAAGTTGAACTGGGGCATTTGGGGGGCTTGGAAACTGCGCAAGGCTGGCTTGGTTATCGCACTCGCTTTAACGTACCTCATAATTTCTATTTCCAAAATTCCCTACATACATACGGATGCGCAATACTACCTGCAGTCGGCCCTGTTGTGGCCGGACGGGAATACGACATTTGCAGCCAGTTGGATTGGCGGGCGAGATTTTGTCGTCTGGATATATTTCCTCGCTTTCAGAGTCTTTGGCCCAGGCATTGACTCCATTGTCTTGGCGCTGGCGGTGATAAGGTTGGCTACAGTTGCGGCGCTAACCGTGTTCTGCCTGTGTCTCATCCCGGAAAAAATCTGGGCAGTTGCAGCGTCGCTGGCACTAGCGGCAGGTGTCCTCGGCTTGCCGCTCATGAACATTCCAGCGACGGACAACGTCGGCCTCATGCTCGGGGCAGTGGTGCTTGCCCTGTGGGCGTTGGCGGCCCGGGCGAGTTTCAGCTGGCCCTTCGTGCTCAGCTTTTCCTTTTTTGCGGGCGTCGCATATACGGTGCGTGCCGAGTCATTGCTCCTTCTGCTGGTTATCCTCGCCCTCTATTTGGCCAAAGGCGCCGTCCGGCCTCGTTCAGCGTGGTTGTATGGGAGCGTTGCGTTACTGGCAGGAATTGCATTGCCCTCAGCAATGTGGGTGACGTGGGTTCCGACACCAAAGCCGGCTGTTTACGGGAGCGCGATAGGGGTCTATCGCCCAATTGCCGATTTTGGCTCCGCCAACAATGGGCCCGCATCCGCGCAAATGGGAAAAATGCTGGGAATAGACTCCGCGCAATCAATTCCCTATTGGAGCGCGGTCAGCACCAGCTATCGCCTTCTGGGGCCAAGGGAGAGTGATCGCCTGATTACCTCAATTGGTCTTGAGGCGATCTCGGTTAGCTGGCCAAGAATGTTAAGAAGCGGAGCGGACGACTTCATGGCGCTCCTGCGTACGCCCGGCGTTGTCACGATGCTCTCACAATCTCCTGATGCTAGGTGGGTGGAGCTTCGCAAGGAGCTTACTGAGCTCGATGAGTATCGACGGGCGTCCAGCGAACAGTTTGGCAATGACGCAGTCTATCCAACCGCGAGCCTTCTTGATGTTCGCTTGAAGGCCGTGGATTGGATCCAACACCATCTTTCTGTAGGTCAGTTGGAGATTTCGTTGCCGGGGTGGTGGCTCTTGGTTTCGCTGGCGGTTTCGGTCGCAGCGGCGATTCGGTCGCGGGATTGGTTGTGGCTCGCGGTTCCACTGTATGGATTGGCGGTCGTCGCACTTGCCGCGTTATCACAAGGACAAATCTATCGGTACATTGCGCCGGCGCTTCTGCTCAATGCAGCCTGGACATTTGTCGCGTTGTTTGCCGCCGTTCGCAGCCTGGCTTTCGCGCAACCGCGGACTGAGCGGTCATCCCCGGTCGGCTGAGAGCGGTTGGCGCGCAAGCATTGTCTGCCAGTGTAGGGCGATGCCGATGAGCCGCCACATGAAGTTCTTGCTGAACGCTTCGCGCCCATGGCAAAGAGCCGGAATGAGAGCTTTGCCGATGAAGACCAACGTTTCCCGCTATCTCGTTTCACTGTTCCCATTTGTCGTCTTTTTGGCGATCGCTGCGATCTGGACGTCGCTCACTCTCTCTGGCGCACCACAAATCGTACCGACGGCGGATGGGGGCAACGTCGCTTCGATCGTCGCGGCCCAACTATATCCTGATCGGTTTGTCGACGATCCGGTTTTTTCGAACCCGCAGAACTTCCATTTTTATCAGACACTGATGATACCGGCCGTCGCGGTTCTCACACGGGTAACCGGCGACATCGGCACGGCATTCATGCTGATGGGACTACCCCTGCTATTCGTTCAGATGGTTGGTTTTTATCTCCTGGGCCGAACGCTATTTGGGGGGCGGCTTTGGCCATTAGTGCTGGCGGTGACTAGCGTACCGCCCGTGTATGTTTTTGCGGGCGAGTTGTGGGGCATGCTGTCTTCGCCGCTTACTCGATCCGCTTTCGCCGCCATATTTCCGTTCCTCATGTTGGCGGCGCTGCACATTCGAAAATCATGGCACATTGCGGGCGTTATGCTGCTTTGCGGCGTTAGCATCTATATCCATCCCGTCAGTGCTCCATCAGTAGCGCTAGGCATTCTTGCGATGATGACCGTCGCGAAGCCTGTAGAGGTCGGCTGGCCGGAGCATTTGGCTTGGGCCGTAGTCGGCGGCCTGCTCTTCGTCGCGTGTGCGATACCGTTTGCACTGGGATTCGTCGGCACATTCGCCCAATCCCAATCGGGAGAGGTTGCTAGGGTTCTGACCGAAACCCTTCGAGCCAATGTAGGGGGGCAATATTACAGCGCCGTCCTGGCGGTAGAGCAGTTTGTCGTTACCGTGTTCCTATCTGCTCCGGTCTGGATCTTGTTGGTTTGGGTCGCAGCGCTTAGCGCGCCGTTTGTCTTGCTGGCAAGGTTTCACGAAAAACGGGTTCTGCTGTTACTTGCCTTTGGCGTCGGGCTTGCCATTGGATCTGTCGGCGTATCGCTTTTGGATCAGGGCGTGGCTCTCCTTCGTGGAAGCCACCCAATTCAAATCGACCTCATTCGCAATATTCGGTTCTTTGTTCCGCTCCTGCTGATTTTGCTGGTGTGGATGCTAGCGAGATGGAGTGAGCTACCCTCGATCCGGCGAGCATCGCTACTGCTGGGGTCGCTGCTCGCTTGCGTTTGGTGGCTTGCGTATCCGAATCCGATCGTCGGCCAAAACGCCTTGTCTCGACCAGTAGTCAGTGTCGCCGAGAAGCAGTTGTTGCAGCATCTCGCAGTCCTGCCTGCGGGTAGCAGAGTATTGCCCTTGCCCCATCTGTCCAGCTCGGAAGATGTCAGCTTGCTTGCGCTGGCGGTTCGCTATGAAGCGCTCCAGCCGACAGCTTTCCTCTACAAGGACATGAACTTCCTGTCTTATTCCGGCAGTGACTCCATAGCTCAATGGTACGGTATCGCCGAGGCATTGCGAGCCTTGGAGGACGCACCTACCGCAGGTGCGCTCAGCGACATTGCACGCGAAACGTCTGCTGCTTATCTTCTCGTGCATTCATCGGCTTCAGAAGCGATGAAGGCGGCTGCCGAGCGCGTCGGCAAGGCGGCCTCCACTTTCGGGGAGTGGACGCTGTTGGCGGTGGATTGAGCGACGGCAGGGAGGCGTGTTGGCAGCATTGCCCATGAACCTACGCCACCTAGGTTGCCATTGACGTAGCTCAACGTCATAGTGCTGCAATGAAGCACTTGCTAGGTGCGATGGTTTTGCTGCTCGTTGCGATGACGGCCGTTGCCGGCGTCGCGATACAAGGTGCGCGCGCGGGAATACCGCCTAAACAATTCCCAATTGCCGATACGATAGCCGCCGATGACCCGCTCCGCTCCATCGAGGAGATAGGGGATGACTACCGTTCATTCGGTGCGGATCTCCCTGATCCCATCAACGTGCGTGATCTACTCGCGGTCACCGACGAGGCTACCGCGCAGAATCTACTCAAGGTGGGCCGGTTAGTGTACCGGCACTACATATTTTCCAATAGCCCTGCTCGCGCGCCGTCACCCCCAGAGTATGCGGAGTTTTTTGAGAGCGCCGTTCCAGGCGCGTGCGATAGCGCTTCAGCCATGGTTCGCCTGCTGATGGGCGAAAAGGCCGGCTACAACTTCAACTTGATTGCCCCCAGGGAGAGCGCCCCCATAGCTGAGGTGGATGGCCCCAACTACGGCTTTTGGGGGCATACATCCGCCGAGTTCCCGGTTCAGAATGGCTCTGTGTTGATCGACCCGACCTACGGCTTTGTCTTGGTCACAACCGCTTCGCGGTTTTCCGATGAAGTATTCCGCACGCGAAACTACAGGCAGTTCGCGCTCGTGTCGGACGTAAGTCACTACGACTTGCAGCACGGATTGATCTATCCAAGGGCAGGTCTCCCCACTGCTTCGACGGCGAGAAGCGGGGAAGTGATCCAGCCGATGTTCCCGACGATTGCGGTGGACGGCGCAATCAGAATCGGGCGCCGTGATGGTTCTAGTGATGACCTATTGTACACGATGGGCGGCTGGGGGGATCATATCGGATATTGGTATGAGCCCACCATCAGTCACTGGCAATTTTCCGTTGCTCAGCCTGGCCGATACAAGGCCATCTATCGATTGCTCGCCGGTGAGAATGTCGTCCTGCAGACCCCTTTGGATATTGGCGTTTCGGTAGAGGGCGCGCGGAAGATTGGCGTCACCTACCTACCCGATGCGGAAAACCCGCGTGCAATCATCGTGACTTTCGATGCGGAGCGACGGGCGACGATCTCGTTTCGATCGAATTCGGTATCCGCGCGCCAGATCGATTCTATCAAGGTCAAGGCGACTCGATCCCTCTAGAACGATGAGGCCAAAAGACCAATAGGTCTCATAGTTGCGATGCTGGGAAGGAAATGGTGCACCCGACGAGATTCGAACTCATGACCTCTGCCTTCGGAGCAATTATTAGCAGTCTATCCGAAACGTGCGATGGACTACGCTACAGTGCGATAAAGCACTGAAATAACTTTACTTTCCAGCGCATGCCGACGGAAAAACGTAACCGGCTCTACGCTGTGGTTTTCCCCCAAGTGCTTACGTGGTGCTTACGCGAGAGCCCGATTGGAAAGGATAGATTCCATGCCAAAGATATCGAAACGGCTTGTTGAGAGCGCCATAACCAAGCCCAACGACTACGTCATCTGGGACGATGACCTGCCCGGATTTGGATTGAGAGTCTTCGCGTCGGGCAAGCGCAGCTATGTGATCCAATATCGAAGCAACGGATCTTCCCGGCGTTTCACCATTGGCCTTCACGGCATCTGGACACCCGAGACGGCACGACGCGAGGCGAAGACACAACTCGGGCGCGTAGCTCAAGGCGATGACCCGGCTGAAGAAAAGCTGGAGGACCGAAATGCCATGACGATCAAGGAGCTTTGCGAACGCTATATTGTCGACCTCCATGCCGGACTCATCCAGGGTAAACGCGGTCGGCCCAAGAAGCCAGCGACAATCATCACCGATATTGGCAGAATCAATGGCCACATCATCCCGATCCTCGGCAAGAAGCGCGTGCGCGATCTGGGTAAGGCGGACGTGACGAAGATGATGAACGACATCTTGATCGGGAAAACGCGCGCGGTCAGGAAGACCAAAAACCTTCGCGGCAAATCCATTCTTCGCGGCGGACCAGGGGCAGCAAGCCGTACTGTCGGCTTACTAGGCGGGATTCTTACCTATGCGAATGACGCCGGGATTGTGGATCGAAATGTTGCCCATGGCATCAAGAAGCCAAAGGATCAGGTTCGAAACCGGCGTCTAAGCACCGCTGAATATCGGGATATGGGTGAGGCGCTGAAGCGCGCGGCAAGTGACCCTGATCTTGCTATGATGACCGACATCGTGCGGCAGATTGCTCTGACCGGCTGTCGGCGCAGCGAAATCATTGGTCTGCGGTGGAGCGACGTGGACCTTTCGAACAGTTGCCTACGACTGTCGGATTCAAAGGAAGGTGCATCAATCCGCCCGATTGGTCTTGCAGTGGTAGAGTTCCTGGAAAAGCAGCGCGAGGTTTCTGCCGGAGATTACGTGTTTCCTGGATCACGGGGCGGCAAGGCGTATGGCGCCTTTCCCAACAAGTGGAAGAAGATCTTCGCCGGGACCGCACTTGAGACGATCACGGCCCATGTCCTTCGGCATAGTTTTGCGAGCATTGCCAATGATCTTGGTCTCAGCGAGATCACAATTGCGGCGCTCCTTGGTCATGCCAACAGTTCGGTGACCAGTAGATATGTCCATACGCTGGACAACACGCTCGTCATGGCAGCCGACACCGTCTCCGGGTATATTCAAGGCCTGCTGGACGGCAAGGCATTCAAGCAAACTGCTTATGCCTTTGATAGATGTGCGAGAAAGGCATCTCTCGAGCAGTTTCTTCAGAACGCCACTGAGTAGTTGTCCTGGGCCGCCTTAGGTTGGGGCCACTATGTAAGGCTGAGCATAAATTGCGCTTCTGTCACAGCCAGATTCAGGTATGCGATAGAGTTCCACCCACATTTCCCAAGTAAGGCGCTGATTTCGCTGTCCTGACCATTATATTTCCTATATAAAACATGGTGTTGAAGGCTGCGAGGGGCGCGTTTCATGGATCACCCAGAGGGTGCGGGCTTGCAACGGGCAGATCGGGTGGATTTCGACCCTCGCGTGCGGCTGGAATTTCGCGGCACGCAGCTCAGTTCCGACGGCGGCCTTCTGGTGATGCGCGAGCTTGATGACGCGCTCGGGTTGTCCGATTTGGCGTCAGCGGCGCTGCGCGATACTCGCTCTGGCAAGAACACGGTCCATCGGCTCGACGGCCTGTTCCGGCAATCAGTCTTTGGGCGGCTGGCCGGATACGAGGATGTCAACGACGCCAACCGTCTCGCCTGCGATCCGGTCATGCGCCAAGTTGTCGGCGGCAGAGCGGTCGATGCACAAGCGGCCTCGGCATCGCAGATGGGACGGTTCGAGACCGAGACGCTGGCTCTGGCCGGGAACCGTGCCGCGCTGGCCGACCTGAACGGGCAATGGATCGACCGGTTCCATGACCGTAACGGGCTGAAGTACATCGTTCTGGACATGGACGCTCGGTCAGCCCGACCCATGGCGACCAGGAAGGGTCCGCCTGGAATGGCCATTTCGACTGTAGCTGCTATCACCCCAACTTTCTGTTCAACCAGTTCGGGATGCTGGAACGCTGCGCCCTGCGCCATGGCAACGTCCACAGCGCCGATGGCTGGCGTGATGTTCTCGACCCCGTCATTGCGCGCTACGCGGAGCGCGACCTTGGTGGCAGGTTCTTCCGGGCCGATGCTGCCTACGCGATCCCGGCGATCTATGAGCGATTGGAAGAAGCGCGGTTCTTCTACGCCATCCGGCTGCCCGCAAACGCGGTCCTCAAGGACAAGATCGCGCATCGGCTAACGCGCCCTGTCGGGCGGCCGTCACTGACCAAGGTCAAGCGGTTCTTCGAGGAATTCGAGTATCAGGCGGCGTCCTGGGACAAGGAACGCCGGGTGATCGCCAAGATCGAATGGCATCCGGGCGAACTGTTCCCGCGTTTCGGCTTCATCGTCACCAACCTGCCGATGGAGCCGGACTGGGTGGTGCGGTTCTACAACCAGCGCGGCACCGCCGAGCAGCACATCAAAGAGGGCAAATACGCCTTTCGCTGGACGCGGCTGTCGTGCCGGAAGTTCCGCGACAATGAGGTGCGGCTGCAACTGCACGCCCTGGCGTACAACCTGGCCACCTTCTTGCGCTGCATCGAGCGCCGAGGCCATGGCCGACTGGTCGTTGACCAGCCTGCAACTGAAGCTGATCAAGATCGGGGCACGTGTGGTCCGTCACGCCCGCACCATCACCTTCCAGCTGGCCGAGGTCGCTGTCACCGGCACGATGGTACGCGCCATCCTCGCCGCTATCCGCCGATTGCGAGCGCCACCGCTATGCGCATGATCGCGATCCACGCTCAAACTGAACGAAAGCGGCTGGACAGATCTGTCCGCTGCGCTGAAAAACGCCGCACCCTGGGCAAGGAAACAGCGGCTTCGCGGTCTGATCCGTCCAGATCCAGCAGTCTGCGCGACCGCAGGTGCCGCTTGCGGCAGAAAATCCTTGTCTAGCGCTCGGATACAGGCGATCTTCACCTCAAACGACACGCCACTTGGGGAATGCAGGCTGAAACCTCCGGTCAAGAAAATAAGGGGCACCACCATGCATAGCACCACCTACGACAAGAAGATATTCTCCCCAGGCATACTCTTTCGCGACTTGGGCTTTCTGATCTCGAAAGTCCCGGCCGTGGCCCGCGCGATGCGAAATCCGGATATCGGGAAGGTCTTCACCGGAAAGATCATGATGGTGGTGACGGCAGTCAACGGCTGTACCTACTGCACCTGGTTTCATGCCCAACAAGCCGTGACCAGCGGCATGAGCACCGACGAGATCCGAAATATGTTCGACCTGCAATTCGAGGCATCCGCCACCGAACACGAACTTCCGGCGCTTCTGTTCGCACAGCACTACGCCGAAACCGACCGCAAGCCAGACCCTGCGATGACTGCGCGACTTGCCGAGTTCTACGGCGAAAAGACCGCAGGCGACATCATGCTGCTGATCCGCGTCATCTTCTTTGGCAATCTTCTGGGCAATACGTTCGATGCATTTCCCGCCAGGTTGAAGGGACAAAAGGCCGAAGGTAGCAGCGCGCTGTTTGAGCTGCTGTTCTACCTTGCGACGTTCTGGCTCATGCTGCCGGCAAAGTGGCTGTTGCAGCGACGCGACAAGAATGCGGCAGCAGCCGTAACCGAAGGAAAAACATGAACCGCAAGAACCAGATCAACATCTGGTCTATCCCAATTCCATCTAACTATTGTTCCCCAGAAGAAGAACGCAGGGATCGCCTTTTGGGGTCAAAACAGTCGTCTGACGCTTACCTCTGGTCACGCTGACACGGAAATTCTGCCGTGCCTGGTCGTCGATCTGCTCCCTAGAGTTGAAGCGCACGATCCTGTCGCCATTGTAGGGCGGTTGTCCCTTTCGTTTGATCGGCCAGTGTTCAAAGATGATGACCTCATCGAACTGTTTTCCCTTCGCCTTGTGCATGTTCATTACGACGACGCCAGACTCGGGCTTTGCGTTCGTCGAAAAATGCTCCTGAATGAAAGCCTGTCGTGTGATAGCTAGGGCATTGTGATAGCCGCCGTTGTCGCGCCAATTCTGGGACAACTCCTGACGAAGCTGGGTGCCGCGCTCCAGGATACGAAGATTGCGAACTTCTTGCCCAATTTCCTTCAGGCGTGCGCAACTCCCATCCTCCAGAACCCGCCGCAAAGCGCGCCAATCCTTGTCGGGCTCACCCGTCAGCACAACGGCACGGGCCTGCTCATAGACGGCAACGATGTTGACGACGATGCTGTTTTTGCGGATCGCCTTTCCTGCCTTTTGGGAGGCCAGGTACTCGTCGTAGGCTTTACGGATATTTGCGGCTTCCTTAAGTGCACCCTGCGTCGGCCCGTCGCCGCCTTTCCCCTGGAAGTAGTTGCACATCAGTTCGATGAACTGGTCGAAATGGCGATCGTCGGCTGGCTGCATGAGAAGGGCGATGATTTCCGCGCCGAGAATAGCGGCTTCCAGTTCGATCACCGCGGAGTGGGACACCTCGGCCATGCCGGCAGGAGGCTGACGGAAGGCATCGGATACCAAGCGAGTCATTTTCTTTGTCGGCACCAGAACGGCCAGTGACCAATTGACGACGCCCGCATCCACGAGACGCTTCCGCGCCTTGTAAACCGTCGTTACTAGCTTGGTCATCGCTGGATTGGGAAACGGGTCGAAGACATCGAAGTCCATGCCCTTATAGGAATCCTGCCGGAATTTTCCGGTGAGCACGTCATTACCGAACAGAGCAATCTCGGTTCCGGCGCTACGGTGATTGTCTGTGCTCAGGTCCACTTCTGTCGGCTTGAAGGCTTCCCGGAAATGGTCGAGTCGAGCAGGATCGGCACCGATCCAGTCGTAAATTCGTTGCTCCGGGTCCGCCAAGGCGATCAGGCGGCAGACTTCGCCCAGCGCCTGGACAACACGCCATTGCGCCTCGTTGGTGTCCTGAAACTCATCGAGGATGATGACAGGGTACATGCTGGCGATAAGGCGCCGGATACGCGCGCTGCCATGGAGAAGGTCGCCCACATAGGGGGCATAAAGATCAAAACACACGCGGCCGTCTTCCGTTGCAAGGCGCGCGCGTTCAGCCTCTTCCGCGACCTTTTTCGCTGCTTTCTGCGCGTCCGTTAGATTCCGGGCGGGAAAACCTGAGCGGGCGTCCGAGAGCGCAATTGCCTCGCCGGGCGGCGTAAGAATGAAGAGCCGCCGTGGCAGGCCGATGAGATAGCCGTGGGCCTTCAGGATGCGCCAGAAAAAGGAATGGTAGGTTTCGACGTCGATAAGACACTTTTGGGCAGGCGGGATCTGCTGCTCGTATTCGATCGCCTCAACTACGCGGGAAACGGTGGCGCGGGCAAAGCTGAGGAACAGGATCTTTTGACCGGGGCGAAGGTCCCGCTCGGCGACGTGGGCCGCCTTGAGGATGGAGATTGTAGTCTTGCCGGACCCGGGCCCGCCTGTGACCAGGAGAGAGCCATCCGCCTCCATGACATCCCGCTGGCCGTTAGTTAGCTTCATCGTCCGCTTCCGGGTGCTCGACCGCAGCGGGTGCGGCAGCCTGGCCACCGCCCGCAGGGATGGAAAGACAGGCATCCCTCAAGTTGACTGCCGCATCCCGAAGCCACTGGGGCATCTCGGCCTCGCTGCATTGCGCGAGAAAGTCGGCAATACCCCAGTTCCCCTTCGACTTGGCGAAATAGTCCGTCAAAGAGGCTGCGGCCTGGGCCTCCGGATCAGGATACTTCTGAGCAAGGTCCTGTGGCCAGTCGATCAACTTGGTGAACCGCTTCAAGGCGGCCTCCGTTGTGCCTTGAAGCACCATAGCCTCAAAGCCTTTTTCCTCGTGCATCAAGAGCAGATCGACCTGCGCTTCAATGAGGTCCTTGTTCGCATCGCCCTGCTTGTCACAGATCGCGAAAGCCCGTTTTCCGAGGTCTCGGTAGAGCTTGGCCATGCCCGGGATGTCGGTTTCACCGCCGGCATCGACAATGCAGACGCCGAGAGCCTCAAGGGATGCGTAGGAATCGGGTTTGAGCTCCGCCAGGCGGCGGCACGCGACGGGAAAGGCCGATGTTTCCGTGGCGCCTTCCGCCACAAGAACACGGCGAGCAAGCAACCCTTCGCAGAAGCGCGTACGAAACTGCTGCCGATAGCGTTTCAGCTTCACATTATCCGGGAGGGTGATGGCCTTTTGGCCCAGGACCCCTTCTCCATCGCGCCCGAGCACCACAGTCTCTTCGACCGCAAACTCCTCCAAAACATAGGGGGAGTGGGACGTGAAGAGCGTCTGTGACGCGAGCTTCCGCACCTCGTGAACGATACGTTTCTGCGCGTAGGGCGGGATTGCAGTCTCCGGCTCCTCCATGGCGAAGATGACATTTTGTTTGTCATGAGCAATCTGGGAAAGCATTGCTAGGACGAGCATGTTGATAGTGCCCGTGCCCTGCCGATAGAACGGCGCCGCATGATCCCCGTCACCCGTAGCGATGAAGGCCGTGATCACCTTGCGCAAATGCTCGCGGGTCAGATTGGAGACCTTAAGATGGGGCTCCACGCCCCACTCTTTCGGCACGTACTTCTTCAACGCCGCGTTGATGCTCTCCAGCACGGGAGAAATGCCGAGCTTCGGATCACTCGCGACCGAGATGCCGGTCAAAGTGCTGAGGGTGGCCTCCCACATCTGTGGTCTGACTTCTTTGAGGCGCAGGATGATGTCGAGCAGACTGCCCCGCTCCAGGCTCAGAGCGCGTGAACCTGTGCGAAGGGAACGTAGGTAGAGGAAGCCGCACACCTGCTTATGTTTCCTGGAGAACGGCTCGGGCCGGTCGCTCTCGGTTAGGCTGCGGGTGAAATAGGTCTTCCCCTCGAAATCGTCCTCCTCGGCATCGTACCAGCCGAGGAACGTGACACGCAGCGCTTCGGTGACGGTGGCGGCATCCACACCGGCCGGATTCGGCTCGTCGTAGAAGGTGTCGGTCGCCCCGTCCCAAAATTCGGTGTAGTCCCCGAATTTCCCCTTTTGCTCGTCGGTGAGGTCGGCAACCGTCACCTCGATCTCGATCTCGATCCTCGGTGGTTCGGCGTCGGTATCCGGCGCTGGAAGCTCTCCATCGCCGCCGTCACCAGCCGCCTCGGCCGCTGGCGCAGCAGGCGCGAGAAGATACTCCCCCCGGAAGAAATCATGTTCGTCGATAGGCGGCTGACGATTGAGCCGGTCAGGGCCAAGGACCAGATCAAGCGCTTCGAGTATAGTCGTCTTGCCCGTGTTATTGTCGCCGATAAGCACACCGTGCTGCGGCAGGAGCAAAGTCGCGGACTTAATGCCCCTGAAGTTATTTATCGTTATCCGACAAGCCCTCACATCTACCCCCTTTGCATGGGCTCACCTCGAAACCCTATGCTAAACCTCACTTCTATCCCGAGCTGCGACCGTTCACGCAAATTTACCGATCATAGTTGGGCAAAGACGCGACGTCAGCGATGCTTGTAAACTACAGTTTATTCGTTCTCGACATAGGTCACGTAGAAACCCTTGACCATTCGATGCTCTTGCATTCGCTCCCCCAGTGAAAAGCCGTTCATTTTCCGGGGGGTCGGCTGAAAAATATCCAGCCCACGATCCAGAACCATCTTCCATCCGGTGTCTGTCGTGACGTCGCGGGCATGGAGCGTTCCGCTCCCATCAAACGCCCAGGTGAAATCAACGCCTGTTCCTGTGCAGGCCTCTGCGATCCCGTCCAGGCATTCCCGCTGCTCCTGAATGTTCCCATCGTCAGGGGCGGTGACGAGATGCACTGCGACCTGATCCTCGGGCTGTTTGCGCCGGATGAGCATCTCGATCAGTTCCATCACGTTGCGCGCCTGATGATACTTCCGGATATAGGGGTCAGTGATGATGATTCTGGTCGCACCGTCCGTCCACGGACCAAAGATCTTGTCGAAACTGATGCCCTTGCGGTTTTCCGTGAAAACGAGATGTCCAGGCTTCGGAGCAGACGCAGAGACAACGGCAACAGCAGGCGCTTCAGAAGTGGCCGACGCTGAGGACTGCTGCGCGGGAACCGGCGTGATCGCAGATTGCCCCCCGCTGTCATTCCCATCGCCAGTTGATCGACGGTGGTAGAACTGGGGAAACTCCTCTTCCTCCAGCGTGGTGACGGCGCGCTTTGCGCCATCAGAGGCAATGTAATGGAAATCTGCTGCCTCAAAGGTGCTGTCGATCCGCAGGAGCTGGTCCTTCACCCGCTTGCGGCATTCAATCGCAAACCGCAGCAGCTCTTCAACTTCAGCTTCTGTCTCGCCTCCATTCGGGAAGATCAGCTTCAGCAGGCCTGACATGGTCTTGTTGATCGCGGCGCGGTCCCGGATATGGGTCTGAACCGGAATGGTGAAATAGCGATCTGGCCGGTGCGAGAAGTCCTCCGCGCGCAGATGGCGCAGGATTTCGGCGAGATAGTCGACAATGAACCCATAGCCAGATGTGAACATCTCACCCCGGATGATGTCGACCTCCCATCCGGGCAGATAGGCATGCAATCGATCAATAAAGGCGCTGTCGTGGAACTGCGGCGGCAGAGCCTCGAACAGGTCCGTATTTTTCAGCATCCAAGGCACATTATGGTCCGTGTTGCCGACAAAAGCGAAGCTGGCCTCGGCGCCCATCGGATTTACACCACGAGAGAACTGCTTGTTCGCCATGTAGTTCTTCATGATATCAACAAGCGCCTTGTTGGCCGTCTTCTCGCGGCCGGCAAATTCGTCAAAGGCCACGACATCCCAAAACCCGACCAATCCGATCCGGCCATTGGAATTGTTCACGAAAAGCTTGGGAACCGTGATTTCACCGCCCGAGATCAGCTGACCATGTGGTGAAAACTCGGAATAGATATGAGATTTTCCCGTCCCCTTGGGACCAAGCTCGATGAGGTTGTAGTTGCGCTCAACAAATGGCACCAGGCGCAACAGCTGCAAAAGCTTTGACCGGCGCCCGAAGAGGGAAGGATCAAAGCCGATGCTCTGCATCAGCAGATCGATCCATTCCTCCGTAGTGAACTTGTCCCGCGTTTCGCGATAGCCGTCATAGTCGACGCGGGCGATCTGGATTGGTTTCAGCGTGTCGATGATCCAGGGGGAAATCCGGCTGTCTTCCGAGAATTCGTACTGCACATCGGCGATACACCAGATACCCGTTACCAGCAGTTTCGGGTGCGCCTTGACCGTAGCGCTGTCGATAGCAACTCGCTTGATTCCAAGATTTTCAAACACCGCCTCATAGGCATCGGTTTTTTCGTTCAGCGCCACACTGACCTGATCGATGACCTTGTACCGGCCACGCTCTTTGATCGTCGATTGGACCAGCCCCGCTTCAGAACGATGAACGTAATGTTTGCGAAGGATGTCTTTGACCGTCTCGATGCCTGTTGCGATCGAGGCCTCATCATCGGTCGCGCAATATTGGCCGAGCAGGTATTCGAGCACATAAGTGGGAACAATAGCGTTCCCCTTCACAGCCTTCACAAGATCCTTGCGGACCACGAAACCGGCAAAATGCTCGTTGATCTTGTCATCAAGGGTCGACATCGGCACCTCAGAAATCGAAATCTGTGCTGATCCCGCGTTTCAGCAGCAGCGGCTGCGACGCGTGATCTTCGAAATGGCTGGTCTTGCCGATGCGCGTTCGCAGCTTCAGGAAGACTGTCTGATTGTTATAGGCGTCTGCCGCCTTGGACAGCAGGAAGCCCCGCGATAGCTCACGCTCGCGCGGGTTCTCGGACGCGAAATCGAATTCCAGCTCGGCTTCGTCAGAGATGAGCCTTCCATCGTCCGCAAAGATGGCTGCATGCACCTGCCGGGGCTGCTGCTTCTCGGTAACTGGCTCCGCCTGATAGAAAGTGATCTGGATCTGGCCCGTGGTGATCTGGGCACGGGGTGGCGGAATGATCTGCACCGAAACCTGTCCGACATCCTCCTTGCGCTGCTTGCCGACACGCAGGACCGGCAGGACGATCTCCTGCAGGCTCGCCCCGCCATGGACAAAGCGACTGCCTGATCCTTTGACCCGCAGGCGGTTGATCGAGTTCGGGATCAGAATGTCCTGCTCACCTTCCAGCCCAAGCTGTGCAGCAGAGAACTTCTTCATGCCGCCACTGCTGTTAAGGCCCCGGCCGATCACGAAGCGCCGGTTTCGTGTAACGATCTCGCCTTCCGGCTCGCTCAGCGCGAAGCCGCTCTCTTCCAGTGCCTTGTGCTGCCACAGGAAGCCGTGATCGGCGGTGATCAGGATGTTCGAGAAATTGGCCGAGGTCAGCTTCCGCACCAGCTTCACCAGATCCTCGATGGCAGCCTCTGCCGCGGCGGGGACATTTTCCTCAGTGGCGAGCTTGTCGCCAATCGCATCGATCTGGTTGTGATACAGATAGAGGACATCATGATCCCGGAAGAGGTCTTTGCCCTCCGATGATCCCAGATTCATGAAATCCTTAGCCGCGAGAATCTTTACCCGGTCTCCAGCCCGGCCCGCAGCAAGCGCCTTTTCACGAGCGGCGGCCCCCATGGTGCTTTCACCGTCCAGCAGCACCAGATCATTGTCGTCGCGGATCGCCAGTTGTCGATGCGGCAACAGCGCCGCCATGCCAAGCTGGGTATAGCTCGGCAAAACCCCGATCATCGGCTTCAGTTCAGCATCGAACCGATTGAGCTTGCGGATCTCGCGCAGCGCCTCTTCGGCCACCTCATAGCGCAGCGCATCCGAGATGACGACGACGACTTTCTGATCCTTGCGCCGGTACTCAGCAGCCTGCGCCCGATAGAAATCCACTTGACGGGGAAAGCCCGGGACAGCCCAGTCCGTCAGGCGGGCCACCTGATCCTGCCAGGCATCGTTCAGCTTCAGCACGAAGTTCGTGGTGTAGCGGTTCTCAACCGCCTCATAGAGCGTGGACAGCAGCCCCGACTGTCCACTCTTCTGCATATGATAGATGAACTTGCGATAAAGCTGGTCCAGTCGGAACCAGCTTGCGGAGTATCGCTTCACACCATCGGACAGGCTGGTCATCGTCAGATCAGCCTCGGCCAGCGCCTGCTGAAACTCGGTCGCATAACCAATGGCCTGATAGACATCCGCGTAACGGCTATACCAATGGCTCTGGCGGCGATCGCGCACCCACTTCAGCACATCTGTCGCGGGCAGGCTCTGCCGGGCCAGCCCCTCAATGATGGCGACAACGATCCTCCGGTCCACTTCCTCGAAGTGATCATGCGGGATGAGGGTGCGAAAATCGCGGGAGGCCAGATCGTCCCTGATCTTCAGCACGTCCTGATAATCGCCCGACAGCTTCTCGAACGCCTCACCCCACCGGCGCGAGGCGCTCCAGCGGCGGAACATCAACGCGGCATCCGTGTTCAGGGGCGCAGCTTCTCCCATCGCCCGCGCCCAGGCGCTGGAAAACAGCGTGATGGCGAAATCCTGAAAATCCGGCGCATCCGCCGCATAGCCATAACGCGCGGCCACTTCTTTCCAGAAGAAGTCTGCCAGCCCGACCCGATCCACCAGCTTCAGCGCGTCATCACGGCCTTCAGCCAGCTCGGCCAGCAACGCCTCGATCACCGTATCAAGATCACCATCCGCACCAGCGCAGACCGCCAGCATCTTGCGGCGGACATCGTTGGCGCTTTGCGAGGGCCGCTCGCGCTCGATCGCGCGCAGCGCTTCCAGCCGCTTGCCTGAGCGGTAGAATTCAGCGTGATCGCGCACGGCGGCTTCATACTTCGCCGGAATGCCGAGATCAGCCACCCAGATCGCCGCCTGATCGGTGCGGAACACGGCGCTGGCCAGTTGCACATCCAGCAGCCAGTTCTCAGGCATCGGCGGCTCGGGGCCGTCCTTGTAGAGCAGGAATCGCGCTATCGGCTCTTGCCGCAGCATGCGGTATTTCAGGCCGAATTCGTTGTTGGCGATCTCCAGTTTGTTGACGCCGGGCAGGTCCACCGCATCGAACGCTGCGCGCAGATCGCGGGCGGCGTCATACCAGAAGACGATGCGATGGCCCTGATCCTCATAGAGCCGCATCAGGCCGGCGGTGATGCGGTCAGTCATCCGCAGCCTCCAGCCCCTTGATCGGCTTCAGCGCACCGGCGAACAGCGGATAGTTGCGCTTCACCCCGTCATCCAGATCGATGGCGATTTTCTGCTGTGCCATCGGGTAGACGACTTCGCGTTCCCACTCGGTCAGCTCGGCGATCTGCTTGATGACCGTGGCTATTTCCTTTTGCGCCTTTGTTTGCTGGGCGGGCGTAGCGGCAGGATCGTCGGCCAGCTTTTCCAGCCGGGCGCGCTCCACCTCCAGCTTGTGAATGAATTCGCGCACATACTGGTTCAGCACGACCGAGACCGTGTCGGGCCGGTAGCGGTGCATATAGATCAGCGCATTGAAGCTGCCCTTGGGGCTGGAGAACATCCAGTAGACCGGGCGCTTTTTATAGCGGCGCACATGATAGTCGAAGAAATCCTTCGTGAACCAGCGGCGCAGATCCTTGCCGAGGGCCTTCTCGATGAAGGCGAGGTTTTCGCGGAACTTCGCCTCGCCAAAGGTGACGCGCAGGAAATCACGGGCGCGGGTGACGATGTCATCGGCGAACCAGTCGGCATCAAGCACCGGGATGACATTGTCGCGGTCGGGAGCGAAGCTGGGCTCGGGCACGCCTTGTTTTTGCAGGGCGGCCAGATACTCCTCGATCCCTTCCCCCTGATTGGCGAGGATCAGGCCGGGTGCATCGAGGCTGTAGCGCCCGAACATGCAGCCTACGGCATAATGGAGGAATTCGGCCACCGTATCCTCGCGCAGTCGCGCCTCGCGGTCTTCTTCCGACCCCTTCACGCCATAGCGATAGGCCGGGTTACAGGTGAGAGTGATTTCCTCGATCGGCACTTCGGGCGTGAGTTCGCCGGCAAGGCCATAGGCGTCGATGAATATGCGGTTGTTCTCTTCCTCCAGCCGCTGCATCTCGTCCGTCCTACCCTGCCAATGAGCGCGGAGGTTGGCATAGGTATTCGCCAGCGTTTCGTCCCGGTGATCGGGCAAGAGCAGCGGGAGCGTGATGAAATCCCAAGAGGTTTCGAAAGCATCCCAGTCTGCGCGAGACAATGCGATTAGATCGCCCGCAACCAAAGGCTGCGACAGGCACTTTTTCAAGAAAAGTGCTTTTCCAATGTCGCCGGGCTGGAAGTTTAATGTAGGCGACAGAAATGCAAGATAACGCTTCATGACCGCGCTGTTAAGAAACGCTCCCACTGGCATCAGATGATCTGATGAGAATAGTGTGCAGCCTCCATTGTCGAACATTGCGCCCTCTGGCGTCCAGCGAGCTGAAAAGCCGCCCGATGACACAGTTGTCCAAGTGAAGCCCTCACGGAAGAAGTATTCTTTATTTCGGATAGTTGGCTTCTTCGACTTCCAGTCCAAGCGAGATTTGATCGCTGCTCCATCATACTGCCAGTTTACCACGAACTCCCGGTTGCCATACCAACGCCGAAAATCCCCCCCCTTATTGTACGGGAACCATCTGACATCCAAGGAATTAGCGAGCTCGGAGAATGAGATTGCCGACGTTTCGTACCAAGATCTCAAAAATAGATTGTTGTCGCCCGTATCGATCCCTTTGCGAGGTTCCGCGACGCTTGAGACCAATTCCCCGCTGGCATATTTGTTGCGCTCATCTAAGTTCACCCAATATGCGATTGGGTTACCAGGGATCTTCGTAAATTCTGAAGCTAGGACGCTCGATCGTCGCTCGTTTTCGACTGGAAAAGTTCGCGGCACTCCATCCGCGTCCGTTTCATAGTACCTCACACAGACGTATTCGCCTGCAAGATCCGGTCGTGTGTTTTTTTCGAGTACGAAGGCTGCGGTCCCAAAGTTAATGCCCATGCTCGTGCCGCCTTTCCCAAGGTACGGCATATGAACCATCGAATGGATAGCGGCATAGCTTAGTATCTTCGAGCGTATTGCCTCATATGAGAAAAGAAACATCCAGCTTTCCATGGTCACCATGGATGAGAAACCAGACTGACAAATGAGCGCCAATCCTCTTTCAATGAAAGCTGCGAAAAGATCCGTTTTCCCATCAGGGTAGTTATCTTTCAGCCAGTTGGCTGTGGTTGCAGTCATTCCTTTCACGCCCATATACGGCGGGTTGGCCACCACCACGTGATACTTCGGCGACAGCGCCTCGGCCATGCGCAGCACGGCGACGACGCGCTCCTGCACCTCTTTCAGCAGCAGGTCGCCGCCGAAATCCCGCGCCTCGACTACCCTCAACGTCTCGTCCGGATCGCGCAGCTTCGGCACGATCAGCGAGCCGAAGTTCTTCGCCTGCTCGAACTGCCCCAGCGTCTCGCGCAGTTCATCGGTGAACAGATCCTTGCCCACCACGGCGGCCACGTCCTGCATCTCGGCAGATGTGAAGCGCACATCCTGCAACACGACGATGTCGGGCTTCGCCTCCATCCGTAGGAAGCGCCGCCGACCCAGTTTTGCTGCCGCCTTCATCGACAGCGCGAAGGCTGCCAGCGCGCCGGCACGGTCGTCAATCTCGATGCCGGTCAGGTTGTGCTTCAGGATCAGGCCGGGGATCTCGGCCGCGTCATGGCCTTCCTCGGCATAGATTTCATAGAGCAGGTCAAAGGCGTAGGTCAGCATATGGCCCGAGCCGCAGGCCGGATCGCAGATGCGGATATCCTCGGGCCGGCTGATGCGCAGAAAATCCGTCTCCGGCTCTTCCGGCGCGATGTAATAGTCCATCTTCGCCACCAGCTTCGATTGCGGACGGTTCAGCAGCCACAGCCGCCCCAGCGAATTCTCCACCAGATAGCGAACGATCCAGTGCGGGGTGAACAGCTGCGTCGCAGCGGGGATATTTTCCGCCGTGATCTTCTGGTTCTTCTTCAGGCCAGCAAAGACCTGATCCTTCTTTTCGCTGATATAGAATTGGTAAAGCCAGCCGATGATCTCGACATCCTGGCAGGCATCTTCCGTCATCACCTCGCGCAAGCGGGCGAGGATGCTGTCCGGCGACAGAAGATCGTCGGGTATCAGCAGCTCGGTATAATCCTCGGCCCGGTCGAGCATATCGGCGCGCTCAAACATATAGGGCATGGCGCCATGCCATTCGTTGCAGGCATGGATCAGCAGCAGGCGATAGGCCTCCGCCTGACCGTCATGGGCTGGGCGCGTGCCGTTCAGATATTCGGCGATTTCTGGCCGTGCGCGATCTGGCAGGTTTCCTGCCATCGCCTCGGCAAGAATCTCGGGCCGGGTGGCGCCGTCGGCGGGCGAGACCACACGCGGGTTGGTCAACCCCGTCACATCCACGAAGCGCAGTGCGGTGAAGCGGTTGAACCAGGTATAGGCCGCATGCTCGATCACCTGGGCGCGGTTACTGTTGGCAGCCGCTTCCAGCTTTGCAATTGCCTTGGGATGTTCGCGGCGGGCCGGCGCGCCCTCGGCCAGCACCATGTCCAAGCGGGCTGTGACCTGATCGATCAGCAGGTTGCGCGCGCTTTGCGCAAATTTCTTCAGGGCGTTGGTATCCATCAGACAATCACTTTCTTGCCCGCGCCGATCTCGGCCAGCAGGGTCTTTTTCATCTCATCGAGGTAGTGGGTCACATCGTCCTCATCTTCGAGATAGGTTTTCGCGAAGGGGACGGTGATCGACTGCGCCTTGATATATTGGGGTTTCACCGGTGCTGGCGGCACATATGGCGCTGGCTGAGGTTCGGCCACGCCGCCAGCGGGCTGAGGCTGCGGTGCCGGTGTTTGCGCTGGTGCTGGCGTCAGCTCCGCAATGCGGGTCAGCGTGTCAGCCAGAAGATTGGAGCGCACCTCGGTCGCCAGATTGCGCAACGCCGGGATCAGGCTCTGTGCGGCAAGGTCTGATTTCCGCGCAGTAAGCCCTTCGCGGATGCGCGCCTGCTGCTCGGGCGGCAGTGCGCCAAACTCCGAAGTCTGGGCGACTTTTCCGGCAACCTCATCAATCGCTATGATGACAGCGTTGCGCTCAGCCAGAACGGTTTGCTCGATACGCTCCTTCAGGGCGTAAAAATCCGCTTTCAGTTCCTGAATTGCGGTGCCCTTGTAGCACTGCGGATCCTCAAGAACCTGACGCAGTTTGTCGGCGGCAGCACCTTCGGAATAGCCAAGGTTCTGATCCTGCTTGGTCAGGAAAGAGCGCACTTCATCGTAGATGGCTTTTTGCGGCCCGCGCATGAAGCTGCGGACTTTGTCGAAGACATCCTCTTTTGCATCAAGAAGCTGGTCTTCCTGCCCGATCGGGCCGGTGATGAACCAGGTCGCCGACTGGTCGCGCATCCCATCCAGCATGGTGCGCAGGGGATCGAGGGCGGCGGCAAAGGGATAGGCTGCAATGGCGCGACTCTCCTGCTCGACATCGCCGAGCAGCTTGCGCAGTTGCGTCTGCCACTCCGCACCCAGACTGCGCGCGTCATTGCCAGAGGCTGGAAGATCGAACAGTTCCTGAAACAGTTCGCGGGATTTGCGGATCTGGGCAGCAGTGAACTCGATCTGCGGGGAAAGCAGAATATTGCCAAGGGCATGACTGTTGCGCAGCCCCTGCACCAGCGCATCCCCTTCCAGCAAAGCACTGTCGGCCCGAGCCTCAAGCTTGCCGCGCGCGACAAGGCTCGCGGTCAGGCAGAGAACCGCGATGGCGGGCCAGCCATAAGGTTTTGCTCCGAACTTCTCGACCAAAGCTTTGACCGAGACCCGCGTCCCAAGGCGCATCTGAGCCTGAGCATGATTCAGCACGTCCTGCTCGGCTTCGGTCAGACCGCTGCCTTCGCCGCCGAAAAGCCCGCCATCGACGCGTCCGGCTCGCCCAAGATCTGCTTCGGTGTAAGTGGCGCCGCGCAGGACAGGCAGGCTGGTATAGACCTTGTCCACCAAGACCTGGAAACCTTTGACCAGCCGATCCTGTGGATCTTCGCCGCCGATCTCCAGCTCGGCACCGCGCACGAAGAGTCGAGCATCCGCGATCAGGCCGCGCAGCCGCTGCACCAGTTCCTTTTCGCGGCGCGTATTCTGGTCACGCTTTTCCGCAATGATACGATCACGACCGGGTTGGGCGTCGCCGCTGGTGACCTGACGCGCAAATTTTACGGTCTGGAGCCAGAGGACGAGATCGCGCGTAAAACGCACATCACGCCCGAGTAGGACAATCATCTCATCGCTTGCCATGCTGTTCGAACGAACCACATCCGGTGCGTCGGAATCGTCGCTGAACGGCGAGATGATATTGACGGAAAGCTCATGTTCCCGGTTCAGGCTGTGGCCGTCAAGCTTGCGGGTGAAAGCGTAATCGACGCCCGTGCCGGCATGCTTGATCTTGCCGTGACGGAGGATCGCGCCGAACGCCAGTTCATCGAGCTGCCGTTCTATCTCGGCGGGATCGACGGCGATTGCCTTGATCTCGGCCTCGACGTCCTTTTCCTCATTGGTGAGGAATTCATAGACCTCACCGTTGCGCTGGATCAGCGTCTGACGCTCCAGAAGCGACAAAGCCTCCTCGATATTGCGGCGCTGCTCGGTCTGGTCCGCCTCGAACCGGGACAACAGGAGGATCGATATGTTGCGGGCAGTCGGTTTGAATTCCTTGACGTATTTGACAAGGAACAACACCTTCAGCACCCGCACGGCAAAATCATCGCCAAGGTTCTTTTCAGCCAGTTGGATTGACTGCTGAACCGATGATTTCAGGGCGGTGCGAATCCCCTCAAACATCAGGTCAAAGGTCGCCAGCCCCCCAACCGGCGTGTCGGCCAGCTTTTTGGCCACCTCCTGAAACACCCCCAGCATAGAGCGTTCGCCGACCGAGCTGTGCTTGCCCTCAAACGCGTTATGCTGCGAGAGGCCCATGATCGCGCGCTGGAACAGGTCATACTGGTAGTTCGGGAACGGGTAGCTCGCGACGAACTGGTCTTTTCCGGAGAAGTTCCTGAACTTGAAGGAATTATCTCCAAAATCGAACAGAGTGCGCAGGTTGTTTTCCTCAGCATCATAAAGATTGCCAAGGGTGATCTGACCAGCCTCGGTCTTGGCCAGCAGACGGCGCTGGATGACTTCGGCCACATCCTGAGAGTTCAGCGGCATCCGGTTGGCAAAGCGCGCCTGGATTTTCGAGAAGTCATTTTCTTGCTGCGCCGTCAGATCCCCGATGACCGAACCCATGTCCTGCTGGGCGGTGACGACAATCCAGGCCTGCCCCTTGCACTTCGTGTTCAGGCTTTCGGCAATGGTTTGCAGGTTCGTCATGAGCTTGACGTTGTCGGCGATATACTGCCCCACCTCATCGACGAAGAAATTCAGCCGGAACTTCGGCCCCTGCGCATCGATCCACGACTTCACCATATTGGCGAAATCTTCGATCGAGACCTTGGTATCCTTGCGATACTGGCCAAGAATATCCTTGACCTCATCGCCCGTGACCTCCGCGAAGGCGGCGGCAATGTGCCTGCCTTCCATCAGAGCCTGTTCGCGCCCGCGCTCCCAAGGCTTTCCGGAAGACTGCGCAAAGGCCGCCTTGAAGGCATCGAGCTTGCCTCGACTGTCCAGATCACGCTCGAACTGCGCGATATGTGGGAGCTTGCCATAGTAGCCGCACATCTCGTCAAAGACCTTCTGGAAGACGGCGAGAAGCGCATCGACATCCGCCTTCGAGATCACATCCGCCTTCTGGTCTATATTGAACAAGACCGACCGGGATGGAATCGACACTGCCTTGCGCAAAGCTCCCGCCAGCATCGGGTTGCCCGCAAGCTTCCGCTCAAAGATTTCGACGGCGCGCTGCCCCTCGACCTCGTCGTTCTCCAGCAGAAGGGCGAGCATCTTCAGCAGGTGAGATTTACCTGATCCGAAGAAGCCAGAAATCCACACGCCGTTCGCGGTATCATAATTGTTGTAGGCGTCGAGGAATTGCTCCAGCCGGGCGCCGATCTCATTGGTGATGACATATTCATCGAGCTCGGTCAGGAGGCTGGCCTTGTCGTCAGCCTTGATCACCCCATCGATCGAACGGTCGACCGGCTTGGCAAAGATATCACGCAGAAAAGTAGCCATCGGTCAGACCTCGTAATTCATGATATTGAACGCGCGGTAATATTTGTCGTCGTGTAGCAAGCCGAACAATTCCAGCGACGCTCCTGTCGCCAGCGCGTGCGTGTATTTTCCCGGAAAGAACATGACCGTCGGGCGGTCTTTTGCGGTGCTTTGCAGATTGTTGAGCACGTTGTGCGACCGCAGGTAGGGGTAAACCTCGCCTACGCCCGACAGGAAGATCACGTCGTGCGGGACTTCTTCAATGCGCCGCGCAATCTCTGGAATGAGGTGCGCCTGCGGGTCCAGTACGCCCTGCAACAGCTCCTTGAGCTCCGCCTTTTCCGTTTCGGCTTCAACCTCAAGGATCTGCTCGAAGATTCCGCGGTCTTCGAGGATCCTGAGCGAAAGGTCGTAGAGATCGATATCGAGGACGCGCACACCAGCGTGGCTCAGCCGGGTGATCAGATCTTCGCGATCCTCGCCCAGGCTCAGTCCGTCTTCGGCATCAAAAGCGCAGATAAAAAAGGGAACCTCGTTTCCCAGCCCTTGCTTTTGCAAGAACCGATCACTGGAAATTACCCTGAACAGGTGCTCGGCGCGGGCGCGCCGATCAGTTTTCGTGCCCACAATTACCCCCCATTTCCGGGAAAGACCCGCAAGTCCGCCGGATTACTCTCCTCAATCAGCCGCTTCATGCGCCCCGACAACCAGATCGGCTGAATTCTGCCCTCGACACTTCTCAAGCCAGCTTCACGCAATATCCGAAACAGGACCTGACGCAATTTCGCGCAGGTTGAAGCTGAAAGCTCAGCAAGGCCAGGATCACTCTCGGCTTTCTCCGCCAGAAAGCGGTCAAAAACCTCATGACCCAAGTCAAGCCGCCATGATTGGTAGCGTTCGCTGATCACCTCGACTGCGAATTCGTATACAAAGCGATAGGTCCGGCAAATCGCCAACCACACCATCGCCTGCTGCTCAGCGCGGTCAGCACCATCCGACAGATATTGGCGCTCGGTATCAGAGAGATGACCTATCCGGTCATACACTTCACGAAGCGCGCGGGTTTGCGAGGCAAGCTTGGGCAAAGAAGACGCGCCTTGGGTCAGCAAGCGCTCACGAGCAGACGCCCAGCTCTCGCCGGGTTGATAGCCTTGTGCAGTCGCGAGGCTCTCATTGAGCATCAGCCCGCCCACACTGAAGGACATCCGGTATTTCGGTACGGCAGAGATCATCGGGGCACGGCCCCGCTTGCTACGTCGGCCTCATCGAACTCATGCTGCGCACGATCAAGAGCGGCGGCAACCTCGCGTTCGTTCGCCGCAACGATATGCTGGGTCCGGGGATCACGCGTCCGCGCTCCCTCAAGAAGTCCCAACCGCTTGAGCACATAAAACAGCATGGCGTAGCGAACTGTCAGCACAGCGCGCCCATCCACCATGTTGTAGTCCTTCGCGACCACCGCCTGCTGACCGGTCGACAGTTCGGGATGCGGCACAATGATGATGTCGAATGATTCTTGCCACAGCCTGTCCTGAGCCGCACCGGCACCCGGCTCACCGAACGCGCCGTATCCAAGGACGCGCGAAAGCAGGAAATCCTTAAACCGAGCCGTTTCATGGCACCAGCCCCGCACATGCCAGCGCAGACCATCAAAGCCAAAGGCATGGGGGGTGATCCGCCGCCATGCCGGATCGGGGCGATCACGATTCATGGATTGGTAGTGAAGCTCGAGCGACCTTTCATCCCGCACTGCCGCCAGAACTGCACGCAGAACTTCGGTATCGATCTTGCGGCGCAAAGTAAGTGCTATATCCATGTCAGGCGGGGTGGAAAGCCAGTTCGAGCCTGGCTCGGCGAAACCTTCCGCCATCGATCGGAGCCGCATGAGATAGGCATCTGGATCCGGATCAAGGAACACCGGTCGAAATTCCGGCCCGGCAACGTAGCGGCGCGCGCTTTTATCATAGACCGCGTTCAGCGGCGCGCGCTCTTGATAAAGGGTCAAATCCTTTGAGGCCTGCGGAACCGAAACGCCAAACGTATCGATCAGGTCAGAGCGATTGACGCCCCCCTCCCAGAACAGGCGGAATTCGATGAACTCCAGCCGCCTCTCGACACCCCATTTCAACATTGTTCGTCCGGCCGCTCTCACGAGGATATAAAATATATGGACAACCTTGCAATGCCCGTATACTTTCTATTCTGACATGCATCCAGCTGTCAAGTCTGAGGGAGGCCTGATGCGAATTCTGCACACTGCTGACTGGCACATCGGTCAAACGCTGAATGGCTGGTCGCGCGAGTATGAGCATCAGGTCTTTTGTGACGCTCTGCGCGATGTGATTGTTACAGAGGGCATCGACGCCCTCCTGATTGCCGGCGACGTGTTCGATGGCATCAATCCGTCAGGTGATTCGCAGCGTTTGCTTTATGCCGCGATCGCCGGGTTTTTGCGTGCAAATCCCCGGCTGCAAATCGTGATAACGGCAGGCAACCATGATCCGGCGCAGCGGCTTGAGGCGCCCGAGGCCGTCCTGAACGAGCTTGGCGTACATGTGCTCGGCACGTTGCGGCGCGATGCTGCGGATGTAGATTTACAACGCCATCTGATTCCCTTGTGTGACAAGACTGGAACGGTCCGCGCGCACGTGCTGGCTGTGCCCTTCCTGCGGCAGGCTGACCTGCCGGGGCTGCAACTCGGGGCGACGGGTGGAGCCGAGTCCGCGGTTACCGCCGCGGTTCGCGCATTACATCTGGCGATGTCAGATGGCGCGGAGACGCAAGCCGGCGGACTACCAATCATTGCCATGGGGCATCTTACCTGTTCGGGGGGCCTCGAATCCGAAGGGGCGGAACGCCGCATTCTCATCGGCGGCGAGCATGCGGTACCGCCTGACATCTTCCCGCCAGCCCTGTCGTATGTTGCTCTTGGCCATTTGCATCGGCCGCAATCGCTTGACGGCGGTAGGGTGCGTTATTCCGGTTCCCCCTTCCCAATGTCCGCCGCAGAAATCGGCTATGATCATGGTGTTACGCTGCTCGATCTCGACGATGGGTTCACGCCCCGACACATCCCTCTACCTCGGCCCGTCCCAATGCACCGCCTGCCAGCCACAGGCGTTGCGCCGCTAGCAGAAGTTGCCTCAGCCTTGAATGCTTTAGACCTGCAATCCGAGACGCCTCGCGACGCACAGCCGTTCCTCTATCTGTCCCTCATTGCAGACAAGCCGGTAACTCAGATTGCAGCCGAGGCCGAGGCTCTGATTGAGGCACTGCCGGTACGGCTTGCTGGTCTGACGATTGCGCGGCCTGAGGCCGAAGGCACGCCCGAAACACCGCCGCCGAACCTGGCCGACACCTCGCCGGAGGATTTATTCTTGATGGCGTTCACCCAATCGCACGGCGTCAACCCAGACACAGCACATCTTGCCGCCTTCCGTGATGCCCTGTCCGAAATCTGAAGCTGAGTTCTGATCCCATGCGCATCCTCTCCATTTCGGGCCAGAACATCGCAAGTCTTGCCCAGCCGTTCGCTATCGATTTCACCGCAGCACCATTGGCGGGCGCAGGCCTCTTCGTCATCACCGGCGAGACAGGGGCCGGCAAATCCTCGATCCTCGACGCTATGTGCCTGGCGCTTTATGGCGATGCCCCGCGTCTGGCAGGTTCTGCGGGCGACGAAGTCCCCGATCCGTCCGGCAAGGCGATCAAGGCGCGCGATTCCCGCGCCATCTTGCGTCGGGGCGCCGCCCAAGGTTGGGCCGAGGTTCGTTTCACTGCTCGCGACGGACAGGATTATGTTGCACGCTGGCAGGCGCGCCGCGCCCGCGATAAGGTCGACGGGCAGTTGCAGAACGTCTCACGCTCGCTGGCCCGGGTCTCTGACGGGCAGGTATTGGCCAGCCAGATCACAATCGTCAGCGACCAAATTACCGCGCTGACCGGCTTTTCCTACGACGAGTTCCGCCGCACTGTCTTGCTCGCTCAAGGCGACTTCGATGCCTTTCTTCGCGCCGACACCAATGATCGTGCGGGCCTGTTGGAGAAAGTGACGGGAACTGGGCTCTACCGAGCGGTATCATCGCGCATCTATGAACGCACCGAGGCCGCCCGTCAGGCGCATGGGGCGCTGGTCCAGCGACGCGAGGGCCATCAGATATTGACGGATGAAGACCGTGCGGCACTGGAAGCCGAACGGCTTGTCATAACCGAAGCCAATCAGGCAGCAGGTGCTAAGGCCAAGACCCTCAAGGATGCATTGGCACGCCATACCCGGTATGCTGAAACGTCCCGGCAGGTCGGGCTCGCCGAGACCGCGCTCGAACAAGCCGTGACCAGCCAGGCTGATGCCGGTGTCGAGCGCGCGCAACTCGCCCGCATCGACCAAGCAACCCCGCTGCGCGCTCAATGGCAAACCCTGCGCGATGCCAGGGGCCGGGTAACAAATGCCGCAAGCTCCGTAGTGGCAACCACCGAATTTTCCAACGACACTGCCGCGAAAGCCAATGCGCTTCAGGAAGAGACCCGGCAGGTGGAGGCGGAACACACAGCCCGCGAGAATGAGTTTAAGATATTTGGCCCGCTCTGGGATCAGGCCGCCGCGCTCGACAGCCGTATCACTTCCGCCACGACTGAGCTGGAAACCTCCCGCTCGCAAGCTGAAGCGTTGGAACAAGAAGCCGAGCAGGCCCGAATTGCATTTCAGGCCTTGCAACAAGATGTTTCCAAAGCCCGCGAAACTCTGCAGGCGACTGAAGCGGAACTCGCCGAACGTTCCTCTGATTTTGCATTGGCCGATAACTGGTTGCAAATCCGCCAGCATATTCTGGCGCATGACGAAGCGCAGTCCGCCATGACGCGGGCAAGGAACGACAGCGACACCCATCGGGCTGAGATCGAGCGATTGACCGTCGCACTGGCCGAACTCGCCACTCGGACCGAGGAGGATTCGGCAGAAGAAGTCAGGCTGACCAACGAATCCGGCAGGCTGACACAGAGCCTCAGCACCCTCGAGGCTGCTCATCCGCTGGAAAGAGGAAGTGAACTTCAGACGCTTGCCACTGCCCTCGCAGATATGCGCCGCGCCGAGCAGGAGCACGGTTCTGCCCGATCGGATTTTGCGGCGGCAGAAAAAGCCACCGAAACTGCAAAAGAGGCCTTGACCACTGCCAAAGCCAAAGCGGGCGCTGCTGCCGAGGCCATGACAACCGCGAGCGCGCAGGTCACGGCCCTAATCGCTCCTACCGAACGCGCTGACATGGCGGCGTCGGATACCGCGCGAGAACTGCGCTTGCGGCTGGAGCCGGGAGAACCATGCCCGGTTTGCGGATCCCCCGAACATCCAACGCATGCCGATAGCGCACTGGCCGATCTGGCCGCAGGGCTACGCGCCGATTTGGCCGCGGCACGCGCAGCCGTCGAGAATGCGCGCAATGAACAGGCTGCGGCGCTGCGCGCTCAGGATCGTGCACAGGGAGAGTTGGAACACGCCGGAAAGAATGCGCAGATAGCCGAAGCGAAGATCTCCTCCGCTCTGGCTTATTGGCAGGATGCATACAACCGGGCCTTGGCCGTACCTAATTGTCCCGCACTGCCCAAAGAACCCGGCGAAGATTGCTTGAACCTCCTCGCCTTGCTGGAAGCGACCGAAATTGCCCGGCAAGCCGAAGCCACAGCTCAAGTGGAACTTTCCGGACTGCGGAGCACACTGGCCAGTATGACCAGCCAGCGCGAAGGTCTGCGCAAGGTCATTGCCGGTCATACCTCCGCACGCGAAACTTGGAACAGCGAGCTTGCCAATGCCACCAGCCTTCAAATGCTGGACCTGCGTGCAGCCGAAACCGCTGAAGCGGAGAATCTTCGTCATGCAACGGCGCTTTCTCCGCTTCTGGAGCAGCTGGGAGAAAACCTGGCCATTCCCGGTCTGTCAGGTCGGCTGGAAAGCCGGGTTTCGGAAATCACCAGGCTACGCAAGATTCGTGATAGCAACTCGGCCACACTTGTCGCGTTGGCGCCCCAGATTGCAAAGGCGGAAAGCCGGTCTGAAAACGCCGCAAAACAGTTTGGCGGTGCGAATGAAGCTGTTACGGTTCGCTTGAATACGCTGCAGACTCTACAGGCCGAACGTGCACCTCTTTTGGGAGGCGAAGTCACTGCCACGCACCGTACCCGTCACAACGAAGCACGCAAAGGTGCCGCCGCCGCACTGGATGCGGCACGCAATGCTCTGGCGGAAGCTACGACTGCCTGGGCCGCTGCTCGCGCCAAGGCCGAGGCCGCTGCTACTGAAATGGCGGGCGCAAATCAGGCGCAGGAAATCGCACAATCCGCGCTTACCGAGGCATTGGCCAGCACAGATCTGGTTCAGGATGATCTGAACACCCTGTTCGCTCTCCCAGCAACAGAGGTCGCCGCCCTGCATCAACGGCTTCGTGCGCTCGACGATTCAGTCACATCAGCTCGCGCCGCTTTAGACTCCCGGCGCAAAGATCACGCCGAAGCTGAAGCCGCTGGCCTGCCCGAAGATCCACCCGAGGCCCTGACAGACGCACTTTCGGTGCTGGATTCAGCCAACCAGACGCGCGCAGAAAGGATCGGCGCAATCGACGGGGAACTCCAACGCGATATTGCAGCGCGGACCGCGCTTGCCGGGCTGGAGGTGGAAATTGCGCAAGCTCGCTCCGAACTGGATATCTGGGAGGCTGTAAACCACGCAGCGGGTTCTCGCAGTGGGGACAAATTCGCCAGGGTCGCGCAATCCATCACGCTGGACGTGTTGGTCGATCACGCCAACCACCATCTGGCAGATCTCAATCCGCGTTATCGTCTGCGCCGCGCGACAGATCTCGCGCTGCAGGTTGAAGATTGTGACATGGGCGGCGAGGCTCGTGCCACACGCAGCCTTTCGGGCGGTGAGCGTTTCCTGGTGTCGCTCGCGCTGGCGCTCGCCCTTTCTCGAATGGGCGGCAAGGGCGGTCTCGCGGCAACACTATTCATCGACGAGGGGTTCGGGTCGCTCGATGCCGGCAGTCTGGACTTGGCTATTGACGCGCTGGAAAGTCTGCAATCCCAAGGCCGTCAAGTCGGGGTCATTAGCCATGTCGAGGCAATGAAAGAGCGCATCCCTACCCGTATCGCCGTGCACAAACAGGGCGGCGGCAAAAGCGCCGTCGCAGTCGGTCAAGATTGACGTGAGCAAGGGCATGTCATCTTCGGCGCCAACACGCTCGATGCCGATAGAAGCCTAATGCTTCGGTGTAACCATACAGGCCGTCAAATTCTACTTTCTCCCGGCCGGTCCCGCCATCGACCGGGCCAAGCTCAACAACCGCCGAGATGCCGGATTGTCGTTCTGGGCGGACCAAACCATGCTGAACGGCAGCACCTCATCCGCGAGTTCCCGGTAGGTAATCCCGGGAAACTGGGCGACGGTCGTCGCTTCGCTCGTCAGAGTAAGGCCGCGACCGAGAGCGACCAGCGATAGGATGTTGTCGCGGCCGACCTGCTGAGACTGAATATCGAGGTGGCAGCCGAGACCGGCAAGGTGAGCGACCAAATAGTCGTGGATCTCCTCACCCGGCGCAACGTCGCTCACGATGAACCGCTCGGAAGTCAAATCGACCCATCCAAGTTCGGGCTTGCCCGCCAAAGGGTGATCATCGGGCAGCACCACGAAAACCTTCTCGCACCATAAATGCTCCGCCTCACAGCCATCCCATGCCGCGGTTCCCGTGATGAATGCGACGTCCAGACAAAGTTTCCGGACAGCCGCGACGTGCTCGGGCGGATTGCCATCAATAAGGTCGACCTGCACGTTCGGGTGGCGCGTACCGAAGGCACGCAACAGATCGAACAGAAATCCTGACGCAAGGGACGAGAATATCCCTACCGTGATCAGCCCTTGCTCCGCCCGGCCAACCGCTGCCACCTTGGTCACCCCAATGTCGATCTGACGAAGAGCATGGCGGGCGTTGCGCAGGAATTCCCGCCCGGCGACGGTCAACCGCACCCCGCCAGCATACCGCATAAAAAGCGACGCCCCGAGTTCATCTTCGAGATCACGGATTCGTCGGCTGATGGAGGATTCCTGCACCGAAAGCGCGGCAGCAGCCTTGCGAAAACTCCCATAATCGACGGCGGCAACAAAATATCGCAACTGGTTCAGTCGGACCGCAGATGTGCCGGGTTTCCCCTCGACGACCTTTGTGAGGCTATCATCAGGCGAGGTCTGATTGTTCCCGATCAAAGCCATGGTGCATCATCCGAAACAGCGTTCGGCTTCTGACGGGCACCCCGCCATCATCAACGCGAAAATCGATCTGTGTGCGTTCATCAGCTCTCCGCACCCCAAACTAAACGACGTTCAGTTACCGAATGCTGCTTCTTGACTTCCGTCCCGTCAACGAAAAAAGTAAATGCCGTTTAGTTTTCACGACAAGTTGCAACAGGCATCGGAATGGCCCGTCCTCGGAAAGAGCAAGAACTTGATATTGCTCGTCGTGCGATCGACGAAACGATCCGGCTGCTGTCAGAACGTGGCGACCTCGACGTCCCGCTGACTGCGGTCGCGCATGCCATCGGATGCACAGCGCCAGCGCTTTACGGCCATTTCCGCAACAAGAGCGCCTTGCTGCGCGCCGTTCGGGACGAAGGTTTCAACCAGCTTTACAGAGAAAAGCTGGCCGTCTTCCAACAGATGCGTGGCAATCCATTCGGCTATTTGCGTGACGGCAGCTATGCCTATGTCCGCTTTGCGTTGGAAAACCCCACGCTGTACCGGCTGATGTTCACACCGCCGCCACGGCTCGGAGTCAGCGATGATCCATGGTCGGGCGAAGCTGGAAGACAGATACTAAATCTATTGCTGACGGGACTTCGCTGCTCTCAGGACCAAGGCTTTTTGCCCGGCATGGATCTGAGCCGTTACAGCTTTATGTTCTGGTCAACGGTACATGGTGCGGTAAGCCTCACCCTTCAGAACCGGGAAATGGATCAGCCCGCCAAATGGGACGCGACACGAGAGGCCGTCGATACGTTGATGGAAATCATCGCCGCGACGCGCAATGGCACGCGCGGCGCCTCATGAGCGAGATCTTCGGGCGCTGGCAAAGCCCCGATCTGTCGCAATGAACCGCTCCAGCATCGGCACAATCAGCCTGACAGGATCGGCAGCGGGCTGGCCGGTTTCGCGAGCCAGCACTTCGGCATAGGCGGCAAGATCGCGGTGCAGCGGCCCCGGCAGTTCCACCGTCACCTTCACGGGCTTGTCTTCGATGAGGGGGCCGAGTTTCAGCTTCGTCATGGTCAGTTCCTGTAAGGTTCGAGTACGAGATCGCGGGTAACGATGACCCTGACCGGGTAGCCCGGCCGGATCGTCAGGGTCGGCGCGACCTGCAACTGGCGCTGGACGATCTGTTGCCCGGCCTGATTGATGGTATCCTGCGCTCCGTCGCGGATGGCGCGGATCAGACGATCCTCGTCGTCGGTCGCCAGTTCCGTGCCGATGCCGAGCAACGTGGACAACCCCGCCGCCTTCATCAGATCCCACCAGTGGTAGTCAACGCCATCTTCCAGCCCGGCATAACCGGAAGCGTCCGCACCGGGCTGGCGCTCCAGCACGATGGAGCGGCCGTTGGGCAGAATCAGGCGGTTCCAGACCAGCAGCACGCGGCGCTGACCGAACTGCACACCGGCGTCATACTGACCGATGATGCGCGTTCCCTGCGGGATCAGGAGCAGGCTGCCGGTCGGACTGTCATAGACATTTTCCGTCACCTGCGCGGTGATCTGGCCGGGAAGGTCCGAGCGGATGCCGGTAATCATCGCCGCCGGGATTACGGCCCCTGCCTGAAGGATGTAGGGCGAGGCTGGCGCCATGATCCGATCCATGGCAACGGTCTGCCGTTCCACCGGCCCATTCAGAAATGCCGTGTGACGGTCCTGTGTTGCGGGCTGGCCACCAAGGTCAAGGCCAGCAAGGCCCGGCATATTGGAGCCAGGCGTCGTCGCCACTCTTGGCCCGGACTGGAAGAACACTGTACTGAGACGCGCAGCTTCTTTTTCGGCAAGCCGGCGCTCTTCGGCAGGATCGCGGGCAGGCGTCGCCATGGCGGGCGGCGTGACCGGCTGCCCCCGGTTCTGGGCATCCAGGATCGGGCCACCGAGATCGCCCGGCAATGCCGGCCCCAGGACCGGCCCGGTATAATCCTTCGGCAGACCCGCCAGTCCATCTGCCGTGGCGCGATTCTCGGTCGAATAGAGTTCTTCACCGTTTCCGCTCATGTCGCGCGTCTGGAGCGCATAGATCAGCGCCCCGCCGATGCCGAGGAGCGCAACAGCCCCGGCACCGGCCAGCATCTTGCGCGACAGGCGCGTGACGCGCGGCGGCTCGGCACGCAGACGCATCGGCGTTGGGTTGGTGGTAGCCTCTTCACTCATGACGGTTGCTCCCCGGTTTTGGCGGGCTGGGCAGCTTGCCTTTGCTCGATGCGAACGATCCTGACCGTCTGCTGCTGCTTGCTGCTACCAAGACGCAGCTCAGCCGCTCCGAACAGCCGATCAACGATCAAGATGTTCTGGTGAACGCGGGAATTGACGATCTGGGTCTCGCCCTCGGAACCGATGACGAAAATCGGTGGCATCTCTCCCTGCACGATGCCGCGCGGGAAAACGACATAGACACGGCGGCCATCATCGAAGACGGAAATCGGCCGCCATGGCGGCGTATCTCCGGTCAGGCCGTAACGATAGTTGCGTGCCGCCTCGATCGGTATGATGGGTGCTGCGGGAACGGTCTGGCGCTGACCGGCAGGCAGCGCAGGATATGACCAGGACACGGACGGCATATAGAGCGCCTCGCGGGCGCGCAACTCGATCATGTAGGTGCGCCGATCGGTCGTCACCACGAGATTGGTTGAGATGTCGGATCGGGATGGTTTGACGAGAATATGGACCCGGCGCGACGTACCGCTCCCGCTCTCGGTATCGCCAATGATCCAGCGAGCGGTGTCTCCCGCCGCGATCGGTCCCGCGCCGGTCAGGCTTTCGCCCGGCTCCAGCGCGATATTGGTGATCTGCCCAGGTGCAGCATAGACCTGATAGAGCGCGCCTTCCGACCAGGGATAGATCTGAATGGCGTTATAGTAAGCCTCGCGGCGCGGCTCGACGCGGGCGGCGGCATTGGCGTTCTCGACGCGGCCTGCCGGTGTTCCGGCAGCAGTTCCGCCGCGTGCGACCGTCCAGGCCGGCGGCGTGTGAAGCGGCCGAGGCCGGTCATCGGTGACAGCGGTCGGCACGACGGGCAACGCTGGCACATCGGCATCATAGCTGAACTGCGGCGTCTTGTTGGTGGCGCAGCCTGCCAGCATGGTGGCCGAAAGCAACAAAGCCGCAAAGGCGGGTTTACGGAAAACCGACAAGGCGGAATTGCGGGAAAACGCGATGGTCATTGGCTCATCTCCCGCGACCATGAAATTGCATTGACGTAGATGCCGAGCGGATTGGCGCGCAGACGCTCGGCATCGCGCGGCGTCTGGATCACGATGGTCAGGATCGCGGTCCAGCGCTCGGTCGTGGAAAGCTGCCCGTTCTCATAGTGACGCTCGGTCCAGGCGACTCGGAAGCTGTCGTTCGAGGCGCGTATGACGCTGGAAACCTCGACTGCGATCTGCTGGCGGCCGACACGGGTGAACGGATCATTGGCGCGGGCGTAATCGTTGAGCGCGGCCGCCCCCCTATCCGTGGTGAATTCATAGGCGCGCAGCCAGTTCTGGCGCACGATGATGGCATCCGCCGGGATCGAGCGCGTCTGCTCGATGAAACGGCCGAGGTGGAAGGCGATCTGCGGATCGGTCGGCCGGTAGTCGGCCGTCGCAGCGGCGACGCTCTGCGCCTGGCCGAGATTATCGACCTGCACCACCCAGGGCACCACGGTCCCTCGCGCCGATTGCAGGACAAGTGCGGCAGCGAAGCCTGCCGAGAGGATCAGCGAGCCGAAGGCCATATAGCGCCAGTTCTTGGCCTGCACGCGAGCCGAGCCGATGCGCTCGTCCCAGACTTGCGCGGCTTTCTGGTAAGGCGTCTCGGGTTCGGGCGATTTGCCGTAATGGGTCGCTGGACGTCTGAAGATGTTCATGAGCGGTCACTTTCGGAGATGTTGACGGAAGAGCCGCCGCCGTGGCTGTCACCGGAGCGGACGGCATGGGCGGCCATGGTCGTGCCGTGATTGAGCGCCTGGCGGCGGTGCATCTGCTGCGCCCATGCAGGCGGGCTGCCCGTCGGTGCGGAGGCGGGTGCGGCAGCGCCGGCCACCCTCGCACCGCCAATGGTTCCCTGCGAGGACGACCCACCAGTGACGCCGAGCCCGGCGCGCGCGCCATCGGAGAAGCTGGACTTGACGCTTTCCGCTGCTTTCGAGGTCGCCCGTTTCAGGGGCGATGCGGCGGCGGAGCCTGCCGCGCGGGCAACACCGCCGAGGCCGGAGGCAACACCGGCAGCGCCTGACTGGCCGAGCGATCCGACACTATAGGCGGCGCTCGCCGCACCTGCGGCAGCAGCACCGCCACGGACCGCCGCAGCTCCACCCGACAGCGCCGCTGCCCCTCCCTTCGCGGCCATGCCTGCGGCAGCACCGCCGGCAAGCATCATGCCGCCAGCGGCAAGGCCGGTTCCAACTGCTGCACCTGCGCCAAGCTGCGGGCCGCCAGAAACCAGACCGGAAGCGATGCCGGGACCGAAGATGCCGAGGCCGAGAAGGGAAAGTGCGGCCAGCACGATCGCCATTGCGTCGTCGATGGTCGGCGTCACGCCGCCGAAACCGACCGTAAACTGCGAGAACAATGTCGAGCCGATGCCGATGATGACGGCGAGTACCAGCACCTTGATGCCGGAGGAAACGACATTGCCGAGCACGCGCTCAGCCATGAAGGCGGTCTTGCCGAAGAGGCCGAAGGGAATGAGGACAAAGCCCGCCAGCGTGGTCAGCTTGAACTCGATCAGCGTGACGAAGAGCTGCACGGCGAGAATGAAGAAGGCGAGCAGTACCAGCGCCCAGGCGAACATCAGGCAGGCGATCTGGATGAAGTTCTCGAAGAACGACCAATAGCCCATCATGTCCGAGATGGATTCGAGCAGCGGGCGACCGGCATCGAGGCCGGTCTGCGCCACCTTGCCGGGCCGCAGCAGATCGGCGGCGGAAAAGCTGGTGCCCGAACCTTTCAGGCCAAGACCTGCGAAACTGTCGAAGATTATCTGGGCGAGATTGTTCCAGTTGCCGATCAGGTATGCGAAGACACCGACGAAGAGCGTCTTCTTGACCAGCCGGGCGATGATGTCGTCATCCGCACCCCAGGACCAGAACAGTGCCGCGAGCGTCACGTCGATGACGATCAGGGTGGTGGCGATGAAGGCGACCTCGCCACCGAGCAGGCCGAAGCCGCTATCGATGTAACTGGTGAAAACACCCAGAAAGTTGTCGATGACGCCGGTGCCGCCCATGGTTCACTGTCCCCCGTTCTGATGCGGAGCGGCGGGCACCGGCGTCCGGCCGAGGAACCGGTCGCGGTTCTCGGCCCAGGTGGCGAGGCAGCCGGGATCGTTCACGGCGGCCTCGCCTAACTGCTGGCAGTGGCGCAGGCTCTGGCGCAGCGGATCGCCAGGCGCCTGAAGCGCCGGGGCCGGACGGGGCTGCGCTGGTTCGTCCACGCGTGTCATTTCGATCACCGTCGCGGTGATGGCGATGGCCACGAATATGATCGCGCCCAGCCGGGCCAGCATCTTGCCGTCCATGTCGCGCCCCTCCTGTCCGGTTAGTTGTTGCCGTTGCCGAACATCCGGGCATTGCCGGGCTGGTAGCCCGATCCCGGCGTCAGAAAGCGCTCGCGCTGGATGCGGCCCTGTTCGGCGGCGGTGGCGCGTTCGGCTTCGATCAGGGCTTCGGAGCGACCATTGGCGGACATCAGCGCGATCAGGTCGGAAAGCTGCTGCGACTGGAGCGCGAGAAGCTGATTGCCCGCCTGCGTCGCCTGCAACGCGCCGGTCGCGTTCTGGCTCTGCCCGACCAGAGCGGACATCTCGGCGCGGTTGGTGTCGATATTTCCGACGACACCAGCCTGCACGCGCATGGCGTCCTGCAAGCCGCCGACCGTATTCTGCCAGCGGGACCGCGCATCGGCGACGAGCTGGGCGTCGGTCGCGGATAGCGAAACCTTGCCGTATTTCTGTTGGAACATCTGATCGACGTTCTGCACGTCGAAGGCAATGTTCTGCGCCTGGGCCAGAAGCTGCTGCGTGCGCTGGACGTTCTGCTGCAAAGTCTGGAGCGAGGAATATGGCAGACTGGCGAGATTCTTCGCCTGATTGATGAGCATCTGCGCTTCATTCTGAAGCGAGGTGATCTGGTGGTTGATCTGCTCCAGCGTGCGTGCGGCGGTCAGAAGGTTCTGCGCATAGTTGGTCGGATCATAGACGATGCGGCCGAAGCCAAATGCGTGAGCGGGGCTTGCCAGCATGGGCGACAGGGCAACAGGGATGGCGAGCGTCAGCGCCAGCACGGATGCACTGACATATCGGGAAACGGGGATACGGATCATGGCAGGGTCTCCTTTTCTTGGCTGTCATCTGGATGGATTTGATCTGGCGCGACCGACCGAGCGGGCTCTGTCCGTTCGACAAGATTGGTAAGGTTCGGGATCAGATCGACGGCCCATTCGACGCCGCGATCGCGCAGCCAGGCCGCGAGAAAACCGTCCTGCCCATGCTCGGCAACGAGTTCGGCGATACGGGTCTGATCGGATTTGGATGATGCGGCGCAAAGCGCGAGACCGACTTCGCTGAGGCCAAGCTCGAACAGGCGATTGCCGCGCCGCGATTGGCAGTAATAGTCCCGCTTTGGCGTGGCCCGCGCGAGGATCTCGATTTGCCGGTCATTGAGGCCGAAGCGGCGGTAGATTGCCGTGATCTGCGGCTCAATGGCGCGTTCGTTCGGCAGCAGCAGCCGCGTCGGGCAACTTTCTATGATGGCAGGCGCGATATTGCTGCCATCGATGTCGGAAAGTGACTGCGTGGCGAAAATGACGGAAGCGTTCTTCTTCCTGAGCGTCTTCAGCCATTCGCGAAGCTGATTGGCGAAACCTTCGTCATCCAGCGCCAGCCAGCCTTCGTCGATGATGAGCAGGGTTGGCCGACCGTCGAGCCGGTCGCCGATCCGATGAAACAGATAGGACAGGACGGCAGGCGCAGCCCCAGTGCCGACCAGCCCCTCGATCTCGAAGGCTTGTACATCGGCTGATCCGAGATGTTCGGCCTCGGCGTCGAGCAGCCGGCCATAGGCGCCGCCAATGCAGTATGGGCGCAACGCCTGTTTCAGATCGTTGGATTGCAGCAGCACGGCAAGGCCGGTGATGGTCCGTTCCCCTGCCGGGGCGGATGCCAGCGATGTCAGTGCCGTCCAGATGTGCTCCTTCACCTCCGGCGTGATGGTCATGCCTTCACGCATCAGGATCGCGGCGATCCAGTCAGCGGCCCAGGACCGCTCATAGGCGTCATCGATCCGCGCCAGCGGTTGCAGGGAAACGGACGCCTCGTCCCCTTCGGTCAGCCCACCGCCCAGATCGTGCCAGTCGCCGCCCATGGCGAGCGCGGATGCCCGGATCGATCCCCCGAAATCGAAAGCGAAAATCTGGCTGCGATCATAGCGGCGAAATTGCAACGCCATCAGCGCCAGCAGCACGGACTTGCCCGCGCCGGTCGGGCCGACGACGAGGGTATGGCCCACGTCGCCGACATGAAGGGAAAGCCGGAACGGAGTCGAACCTTCGGTCTTGCCGTATAGCAAGGGGGGCGCTCCGAGATGTTCGTTCCGTTCCGGCCCCGCCCACACGGCCGATAGAGGGATCATGTGGGCGAGGTTGAGCGTCGAGATCGGCGGCTGCCGGACATTGGCGTAGGCATGTCCGGGGATCGAGCCTAGCCAGGCATCGACGGCATTGACGGTTTCCGGCATAACCGTGAAGTCACGGCCCTGAATGATCTTCTCGACCAGACGCAGCTTCTCGTCGGCGATACGGGGATCGGCGTCCCAGACGGTGACGGTTGCTGTGACATAGGCCATGCCGGCGACGTCAGCGCCCAGTTCCTGCAAGGCCATGTCGGCATCGAGCGCCTTGTTGGACGCATCGGTGTCCACCAGCGCCGATTGCTCGTTGGTCATCACCTCTTTCAGGATCGCGGCTATGGATTTGCGCTTGGCGAACCATTGCCGCCTGATCTTGGTCAGCAACTTCGTCGCGTCCGTCTTGTCCATCAGGATGGCGCGGGTGGACCAGCGATATGGGAACGCGAGCCGGTTCATCTCGTCGAGCAGGCCGGGCGTGGTCGCTGTAGGAAAGCCGATAATGGTGAGGACGCGCAGATGCTTGTCACCAAGGCGCGGTTCCAGCCCGCCAGTCAGCGGCTGATCCGCCAGCAGCGCATCGAGGTGCATGGGCACTTCGGGCACGCGGACACGATGGCGGTTCGTGGAAATCGTGGAATGGAGGTAGGTCAGCGTGCCCGCGTCATCGATCCAGTGGCATTCGGGCATGAAGCCGTCGAGCAGCGCCAGCACGCGGTCGGTGCGGTCGATGAAGCCGCGCATCAGCTCCCATGGATTGACGCCGGATTGCTCACGGCCCTCGTAGAGCCAGGTCTCGGCGCGAGCCGCATCTTCGGCGGGTGGCAGCCAGAGGAAGGTCAGGAAGTAGCCTGACACGAAATGCGTGCCCGCTTCCTCGAAGGCAGCTTTGCGCTCGGCATCGACCAGAGCGGAGGCCGGATCAGGAAATTGGCTGCCGGGATAGGTCGCGGCTTCGCTTCGTTGTGCCTCAACAAAGATCGACCAGCCGGAGCCGAGGCGGCGCACAGCGTTGTTGATACGCCCGGCGACCGCGACCAGTTCGGCGGCAACAGCGGAATCCAGATCCGGCCCGCGAAACTTCGCAGTCCTCTGGAAACTGCCGTCCTTGTTCAGTACGACGCCCGAGCCAACCAGCGCGGCCCAGGGCAAGAAATCCGCGAGGCGGGTAGCGGTACGGCGATATTCGGTGAGGTTCATCATGGCTGCGCCCTCACACCGACAGATGACCGGGTATGCGCAGATGCCTACGGCCCACCTCGACAAAAAGCGGATCGCGTTTGGCAGCCCATACCGCGAGGAAATGGCCGACCGCCCAGATGGCGATGCCAACCAGCCAGAGACGAAGGCCGAGGCCGACGGCGCCGGCCAGCGTGCCGTTGACGATGGCAATCGAACGCGGTGCACCGCCGAGCAGGATATGCTCGGTCAGCGCCCGGTGAACCGGGATGGAGAAGCCCGGCACCGCATCGAGCTGTTCAAACCCGCCCGCCATCAGATGAGCGCCCCGCCGCCGAACGAGAAGAACGACAGGAAGAAGCTCGACGCGGCGAAGGCGATGGACAGGCCGAAGACGATCTGGATCAGGCGGCGGAAGCCGCCGGAGGTATCGCCGAAGGCCAGCGCCAGGCCGGTGGCGATGATGACGATGACGGCGATGATCTTGGCGACAGGCCCCTCGATCGACTGGAGGATCGACTGAAGCGGGGCCTCCCAGGGCATGGAGGAGCCGGAGGCGTGTGCGGCAGGCGCCAGCATCAGACTGATGGAAACAGTGGCAGCGGCGGTTGCCATGATGCGGCAGCCGCGTGAAATCGTGCGGATCATGAAGGGTTTCCTTTCGGGGTGGTTGCCAAAGTAATGGGATGCGTGATGGCGTAGTCGCCGTCCGGTCCCAGCCCGTCGACGCGGGCGAGTTCGACCAGGCGGCGGGACGATCCACGTCCGGCAAGAACGGCGACAAGGTCGATGGTCTCGGCGATCAGGGCGCGCGGGACGGTGATGACGGCTTCCTGGATGAGCTGCTCGAGGCGTCGCAGCGCGCCAATGCCGGAACCGGCATGGATGGTGCCGATCCCGCCCGGATGGCCGGTGCCCCAGGCTTTAAGGAGGTCGAGAGCTTCGGACCCGCGCACCTCGCCGACCGGGATGCGATCCGGGCGCAGGCGTAGCGACGAACGCACCAGATCGGAGAGCGTCGCCACGCCATCCTTGGTGCGCATCGCGACCAGATTGGGCGCGGCGCATTGCAGTTCGCGCGTGTCTTCAATGATCACGACGCGATCCGAAGTCTTGGCGACTTCTGCCAGCAGAGCGTTGGTCAGCGTGGTTTTTCCGGTCGAGGTGCCGCCCGCGACAAGGATATTGGCGCGCGTGGCGACGTTCAGGCGCAACACCTGGGCCTGAGCGCTGGTCATAATTCCGGCGCTTACATAGTCGTCGAGCGTAAACACCGCGACGGCGGGCTTGCGGATGGCAAAGGTCGGCGCCGTGACAACAGGCGGCAGCAACCCTTCGAAGCGCTCTCCGGTCTCAGGCAGTTCGGCCGAGACCCGCGGACTTCGGGTATGAACTTCGACGCCAACATGATGGGCGACCAACCGGACGATCCGCTCGCCATCAGCCGCAGACAGCCTCTCTCCCGTATCGGCCAGACCTTCGGAGAGCCGATCCACCCAGATGCGGCCATCGGGATTCAGCATCACCTCGACCACAGCCGGATCTTCCAGAAGCCGGGCAATCGATGCCCCGAGTGCGGTGCGCAGCATCCGCGCACCACGCGCAATCGTCTCGGGTTTCTGATGTGATGTGGTCATAGCGGCCCCGTTCATGGCGGGACGCGCAAAAGACGGACCCCGGATTGGGGTCGATTAAAAGAACCTGATTTAGGGTCGTTTCAACAGATGTTTATGCGCATGCGGGCATCGGCGGCGTAGGGCGGTAAATCGGATAGATCGAATTTTCAGGTCCGATTTCCATCGGCTTCAGACCGGCCTTGCGACGGAAGATCGTGGAGCGAATCCATATCCCGCGACAACTCTTTCAGGAACCTGTCTCCGGAAGCCAGGCGCTTGCCGAGTGTCTGCATGAAGCCTTCGAAGCGCTCGTTGCCCTTGATACGTGCCGACTGTTTCGCGCTGTCTGACAGCGGCGGCGTCATAGTGAGCCAGAATTGCACGAACAGCGAAAGCGTCTCACCCAGGATGGCGACATCTTCGTCCAGCATATCGAACTGGCGGCCAAGCTTATCCAGGCGTCGCGACATTGCGGCTTCCAGCCGTTCGGTCGTGTCACCGGACAGGAAGGATGCCACCGCAGCCTCAATCACTGCGGATTTCGAGATATTTCGGCGCAAGGCCAGCGCTTCCACCTGTTTTAGCAGAGCGGGATCGAAGTAAACATTCATGCGGGTGCGACTCCTCATGCCTGTCTTCCTTCTCAAAGCTCGATGCCGTCATTTGGGTCGAGTGACGCCTGCCGCGCGACCATGCGCATCCGCTGACGCATGGCACGGGCTTTGCCGGCATCGACGTCGGGCTCATCATCGAGAAAGTCGAACTCCTGCGATGGCGGCGGTGGTGGCGGGATGATTTCCTCATGCTCGGGAAGCTCCGGCTCACGACGGATACCGGCATTGGCAGGATCGTCGTCGGACGCGTTCGACGTGGGTCCGTGGCCGGCCGCGGCCGCAACAACACGGCTCGTCCAGTCGTCTGGCGCCGATGTTACCATCTTCACCGACGGCTTGCGCAGATCGGGCGGCGGCAACACCCGTTCCTGAAACCGCGTATCGGCGTAATAGCACGCCTTAGCCGCGCGGATCGGCGGCACGCCCGCCACCATGACGATCTCGTCGGTTGGCGGAAGCTGCATGATTTCGCCGGGCGTCAGGAGTGGCCGCGCCGTTTCCTGCCGCGACACCATGAGATGCCCCAGCCATGGCGCGAGGCGATGGCCCGCATAGTTGGTGGAATCGCGCATTTCCGTGGCCGTGCCGAGCGCATCACTGATCCGTTTGGCGGTGCGTTCATCATTGGCAGCAAAGGCGACACGCACATGGCAGTTGTCGAGAATGGCGTTGTTCTGTCCATAGGCACGCTCGATCTGGTTGAGCGACTGCGCGATCAGGAACGCTTTCAGGCCATAACCGGCCATGAAGGCGAGCGCCGATTCAAAGAAGTCCAACCGCCCGAGCGCGGGGAACTCGTCCAGCATCAACAGCAGGCGATGGCGCTTGCCGGAGGTTTCCAGCTCCTCGGTCAGCCGCCGCCCGACCTGATTGAGGATGAGGCGGATCAGCGGTTTTGTGCGATTGATGTCCGATGGCGGTACGACGAGGTAGAGGCTGACGGGTTCTTTTGCTCCGACCAGATCAGCAATGCGCCAGTCGCAGCGGGCAGTCACGCGGGCCACGACCGGATCTCGGTAGAGGCCGAGAAAGGACATCGCCGTGGACAGCACGCCGGAGCGTTCGTTCTCGGATTTGTTCAGCAGCTCGCGTGCCGACGAGGCGATGACGGGATGCACACCGGCTTCGCCCAGATGCGGCGTGTCCATCATGGCGCGCAAGGTTGCCTCGACCGGACGGCGGGGATCGGACAGAAAACTCGCGACGCCGGCCAGCGTCTTGTCCTTCTCGGCATAGAGAACATGCAGGATGGCGCCAACCAGTAGCGAATGGCTGGTCTTTTCCCAATGGTTACGCTTGTCGAGGCTGCCTTCGGGATCGACCAGAATGTCCGCGATGTTCTGCACATCGCGGACTTCCCATTCCCCCTGACGGACTTCCAGCAGCGGGTTGTAAGCTGCGGAATACACATTGGTCGGATCGAACAGCAGGACGCGGCCGTGATGGGACCGGAAGCCGGCCGTCAGATTCCAGTTCTCACCCTTGATGTCGTGCACGATGCAACTTCCCGGCCAGGTCAGCAGCGTCGGCACAACGAGACCGACGCCTTTGCCTGATCGGGTGGGCGCGAAACAAAGGACATGCTCGGGGCCGTCGTGTCGGAGATAGTCCTTGCTGTGCCTGCCAAGGACCACGCCATCGGGACCGAGCAGTCCGGCAGCATGGATTTCCTTGTCCTCGGCCCATCGCGCCGAACCGTAGGTGGCGACGTTGCGCGCCTCGCGCGCCCGGATGATCGACATGAAAAAAGCGGCGGCGATAGCGAACAACGCCCCGGACGTGGCGATGAACGCGCCCTCGGTGAAAATACCGGGCGCATAGGCGTCATAGGAAAACCACCACCAGAAGAAGGCCGGAGGATAGTAGATCGGCAATCCCGCGACATCGAACCATGGAGTCCCGAGCTGGGGCTGGAACCCGAGGCGGAAGGCAACCCATTGCGTCGATGCCCAGACCATCACCAGGACGATGGTGAACACGACAATGATCTGGCCCCAGAGTATTCGGCCCCCACGCATATAAGCTCCAATCGGCAAAAGAGTCGGAGCCGATCAGAGAATAGGCGTTTTCGAAAGTCGCAACAGGAAAGGCCGAGCCGCAGCGCTGCCGGATACCATCGGCGGCACATCGGACAGGTTCGCGCAAGAGCCGTCCAGATGTCGACATTTCCAGAACAATTCACGCGGCACCAGAGCAGCGAAGGCTCAGATCCCCAGCCCTCGTGTCCGTCCTAACTGCCAGGATACCGATCCACCCTGCACGACGCCCATCACCTCACGGCCGAGCTGGCGGTCGATGACCGGCCGCCACGGTACAAGGGTGAACTCGTGACTCTTTTCGATAATAGCGAACTTGCCGCTCGAGAGCTGCACGGTTCCGCTAAACTTGCCGCTGACAGTCTCGCCATCGGCAGCCGCCCGGAATGGCAACCCCTTGCTCCCGGCCATTTCCGCACCGATGCGCGCCACCTCCCGTTCCCGAAGGTTGGTGAGCAGGCTGCGCCGATAGAGGATGCGCCCATTCTGCTGCCGTGTCGCATCGCCCTGTGCGATATGATGTTCACGGCGCTGATCCATCGCCTCTCGCACCTGTTGCCCGAACCCTGCCGGGGTAAGGTCCGAAGCGTCCGGCGTAACCAGTCGCCGGTCCAGCCAGGTCGCACCATCGGCGCCGATCTGCTTTTCCAGGTCGAAGGTCGAGACGACACGGATGCTGGCCTGCCGGTTGCGACCGGCATCATAGGCGGTGGCGCGGCTCTCGAAGTCTTCGGGGATGCGCCACTGGTCGGCGTTGATCCGCTCGGCAATCCCGGCCCGGCGTAGCGACTCCAATCGCCGGACATGGGCATCGACATAGCCCTCATAATCACCACCCGGCACACGCCCCTCGAACTTCGCCTGTTCGAGGTGGCGGCTCGGGCGATATATGCCATTCTCCGAGATCGCAGCGATGGTGCGATCGGATGGGCGCTCTGCTGTATCGGCGGGACCGACCTCGATGATGCTGCCAATCCGGGCGTCTTCGACGCGGGCCGGATCGATGCCGGGAAGATGGTGCGTGCGCCCATCGATCCCGTCGACCACGAGGGTCAGGTTCTCACCCATCTCATCGGTCAGATATTTGTCGACGACGCGGCCGGTGATCGGCATCGCGGGCGCACCGTCGTGAAGCTGGAATGTCATCGGATCACGCGCCAGCCCATCGGCCTTCAGCGCCTTGTGCATGTTGCGGATGATGTCGCCGCGCTCTCCGAGTTCACGCAGCGCCGGCTCCATCTTCGCGCCGAGTTCCCAGACGCCGGGGGCATGTTCCGTGGCCAATCCCATTTTTTCCAGTTTGGCGAGGCGGCGCAGGCGAAGCGTGCGGTTGAACTGGCGGCGCGTGTCGTCGGGCTCATGGCGCAGATCCAGGATCCGTTCGTCGACCTCTTCGGTCATTGCCCGGTCGATCCGGGTGAAGCGGTCCTGGTCGATTTCGGCAGACAGCTTGCGGCTCTGCTCGATCTCGGTCACGGGGCCGAGTTCCAGAGTGGTCAGTTCGCTCGCGCGCTCACGAATACCATTGGCGAGATAGTCGCCATTGATGACCAGGTTCTCGCCCAGATCGTCCTTGCCCCGAACGATGACATGGACATGGGGATGGCCGGTATTGTGGTGATTGACCGCCACCCAATCGAGTTTCGTGCCTAGGTCGGCCTCGATACGGCTCATCAGATCGCGGGTATGTTCTGTGAGGTCGGAAAGATCGGCGGCATCTTCGGGCGAAACGATGAAGCGGAACTGGTGGCGGTCATCCTTGCCGCGGTCAAGAAACGCATCTCCATCGGCGCGGTCCTCGTTCGCCGAATAAAGCTGGCCGCGCTCGCCATCGCGCGAGGTGCCGTCGCGCTGGATGTAGCGCAGATGGGCAGCACCCTTGCCGTTCTTTCCCGCGCTCTGGACATAACGGGTTCTCACGACGACACGGCGCGCTCCGGCCGTGCTGTGACGCCAGCCGCCCGACAGGGTTCGGGCGCGGACAAAGGCCGCACCACGACCACGCTTGACGCCCGGACCTTTGCCAGCCCGCTGTGCCTTCCCGTTCTTTCCGGCCGAACCAGATGAAGACGACGAGGATGTCCGTGATGCGAATGATGATGATCTGCCGGGGCTGTTGCTATGCTGACGCGCCAGCTTCTTTGCCTGCGTCAGAAAGCTTTTCGCCTTGCCCGGCTTCGGCACGTCCGACCTGATGCGGCCAAGCTTCGGGCGAAAGCGGTTCTCGTCGTCGCCACTCATCGGCGCATCCGAAGCCGTGACGGCGGAAAATCGGCCGATATTCGGTTAGAGTGCCGGTCAAAACCCAGCGAAGCCAAGGCTTTGCGCCAAATCGCGGCACGCGAAACCCAAAAGCATGGTGCCGTGCGCCGCGTCCCAAAACAGTGTGCAGACAAGGGCTTGCCCAGAAACCGCCCCGACAGGGTGCCGGTTTCCTTTATCTTGCCCTCCGCCTTTCCTTCCCTTTTTGCCCTTCCTGCCGGGAATGCTGCCAGGCGCACCCAAGCCTGACTGCACACCGGAAATGGACCGAACGAGCGCTTAAACGCCATGCTCATGGCTTGTCGCCATCGCTCGCAAGGGCCACGAATATGCCGCTGTCCTGCGGCTCCTGAACGGCGGGATCGCGCAGAGAAACGGTTGCGTGGATGTCGCCCGACGGCTGATTTGCCGCCGCTGAAATGCCGCCGGATTGCGCAACGAAGAGCGGGGCTTCGCGCCAATCCGGTGGTGGTGGCGGCACGATTGTCGGAACATCGGGCGCAGTCGCATGCCCAAGAAGCGGCGCGAGCGTGGCGACATAGGCGCGCGTTTCTGCGGGCAAAACGCGGCCCGTCGCCAGATGCTCGTCATAGCGACCGGGACCGGCATTGTAGGCGGCAAGCATGGCCGCAACATTGCCGTAGCGGTTCCACATCTCGCGCAGATACGCCGTGCCTGCGAGGATGTTATCGCGCGGATCGTAAGGGTCACGCCCGAGACCATGGCGGCGGCGCAGGCCCGCCCAGGTATCGGGCATGACCTGCATCAGTCCCATCGCGCCCGCCGATGAAATTGCGCGCACATCGCCCGCACTCTCCACACGCAGCACGGCTCGAATCCAATGCTCTGGTATGCCGAAGCGCTGTGACGCCTCGGCAATGAGAGCAGCATGGGGATGCACGGTGACAGGCGCGGGTTGCGGCGTGATCTGCGCGATGGCCGGCATCGAGCCGCTGCCAGCCGACAGCAGGGCCGTGAAGAGAAGGAGGGCGCAGGATCGCATGATCTCAGCCCCGATCTTCGCGGGGCTTTGGACGGCTCCAGTGTAGCGACCATGACGAGCCTGCATCGTCATCGCGGAACAGGTTGGCGCGGATCGGCTGCGGCAAGGCGGGATCGTCAAGCAGTACCGAGAGATATTCGCCAGCCTTTTCGCCGGTGCGTTTCCATGCAGCACCGACCTCCGGCCCGTCATGTTCAATGAAATGGACGCGATAGTCCGGCGCATTCTCCGCATCGGAATGTTCGGCGGGCACGATGACGAGATCGCGCTTCATGGTGAGCGTTACGAGCTGACCCGCGAAGCCGGATGCGTCACGCGAGAATTGACCGATCTGTGGCATGGTATGTCTCCTGTGTTTGTGGGTTTGGCCTGGGTTCAATGCGTGACCGCCCGCCATTCGTAGCGGCCATCGCCTTCCTCATCGGTCCAGAGCGGAAGCGCCCGGCCGATGACGGAACTGGCGAGAACAGGTCCGAAGTAACGGCCATCGAGGCTGTCCCGGATGTCCCAATTCATGAGGAAGAGTTCGCCGTCGCGGATGATGCGGCAGCCCTGCCAGACCGGCAGATCGCGGCCCATGCGGTCGCGCTCCAGTGCATCGCCCATCTCGACGTTATCGACGGTGATCGTCGCACCGCTGCGGCAGACGCGCTGCCCCGGCAAGCCGAGGACGCGTTTCAGCAGCGGCACGCCCCACCCGATATAGCCGCGCTCAACCATGAACCGCTCCAGCGGTTCGGGCGGCTCGATGACGGCGAGTTCGGGAATTTTGAGCGTATCGGCAGGAGCAACCGTGTAGAAGCCGATGGGCGCGCTGGCAGTCGCATTCCAGATCAACCGGGTTGGCAGATCGGCAACAGCCGTGGCGACAAGCGTGCCGACAGCCAGCATGGACACGGCGAGAATATGACGGCGGCTCATGGCGCAATCCTCCGGCGGCTGACCCATGCGGCATGGCGCTCCGGGGTGTAAGGGTTGGGGTCCTGACCAGCACTCAAACGGTTGTGGACGTGCCGCCAATGGTCCGGCGCAACATCCGCCGGATCGACGCCAAGCGCGTCCACAGCGTCGATGGCGGCCAGCGCTTGCTGCACCTTTGGCCAGCCATCGATACGCAGCAGGATCTCGCCGCCGGGGCGAACGAAGGGCACGGTCTGGAACGGCTCGCCACGGCCGACAGCGCGCAGGATGTCGAGCCGCGAGACGATGGTGCCGTAATCGTTGGAGGCCCAGCGGACGAAGGCGAAGATGCTTTCGGGTGCGAAGCCGACGAGACTGCGGCGGCGGTCGATGATCTGCTCAAAGCTCTTGCGGCCGAAGCGTATCCAGCGCTCGACCTTCTTCTTCTGGAAGGTCAGTTCGACCATTGTGGTGAACGGGGCAGGCCCGTCCGCCAGCGGGTGTTCATGCGCAGCGCGCGCGGTTTTGCCGGTCATGGCTGATCTCCTTCGGTGGGTGGAAACTCGCGGACCAGCAGCTCGCGCAGCATCACGGCGACGGTGACGCCGCGCCGGAAAGCGGCAACCTTGATGCGCCCGCGCAGTTCGGGCGTGATGTCGATGGTCAGGCGGGCAGTGAACGCCTCCATCGCCGTCTTGCCGATTGCCGGGGCATCGGCGGCCCTGACCCAGCTATCGGGATTGCCCGGACGAGACGCGAAGCCGGATTTGGCGGGCGGACGTGTCATGGCACAATCCTCCCGATACCGAGGCCATCGATCTCGGCCACCAGCGCTGTGACCTCCTGTGCGGCCCGTTCGCCGCCATCGGTCTCCGATACCAGCCGTCCGGTCTGTGCGGCTTCAGCGAAGGCGACGCGCTGGCCGACCGTTGTGGCCAGCAAGGGCGGATCATGGTCAGCCAGTGTCTCGGCCGTTTCGCGGGCGATGATGGTGCGCGCACCGCATCGGTTCAGCAGAAAACGGGCGGACAGCTCCGGGCGATAGATGCGTGCTTCATTCAGAAGCGCCAGCATTTCGGCTGATGCCCAGCCGTCAAAGGGGGATGGCTGCACCGGGATCAGCACCAGATCGGCTGCAAGCAGCGCAGAGCGCATCAGACCGGCGACACGGGGCGGGCCATCAATGACGACATGATCCGCGTCACGCGCCAGTTCCGGCGCTTCCCTGTGCAGGGTATCGCGGGCAAGTCCGATGACGGTGAACAGCCTTGGCAGCCCTTCATGGCTGCGCCGCTCCGACCAGTCGAGTGCGGAGCCTTGCGGGTCGGCATCGATCAGGATGACGCGCTTGCCTTCCGCGGCCCAGGCTCCGGCGAGATGCAGCGCCAGCGTCGTCTTGCCCACGCCGCCTTTCTGATTGAGGAGCGCAACAATCATCGCCGTCCTCCCGGTTTGCCGAGAGGAAGTTCAGGCGTGCTTGTTGACGCGGGCGATCCTTGCTTTGGGGGTGTCAGCTTGCCTTTATGGGCACCCGATCTGAGGGCCTCACCAGCCTTCGCGATGAGCTTTTCCACATCGCGCCGCCGCTCTTCAAAGTTAGATTCTGTGTTAGACTCTAAGTTAAGGGCGCGATTTTCGCTTTTGTTACCGAAGGATAGTAGGTGTTTGGGTTCCCGATAGCACGAGCCTCCGGTTCCTGATGGCACGATAGTCCGGGTTCCCGATAGCACGAGACTATCCACAGGTTTTCCACAGGCCGAGACAGGCTCGAAAGCGAGCAGCATCCGGCCGCCGGTTTCGACCTCGGCGAACAGGGTGTAGCCGGGCAGTGGCTGGCGGCGGATAATGTCGCGCAGCTCGAAGGCGAAGCGCTTGAACGGCGACAGACTGCCCGATTTCTGGTGCAGGTGACGGAAGTCGAACCGCCAACCGTTTTTCTGCCGCCCACCATGCTTGCGCACCAGGCGATAGAGCCAGCGATCCAGCCCGCCGGTCAGATTGAAATAGGCCCGGTCGATGGTGAGGATCAGGGCGTCATCCAGAACCGCACTGTAGAACCAGTCGGGCACGATCATCTCGATGCCGTCCGGGCGGCCATTGGCATCGGTCCGCTCATGCCATTCGTTGATCCACGAAAAGCGATGCCGCCGTCCGTTCGCGCGCTGGCGGATCGAGGTCGCAACCGTGGTCGATTGCAAGCGGTCCAGCGCCGCTTTCAGACGCTGATAGTCCCTCAGGGAGGTTCCGCGCCCGGTGAACGTCAGGATCTCATAGGGCGTTGCCGCCATCAGGCGCGAAGTGCGCAGACCGGCGTCCCGCGCTTCAACAATCTGACTGGCCGCCCAGATCAGAATATCGGCATCCCAGATCGTCGCCATACCGTGATCGGGAACAGCTTCGACACGGATCGAGACGTCACCCAGGGCAAAGTCAATCGGGCGGATACGGTGCGATTTGGAAAGGGAAAAGAAAGGATAGGCCATGAGATCCTGCGCGTCTCGTGGAGCGAATTCACCGGGAATCGCCCGAAACAAATCGAGTTGTCCGCGCTCCGAGGCATATGGATATTGGGGGGCCATCAGCCGGTCAGCGCGTGATGCGCTTGGGTGACGTGAATGCGGTCGGCGGGAGAGGTTTTGCCGGGAGAACCTGTCCCCGTGGATCCGACGTTGATGTCACCGACCCGCGCGCAACCCAGGCTGCGAGATCCTCGACCGAATAGACCACGCGGCCGCCGAGCTTGTGATAGGCAGGCCCTGTTCCGTAAGTCCGGTGCTTTTCCAGCGTCCGGGCGGACAGGCTGAGGAAGTCGGCGGCTTCCTTGGTGCGCAGGTAGCGTGGCGGCAAGGCGGCGAGATCAGGTCGCATGGGGTGGCCTCCGTGGTTGTGCAGGATGCCGCTGACGATCAACGGCATGACAAGCGCACGGTGGCGAAGGCGCGGCGGCATGGGGGATGAGGAAGATCGAAGGGGTGAAATCCTCACCCTCGATCAGGCGTCAGAGTCAGGGTTTGCGACGATGGCGCAAAAGATCCTGATAACCGCCGTCGATCAGCGCGGCAGCAGATCGGACAAGGGCGATGACAGAGGCGCGCAAAGCCGATGTCTTCCACGGTTCGGCCCGAACGCGCGCCTCTCCGTAGATGGCGATGGCAATCTCACGATAGGTCGCGTGGTTGGCGTTTCCGTCGGCGGCTTGCATCATCAGGCGGAACCGTCGGCGCTGATACGGCGTCATCCTGGGGTCGCGGCGCGCGGGTTTCCCGGCCAAGATGTGCCAGAGCCTGAGAATGGCTTCGAGCCGATCCGGCAGATTTTCGTCAAGTGGCAGGATGATCGCCGGCTGCGAATTGGCATCGGTGTCGGCGAGGATCAGATATTGAACGCCGTCTCTGGCATCACAGACACCATATGTCCCCTCTGGTCCGCAGATGGCATCAGCAAAATCGACCGAGAAGGCGGACGGAGAAGGCGGAAGAAAATCGGGCGCTGCCCCGAGCATCAGCATGTCCGGATTGGCAACAGGCGACCAGATGACCGGTTGGTCGAGCGCGGAAAAGCCGGGGTCTGCCGGGAAATCGCAACCCCCAGCGATTTTGGACGTCATCCGCAAAGGGAAGATGCCCGGCGCCTTGCGCTACAAGATCATCGAAACTGGCCTGATAGGAGGCGTTACGGCGCAGGCATTCCCAGGCGACACCCTCAACGGGCAGCGCATCGAAGAATTCATACTGGTCCTGGTCTCGCCAGCGGGATGTATCCGGCTTCATTGCTCCGCTCCTGGTTGAAACTGCACAGGTGGAGCGTGAAAGAATTGCGGCGCCTCTACCGAGATGGAAGCCAGAACAAAGACATGGGGTGATGCTCTGAAGGCATCACTGGTGCGACGGCGGCGAGGTCAGGTCCGATCTGTCGGATGACGCAGCAGCTGACGATAGCCGCTCTGTGTCATCCAGCGCGCCCGTCCCAGATGGCTGTCATGGACCTGCCGGGCGCGTTCAGGTTCCCGAACAGGATCAATTCCGAACAGCACATTGACGGCTTCGGCCCATTCCGCCCCATCATCGGCGGCATCGAGCAGCCGCATATAGAGCTTGATATGCGCGCGGTCATATTCGGTCAGCTCGCCGCTAACAGGTGCAATATCGTCGAAGGGGGGAAGCGGAGATGTCATGTCGCGGGTCGCCACAGAGCACAGGCCGCCGCAGCGGATCGATGATGCCGCCCGCGCCCGTCAGGCGTCATGGATCTGTCGGTGTCTCTTCTCGTCTTGGCCATGTACCAGCAACACTCCTTGCCCGCGATCCGTGGACAGGAGAACAATCCCTGCTGCTTCAAGCGCCCGGCGCACCTGATCCCGCGTTGTCTCATACACCTCGAGCCGGTTCTCGGACTCAAGGCGTTTCAGGGCAGTCAGCGATATTCGGGCCTTGTCAGCGAGCGTCTCCTGCGTCCAACCCAGCAACGCGCGTGCGGCCCGCGACTGTCGAGCGGTGATCATGCATGATCACCTCCCATCGCGACCGGCGCGCATTCCAGAACTACGGCTATTTTAGTCGCCTTCGCCCGATACGCCATACGAAATCGTCGAATCTGGCCAGGGCGTTATCTGCACGGCTGAGCATGCAGCCCGACTGATTCGCCTGTACGCCGCAATTGCAGCACTTGTGCTGGCCGTAACGCCGACCAGCGCAAGATGATCCCCAAACGCTCCATGGGAAATGATCGTGATATGTTTGGAGATCATTTTCTTTGCGTTTTGCGCTGGATATGATACCCATCCAGATCAGTGCAGCAAAAATGATCCGTAAAGGCATCACATGAAGGCGGAAGAAGAAACACTGAGGCTGATCGGCGACCATTTTCGCCGCGCGCGTCTTGCAGCGGGGTTGACCCAGGAGCAGGTGGCCGATCTTGCGGGCATTTCGCGCCCGCGCTACCGCGACATCGAGACGGGGGCGGCGGCTGCGCGCACCACGACATTGATCAACATTGCCAGGGCGCTTGGGCTGGAAATGATGCTGGTCCCGCAGGCAATGGTGCCCGCCATCGAGGCGCTTTTGCGCCCCGAGGCCGAGGATGATCATCCGGCCTTCAGCCCGCAACCGGAGAGCGACGATGACAGCCGCCCGTACCGCTGAGACCATCACCGCGCTGGACGTGTTCCTGAACAGTGCGAAGGTTGGCACAATCGTCAGGACGCCGGGTGATTTCAACGCCTTCAGCCTTGATCCGGCCTATCGTGCGACCGGCGGCATTCCGGTTCTAAGCCTGTCGCTGCGCGCGGCATCAGGGGGCTTGCGCAAGGATCCGCGACCTGTCGCAGGCAGCCTGCCGCCCTTCTTTGCCAACCTGCTGCCCGAAGACCGGCTGCGCGAGGCGATGGAGAAGCACCATGCCGGCAACGTCCGGCCGGGAAATGATTTCGATCTCCTGGCAGCTCTTGGCGCGGATCTGCCGGGGGCGGTGCGGGTGCTGCCCAGTGACGGTCAACCGGGCATCGGGGCGGCCCCATCCCAAGGGCGGCCCAAGGCCCGCTTCTCGCTGGCGGGCGTGCAGATGAAGCTCTCGGTGATGAAAAATACCGGCAAGGGCGGCGGGCTGACCCTGCCGCTTGGTGATGGCGAAGGGCAGTATATCGCGAAATTCCCCTCGACCGCTTTTCCGGGCGTGTCGGAAAACGAGTTCGCGAACCTCGCGCTTGCCGAAGCCATCGGCATGGACGTGCCTGAGCGGGAACTGGTCAGCCGAGACCAGTTCGAGGGGATTCCCGAAGAGTTCGAAACACTTGCCGAGGGGCTGGTCCTGCTCGTGCGGCGCTTTGATCGCGGAAATGATGGGCAGCGCATCCATATCGAGGATTTCGCGCAGGTTTTCGGCCTGTACCCGGCGCGCAAATATGATGGCGCCGCCTCCCACGACATCGCCTCTGTGCTGAATGTTGCGATCTCGCCGTTCACCGCGCTGGAGTTTGTCCGGCGGCTGACCTTCTCGGTGGTCATGGGCAATGGCGACATGCACCTCAAGAACTGGTCGCTGATCTATCCGGGCGACGGCGACACGCCCGCTCTTGCACCGATCTACGACATGCTTTCGACCGTTCCCTATATTCCGGCAGATGGGCTGGCGCTGTCTCTGGGCGGCGAGCGGGCCTTCAAGGGCCTGGCTCCGGCCCGCTGGAAGACGTTTGCCAATCGGGCAAGGCTTCCCGAGCCAGCCGTGCTCAAGGCCGTTGTCGAGACGGTGAAACGCATCGATGCAAAATGGTGGACCCTGCCGGAACGCGAAGTGGTCCCCCCGCTCGTGCTGGAACGGATCGACGCCCATGTGAAAACCATGATCCCGATCCTGACCGGCTGAGCAGTTCCAGCCCGGACAGGTCACCGGGCCTGGCGGCTTTCCCGCGGGCACGGGAAAGGCCCCGACCTTGCGGTCGGAGCCTTTGTTCCGCGCCTCAGTCGCCACGGCGACCGTTGGGGCGGGACCAGATGAGGGAGAAGGTTTCGCCGTCTTCTTCGTCGAAGAGGTTGGCGTAGATCGGAGCGTTGAAGCTTGGATCGTCCAGCTTGAGGCCCAGATAGTCGCGGCCCTCGTTGGAGCGCTTGGACCAGGCGGCGCCGATTTCGGCGCGGCCGACCAGAACGCGGTGGCTGGGGGCGTTCTCGCCGGTGGCGCGCAGGTCGGGGATGATGCGCACGCCCTTGGCCTGGACGCTGAGGGTGACGATTTCGCCGGTGAATTCGTTCGAGCCGGTCTTCTTGAAGGTGCCGATGGTTGCCATTTTAAGTCTCCGATTTCCGTTTCCGAGCCCGCACCATTGCGGCCTCTATGGCGATCGACCGGCCGGAGACGAACGCTGGCGCACCCCAAAGGGGCTGGATAGCACAGGAGAAACTTTCTTGTTCCGCGCGGAATGTCGGCTTTGCCGGCAGGGGAAGAAAGTTGTGACGACGCTGTTGCGCTAGAGCGGTCGAAGCGCATCGCGCTGGTCTTCGGCCAGATCAGGCCATTGAAGAGGCCGTTTGGAGCGGTCGAGACACGGGGGTTGAACGGGGACGGAGGCAACCTCGAGGCTCCATCAGGACGACCAGACCGGCGCACCGGCTTGTCTGGTCCCCCGCGTTTCAGGCCGTGCACATCCTTTTCTCCGGCCTGTGCCATCGGCATTGCCCCAACCGGTTTTCGGTCAGTCCTCGAATGCTGGCACTGACCGTCCTGCGCTCCTATGGGCCGTGCCTGTGCCTCACGCTGATCAGAGATTTACACGCCATCTACCCGCCCGCCTCCTGACGAAGACGGCAGATGATCCGTATCCGATTCTGGTCCTGCCTCTACGGGTCACTCCAGTTCAGGTGCGTGCAAGGCTCCCGTCCGCAGGGCCGGTTGCCGCCATGCCTGCAACGCGTAGGAAAGCTGTCACGCCCACCGCGACCGCACCGACCACCGAGAAGATGATCTGCCAGGTCTCGGACGGCATCATGTGTTTGACGATCCCGAGCGTAGCGTAAAACCCGGTCATGCCCGCCGGGGCGACGAAGGCCAAAGCGATCAGCAGCCGTGCCCAGATCGGACGAACCAGCATGAGCAGGCCCTGACCGACCGCCAGTGTCAGACCCGCAGCGATAAGACCGATGAGGATGCCGCCAGGCCAGCCAGCGCCCGTGCCATAGGCCCATATGCCTGCGTTCAAGCCGATAAAGAACGGCAGGGCGAAGACGGCGAGATTGAACAGCAGCCAGCACATGGTGGCGATGGCTGCAATGGAAACAAGAATTCCGAGAACGATCATGGTGGTGACTCCGTGCAAAAGGTTGGACGGCTGCGCCTTCCACCACCACCATGGCGCAATCACAGCATAGCAGCATTCCTCTCACCGCGCGAGAAGCGATGGCTTTCGAGGCCAGGCCTGTCCGAAAACTCGCAGTTTGAATGAGAAAGCTTATGCGTCTGGTGGACCAGTATCTGCTGCACCTCTACGATGACCATATCGTTGGGCGGAAGGATGCGGGTTAAAGTTTATGGCAGAAGTCGATTGGTCAGATCGGGCATTTTATGATGACGGCGAATGGGTGACATGGTCAGACATTGACGAACAGCTTCGTCACAAGGAATGGGGAGCGAAGTATCCAAACGCCATCCGATCAATGATCCCGTATTTTGAGGACCTGATCTCACTCGCTGAGAGCTACCATCTGGAGACGGGCCTGCATTTATCTGTGTATGGCGACATCGGTGAGCTGTTCGGTGCCATCACCTACGGCATCAAGTTGAACAAGACCTACGCGCAAGGTTCGGACGGCAGGCTCGAAAATGATCATGTCGAGATCAAAACCATCACTCCTTTCAAGAGCAAAGACGTGGTGATGGTGGATACATCAAGGCATTTCAGCAAGCTGCTCGTGGTCAAAATTAATGCGGAATTCCAGGTCTCCGGGCGAATGGTCAGCCGCAAGCAATTGCCAAAGCGCTCAGGCCGTTATGTCCGAATTCGTTGGGACGACCTGGCGCTATTGCAGTAGTGCTTATGCTGAACAGGCAGCGCTCACGCGCTGCCGGTCCCGAAGCGATAAACCGGGATACCCATCTTGCGAGCCTTGTCGGCCAGATTGTCCTGAATGCCCGTGCCGGGGAAGATGATGACCCCGATCGGCATGATGCCGAGCATCTGGTCGTTGCGCTTGAACGGCGCCGCCTTAGCATGTCTAGCCCAGTCAGGTTTGAAGGCGACCTGCGCGACTTTGCGATTGTTGGCCCAGGTGGCCGCGATGCGTTCCGCGCCCTTGGGCGATCCACCGTGCATCAGAACCATGTCCGGGTGCTTGGCATGGACCTGATCGAGCTTGGCCCAGATCGTCCGGTGATCAGTCGTGTCTCCGCCCGAGAAGGCGATCTTTGGCCCGGCGGGCAACAGCACCTCGTTGTCGGCCCGGCGTTTGGCGGCGATGAAGTCGCGGCTGTCGATCATGGCCGAGGTCATCTGGCGATGGTTGACCCGTGAACCGGAGCGTTGCGACCAGGGCGTTCCGGTGGTGCGCAGATAGATGTCCGCGGCAGTCTCGCGGAAGATTTCCATGCTGTCACGGCGCTCGATCAGGCTTTGTCCCGCGCCGATCAGGGTTTCCAACTGGACGGATTTAACCTCGCTGCCGTCCTGTTCGCGTTGAAGGCGTTTCTGCGTCTGCTCGTTATCGTCAAGCTTGCGCTCGATCCGTTCGACAGCGCGGTGGAAGGTGTTGACGGTGGACCAGAGGATTTCGTCGAGGTCGAAATCGAGGCTGGTGTCGGCCATGGTGGAAATCAGGGCGTCGAAAATGTCGGAGACTGCGCCCTGGATGACGTGATCCTCGGGGGTGATCCGGGGATCGGCTTCGTCTTCGGAGGGGCGGTAGCCATAGAGTTCGAGTTCTTCGATGGCATGGCCGGTCGGGGACGTGCTGTGATCGGGTTCGAATTCGTCGCGCGCGTACATGGGATGCTTCCGTCAGTTGGACCGCGACCGTCGCGGCCTTCATGGCGAGACACGCCCACGGGCGCTCCGGCCTGGCAGGCCGAGCCTCTGGCGAGGGCCTTGATGGCAAAGCCCGGCTGATTTGTTTCGCGCTGTAAAGGCGGCTCCGCCGCCGACGGAAATCAGTCGGGCGCCGCCATTGCCTGACCGGAGTGTTTGTGGGCCGATCGCCCTCTCAGAAGGCCAAGGCGCGGTCCTCTGCTGATGACAGGATGCAGTCTATGCGCATGACAGGATCAGTACTCCCCGATCACGGTCTCGTGCCGGCTATTCTATTGAAGCCATGAAGCGGCTGACGTCCTCGGGAGCGATTTGCACCCGGATCTCTGCCCGAACGGCATCCAGCCCGTGAGTTGCGAGATCTTCGTTGAAGTCCCCCATCATGGGCGAGAGCGTGATGGCGTCGATCCCGGCCTCGTGCGCCCGGTCCACCAGGCTATCACGGGCGCTGTCACCTGCCGGATCGTTATCACGGACGATATAGAGCCTGCGCAGGTGCGGCGGGAACAGGATGGCCGCGAGGTGTCCGGCCGAGAGCGCGGAAACCATCGGCATAGTGGGCAGAGCCTGACGCAACGACAGGATGGTTTCGATACCTTCCCCCGCTGCCATGACATCCTGCGTATCCCCGTAACGAACCGCATGTCCGAGCAGGTCGCCCATTGCCTTCCTCGGCGGATCGACAGGTGCCTTGCCGGAACCGTCCGGGGCCAGCCATGTGCGGTGCGCGCCGGTGATCCTGCCATCGAGGCCGGTGACGGCGGCGATCATGGCGGGCCATGTTTCGGTCGGGCCATCGTCCTCGGGCCGCCAGTAGCAGTTGGGATGGAACCGCAGATTTGCGGTTTGGCGTAAATCCGTAATGTCGCGTCCGCGTAAATACGCTTCTGCGATGCTGCCGATCAGCGGCTGTGTCATGCGCCAGAGGCGGCGTGCTGCCTCGGATGATCCCGATGGTGCTGGCATTCGAGGCTGGCGGGATGGCGGCTGTGGTTCAGGATGCGGCAGGCTGAGGAAGCGCCGGGCCTCTTCGGCAACATCTGCGAAGTCGATCAGGCCGAGTGAATCCCGGATCACGTCGAGCAGATCGCCATATTCACCCGTGGCCGAGTCCTGCCATTTTCCAGCGAAGCCCTTTGTGCTGTCATGCAACCGGACGAACATGGAGCGGCCAGCCGTGTTTCGGACATCGCCAACCTGCCAGTAATTGCCCTGTTTGCGGCCATTGGAGAGGTAGTGGCGGCACACCGCCTCGGCCTGTCGGCCGAGACGCTGCGCCAGTTCGGAAGCGTTGAGACGCGACATTATGCGGCCTCCCGCTCACCGATGCGCTCAACCGGGAAGCGGTCAAGCAGTTTGCCGATGATCTCCGGCCCCGTTGCATCGACGGGCACGAAGAAGCGCAGTTTCCACGAGATGATCTCGCTGAAGAGGCCATAGACCCGCAGCCGGTCACGCATTGCATCAGTAAAGCCGGTCAGTTCGATCCGGTTGGCGCCCATGACGCGGACGCGGCGCAGTTGCAGGCCCTCGGCGAGATCAAGGATCGTGCGACCTTCGATCAGCGCGGCATAGGCGGCATCCGGTGACAGGTTGCTGGTAACGCCGCTGGTCGAGGCATTGGTGGCCCAGGCCGGCGATACCCGACGACCGATGATGCGTTCTCCCTCGTCGGTCTGGAGCCGATAGACGCGGGAGGAGTCCTGCGGCAGGCGTTTCCAGATTGGCAGAAGGAGCCCCGTCACCATATGCAGGATGCTGTCGGTGAATTCCGGCACCTCGGCCAGTTCCGCCTTCCAGGCTGTAGTGAAGGCGGCACGGCCAGCCTCGATCCAATGGGTCTCGCCCATCGCCCGCACCGGAATGTTCATCGCCTCCATCGGCCGGATCAGCCGCACGCGCCGTTCAATCTCGCCATCATCCAGCATGACGCTGGTGGTCGGGATCTGCACGGCGGCACGACCGGATCGCTCGTTGATGAGCAATCTTGCGCGGGGATTATCCAGTTCAGCCAGGGATGAATCGAGCGTGACCGGCTGATTGCGCTTGCGCTCGGTGAGCGTCAGGAGCCGGGTTTCCGCGCCGGTGCCGGGATGGGTGTGGATTACCTGCCGGTCTGTGACGATGAAACTTTCGGCCTGCAGCGTTTCCAGCCCCATGTCATAGGTGCCGGATGCAATTGCCCCATCGATCCGGGCCTGCAGAAGCTGCTCGAAGGCTGAGAACAGGATACCCTGCAACTCGATGGTCAGCGCCAGCAGGCGGTTGAGGAAGGTGGTGATCGGTGGCAGGTCGTCCTTCACACCGTTGCTGTCCATCAGCTTCAGCCCGGTAGCGGTTTCAAACCGCTCCAGCGAGCAGCCCTCGACCTTGCCGCGCACAATCAGCAGATAGAGCTGGCGCAGCGCGTCGCGGGCATAGGCGGATTCCAGATTATCCTCCGGACGGAACAGCCCCTGACCGCCGGTCTGGCGCTGGCCGCGCGTGATCGCGCCCAGCGTGTCGAGACGGCGGGCGATGGTCGAGAGGAAGCGCTTCTCGGCTTTGACATCCGTAGCGATGGGGCGGAAGAGCGGCGGCTGCGCCTGATTGGTCCGGTTGGTGCGGCCCAGCCCCTGAATGGCGGCATCGGCCTTCCAGCCAGGTTCCAGCAGGTAATGCACGCGCAGCCGCTGGTTTTTCGCCGAGAGTTCGGCGTGATAGCTGCGCCCCGTGCCACCCGCATCCGAGAAGATCAGGACGCGCTTCTGGTCATCCATGAAGGCCGAAGTCTCGGCAAGGTTGGCAGAAGGCGCACGGTTCTCGACCGCAAGGCGGGCCGATGCCCCGTCGCCCTTGCGCACGATCCGGCGTGAACGCCCTGTGACCTCCGCCACCATATCTGTGCCGAAACGCTGGACGATCTGGTCGAGCGCACCGGGGACAGGCGGAAGCGACCCCAGCTGTTCCAGCATCTCGTCGCGCCGCGCCACCGCTTCGCGGCATTCCACCGGCTGACCATCGCGGAAGACGGGGCGTGACGACAGGTTCCCCTCGCCATCGGTAAACGGCTCATAGAGCTGCACCGGGAAGGAATGCTGCAAATACGAGCCTACATATTCCCTCGGCGTGACATCGACGGAAATATCGTTCCATTCCTCGGTGGGGATCTCGGATAGCCGCCGTTCCATCAGCGCTTCGCCGGTCGAGACGATCTGGATGACGGCCGCATGGCCCGCTTCAAGATCGGCATCAATGGACCGGATCAGGGTCGGGGTTTTCATGGAGGTCAGCAGATGGCCAAAGAAGCGCTGCTTGGTGCTTTCAAAGGCCGAACGGGCGGCGGATTTGGCCTGCCGGTTCAGCGTCCCCTCGCTGCCGGTGATGTTGGCGGCTTCCATGGCCGCGTCCAGGTTCCCATGAATGACAGCGAAGGCGGCAGCATATGAGTCGTAGATGTGCCGCTGTTCGTCCGTGAGCTGATGCTCGATCAGTTCATATTCGACGCCATCATAGGAGAGTGAGCGGGCGGTATAGAGGCCGAGAGATCGCAGGTCGCGGGCCAGGACCTCCATGGCCGCAACGCCACCGGATTCGATCGCCTCGACGAACTCGGCGCGGGTCTGGAACGGAAAGTCCTCACCGCCCCAGAGGCCGAGGCGCTGAGCATAGGCGAGATTGTGGACGGTGGTGGCGCCAGTCGCCGAGACATAGACGACGCGGGCGTCGGGCAGCGCGTGCTGAAGCCGCAGGCCCGCACGTCCCTGCTGCGAGGCGGCGACATCACCGCGTTCACCTTTTCCGCCACCGGCATTCTGCATGGAATGGCTCTCGTCGAAGATAATGGCTCCATCGAAATCGGACCCCAACCATTCGACGACCTGCTTGACGCGGGAAACCTTCTCGCTCCGGTCGTCGGAGCGTAGCGTGGCATAGGTGGTAAAAAGGATGCCTTCCGACAGCGTGATCTTTGCGCCTTGAGGGAAGCGTGACAGGGGCGTGACCAGCAACCGTTCCATGCCGAGCGCCGACCAGTCGCGCTGCGCGTCCTCGATCAGCTTGTCGGATTTGGAGATCCAGATCGCCTTGCGCCGACCGCGAAGCCAGTTGTCGAGAATGATGGCGGCGGACTGGCGACCCTTGCCAGCGCCGGTTCCGTCACCGAGCATGAAGCCCCGGCGAAAGCGGATCGATCCAGCAGCATCCTCGGGCGCGGCGCTCACATTGTCGAAATGCTCGTCCACGGTCCATGCGCCGGCGAGATGATCGGCATGGGCTTCACCGGCATAGATCACCGTTTCAAGCTGGGCGTCCGACAGACGCGCAAAGATGTCAGCGGGAAGCATGGGCCGGTATGAAGGTCTGGGCGGTGCGACCGAGGCCATGGCGGCGGATTGCACCAGCTTGGTCGGATGCGGCTGCGCGCCAGCAATGCGCAGCGATTGCAGCGCATACTCCTCATAGATCGCGTCGGACAGGCGAGTGCCTTCCGGTGGCGACCAGTCCACGGTTTCATAGGCAAGTTCGACGCCCTCGAGATCGTTGTCCGGAGCAGCGGCAGGCCGCGGTGCTGCCGAGCGGGCCAGATAGCCTCGCACGGTTTTTGGCGCGGCGGTCGAAGCAGGCACCACGATCTTCGGCAATGATACCGGCGAACGCTGCGGGACATGCGCCTCGATCCATTCGATCAGCGTAGCAACATCCGGCGCGATCCCTGGAGAGGCCGGGAAACTGGTCGGATCGTCGGCGGGCAGCTTGTCGATCACGGTCAGCCGCGTGTCGATCGTGGTGCCGTGCTTTGCGTAAACCGCGCCATCGACGGCAGCGCTGAACACCAAGCGACCACGGGCCTGCAAGCGAATGAAAGCGTCCCGCCATGCCGGAGCTTCGGGGCCAAAGCCAGCGCCGGTGATCGTCACCAACCGACCGCCGGGAGCAAGGCGGGCCAGCGCCGAGGCAACATGACGGTAGGCCGCATCGGCGACACGCCTGCTGACATTGGACATAACCGAGAATGGCGGGTTCATCAGCACCACCGACGGGACGGCATCCGGGGCCAGATGATCGTCGATCTGGGCGGCGTCGAACCGGGTGACGGCAAAGGCCGGAAAGAGCTGAGTAAGAAGATCGGCGCGGGTATCTGCGAGTTCATTGAGGATCAACGAGCCGCCGATGGTCTGCGCCAGGATCACCAGAAGGCCGGTGCCAGCCGATGGTTCCAGAACCCTGTCATCAGGCGTGATTGCGGCAGCCGTCAGAGCGGCAAGGCCGAGCGGGATCGGCGTCGAAAATTGCTGGAAGTTCTGGCTTTCCTCGGAACGCCGGGTCTGCGTGGGCAACAGCGCCGCGATCTTTGCCAGCACGGAAATCCGTGCAGCCGGAGACACGGCTTTACGGAAAAGGGCCTTTCCGTATTTGCGCAGGAAGAGAACTGTGGCGACCTCGCACGCCTCATAAGCCAGCTTCCAGTCCCAGGCGCCGGTAGCGTCCGACGCGCCGAAGGCCGTTTCCATCGCACCGCGCAATGTCACGGCATCGACGCGCTGGCCGCGTTCGAGGTGGGGGAGCAGATGATTGGCCGCAGCCAGGATTGCGGGCGCAGCCGCCAGCGGCGTGACCGGATCGGTCACGGGAAAAGCCATGTTCATGTTGGGAACCTCAGGAGAGCGGGAAGGACAAGCCCGGACAGCGCTCTCTCTCGACCGCCTGGACTTAACCCCTCCCGGCCCACCTCTGACTCTCGAAGCGCATCATGAAAAAAGCGCCCCGACCGGACGGCGGGGCGCTTGTCAGTGTCTTCTCGGGATCATCCGAAGCGGCGACCGGCTTCGGTGAACGTGTATTCATTGGCGGCGATGGTTTCATCGACCGCTTGGTCCGAGGACAGATAATCATATTCGCGCTCAAGCTGGCGGTAGAGCCAGCGGGCCAGATCGCGCAACGCCTCGATGAGGGTCTCCTCGGCATCGGCGGTCATATCCTGCCAGGTCGAGCTGTCTCGCTCGACCGAGATCGACATGCAGTATTCGTGATAATAATGGCCGCGATGGCTGGCATCGGCGCGAAGCTGATAGAAGTTGCGGCGCTGGATCGCCTGAAGGGCATCGGCGATGCGGTGCAGTTCGGTGTCCTTGGGCGCATAAGTCCTGATCTCGGCCGATGCGTTCTTGCCGTAGCTGTATCTGCCCTCCCAACAGGCGCCGTCCCCTTGCGACCAGAAGCCCCGGAACCAGATGCACGGTTCCTGACGGCTACCCCCGCCCATCAGGCGGACGGTGCGCGTTTTGAAATCGACGCCGAGGATTTCCGCGATGCGCTGGAAATCCTCATAGACGGCATCGTACCAGTCATAGTCGAAGCCTCCCTCACGATACCAGGAACGGGCCTTGTCCTTCGCCGCATCGGACAATTCGTTGAGGCGATAGACGGTTGTTTCGATGATCTCAGGCATAGGGATCGCCTCCCTCCAGCACCGTCGAAAGCCATCCATCGGTATAGATCCAGTCCACAGTCTCGCCGGTGGCGAGATCGAGGACATGCGCCCCGCCGCCGAACCCGTCGATGCGTGGCTTCGAGCAGCTATTTGCGTACTGGAAACCCCATAATCCGCTCAGGCTGAACTCGGCGGCGCATCGCTTGACGAACTGGATGACATGCTCGGGATCGCCGGTGACGTCATCGCGCATCCAGAGCTGCGTGCCGCCATGTTCGGGCTGGATCGATAGCAGGAAGCCGTCCGAGGGCGGGTCTTCGGCAGCATTTTCAGCAGCCAGAGCGTTGTAGAGATCGAGTGCGCGAGCGGCGTTTTCGGGGGTGCCCACTTCGAGCAGGCAGGAAAAGTGCGTGTAATAGTCGGCCATGACAGTCTCCGGACATGACATGGCCCGGCGTATGGCCGAGCCGAATAGAACGGAATGGGTGAAGCTCAGGCGGCCTGCGGCAGACGGAGCAGATCGGCTGCGGCTTCGCGCCAGCTGGGATCGACCAACCGGGCTTCCAGCGCAGCGGCGCGGTAACGCAATCGTCTCGCCTCGGCGGGATCTGATGTCCGAAACGCCGTGCCGCGCAGGCTACTGGCCTCGGTCACAATCCTGCTTGCCTCGGCATCGGATGCGACTGGCTGTTGCCAGAGGATAATGCCGGCGCGGATTTCACCGGCGAGGACGAGGCGCTGATCTCGGTCCTGAATGAGCATGATGTGCGGCTGAAAATACGGGAAGCTGTCCGGCCCCGTACAAATATCTCCGCGCGACAAGCGCAAGGCTGCGGCCTGTATGGCCTCTTCCGGTGACGGGCATTCGCCAAGCGGGATCATGCGGTCGAAAGTGCTCGCCGCGTCACTGGCGTCATAGCTGGCGACGCCGAGGCACGAGATGCGCAGCGGCAGCTTTTGCGACCGATAAAGCGCGGGCAGAACATCGGCAGCCAGAATATGACCGATAGAACGGAAGGTTTCGGAACGGGCAAAGGTCATCGGGATGACTCCATGACGGGCGCCGGTGAGCCTCTCTCTCCGACCCTCAACCCGTCACTGCCGAACGGCCCGCACTCTTCCTCTCTGACCGGGGCGCGCCCCGGTTCCGCTGCTGGCGATGGGCAACCATCGCAAAGCTGAAGGCCCGAAGCGCGGGCTGCCGCGTTCGGGCCGTCGAGGATGAGGCGCTTTCGCGCCTTACTCCCACGGGTCCAGCTCCAGCTTCACCATGTCGTCGTCGCCGTCGAACTCGGCGGCGGGGCAAGCGGCGTGGGTGCCGTCTCCAGCCTGGAACACAACGATCGAAACCATCAGCGTGGCGGCAAGGCTGGCGGCGAAGGCGGTGGCATCTGCATAGGACAAAGCTCGCGCCGACGCGGTAGAGCAGACGCTCGGCGGCGCGGATGCTGCCAGTCTCGCGGGCGGCCTCGGCCCAGACCGAGATCGGGAAATCGCCGGTAAACAGCAGATCGCGCTCGATGCCCATGCCGAAGGGCAGCCGGACTGACTGCATCTCGCCAAGGCTCCACGAACCCAGTTCGGGATGGCCGAGATCCGCCAGGCCGAACATGATGTCGTCATCCTCATCCAGTTCGGTAGCGAGCCAGACGCCTTCACCGATGGGATTGAAGAACTTCACGACCGGGATGTGATCCTGATCGCGCTGGCGACCATTCGCCAGCAGACGGTCTCGCTGTGCGCCGGTCAGGAGGATCATGCCGCAGCCCTCCGGTCGGTTTCGCTCGCATCCGGCTCCCCGGTGTCCTCGGCAGGCAGATACGACAGCAGCCAGTCCGCCGCCTTGCTGGCCTGCGAGGCCGCGCGGACAATGGCGCGGGAATCCTCGCGCATGACCTCCAACCACGACCCGATATAATCGGCATGGCGGACGGTCGGCACGATCCCGAGCGCGGCGCAACTGAAAGCTGCAGCCTGTTCGGCAATCATCTCCTCGAAAGCGTATTTCTTCGAGCCGAACGAGCCGGTCAGATCGCGGTTGAGACGGCTGTGATGGCCGCTGGCGTGCCCTAGCTCGTGCAGGGCCGTCCGGTGCCAGTTGATCGGCTCGAAATAGGCTTGCGGAGGCGGCACCTGCACATAGTCGAGGGACGGCATATAGAAGGCGCGATTACCACCGATACGGAAGTCGATGCCGGTGGCCCGGATTAGCGCCTCGACCCGAGGCTCTATCAGGCCCGGCGGCGGTGGCGGCGTGACTGCCGTGATCTCATCGGGCAGGCCATCGCATTGCGCGGCATTGAAGACCGTGAACCGCTTCAGGAACGGAATGGCATGCGCATCCTCACCGGTCTCGCGGGCACGGCGCTTTTCGTCCTCGGGGGTGAAACGGTCGGCATAAACGACAGTGGTGCCGCGCTCGCCCTTCCTGACATTTCCGCCGAGCGAAAGCGCCTGGCGGAAAGTCAGCCACGATTGACCAGGGTAACCATGCTGGATGACAGCGCCCCAGAGGATCAGGATATTGATGCCGGAATAGGACCGGCCGGTTGACGCATTTCTCGGCAGGCCCAGCGGGGCGGTATCGGGCGATGCACCCCAAGGCTGGACCCAGGGCAGACGCCCTTGCTCCAACTCGGCGATGATCTTGCTGGTGATGTCGTCGTAAAGGCTGCTGCGCGCGCCACCGTCAGCGGGGCTGCAATCGTGTCTGGCCATCGGGATGATCTCCGCGACGGGCGCCGGAAGCCTCTCTTCCAGCCCTCAACCCGTCACGGAAAACCCGTCCGCACTCTCACTCTCAAGGGGGCGTTGCGGGGTCTCCCCGCTGATGGGGGTGCGTCGGCAACGCCAGTGCCGACCAGGGGGAAGGCTTTCCCCATATCTGGCCTCTGTCCGAGCGTGGAGCCTCACAAGACCCACTGGTGGCTACTGGTCTGGCTTACAAAGGCGTGCAGCCGTAATCGCGAACACAATGGCTGCCGAGGTGCTCGCCTGAGATGAAGGTAGAGCAGAATCAGGCACAAGATATTGTTATAGAAAGATAAATGAGTGTCCCTGCTTACGTGGATTCGCCGCGTAAGCAGCATCTCTTAAAAAGAGAGATCCGGTAATACTTTGATTTTTATGGAGAAAATGGCGCACCCGAGAGGATTCGAACCTCTGGCCTCCGCCTTCGGAGGGCGGCGCTCTATCCAGCTGAGCTACGGGTGCATACCGTTCGCGAGGTGCTTACGTCATGCTTACGCGAGTTTTTTGGCTTCTTGAAGAGCAAACCCGATATTCGCCCAAGCCATTGTTAAATCAGTACCTTTTTCCAACACCTTCAGCCTTCGCCGGACTTGACTACCGCCTTCGGAGGGCAGCGCTCTATCCAGCTGAGCTACGGGTGCATCTGGATGCCGCGGGGAGCGGCTGAATTGGGCGCAAACTATAGAATGCGATTGCGTTCGGCAACTGGTCGCATCCGGTTTTCGGGGGATGCGTGATCAGAAGGGGCAGGGGATGACGAATTCCATCCGGGCGCCCGAGCGCGGATGGGTGAAGCCGAGCATTTCTGCGTGGAGCTGGAGGCGGTCGGCGGCGGCGAGGGCTTCCTCGGGGGCGTAGAAGGGATCGCCGACGATCGGATGCCCCAGGCTGAGCATGTGGACGCGCAACTGGTGCGTGCGGCCGGTGATCGGCATCAGCTTGACGCGGGTGATGTTGCCTTCGCGCGAAAGGACTTCCCAATCCGTCTGCGAGGGGCGGCCGTTTTCGAAATCGACGCGCTGGCGCGGCTTGCGCTCCCAGTCGGTGGCGAGCGGCAGGTCGACGCGCCCACGGTCTTCTTCAAGCAGGCCCCAGAGGCGCGCTTCGTAGAACTTTTCGGTCTGCCGCTTCTCGAACTGGATGCCGATGCGGCCGTGTGCCCATTTGTTGAGGGCCATCACCACGACGCCCGAGGTGTCCTTGTCGAGCCGGTGGATGGTCGAGGCCGTGGGGTAACGCTCGCGGGCGCGGCTCTCGAGGCAATCCTTGAGCTCTTCGGGCTTGCCCGGAACGGAAAGCAGGCCCGAGGGCTTGTCGAGGACGATGATGTCCTCGTCCTCATGGATCACCGTCAGATACGGCTCCATGGGGGGCGTGTAGATATATTGGTTGGGCAGCTCCTGCGTCATGGCCCGCGTCTTAGCAGAGACGGGCCGCCGGCAACACCCCGGCTCAGGAAGTGCTGCCCCGCTCGTGGAAGCGGAGCCGGTTGCCGAAGGGATCGGGAATCTCGAAGCCTTTGTCGGTCTCGCCCGGCCCCTGATCGATGCCGGGCCGGAGCGGATAGGTCTTGCTGCGCAGTTCGGCGTGAAAGGCGAGGAGGTTCTTCATCCAGATGAAGACGGTGGAGCCGGGCGTGGCGTCGCCGTGGTGCTCGGAGAGGTGGAGGACCAAGCCGGCACGCGACACCTGGGCGTAGAGCGGCAAGCCGGGCTCGTACCGATGCTCCCAGTCGACATTCATGCCGAGATAGTCGCGGTAGAACTCATAGGCCTTCTCGACCGAGAAGATCCGGATGATGGGGATGGCGGGCTCGAAGGCCGGCTGGCTGGACCCCGACTGCGGGGGCGGCGCGGCTTCGATCCGGGCGGAGAGAGCGTTCCAGTCGTCGAATTCGAACTGGCCGGCGACCAGCTCGAGCGCCTCGCTGTGGGAGATGGCGACCGACAGGCGCTTTTCGAGGCCGGTCCGCAATGACCGCGCCATGGCCTTGGCTTGAAGATAGGTGCGCATGAAGCATCCTTCGTGTCGCGAACGGTTTCGTCAGTGCTTGCATTGCCGACTCGTTCGCGAACGCGAAAGGATCGAGGGGGAGTTTTCTTGATACGGTTCACCATGCCGGTAATGGCGCAAGCGGCAGGCTGTATCGGCCTTGGCACGAGAGTAGTTCGGCCGCGCCGACCCAGTCAATCGCGCCGTACTGGCCATTTTCAGTCAAATGTGGCAGAGACCGATCCATTGCCATCAAGGCGCCGCTTTTGAACCATAGTGGCGTTACACTTGGAACTGTTGAGGACGCTCCGCCTTTGCACTCTCGCCTGCGCTTCATCCCGCTCGCAGCAGCGGCTGCCCTGCTTGTTTCCGGATGCTCGATGACGGGCATCAAGTTCGCGCATAGCGGCGCGGGCACGACGAGTGCGCTCGAGGAGACCAGCAAGGTCGCGGCGACCTCCGAAGCTGTAGCGGCGAGCGTGGCCATTGCCGATCCGACGCCGGCGGCCGATGCCCTGGCCTATTCGGCGCCCGGCAATCCGCGGCTCGACGGGCTCATCGCCCAATACGCCACCTATTACCAGGTGCCCGAGGCCCTGGTACGCCGGGTGATCGTGCGCGAGAGCAAGTATAACCCGCAGGCGCGCAACGGCCCCTACTACGGGCTGATGCAGATCCGACACCAGACGGCCCAGACCATGGGCTATTCGGGCTCGGCCAATGGCCTGCTCGATGCCGAGACCAACCTCAAATATGCGGTCAAGTATCTGCGCGGCGCTTACTTGGTCGCCCGCGGCAATCCCGACCAGGCGGTCCGCTTTTACGCCAGCGGCTATTACTACGACGCCAAGCGCATGGGCCTGCTCAAGGAGACGGGGCTGCGCTGAGGTTATTCTCGCGGCCTGCCAAGTAGAAAACAGCGGACAACATTTGCCACCGCCTTCTCGCCAAGGCGCGCACTGCTAGATTCAGGCGCGTTTTGCAGAATGGGGGACTTCCATGGCAACTGATTCGACTTCGCGTTTTTCTACACGGCGTCTGGGCGCCGAACTTCTCGGCACGTTCTGGCTGGTTCTCGGTGGTTGCGGCGCCGCCGTTATTTCCGCGACCTTCCCGCAATTCGGTATCGGCTTCCTCGGCGTGGCGCTGGCCTTTGGCCTGACCGTGCTCACCGGCGTCTATGCGCTGGGCCCGATCTCGGGCGGCCATTTCAACCCGGCGGTAACGCTCGGGCTGGCCGTGGCGGGGCGCTTCTCCTGGGGTGACGTCATTCCCTATTGGGTCGCCCAGGTCGTGGGCGGGCTGCTGGCGGCGCTCGTGCTTTATGTCGTGGCCTCCAACGTCGCCGGCTTTACCGGCGTCGGCGGCTTCGCCTCCAACGGGTTCGACGCGAACTCGCCGGGCGGCTACACCATGGTGGCGGCGCTGGTCATCGAGATCGTGCTGACGGGCATGTTCGTCATCGTGATCCTGGGCGCGACCAGCCCGGCGGCACCGGCCGGCTTTGCCGGCATCGCCATCGGCCTGGCGCTGACGCTCATCCACCTGATCTCGATCCCGGTGACCAATACCTCGGTCAATCCGGCACGCTCGACCGCCGTGGCCTTCTTCGCCCAGAACGGCGCGTCGGGCCAGCTCTGGCTCTTCTGGGTCGCTCCGCTCATCGGCGGCGCGCTCGGCGCCCTCGTCTGGCGCGGGCTGTTCGGTCGCGATTGATGACCTCAGCCGGTCGGGCTCTGCCCGGCCGGCCCACCCCGTGGATAAGTCGACCGGTGGAGGCCGGCCGGCGAGCGGGGATAGGCGACGGCTCTGGGTTACCAGCGGCGATCCGACCGGCCTCGTGAAATGTTTCACGGACGTTTTGCGGTTTTTTGGGTGTTTTTGGCACGCGGCCTTGAGCTAACTATTTGATACGTAAGCAGTATTCAGGCCAGCGGGTCGGCAAATCGTTAAATTTTGACTCAATTTCGGGCATTGTTTGGTGATTCCGCGCGAGTTTTCGCGGGAAAGACGGGCATCCTTGCCAATCTTTTTCGGGGTCCCTCTCCTTGCTGGTGGCCGGGCAACCGGTGTGCGCGGGAGCTGTCGAACCACCAGTGTAATCCCGTGTCGGGCGAGGGGGGGAAGTTTGGCGCGCAAGCGCTGACTGTGTCGCCGCGCGGCATCCATGGCCCGGCTTTCGCCGGAAAAGTGGCTGTGGGGTCAAGGCAACCCCTAGGGTCCGTACTCAATTGCACCGGTAGATGAGGTTGCGATGGCCGCCCCTCCACCGGACTTCCCCGGACTTGATCCGGGGCCCATTGCCATTCTCCACTCGAGTGGAGGAATCCGTGGGCCCCGGCTCTGCGGCCGGGGAAGTTCAGTGGGTGGGGCGCGGCAGACGGACAGCGCTTCCGTTGGAATCTGTCGGATGAGGAGATAGCGCTCTGGGGCGCCGGGACTTATTGAGTACGAACCCTATGTTTCCGCGCTGCGTGACGCGGGTCAGACAGTGGCGAACACCTTGATCATCGCGGGGGCGATGATGACGATGAAGAGCACCGGCAGGAAGAAGAGGATGAGCGGCACGGTGAGCTTGGGCGGCAGGGCTGCGGCCTTCTTTTCGGCCTCGTTCATGCGCAGCTCGCGGCCTTCCTCGGCCATCACGCGCAGGGCCTGACCCACGGAGGTGCCGTAGCGGTCGGCCTGGATCAGGGCGGTCATCACCGAACGGACGCCGTCGATGCCGGTCCGCTTGCCCAGGTTTTCATAGGCGCGGCCGCGATCTTCGAGGAAGGAGAGTTCGGCGGTGGTGAGGGTCAGCTCTTCGGCGAGCTCGACGCTCTGCTGGCCGATTTCCTTGGCCACGCGCTTGAAGGCGTGCTCCACCGACATGCCCGATTCAACGCAGAGCAGCATGAGATCGAGGCAATCCGGCCAGGCACGGCGGATCGAGGTCTGCCGCTTGGTGGTCGTGTTCTTGAGCATCAGCACCGGCAGGTAGGAGCCGATAATGCCGATGCCCACGGCAATGGCCGCGTTGAAATAGAGCGGATTGTCCTTCATGACCAGCGTCAGGTAGGCGAAGGCCAGGACGAGGAGGATGAAGGGCGTGACGAAGCGCATGAAGACATAGGTTGTCAGGTGTCCCTGGCCTCGATAGCCGGCCCGGGCCAGCGCGCCGGCGGTGTTTTCGTCCACGAACGCCTTGTGCAGCGAGAAGCGGTCGACCACCCGCTTCATGTAATCCTTGCTGCCTTCGCTGCGCATGCTCTGCCGGCCGCTATCGCTGTTGCCGCGCAGGCGGGCCATTTCCTCGGCGCGCATCTTTTCGCGTTCGAGCGCGACGCGCTTGATGCGCTCCTTCATGCCCGTGCGACCGATGAACTGGGAGCCGAAGGTAAAGACGACGGCCGCCGCCGAGATGGCGGCGAGCGCTGCGATGAGGAAGTTGCGGTCGGTGAGTAGCCGGATGATGGTGTCCATGCTCAGAACTCGAACTGGACCATGCGGTACATGACGAAGACGCCCATCGAGAGCATGGCCGCGGCGACGCCGAGCCAGAGCATGCCGATGGTGCTGGTGACCAGCGGCGCCAGGTAGGTCGGGCTGGTGAGGCTGACGAGGATCGCAACCACGAACGGCAGCGAGCCGATAATGCCGGCCGAAGCCTTGGCTTCCGAGGACATGGCCTTGACCTTGGCCTTCATCTTCTTGCGGTTGCGCAGCACGCGCGAGAGGTTGGTAAGCGCTTCCGAGAGGTTGCCGCCCGCCTGCTGCTGCACGGTGATGACGACGATGAAGAAGTTGACCTCGGGCACCGGCACGCGCTCATAGAGCGTCACGATCGCCTCGGCCATGGTCTTGCCCACGGCCTGCTGGTCGAGCACGCGCTGGAACTCGGACTTGAGCGGTTCCTTGGATTCCTTGGCGACGACGCGCATGGAATCGTTGAGCGGCAGGCCGGACTTGACGCCACGCACGATGGCTTCCACGGCATTGGGCAACTCGTCGAGGAACTTGTTCTGGAACGACTTGCGGCGCTGGCCGACATAGATCTTGGGGAAGAGGTAGCCGCTCGCCCCGCCGAAGACGAGCGCGAAAAGCAGCGGCACCTGCAGCAGCAGGGCGAGAAGGAAGATGGCCACGCCCAGGATCACCGAATTTCGGATGAACCCGGCCGGCTTGATCTTCATGCCCGCCTGGTAGAGCTGGGCCGGCAGCGGTACGCGCTTCTTGCGTTCGTTGAGCGCCTCGGTCTGGCCCTTGAGGGCAGCCTGTACCTGCTTGCGGCGATCGGCGCGCGCCCGTTCGGCATGCGCCTCGCGACGATTGACCTGGATATTACCCTGCAGCGCCTTGCGGCGCTTGTCGGCGCGGTTGCCGTTGAGGAGCGAAGGCACGAAGGCAAAGCCGAGCGTGCCGATCGATATGGCCGCCAGGATCAGGAGGACGAGCGGGTTCACCTTGCGGCTCCTCAGGTTTCGAGCAGCGCGTGCTGCTCGACATTGGACCGCTCGAGGGCTTCCACGAGATTGGCTTCCTCGTTGAAATAGCGGGCGCGTTCGGAAAAGTTCGGCTTGGTGATGCCGGTGGAGCGGTGACGGCCGATGAGCTGGCCGTTCGAATCCTCGCCCAGGATGTCGTAGACGAAGATGTCCTGGGTGACGATGACGTCGCCTTCCATGCCCAGCACTTCGGAAATGTGGGTGATGCGGCGCGAGCCGTCGCGCAGGCGCGCGGCCTGGACGATCACGTCGATTGAGGAGGTGATCATTTCGCGGATGGTACGGCTGGGTAGGGAATAGCCGCCCATGGTGATCATCGATTCCAGACGCGAAAGCGCCTCGCGCGGGCTGTTGGCGTGGAGCGTGCCCATCGAGCCGTCGTGGCCCGTATTCATGGCCTGGAGCAGGTCGAAGGCTTCCGGTCCGCGCACTTCGCCCACGATGATGCGTTCCGGACGCATGCGCAGGCAGTTCTTGACGAGGTCGCGCATGGTGATCTCGCCTTCGCCCTCAAGGTTGGGCGGGCGGGTTTCGAGGCGGACCACGTGCGGCTGCTGGAGCTGGAGTTCGGCCGAGTCTTCGCACGTGATGACGCGCTCGTCGCGCTCAATGAAGGCGGTGAGGCAGTTGAGGAGCGTGGTCTTGCCCGAGCCGGTACCACCCGAGATCAGCACATTGGCGCGGACGCGGCCGAGAATGCGCAGCACCTCGGCGCCTTCTGGCGAGATCGAGGCGTATTTGACCAGCTGCTGGAGGGTCAGCTTGTCCTTCTTGAACTTACGGATAGTGAGCGCGGCGCCATCGATCGAGAGAGGCGGGGCGATGACGTTGACGCGCGAGCCATCTGGAAGGCGGGCGTCGCAGATCGGCGAGCTTTCATCGACACGGCGGCCGACCTGGCTGACGATGCGCTGGCAAACGTTCATGAGGTGGGAATCGTCGCGGAAGCGGACATTGGTGAGCTTCACCTTGCCGCCCACTTCGATGTAGCACTTCTGGGACCCGTTCACCATGATATCGGCGATGTCGTCGCGCGCCAGGAGCGGCTCGAGGGGCCCATAGCCGAGCACGTCGTTGCAGATGTCCTCGAGCAGGTCCTCCTGCTCGGAAATCGACATGACGATGGACTTGAGCGCGATGATTTCGGCGACGATGTCGCGGATTTCCTCGCGCGCCGCTTCCTGCTCCATGGTGGCGAGCTGGGAGAGATCGATGGAATCGATCAGCGCGTTAAAGATCGCCGACTTGGTCTGGAAATAGTCCTTGTCGCGCGCCGCCGCCTCGGGGCTGCGCACGTCGATGATTTCGTCATTGCCGCGCCGCGCCGGTTCGGGCGTGCGGACCGCCTGCTCGACGCGGGCGGCGGCGACGGTCGGGGCGGGGATGGGCGCGGGGCGCGGGGCTGGTGCCGCTCCCGGTGTGTTGCCGCCGAATGTGGTGCGTTTCCCGAACATGGATGCCGCCTAGCCGGCCTTCCGGCGCATGGAGAACAGGGACGAGAGCTTGAGGCTCGAAGCTTTCCCCGCCGCCTCGGGCGCCGTGCGCCCGGTGACGTGGAGGCCGATGGCCCGGTAGATGTCGTTGATCTTGCTGGAGGCCGAGACCTCCGCGATCATCTGCCCGTTATTGGCGGCGGTGCCGAAGAGCGCCGCATCGAAGGGGATCTGGCCCAGAAGCTTGCAGTCGACCGAATCGGCGAACTCGGCCGCGCCGATCTCGGGCCGCTTGGGCAGCGCCACCTTGTTGACCACCAGGCTCGGCTTGCTCTCGGTAGGCCGCAGCGCCTTGATGGTGTCGGCCAGGTTCTTGGCATTGCGCAGGTTCGCCAGGTCCGGCTCGGCCACGATCACGATCTCGTCGACCGTGGCCAGCGTATGGCGGATCCAGGCCGTCCAGACATGGGGCAGGTCGAGGATGACGACGGGCGTCGACTTCTGGCTCATCTCGACGATCTGCTCGAAATCGCGCTCGGCGAAATCGGCGGTGCGGTCGAGCGTGGCGGGTGCCGTCAGGAGGTTGATATGGCTCGCGGCCTTGGAAACCAGCCGGTCGAGCATGGTCTGGTCGACCTTGTCGTTGGCGGCGAGGGCATCGACGATGCCGTTGGGCGGGTCCTGGTTGAAGTTGAGCCCGGCCGTGCCGAAGGGCAGGTCCATGTCGAGGATGAGGACGTTCTGCCGCAAGGTCTGGGAGATCGCCCAGGAAACGTTGTGCGCGATGGTCGAGGCCCCGGCCCCGCCCTTGGCGGCGATGAAGGCGACGCTGCGCCCGATCGGCGCGGCGCCATCGGCCACGTAGATGTCGCTGATCGCCGAGACCAGCGACTGCGCATTGGCCGGCAACACGAGATATTCGGAAACGCCGGCGCGGATGAGCTCGCGATAGAGCACGACGTCATTGACGTGCCCGAGCACGATGAGGCGCGTCGAGGCATCGCAGACTTCGGCCAGCCGCTCGAGCGAGGCCATGATCTCGTCGCGCCCGCCGCCGGTCTCGACGATGATGAGATTGGGCGTGGGGTTGGAGCGATAGGTCTCGACCGCGCCTTCGATGCCGCCGTTATGGGTGGTCAGCGCCACCTTGGACATGCGCCGGTCATGCACCGCCGATTCCACCAGCTGCGCCGTCTGGGAATGCTCGCAGAAGGCCTGGATGGTGATGCGCGGAATGAGCCGGGCGCCGCTGGCGATCTCGGCGGCCGCCGAATTGTCCTCGCTCGGCTTGGGATCGTTGTTGAGGAAACTCATGCCATTAACCCTTGAACGCCAGACTCAATTGAGGACGAAGCCAACCGACCCCTGGAAACCGCCGCGCATGCCGGCCGGGCCTTCGCCGACGCCGTAGAGCTTTTCCATGTGGCCGAGGAACACCGCCTCCGCATCGCCCGCCACCACGTAATTGTCGGTCGGCAGCGGCGGCGGATTGCTCGTTGCCTGCGCCAGGTAGGGCGTGACGAGGATCACCAGTTCGGTCTGCGAGTGGAGGAAGTCACGGGAGCGGAAGAGCGCGCCCAGGATCGGGATATTGCCCAGGCCCGGGAAGGCGTTGACCTGCTGGCGCAGCTGATCCTGGATCAGGCCGCCAATGGCGAGGGTCGTGCCCGTGGGGAGCTCGACCGAGGTCTTCGCCTGCCGCTCCTTGGTGGCCGGGATGGTGACGCCGGCAATCGAATAGCTGCCTTCCGAGGTCGGCTCGGAGACTGAGGTATCCACGACAAGGCCGACAATGCCGTTCGACTTGACGGTCGGGGTGAACTTGAGCTGCACGCCGAACTTCTTGAAGGTGTAGGTCACCTTGCCGTCCTGGACGTCGGTCGGCACCGGGAATTCGCCGCCGGCAAGGAATTCGGCTTCCTGGCCGGAAATGGCGGTGAGGGTCGGCTCGGCCAGCGTGCGCAGCGCGCCGCGCCGTTCGAGGGCGCGCAGCGTGGCGTCGATCGAGATCGGGCCGGCGGCGAGCTTGACGCCCAGCGTGCCGGTCGGCGTCGTGCTGCTGGCGCCGCCAAGGCCCGGCGAATTGATGAGGCCGGTGGTCAGCGCGCCGCTGTTGAGCGTGGCGTTGAGGTTGATGCCGAGCTGCTTGACCGTATCGCGCGAAACTTCGGCGACCGTGACCTTGAGCATGACCTGCTGGCCGCCGCTGACATTGATGACGTTGGCCACCTTGGCCGGATCGCCCGCGAACTGGGTGGCGATGGTCACCGCCTTCTGCACGTCGTCCTGCGAAAGCGCAGTGCCCGAGAGCACGACGCCCTGCCCGAAGGCCTGCACCTGGATGGAGGAGCCGGGAAGGAGCGCCGCCAGGGTCGAGGTGAGCGAGGAGGAATCGTTGCCGACGACGATCTCGACCACCGCGATGCGGCCGCCATTGGCATCGAGGAACATGATGTTGGTCGAGCCGGCGCCCACGCCCTGGATCACCGCGCTCGTCCTGGTGCGCATCATGGCGCTGGCGATACCGGGATTGGAGACGATGACTTCGCTCGCTTCGATCGGCAGATCGATGAGCAGCGACTTGTTGAGCCCGACATTGACGTTCTGCGTCTTGCCGTATTCCGCCGCCGAAACGCGAAGCTGGGAAACCTCACGGGCTTGGGCGAGCGGCGTCAGGGCGAGGGCCGCAAGCAGCGGGAGGGCGAAGGCGAAGGTCTTGAGGGACTTCATGGGGTGCGGCCTGTTCTGGGCGAAATGCGACATGTTCGGTCCGATCGCTACTGCACGCTCGTGGCGGGTTCGCCGCCACCGGCGGCCGATCCGGCCATCACGCTGGCCTTGCTGCCGGCGCGGATGACGCTGATGGCCTGGTTGCGGCGCGTCTCGGTTTCGCCCGAGGCGACGAAATCGACGACCGAGCGCAGGACGAGCGAGAGGCGGCCCGTCGAGGAGGCGTTGATGAGGCTTTCCGACTGCACCGGATCGAGCTCAAGCGTGGCCACGGTCTGGGCATCGAAGGTCTTGGCGGCCGGGTCGTTGGGATCGGGATTGCCTCCCGTCGCCCCGACCTCGCCGAGCCGCTTGCCGATGGCGAGCACCTTGACGTTGGAAAGGATGGTTTCCGAGATTTCCCCGGTATCCATCGAGCGCGTCACGACGACATCGACATGGTCATTGGGGACGATGAAGCCGCCCGAGCCGGATTCGGGGGTCACGGTGACCGAAACGCCGCGCATGCCCGGCGACAGCACGGCCGAGAGGTAGCCCTGGTCGGAGCGCACGAGCTTGGCGTCGCGGATCGGTTCGCCCGTGAAGAATTCGAAGCGCGCCACGGCATTCTTGATGTCGTCGGCGGCGTTGGGGGCGGCGGCGATGGTGAGATATTCCGGGCGCACGGCGCCTTCCGGCCAATCCTGCCATTGTACGGCGTCGGCGGAAAGACGCTCGCCCACGCCGATATCGCGCGTGGCCACCAGGATCTGCGTCTTGGGCTCGGCGATGATTTCGGTCTTGGTCCTGGCCTCTGCAGGCGCGGGAGTGCCACCGCTACCCAGCACGAGGTAGGCAGCCAGCCCGCCCGAGGCGAGCGCCACTGCCAATAGCAGGACCTGCGACCGTTTCATTACCCAACTCCGGTTTCGGCGTCGGGCAACAGCCCGAGCCCCCACCAGCCACTATGGGGTGTAAGGGTCAAAGTTTGGTTAATCGTTGCTTTGCAGGAAGGGTTAACCGGTGGTTACCGCGCCGGTTCAGGCAATGAGCTGCTGGAAGAGCGCGGTATCCGAATAGACGAGGAGCCCGGCCGCGGCGAGCGCGATGCCATAGGGGATACCGGTCTTCTTGTTATGCAGCCGGTCGATCCAGGCGATCCGTTGCAGCGACTTGGGCAGGGGCAGGCGCCGCGCGGAGAGCAGCAGCAGCGTGAGGCCGCCGCCAAGAAGCGCCGCGTAGATCATATAGGGAAGAGTAACGCCGAAGCCGAGCCAGAGCGCAGTCGCCGCCGCCAGCTTGGCATCGCCGCCGCCGATCCAGCCGAAGGCGAAGAAGGCAAAGGCTCCGATCAGCACCACAGTGGCGCAGGCCACATGCATGGCCATTTCATCCAGCGGCATCCGCGTCAGCAGCGCCACGGCGAAGAAAGCCGCCACGATCGCCAGCACGAGCTTGTTGGAAATACGCATCGTCAGCAGGTCCGACGAGGCGGCAAAAGCCATCAGGAGTGGGAAGAGAATGACGATAAACTTGCCGATCACGTTGCGAGTCCCCGAATAGTCCCCGAACTATGCCGCGATCGGCTTAATACTTGCTGAAATGAAAAGAGGGAGCCGAATGGCTCCCTCTCGTTTGGCCGTGGCCGAAAGCTTGCCTTACGGCGTAGCGGCGGGCACGTTGATGGCGTCCTTGATGCCGTTGAAGAGGTCACCCAGGCGGGTGCCCAGCAGGCCTGCAGCGGCAATGATGGCGACAGCGATCAGGGCGGCGATCAGGCCATATTCAATGGCAGTGGCGCCCGACTCGTCCTTCGCAAACTTTGCGATGATGTTCATTTATTGCTCCTAGCTCCCAGTCAGTATGCTGACTTCATGTCCGACGCGTCACACATCGAACTCGCCCCTGACGCTAGGCAGGACTCCTTGAAATTGCGTTAAGTCCTGAGGCAGGACGCCGGGTTTTGCGGCGGCTTACTTTGATGATTTACGGTCGCTAAAAGAATTCGATGCAATTTTACTGTTCGCTCCACAATGTTGTTCTGCATCGCAGAAAAAGAATTCGTTAATGATAGCGGTTAGGCGGCCGCGGTCACTTGCCGCGCGGTCCGGCGGCCTTCTTGGGTGCCTCTTTGCCAATTATTCACCATTCCCGGTAACACTATGGGCAAAATTGGGGAGCCGAGTTCGGCCATGTCGCGTATTACCCTGAGCCTTGCCCTTGTTGCCGTCCTGGCCAGCTCGCTGCCGGTTGCGGCGGTCGATACCGCCACCGCGCCGATCAGCGTCAAGGTCAACATGGCGCGCGTCCTGCGCATCAATTCCCCGGCCTCGACGGTCATCGTCGGCAATCCGGCGGTGGCGGACGTGACCATCCAGGACCCGCTCACGCTGGTGCTCACCGGCAAGTCCTACGGCCAGACCAACCTCATCGTTCTCAATGCGACCGGCAACCCGATCGCCGATACGCTGGTCGAGGTCGTCCAGGACCAGGCGAACCTCGTAACGGTCTTCAACGCCGGCGCGCGCTTCACCTATGCGTGCCCGAGCAGGTGCGCGCCGACCGTGATGCTGGGCGATTCCACCACCTTCACCGAAGAGCAGACCAAGTCGCTCGGGCTTGTGAAGGGCGTGCAGAATTAGGCATCTGTTAAGGCTGTGTGCGCGCACGCGGCAATCTGCGTGTTTCCACTAACCTTCGATTAAACGGCGAAACGATAGTGTCCCGCCAGCGTACTTGGGCTGGGGGCCATGCGGAAAGACGTCGCCAGATCGACAGAGAGCCTTGGTGCGGGCAAGCGCCCGGCGCTGGCGTTCGCGCGCGATCAACGCGGCGCCACGCTGGTCGAATTCGGCATTCTTGCGCCGATCTTCTTCGTGCTCATCGGGGCGACCCTGGAAACGGGCATCGTGTTTCTCGCCAGCGAGGTGCTCGACAGCGCCGTGCAGGACAGCACGCGCAAGATCCTGACCGGGGAGGCGCAAACCAGCAAGCTGTCGGCGGACGGATTTCGCGGTCTTATCTGCAACGGCCTCTATGGTCTGTTCGACTGTTCGAAGCTGCAGATCAAGGTCGACGTCATCAGTGACTTCAACGCCGCTACGATCACGCCGCCAATCGATCCCGCCAAGCCTGAAGAGTGGAAGCTCGTCCAGTCCTACGATCCCGGCAAGGCGTCCGAGATCGTTCGCGTTCAGGCCTATTACAAATGGCCGACCATCGTGAATCTGGGTGGCTTCAACCTCGCCAATTATTCGGACGGGACGCGCCTGCTCAGCGCCATCCGCGTCTTCAAGAACGAGCCGTTCCAATGATGCGCGTCTTGCGCCGGATGGTTGCGCGTCTTGCCCGCTCCGGAGATGGCGCGGCGGCGGTGGAATTCGCGCTCATCCTGCCTATCCTGCTGCTGCTCTATATCGGCTCGATCGAGGCCAGCCAGCTCATCATCACCGACCGGCGGGTGACCACCGTTGCCGGCACGCTGGGCGACCTCGTTGCGCGCAGCAAGGATTCGATTTCGACGGCGACGCTCAACAATTATTTCGGCGCCGCTTCCTCGACCATGGGACCGACGGCGACCGGTCCGCTCACCCAGGTGGTCTCCCTGCTCGGGGTCGATGCCTCTGGCAATGCCACGGTCAAATGGAGCAAGGCCTACCCGGCCACGGCCACGCCGCGGTTAAAGGACTCGGCATTCGACATGTCGAATTCCCCGCATATGCGCGATCTGGCCAAGGGCAGGGATATTGTGGTGTCCGAGGCCTACTACACCTATCATCCCATGGTGAACCTGGTGTTCAGCGCGGCCATTCCGCTCTCGCGCACCAATTTCTACCTGCCGCGCTTTCCGGGCACCATCAGCTGCTGCTAACCGGCTTGCATGGGTCCTGCCCCCATGCCATAGCCGGGCACCATTCCTCGCATTGCGGATAATTCCCATGACAGATGATACGCTGATCCCCGTCTTCGACCTTGGCGGTGTGTTCGTCGACTGGAACCCGATGTATCTGTTCCGCAAGCTCTTCCCCACCGAGGAAGAGGCGCGCTGGTTTCATGAGAACATCTGCACCAGCGACTGGAATCTCGAATTCGACGCCGGCGACATCTATTCGGAAGGCGTGGCGCGACTCATCACGCGCTTCCCGCGCTATTGGCGCGAAATCCAGGCTTATGACCTGCGCTGGAAGGAAACCTTCAACGGCTTCTTCCAGGGCACGATCGACATCCATGACGAGCTGATCGAAGCCGAGATCCCGACCTTCGCCATCACCAATTTCTCCTGGGAGAAGTGGGTGAGTTGCCTGGGCGAATGGCCGTTCCTCGAAAAGTTCGATGGCGTCGTGGTGTCCGGGCTCGAGCGGCTGGTCAAGCCCGATCCGCGCATCTATCGCCTCTTCTGCGAACGCTACGGCCTCGCCCCGGAAAGCTGCGTCTTCATCGACGACAACGAGGTCAATGTCGTCTCCGCCCGCAAGTTCGGCATGAAGGCGATCCACTTCTCCTCGCCCGAAGCCCTGCGCGCCGAGCTCATCAGCTACGGCTTCCCGCTCAAGGCGTAACCGGCAAGACGAGCCCCGGCTGAGGCCGGGGCCTGGGGTCCGTACGCAATTGCACCGGCAGATGAGGTTGCGATGGCCGCCCCACCCACCGGACTTCCCCGGACCTGATCCGGGGCCCACTGCCGCCCCCCACTCGAGTGGAGGAATCCGTGGGCCCCGGCTCTTCGGCCGGGGAAGTTCAGTGGGTGTGGCGCGGCAGACGGACAGCGCTTCCGTTGGAAGCTGTCGGATGGGGGGATAAGCGCTCTGGGGGCGCCGGGACTTATTGAGTACGGACCCTAGCCCCTATTTCGTGCCGTACATGCGGTCGCCCGCATCGCCCAGGCCGGGCACGATATAGCCCTTTTCATTGAGGTGATCGTCGATCGCGGCGGTGAAGACCGGCACGTCCGGATGCGCCTTGGTGAACTTTTCGACGCCCTCGGGCGCGGCCAGCAGGCACAGGAACCGCAAATTGTTGGCGCCGCGGCGCTTGAGGCGATCGACGGCGGCGATGGCCGAGTTGGCGGTCGCCAGCATCGGGTCAACGACGATGATCAGCCGGTCATCCAGGCTCGACGGAGCCTTGAAGTAATATTCCACCGGCTGCAGGGTTTCGTGGTCGCGGTAGATGCCGATATGGGCGACGCGCGCCGCCGGCACGAGGTCGAGCATGCCTTCGAGCAGGCCATTGCCCGCGCGCAGGATCGAGGCGAAGACCAGCTTCTTGCCCTTGAGCGTGGGCGCCTGCATTTCCTGGATCGGCGTCTCGATCGTCTTCAGCTCGAGCTCAAGGTCGCGCGTGACCTCGTAGCAGAGCAGGTGCGCGATCTCGCGCAACAGCCGCCGGAAGCCGGCGGTTGAGGTCTCCTTGTCCCGCATGATCGTCAACTTGTGCTGGATCAGGGGGTGATCGACTACCGTGACGCTGCTCATCGGGTGTGCGCTTTCAAAGGAATGATCGGCCGTGTTGGCCTGGGGGCAAGCCCAGCCAGCGGGCCGCGCTCTCGCCAATATCGGCGAAGGTTTTGCGAATGCCAATCTCGCCCCGCGACAGGCTTGGGGAAAAGACCATGATCGGCACCTGCTCGCGCGTATGGTCCGAGCCTTTCCAGGTCGGATCGTTGCCGTGGTCGGCCGTGAGGATGAGAAGATCCTGCGGCTGCATCTTGGCGATGATCTCGGGGATGCGGTGATCGAAGGCCTCGAGCGCGCCGGCATAACCGGCCACGTCGCGGCGATGGCCGTATTCCTGGTCGAAATCGACGAAATTGACGAAGATGAGCGCTCCGTCCGCCGCCATTTCCATGGCTTCGAGCGTGCGGTCGAAGAGCGCCATGTTGCCCGTCGCCTTGAGCTTGTGGGTCACGCCATGGCCGGCATAGATGTCGGAAATCTTGCCGATGGCGAAGACCTGCCGACCGGCCTCTTCGGCGCGGTCGAGCAGGGTCGGCTCGGGCGGAGCGATCGCGAAGTCGCGGCGGTTGCCGGTGCGCTTGAAGGTTTCCGCGCTCTCCCCGATGAAGGGCCGTGCGATGACGCGCCCGATGCGCAGCGGCTCGGTGAGTTCGAACGCGATCCTGCAGATGTCGTAGAGCCGGTCGAGCCCGAAATGGCTTTCATGCGCCGCGATCTGGAAGACGCTGTCGACCGAGGTGTAGCAGATGGGCTTGCCAGTGCGGATATGCTCCTCACCCAGCTCGGCGATGATTGTCGTGCCGGAGGCGTGCTTGTTGCCCAATATGCCCGGCAGCCCGGCCCGCTTGACGAATTCGGCGATGAGTTCGGGCGGAAAGGTCGGCTCTTCCTGCGGGAAATAGCCCCAGTCGAAAGGCACCGGCACGCCGGCGATCTCCCAATGGCCCGAGGGCGTATCCTTGCCCTTCGAGACCTCGCGTCCGACGCCGAACCGGCCGCCGGCCGCGATGGCCGAGAGCCCGGGCGGGATCTTGCCCGCAGAGAGCGCCGCGGCGGCGCCCAGGCCGAGGGCATCGAGATTGGGGAGGATGAGCGGGCCCTGCCGCAGGCCCGCGCGATCCGCGCCGCCCTTGGCTGCCGTCTCGGCGATATGGCCGAGCGTATTGGCGCCCTCGTCGCCATAGGCCTCGGCGTCGGGTGCGCCGCCGATGCCGAAGGAATCGAGCACTGCAAGTATCACGCGCGGCATCAGGCATGTCCTCCCGGTAGGATCCGTCCGGCAATCAGGGGATGGGTCTGCGCCGCCTCGCCGAACGAATAGGCGGCAAGGAACCGCCGTTCGGCCTCGGCGAAATCGGCCTCGCTCCGGCAATGGACGCGCCCCAGCGGCTGCCCGCGCGAAACCGTTTCGCCGATCCCGACGATACGGTCATAACCCACCGCGTGATCGATCGTATCGGTCGGCCGCGTGCGGCCCCCGCCAAGGGCGACGACGCCCATGCCGACGCCACGCGTATCGATGGCGGTCACCACGCCGTCGGCGGGCGCGGGGATATCGCGTACGAGTGGCGCGGGGGTGAGATAGCTCGCGAAATTCTCGACGAAATCGGCCGGCCCACCCAGTTCGGCCACCATGATGCCGAAGCGTTCGGCGGCCGCGCCGCTGTCCAGCGCCCGTTCGACCTTCTCACGCGCCGCATCGGCACCGGCCATGCCGGTGATTTCGAGCACGGCGGCGCAGAGCGCCAGTGTGACCTCGCGCAGGCGCGGGTCCTGATGGGTGCCGTCGAGGAATTCGACGGCATTGCGCATTTCGAGCGCATTGCCGGCAGCCGAAGCCAGCGGCTCGTTCATGTCGGTGATGAGCGCCCCAGTCTTGAGGCCGGCCCCGTTCGCCACCGAGACGAGGCTTTCGGCGAGGGCCGTCGATTTTTCGAGCGTCGGCATGAAGGCGCCCGAGCCGGTCTTGACGTCGAGCACCAGCGCGCCGAGCCCGGCGGCCAGTTTCTTGGAGAGGATCGAGGCGGTGATGAGCGAGATGTTCTCGACCGTCGCCGTTACGTCGCGGATGGCATAAAGCGTGCGGTCGGCCGGAGCCAGGTCGTCCGTCTGCCCGATAATGGCGCAGCCTGCGGCCCTGACCGCCTTGCGGAACAATGTGTTGTCGGGGTTGGTGGTGTAGCCGGGAATGGAATCGAACTTGTCGAGCGTGCCGCCGGTATGCCCCAGCCCGCGCCCCGAGATCATCGGCACGAAGACGCCGCAGGCGGCAAGGATCGGGGCGAGCATGAGGGAAACGTTGTCGCCCACCCCGCCGGTCGAATGCTTGTCGGCTACGGGGCCGGGGAGGTCCGACCAGTCGAGCACGGTGCCGCTGTCGCGCATGGCAAGGGTCAGCGCCACGCGTTCATCGAGGCTCATGTCGTTGAAATAGACCGCCATGGCGAAGGCGGCAGCCTGGGCGGGCGAGACGGAGCCATCGACAAGGCCGGAGATGAAACGGGCGATATCGGCCTGGGCGAGGGGGAGGTTATCGCGCTTGCGGGCGATGAATTCCTGGGGGAGGAGGGTCATGGTTTGAGCTTGAGGCTTTCCCCCTCCCTAGCCCTCCCCACACGGGGGAGGGTGGGTGCGGGTTGTGAGAGTTCGGCAGGAGATCCGGATTCGGCGTTTGGAGTGGAGCCGGCAACGCGCTCCACCCTCCCCCTTGTGGGGAGGGCCAGGGAGGGGGTGGCCAGGTATTTGGGACTCTTGGGTCGACCCGCCAGATAGGTCGAAACGACGTCATAGACGCCATCGGGATTGCGCAGGACTTCGAGGTTGGTGAAGCGGAGTACCGTGTAGCCTTCACGCGACAGAAACGCGTCTCGCGCCGCGTCGTGGCGCAGGCCACGATCGTCAAAATGAGTGTCGCCATCGACCTCGATCACGAGCTGGGCGTGATGACAGGCCATGTCGGCATAGTAGGGGCCGATCGGCACCTGCTTGCGGAAATGGTAGCCGCCGGTGCGGAAGGGTTCGAGCATCCGCCACATCCGGCGTTCGGCCGGCGAGGATTGTGATCGGAGAGACTTGGCTCGCTCGATAGACATGACTACCCCACCCCTGCCCCTCCCCGCAGCGGGGAGGGAAACCTGCCGGCTGATCAGAGGCTTTTACGCCCCATACGGCACCCAGACGTTCTTCACCTGCGTTGCCCGTCTCAGGAAATAGTCGCCCTCGAACCTGCCGGTATCGGCGAGGTCGTAGTTGAGGCCGCGGCTGGTCCAGGTTTGCTTGAGGTTGCCGGTGGAGGCCTTCTCGACCATCGTCGAGCCGGCGGCATCGCCGAAATACCACATGGCGTCGACGCCGTCGTGTTCGGCGAGGGTCCTGGCGAGCACGGCGCTGTCGCCGGTGACGATGTTGACCACGCCCGAGGGCACGTCGGAGGTTTCGAGGACCTGGTAGAGGTCGGTCACCGAGAGCGGTGCCTTGTCCGAAGGGACGAGGACGACCGGGTTGCCCATGGCGAGTGCCGGCGCGAGGAGGGCGACCGAGCCGAGGAGCGGGCGCGTGGGCGGAGCGACGATGGCGAGGACGCCGATCGGCTCGACCATGGCGGCGGCGATGGCCCGCAGCGGCGGGTTGTGGACGGCGCCGTCATACTTGTCGGCCCAGCCGGCAAAGGCGAAGAGCCGCTCGACCGCGGCATCGACCTCGGCTTCGCCCTTTTCGCCCGTCTGCTCCCTGATGCGGGCGGCGAATTCGGCGCGGCGATACTGAAGGTTCTCGGCGAGGAAATAGAGCACCTGGCTGCGATTGTGCGCCGAGGCATTGCCCCAGCCGAGCGCGGCCCGTGCCGCCTCGACGGCATTGCGGATGTCCTTGCGGTTGCCGTCGCCGACTTCGCCCACGAGGTTGCCGCCGGGGCCATGGACCGGGCGCGAATAGCCGCTGTCGGGGCGGGCCTGCTTGCCGCCGATATACATCTTGGCGGTCTGGTCGATGCTGTCGCCGCCATCGAGCGGGTTGGCCGGCTTGGCCGGAACGGCCTTGGCGGCCGCTACCGGCTTCAGGTCCTTTTCCCAGGCGGGCTTCATGTATACGCCCATGCCTTCCTTGCCGCCTTCGCGGCCGAACCCGGATTCCTTGTAGCCGCCGAAGCCGACGGCCGCGTCGAAATTGTTGGTGCCGTTGATCCAGACCACGCCCGCCTTGATCTTGGGGGCGATATCGAGGGCGAGATTGATGTTCTCGCTCCAGATCGTGGCGGCGAGCCCGTAGCGGGTGTTGTTGGCCAGCGCCACCGCCTCTTCGGGCGTACGGAAGCTCATGGCCACCAGCACGGGCCCGAAGATTTCCTCGGTCACCACGGTATGGCTCGGGGAGACATTGGTGATGAGCGTCGGCTTGAGGAAGCACCCGCCGCCGGGAATGTCGAAATCGGGCTCGTAGACCTGGGCGCCTTCGGCGGCGCCTTTCTTGACGAGATCGCGCACGCGCTCGACCTGCACCGGCGCCACCAGCGCGCCGATATCGATGGCCTTGTCGAGCGGATCGCCGACCCGCAGGCTCGCCATGCGCTTCTTGAGCTTGGCGATGAAGCGGTCCTCGATCGATTCCTGGATGAGCAGGCGCGAACCCGCGCAGCAGACCTGGCCCTGGTTGAACCAGATGGCATCGACCAGCCCCTCGATGGCGCTGTCGATATCGGCATCCTCGAAGACGATATAGGGGCTCTTGCCGCCCAGCTCGAGCGAGAGGCCCTTGCCGGTGCCGGCCGTGGCGGCGCGGATGGCCTTGCCCACTTCGGTCGAGCCGGTAAAGGCGATCTTGTCGATATCGGGATGGGCGACGATGGCCTGCCCGGTATCGCCGAAGCCGGTGACGATATTGACCACGCCCTTGGGCAGCCCGGCCTTCTCGCAGATCTCGGCGAAGAGGAGGGCGGTGAGCGAGGTGAATTCGGCGGGCTTGAGCACCACGGTATTGCCCGCGGCGAGGGCCGGCGCGATCTTCCAGGCCAGCATCAGCAGCGGAAAGTTCCACGGGATGATCTGGCCGCAGACGCCATAGGGCACCTGGCCGGGGAATTCGCGGTCGCGATGCTGCGCCCAGCCGGCATGGTGGTAGAAATGGCGGGCGACGAGCGGAATGTCGATATCGCGGCTCTCGCGGATCGGCTTGCCGTTGTCGAGGGATTCGAGCACGGCGAAGAGCCGGGAATGCTTCTGCACCAGCCGCGCTATGGCATAGAGATATTTTGCCCGTTCGTAGCCGGAAAGCGCCGACCACGACTTGAACGCGGCGCGTGCGGCCTTGACCGCCTTGTCCACGTCCTCGGCGGTGCCTTCGCTGACCTGCGCCAGGCTCTGGCCATTGGCCGGGTTGTCCGACGAGAAGGTCTTGCCCGGCTTGGTCCAGGCGCCATTGATGAAATGGCCGAATATGCCGTCATGGGCCTTGAGCCAATCGAGCGCGGGCTGCGCGCTTTCAGGCGCCGGGCCGTATTCGAGGGTTTCAAAGATCTGCGCGATTTTGTTCATCTTCCTGTCCCGCACTCGAGGCGGGGTCCCTCAGAAAAAGCTCAGACCATCGGCTGGCGGTAATCCGCCGCGTAATGGCCCGTAAGATTGTGTTCGAGCTGGCGCTCGATATCGGTCAGGAGCGAGGAGGCACCGAAGCGGAAGAGGTGCGGCTGCAGCCAATGGGTGCCCAGTTCTTCCTTCATCAGCGCCATGTAGTCGAGCGCCGCCTTGGCCGTCGAAATGCCGCCGGCCGGCTTGTAGCCGATCTCGATGCCGGTCTCCTCGTGGAACCAGCGGATCATGCGGATCATGGCGAGCGAAGTGGGCAGGTTCGCATTGACCTTTTCCTTGCCGGTCGAGGTCTTGATGAAATCGGCGCCGGCCAGCATGCAGACGAGCGAGGCCTTGGCGACATTGGTCAGCGTCGCCAGTTCGCCCGTGCCCAGGATGGTCTTGATATGGGCGTCCCCACATGCCTTGCGGAAGGCGCGGACCTCGTCATAGAGGGCCTGCCAGTCTCCGCGCAGCACCATGCCGCGCTCGATGACGATGTCGATCTCCCTGGCGCCATCGGCCACGGACGCCTCGATCTCCTTGACCTTGGTCTCGAAGGGCGCGAGGCCGTGCGGGAAGGCGGTGGAGACGGCGGCCACCGGGATATTGGTGCCTTCGAGCGCCTTGACCGCGGTCTTGACGAAGGTGTGGTAGACGCAGACGGCACCCGGATGGATGTCGAGCTCGCCCACGCCCAGGCCATCCACGATATCCTGGCGCAGCGGATGGCGCGCCTTGGCGCAGAGCCGTTCCACGCGCCCGGGCGTGTCGTCGGAATTGAGCGTCGTCAGGTCGATGAAGGTGATGGCCTTGAGAAGCCAGGCCACCTGCCAGTCCTTCTTGACCGTGCGCCGCGTGCCGATGGTCGCCGCGCGCCGCTCGAGCGCCGAGCGGTTCATGCGGATGCGTTCGACCCAGTCCAGATCGAGCGGGAAGCCGGGATTGCGCTTGTGCGCCGCGGCCTCTTTGGCGGGGTGGTCGACGATTCTCAGGTTCATGATGCCTCCGGGGGCGCCAGTTCGCGCCCGGGCTTGTCGCGCCGTCTCAGGCGGCGCTTTGGAAAACACTTGGACGATACCACACCGGCTTCATTTGCCCAAAAATTCGGGGCCGAACGAATGCGGCAGCAGGCCTGCCAGCGTGGAGTGAAGCGGCTCGCCCTCGACGCCGTGGGAGATGACCACGGTATCGGGATCGGCGAATTCGCGGATGCGCTGGCGGCAGCCGCCGCAGGGCGTCACGGGCTCGCGGCCCGGGCCGGTCACATAGATGCGCCGGATGCGCCGCGCGCCGCCCGCGATCATGGCGGCAATGGCCGAGGTCTCGGCGCAATTGCCCTGCGGATAGGCGGCGTTCTCGATATTGCAGCCCGAATAGATCCTGCCGTCGTCCGCGAGGATCGCCGCGCCCACCGTGAATTTCGAATAGGGTGCATAGGCCCTGGTGCGGATGGCTTCGGCGGCGGCAAAGAGGTCGGAATCGGTCACGGCCATGGGCTAGCGCTCCTTGGTATAGGGCACGCCGCCCGCCTTGGGGCCGACGGCCTTGCCGATGAACCCGGCCAGGAGCACGACGGTGAGGATGTAGGGCAGCGCCTGAATGAGCTGCACCGGCACTTCCCAGCCGAGGCCGGGAATGGTCGAGCCCTGGAGCCGGATCTGGAGCGCGTCGAGGAAGCCGAACAGCAGCGTCGCGAACATCGCCTGCAGCGGCCGCCACTTGGCGAAGATGAGCGCGGCCAGCGCGATATAGCCCTTGCCCGCGGTCATGTTGTTGCCGAAGCCCGAGCCCTGGGCGATCGAGAAATAGGCGCCGGCAAGGCCGCAGAGCACGCCGGTGATGAGCAGCGCCTGGTAGCGCAGCCGCGTCACCGAAATACCGGCCGTATCGACCGCCTTGGGATTCTCGCCCACCGCGCGCAGGCGCAGGCCGAACCGGGTGCGATAGAGCACCCAGGCCGTGACCGGCACGGCGAGGAAGGCGACATAGACGAGGATGTTGTGGCCCGAGATGAGGCCGGCATAGATCGGCCCGATGACCGGAATGCCGGAAATCTCGCTGGCAAAGGGCAGCGTGATCGGCAGGAAGCGACCACCCTCGGGGAGCGGCGGGGTACGGCCGCCCTGGTGGAACCAGGTGAGGCCGAGCAGCGTCGTCAGGCCCGCCGCCAGGAAATTGATGGCGACGCCCGAAATGATCTGGTTGCCCTTGAGCGTGATCGAGGCGGCGCCATGGATCATCGACATGGCGATCGAGACCGCGATGCCCGCCAGCAGGCCCAGCCACATATTGGCGGTGAGGGCAGCCACCGAAGCGGCGCCGAACGCGGCGGCCAGCATCTTGCCTTCGAGGCCGATGTCGAAAATGCCCGAGCGCTCCGAATAGAGGCCGGCCAGACACGCCAGCAGCAGCGGGGTCGTCAGCCGCAGCGTGGCGGCGAGCATCGAGATGAGGAGTTCGAAATCCATGGTTTCGCTTCCCTCAGCTGTCCGACGTCGCGGTTTCGCGCGCCACCGCCTCGGCCTTGGCCTCGGGGCTGCGCATCATGAAGATCGTCTCGAGGCCGGGCCTGAGCAGTCCCTCCATGGCGCCGGTGAAGAGGATCACCAGGGCCTGGATGACCACGATCATCTCGCGGGTAATGGCGGGCATGTAGAATTGCAGCTCGAGCCCGCCCTGGTAGAGCGCGCCGAAGAGCATGGCGGCCAGGGCGATGCCGATCGGGTGGTTGCGCCCCATCAGCGCCACGGCGATGCCGACAAAGCCATAGCCCGAGGGAAAATCGAGCACGAGCCGGTTCTGGACGCCCAGCACCTCGTTGACCGCCACCAGTCCCGCCAGCGCACCCGAGATCGTCATGGTGATCATGATGAGCTTGGAATTGGAGATGCCCGCATAGCGCGAGGCGGTCGGGTTCTTGCCCAGCGTACGCATGGCGAAGCCGAGCTTGGTGTGCCAGATGAGGATATAGGTGCCGATGAGCGCGGCGATGGCGAAGATGATGGTGACGTTGACCGGGGCATAGCCGAAGAAGGGCAGGAATTCGCGCAATTGCGGGATCTTGCCGGCATTGACCACGGAAGCGGAGGACGGCTCCATCTGCCCCACGGGCTTGAGCACCCGGTTGAGGAGATAGACCATGAGCGCAGAGGCGATGAAGTTGAACATGATCGTCGTGATGACGACATGGCTGCCGCGCTTGGCCTGGAGATAACCCGGAATGAAGGCCCAGAGCCCGCCGCACGCCGCCGCGCAGATCACTGCCGCCGGCAGCACCAGCAGCCAATGGGTCTGGTCGAGGAGGAGCGCGGCGAGGATCGCCCCGAGCCCGGCCACATAGGCCTGGCCTTCCGCACCGATATTGAAGAGCCCGGCATGGGCCGCGATGGCGACGGCGAGGCCGGTAAAGACGAAATTGGTGGCGAAATGCAGCGTATAGCCGAAGCCCTCGCCATAGCCGAAGGCGCCCCCGATCATGATGCGCAGCGCATCGATCGGGTTTTGCCCGATGATCAGCACCACGATGCCCGAGATGATGAAGGCCAGGAGCAGGTTGAGGGCGGGCAGCAGGGCCACGTCGGCCCATCTGGGTAGCGGACGACGGGCGCTCATCGGGCAGCCTCTTTTTCCTTGCTGATACCGGCCATCATCAGGCCCAGTTCGCCTTCGGTGGCGGTCGCCGGATCGGCCTCGCCCACGATATGGCCATCGAACATCACGAGAATCCGGTCGGCGAGCGAGCGGATTTCGTCGAGTTCGACCGAGACGAGCAGGATCGCCTTGCCGGCATCGCGCATCTTGATGATCTGGTTGTGGATGAACTCGATCGCGCCGATATCGACGCCGCGCGTCGGCTGGCCGACGACCAGCACGTCCGGATCGTTCTCCATCTCGCGCGCCAAGACGATTTTCTGCTGGTTGCCGCCCGAGAAATTGGCGGTCTTGAGCCGCGGATTGGCCGGGCGGATATCGAACTTCTTGATGCGCTCGACCGCTTCCCTGCGCGCCACCCCGATGTCGAGGAGCGCGCCCTTGCCGTATTGCGGCTCGTCCTGGTAGCCCAGGATGTTGTTTTCCCATTCCTCGAAATCGGTGACGAGGCCCATGCGGTGCCGGTCCTCGGGCACGTGCGCCAGGCCGGCCCGGCGCAGCCGCGCCGCGCCGTCATCGCCATGGAAGGAGACGGCATTGCCGTTGACCGTGACATTGCCGAGGAGCGGGGCGCGCATGCCGGCTACCGCTTCGAGCAGTTCGGACTGCCCGTTGCCTGCCACGCCCGCAATGCCCACGATCTCGCCGGCCCGGACGCTGAACGAGATGTTCTTGACGCGCGGCACCTTGAAATCGTCGGCCACCACCAGGTCGTCGACCTCGAGCAGGGTCTTGCCCGGATTGGCCGGCCCCTTCTCGACGCGCAACAGCACGCGGCGCCCGACCATGAGCTCGGCGAGCTGTTCGGGATTGGTTTCCTTGGTGGGGAGCGTCTTGACGATCTCGCCCTGGCGCATGACCGAGACGGTATCGGTGATGGCCATGATCTCGCGCAGCTTGTGCGTGATGAGGATGATGGTCTTGCCCTGGTCGCGCAGGGTCCTGAGCACGCGGAAGAGGTGATCCGCCTCGGCCGGGGTCAGAACGCCGGTCGGCTCGTCGAGGATGAGGACGTCGGCGCCGCGATAGAGCGCCTTGAGGATTTCCACGCGCTGCTGCAGGCCCACCGACACGTCTTCCACGATCGCGTCCGGATTGACCTCGAGGCTGTATTCGCTGGCCAGGCGCTTGAGCTCGGCCCGGGCCTTGGAAAGCGTGGGGGCAAGGAGCGGAGAGTCCTCGGCGCCGAGCACCACGTTTTCGAGAATGGAGAAATTATCGACCAGCATGAAGTGCTGGTGGACCATGCCGATGCCGAGCGCCAGCGCATGGCGGCTGTCGCTGATGGCATGGGGCACGCCGTTGACGCGGATTTCGCCGCTGTCGGCGGTATAGAAGCCATAGAGGATGGACATCAGCGTCGACTTGCCGGCGCCGTTCTCCCCCACGATGCCGTGCACCGTGCCGCGCTTGATCTGGAGGTCGATATCCTTGTTGGCATGCACCGCGCCGAAGCGCTTGTTGATGCCGACCAGCTCGATCGCCCATGGGGATGCAGCGGCCGTCTCCGGCCGCTGCACGCTGTTGTTTTCAAGGTTTGCCATCGGCTCTTCGCTTACGGGCAGGTATTGTCCGAAGTGTAGTCGTGAACCTTGATCTCGCCCGAGATGATCTTGGCCTTGAGGTCTTCGACCTTGGCCTTCATGTCGTCGGTGATCAGCGCCTTGTTGTTGTCGTCCAGGGCATAGGCCACGCCGTCATTGGCCAGGCCCATCACCTGCACGCCCGAGGTCCAGGTACCGGTGGTGCCGTCGATGAACGCGGCCTTGACCGCATTGTCCACGCGCTTGACCATCGAGGTCAGGACCGAGCCCGGATGCAGGTAGTTCTGGTTGGAGTCGACGCCGATCGAGAACTTGCCGGCATCGGCCGCAGCCTGCAGCACGCCCAGGCCCGAGCCGCCGGCGGCGGCATAGACGACGTCCGCGCCGCGGTCGAAGTCGGCCTTGGTGAGCTCGCCCGCCGCAACCGGATCGTTCCAGGCGGCCGGGGTGGTGCCGGTGTAGTTTTCGATGACGGTGGCCTTCGGATTGACCGCCAGCACGCCCTGCTTGTAGCCGCAGAAGAACTTGTGGATCAGCGGGATGTCCATGCCGCCGACGAAGCCGACAGTGCCGGTCTGCGACTTGAGCGCGGCCAGGGCGCCCACGAGATAGGAACCGGTATGTTCGTCGAACACCACCGAGCGCACATTGGGAGCGTCGACGACGGCGTCGATGATGGCGAACTTGGTGTCGGGGAACTCGGCTGCGACCTTGGTGAGGGCGGCGCCCCACGAGAAGCCCGGAATGACGATCGGGTTGGCGCCCGAGGACGCGAAGCGACGCAGGGCCTGCTCACGCTGGGCGTCGTTCTGCAGTTCCAGGTCCTGGAACTTGCCGCCGGTTTCCTTGGCCCATTCGGTCGCGCCGTTGAAGCCGGCTTCGTTGAAGGATTTGTCGAACTTGCCGCCAAGGTCATAGATGATGGCGGGGTCGGCCAGAGCCGTACCGGCGAGGAGTGCGCTGAGCGCCACGCCACCAGCCAGCACCCCTGCGCGTCCGGCCAGCTTCATGGCGAGAGTTTTCACTGTCATTGTTAATCTCCCTGTAGTGCGCCGGGCGACGGCCAGAGGCCGAAGGACAATCCCAGTGCGCTAACGGGCGATACAATCGTGCAAATGTTTTCCCCGCAAGGGGGAGTGCGATTTATTTTCCCGGTTGGTCAAAAATTCCGGAGGCCAATCAGGCCGCCCCGAGACCCGCCCTGGAGGCAGGGTCCGCCGGCCCGGCAGGCGCGGCATCGGCAGGCCGGGTTGAAGACGTCGTTCCGTCCGGCCGCGAGGGCCGGCTGGCCCGCGCTCGGATGCCAGAAGTCGCTGCCCGAAAGGCTGCGCGCTGCGACGGCCCGTGAGAGATGATGGGGGCTGCTCATCGTACCCCTCCATGCGCCGCGATATGGCCGAAGACCTCACCCAGCCCGTTGCCCGCCGTAAGGACGAGATAGGCGGCGACGATCCCGGCTAGGAAGAGAATGATGGTGTCGCGGTTCTGGGCGCTCATTACAATTTTACCTTTCCTGTTGAGGAGCAGGTAACCCAAAACCGGCGGTCAGATTGTGATGCTTTTGCGGCAGGTGAAGGCAGGGTTAAGCGAAGGTAAATTCGGGGTTTCCGGCGTGCCGGGAGTGCGGGGTTTTCCCCATAGTTGCTGATGTTTTGGGCGGGTTGGGTACCGACCGTCGCTCGTGCCACACCCCCCTACTTCCCCGACCGCAGAGCCGGGGCCAACGGATCGCTCCACTCGGGGGGAGGGGGTGCAATAGGCCCCGGATCAAGTCCGGGGAAGTAAGGGGTGGGGTGAGGGCGGGTGAGATGAGGGCAGTGGGAGGAGCGAGCCCTCAAACCACCTCGATCGTCGTCCCCATCGCTTCGGCGAAGCGTTCGAAAAAGCCGTCGATGACTTTCTGGGCCGAGTTGCCGATGAGCGTCTTGCCCAGGCGCATGATCTGTCCAGAGGCGCCGCCGCGCGCCTGGAAGGCCAGTTCGCACCCTTCCCCGGCATCGGCGAGCGTGATGTCGGCAGCCCCTTCCGCCAGTCCCAGGATACCCCCGCGGCCCTTGCCCGAAAGCGTATAGCTCCTGGCGGGCAGTACGTTGGAAAGCGTCAGGTCACCGGTAAAGACGGGATGCACCACGCCCAGGCTGACCTTGATCTGCAGCTCGAGCGTATTTTCCGAAGTCCAGTCAATACGTTGGCAGCCCGGAATGGTGGCCTTGAGCACTGCCGTGTCGTTGAGCGCCGCCCAAACGTCCTGGCGCGGCGCCGCCAGCAGGTATCTTCCGCCAAAATCCAATGTTCACGCCCCTTTACGTGGTGCTTTTTCGCACCAATATGGGCAAAATAAGAAGCCTGCCGGCCGGTTGCAATTGTCACGGGACAAGCGAGCGGGAATCTATGACCGGAAGGCGTCAGCATTACCGCCCACCCAGCGTCATCAAGGAGTGCAACCCATGGCCAATGAAACGACGACCGCAGCCCAGGCGACCGCCGTCAGCCCCGTTGCCGAAAAGCCCCTGCAGTATCTGGACAAGGCCGTCGGGGCCATCCGCAACCTCGGCCTTTGGCCCGAACAGCAGCAGGAACAGCCGATCACGGCGCTGCTCAAGGAAATCACCGAACTCGACGAGACGCGGGTCATCCTCATCGGCCGCACGCTGAGCCAGGCCTCGGCCTTCAATGAAGTGGTGCGCGAACAGGTCGCCGCCATGAATATCGGCGAGCGCTACGAGGATATCACCAAGGGCTTCGATTCGATCCGCGACGACGCCAAGAATCTCGTCGACCAGCTCGAAGACAACAAGATCGACCTGCGCGAGCGCATCTCCAATGTCTGGATGAAGGTCTCGCGCGGCGATATCGCCAGCCGCTTCAACAAGATCCGCGACACCTACCTCGCCGTCTCCAAGGACACCAAGGACCAGGTCGACCGCGAGCACACGATTCTCGAGGCCTATCGCGATTTCCGTGGTGCCTTGAAGCAGTCCGAAGTCATGGCGCTCGAGCTCCTCGGCATCGCCGAAAAGAAGCTTTCCGAGAAGAAGGACATCCTCCAGAAGGCCGCCGATACCCTCGCCGCCTTTACCGACGGCACTCCGGCCGACCGCGCGCGCCTCGAACTGGACCGCGACGAGAAGCTGCGCGACATGCAGAACGAGGAGCGCCGCTACCAGATCGTCAAGGACCTCTCGGACAACCTCACGATCTCCTACAACACCTCCGAAGTGGTGATGGCGCGTCTGATGCAGACGACCAATGCCAAGGAGCGCGTCTACCAGCAGGCCATCTCGTTCTTCTCGACCAACGAGACCGTGCTCACCGCGCTTTCGGCCTCCTTTACCGGCATGTTCGGCCTCCACGAGGCCACCGCCACGCTCGATGCGATGAAGGAAGGCGTCTCCAAGAGCCTCGAAACGCTCTCCGAGGTGGGTGACAAGGTTCAGGAAGAAGCGGTGCGCGCCGGCTACGGCCCGACCATCCGCGCCGATGCCGTCAAGAAGCTCGTCGACAGCGTCGTCAACTTCCAGGAAAAGTCGCAGTCGATCATTACCGAGATGCGGGCGGCCTCGACCAAGAACTCGGCCGAGATCCGCGATGCGGTCGAGGACGGCAAGCGCCGGCTCGCCCAGCTCGCCACTGAAGGCAATGCGCTGCTGCTCGAAACCAAGACGAGCTGACTGTCTGGGTTTGCACCTGGGACCGAAACGAAGACATGAGTGACACGACAGCCACCCCGGCTGCCCCTCTCGACGAAGTCATGCTGGCGATGGACGTGGTGGATACGCTGCGCCATCGTCAGGATCTGGTCGATCGCGAACTGGACGAGGACGCGCGCGAAAAGCAGCTCATCGCCAAGTTGCGCGACATCTATCACCAGCAGGGCATCGAGGTGCCCGATTCCGTGCTCAAGGAAGGTGTGGAGGCGCTCAAGGAGAGCCGCTTCGTCTACACCCCGCCCAAGCCCGGCTTCGGCACCACGCTCGCGCGCCTCTATGTGACGCGCGACCGCTGGGGGCGCTGGGTCTTCTCGGTGCTGCTCGCGCTCGTTATCGGGCTGGGCGGCTATTACCTGGGCTACAAGCCCTTTCAGGCTTCGCAGGCCGAACAGGCCCGGCTCGAACTGGCCGAGGGCATGCCCCGGCAGATGGACGCCCTCTACCAGACCATTTTCGACGAAACCAAGGTGCAGCAGGCAGTCAACGAGGCCGAGGAATTCCGCAATCGCGGCAAGGCCGCCGCCGCCGAAGGCAACCGCACCGGCGCCCAGTCGGCCATCGACAACCTCACCAAGCTGCGCGACACGCTGCGCCAGGAATATACGCTCAAGATCGTCAACCGGCAGGGCGTGCAGTCCGGCTTCTGGACCTTCCCCGAGATCAATACCGAGGCCACCAATTACTACGTGGTGGTCGAGGCGCTCGATCCGGACGGCAAGGCGCTCAGCCTGCCCATCCTCAACGAGGAGAACGGCCAGACCGAAACGGTCGACATCTGGGGCGTGCGCGTGCCGGAATCGGTCTATAACGCGGTGGCAGCCGACAAGCAGGATGACGGCATCATCGAGCGCAACGTGGTGGGCATCAAGCAATACGGATTTTTGGACGTGGACTATGTGATCCCCGTGCTCGGCGGGGCGGTGACCCGGTGGTAATTCATGACCATTAGCGGACCGGAAGCCCTCAACTCGCTCGAAGAGGCGCTCCGCGACATCCGGCGCGAGGAAGACGAGATCTCCAAGCGCCTGGCGCGGGCCAGCGAGCGCATCACCAAGTTCCGCGAGAACGAGGCGGACCTCCTGCGCCAGCTCGCCATGGTGCGGCTCGATCCCGCCGCGCAGGCCCAGCTCGCCCAGACCATCTCGCAAGCCGAGGCCCGCGCCCGCGAAATGGTCAGGAAGCATGCGGGCGAGCTCTCCTCGACCGAGGATGCGCTCAAGGAACTCGATGCCGGCATCGCCGCCCTGACCCAGCAACGCGCCCAGGCGCTGGCCGAAGTCGACAAGCGCCAGGCCGAGCTCAAGGCGCTCTCCGCCCGCATTGCGGCCGCCATCGCCAAGGACCCCGACTACGCCGCCAAGCGCAAGGCCGCCGACGACCTCCAGGCCGTCGCTGCCGAAGCCCTGCGCAAGACGCAGCAATCGGAAGCCGACCGCGAGCAGAAGGGACGTCCTTACCGCGACGATCCGCTGTTCATGTATCTGTGGAACCGTGGCTACGGCACTCGCAACTACCAGTCGAACAATCTCTTCCGCTGGCTCGACGGCAAGGTGGCCATGCTCATCGGCTATAACGGCGCCCGGCCCAACTTCGCCATGCTCAACGAATTGCCGCTGCGCCTGCGCGAACATGCCGACCGGCAGGCGGCCAACGCCGCCAATGCCGAAAAGGCCATCGACGACCTCGAGAACAAGGCCATCGACGCCGCCGGCGGCCAGCCGGTCCGGCAGGCGATCGAAACCGCCCAGGCGAATATTGCCGAAATCGACGGCAAGATCGTCGCCACCGAGGACGACCGCGACGAGCGCGCCAAGGCCATGCGCCAGTTGGCCCAGGGCGGCGACCCTGCCTTCGAGCAGGCCATCTCGGCCTTCGCCGAAAGCCTCGGGCGCGAGGACATCAAGTCGCTGCTGGCCGAAGCGCGCCGCACCGCGGCCGCCCAGGACGATGCCCTCATTGCCCAGATCGACGATCTGCGCATGCGCGTGCGCGAAGAGGACGCCGAGACGGTCGACCAGAAAGACCGGCTCAAGACCCTGGCCGCACGGCGGCGCGAGCTCGAGGATATCAGCTACGAGTTCAAGAAGGCCCGCTACGACGACCCGCGCTCGACCTTCCGCGAGGACAAGCTCGTCGGCGACCTCCTCAACGATTTCCTGCGCGGCGGCATTGCCGCGGCAACCTATTGGGACCTCTGGCGCCGCAGCCAGAACTGGAGCTCGGGCACGTCCGACTGGGGCGGCGGCTATGGCCTGCCGCGCAATGGACGCAACCCCTGGCCGGACAATGGCGGCGGCTTCAACTGGCCCGACAACAGCTTTGGGGGCGGCAATTCCCGCGGCTCTTCGGGCGGCGGTGGTTTCGGTGGCGGCTGGGGCGGTGGTGGCTCCAGCGGCGGTGGCGGTTTCTCGCGCCCCCGCACCGGCTCGGCCGGCACCCGCAAGACCGGCGGGTTCAAGACCGGCGGCGGTTTCTGACCGCCGCGGGTTTCAGAGGATTGAGCGCAAGATCTCGAAAGTCCGCTCGTCCTGCATCTGGGCGACGTTGAAGCGCATATAGCCGGCGGCCGCCTGCGTGGCGCTGAAGGCGTTGCCTGGCGCCAGGACAAGGTTGTGCGCCAGCGCGGCGCGGGCGAGATCGGCGGAATCCCGGCCTTCGGGCAATCTGCACCAGAGGAACATGCCGGCACGCGGCTCCGTCCAGGGCACGATGCCGAGATCGCGCAGGCGGGCGCCGACATCGCGGCGAGCCCGTTCGAGGCGCGTGCGCAGGGCCTCGTTATGCTTGCGGAAGCTGCTATCGGCGAGGATTGCGTGGATCAGTTCCTCGCTGAGCCGGCCGCCGCCGAAGGCCGTGGCGATCTTGAGGTCGATAAGCCCCTCGATCCATTCCTGCCGGGCGGCAATGAAGCCGCAGCGTACGGCGGCGGAAAGCGTCTTGGAAAAGCTGCCGATCTGGATGACGCGCTCAAGCCCGTCGAACCCGGCAAGGCGCGGGGCGGGCGTGTGCTCGAAATCGGCGAAGATATCGTCCTCGATGACGACGAGGCCGTGCTGGTCGGCAAGCTTGAGCACGCGATGGGCAATGGCCGGCGAGAGGGTCGCCCCCGTCGGATTGTGGACGGCCGAATTGGTGATGTAGAGCCGTGGGCGCCGTTCGACGAGGATCGTGGCAAAGGCCTCGATATCGGGACCGTTGGGCGTATAGGGCACACCCGCCACGCGAATGCGATGGGCGCGCAGCAGCGCCTGGAAATTGAAATAGCAGGGGTCATCGACCACCACCGTATCGCCCGGCTCCAGCAGGAAGCGGCAGAGGAGGTCGATGGCCTGCGTGCCGCTTTCGGTGAGGAGGATCTGGTCGGGCGAAGCTTCGACGCCGCGTTCGCCCAGACGGCGTCCGATAAGGCGGCGAAGGGGTGTGAGACCGAGCGGCGAGCCATAGTTGGAAAGCGCGTCGACGCCGGCGCGCGAAAGCGTGCGCAGGCCTTTTCGCAGGCTCTGCTCGGGTAGCCACGTCGCCGGCAGCCAGCCGCAACCGGGCTTGGGAATGGCGTCGTCCGCTTCGAGCGACTGGCGCGAAATCCAGAGTGGATCGATGGCGCGGTCGAGGTCCGGCCCGATTGCGGCCAGCGTCATCGGCGCCACCTGGGTGGCGACGTAAAAGCCCGAGCCGGGACGCGAAACGATGGCGCCTTCCGCGGCGAGCCGACTATAGGCTTCCACAACGGTCGAGACGGAAACCTGCAGCGATCCGGCCAGCGAGCGCACCGAGGGCAGCCTGGAGCCGGGCACGAGGCTGCGCCCGGCAATGCGCTGGCGGATGGTGGCCATCACGAGGCCTATACGGCTCGTTGCTTCCATCCGTACTGCTTCATCGACCATAACAGTTCGCTCCATCTGTACCGGACTGTAGCTGGCGATCCCGGACGCGACAACTCATAAGCACCCGCCAAAGGAGCATGTCATGGACAGGTCGACGGACGGGTGGATCAGCGGGCTGATCGGGGTGGTGATCTTCAGCGGGTCGCTGCCCGCAACGCGCGTGGCGGTGGAGGCATTCGATCCGTTGTTCCTTACCGGGGCGCGGGCGACCATTGCCGGCATTCTGGGGCTCGCGTTGCTGCTCGCTTTCAGGGAGCGGCGGCCGGCGCGGCAGGATCTCGTGCCGCTGGCCATCGTCGCGCTCGGCGTGGTGGTGGGCTTTCCGCTGCTGACCGCACTTGCCCTCCAGCAGGTGACATCGGCGCATTCGATCGTCTTTGTCGGGCTATTGCCCCTGTCGACCGCCATTTTCGGCGTCATTCGAGGCGGCGAACGACCCAGCCCGGCCTTCTGGGCTTTTTCCATACTCGGCAGTGCCCTGGTCATCGGCTTCGCCCTTTTGCAGGGCCTTTCCGCTTCGCCCATGGGCGACGGGCTGATGCTCGGCGCGATCATCGTCTGCGGGCTCGGCTATGCCGAAGGCGCGCGGCTGTCGCGGCGCCTTGGCGGCTGGCAGGTGATCTCCTGGGCGCTGGTGCTGTCGCTGCCGGTCATGGCGGTGCTGGCGCTGGTCTATTGGCCCGCCACTTTTGCCGACGTCACGCTGCCGGCCTGGATCGGGCTCGGCTACGTATCGGTGTTCAGCATGCTGGTCGGCTTCATCTTCTGGTATCGGGGCCTGGCACAGGGCGGCATCGCTTCGGTCGGTCAGCTGCAGCTGCTCCAGCCCTTCTTCGGCCTGGCGCTGGCCGCCACCCTGCTGCACGAAACGGTGACGCCCGTCATGCTGCTGGTGACCGTAGGCGTCATCGGCTGCGTCATCGGCGCCCGCCGCTTCGCAAGACGCGCCTTGACGAAGGCGGCGGTTGCGGGGACGGATATGGCCGAGGTTGCAAGGAGGGCGGATGAGCGTGGACGAGGAGCAATTGGAGCGGGCCTGGATTGAGCACGAAGCGATTCTCGTCTCGCTGCCCGGTGCCGACGCGTTGATTGCTCGTTGCGGCCATGTTCCCAGCTTCCACGATGGCGAGATCGAGCACCTCGACCTGGAGATGGACGGTCCTAGTCGCATTACTGTGCTCCTCGCCATACCCGCCATCCGCGTTGTCCTCACCATCGACAGCGTGCTCGACCTCAGGCTTGAAGGCTTCCACAAACGAAACATTCTTTGGAGCCTGAGACTGCGCCAGGTCGAGAACGACGCCCTGGCCATCGAGCTCGAGCCGACCGTGGGTATCGGCGGCTCAATCACGGGGCGAGGCCTGTCGCTGGCCTGGTCGGAGATCGGCTAGCCGACGTCCTGTCGCCGGACCATCTCGGTGATCCAGATGGGGGCATAGGGCGGGGTACAGCCGGGAGAGGCGGGGTAGTCGATGAGCACCTTGAGCTTTTCGCCGATGCGGATGGCGCGGGCGCGATATTCGGGGTGATGAATTCCGATTTCGGCGAGGCAATGGTTCATCGCCCATTGCTTGGGCTCGGGCGCGTCCTTCATCTCCGCTTCGATCTCGTCGAGCAGCGTGGCGAGGTCGAGGCCTTGCGCGGTCTTGACGACGCGATCGGTGGTGAGGCTCCAGCCGGCGCGGCCGACGAGGTCCGGCTTGTCCTTCCAGCGCAGGCGAAGGTCTTCCACATGCTTGCCCGGCTTGACGAGGTTGGTCACGAACCAGTCGAGCAGTTTTGGTGCGCGGATGTCCCGGATCATGGCGTCGAGTTCGTCGGCGGAGAAGGTCTTGGGCCTGGCGATGAGCGTGGCGAGGAGGCGGGCGGCAGTATCGCCGCTGGCCCAGAGTTCGAGGGCAAGCTCGTGCTGCGTCTTGAGGCGCTTGGCGATGGCGCGTAGGGCCGAAAGGTTGACGCCATGATCGTCACCGCGCTCCGCATTGGCGGCGCGCAGCTTCGGCTCTTCCAGGGCGGCCAGCTCGGCCATGATCTCGACGGCTGAAGGCATGGCGGCAGAATAGGGAGGTTGTCCGTCCCGCGCTACGGGCTTGTTACGCGCAGGGCTGCAGGGCCGTTTCGCCCGAGAGCGCGAGCGCATTGGCCAGGATTTCGTCGCGAATGAGCGGCGAGGCCTGGGCGGTGCCGGGCAGCGTCACGTTGACCGAGAAGCGCGCCTTGCCGGCGTCGACCGGCGCCGTGCCGCAGAAGCGGGGCGCCATCGAAAGACCGCCGGCCGCAGAAGCATTGCCGGCCGAGCGGGCCCAGGCTTGCGTATCGCGCAGCTTCTTCTGGTCGGCAGGCGAGAAGGCCATGAAGTAATAGGTCCGTCCCGTGGCGGGCGGCCGCAGGGTTTCGGCGAGATCGCCCGGATCGGCCAGCACGAGCTTGGCATCCACCTGCCGCGCCGGCTGGCCGACCACGGTGAAGTTGACGCTCAGCTGCGTGGTTTCGGGAACCGGCTGCACGCCCGCGGGCAGGTCGAGGGTCAGCACCAGGTCGGAAATGTCCTGGCGCACGGGATCGACCGCTTCGAGCTTTTTCTGCGTCTCGGGAACAAGCGAGGAGCAACCTGCCAGGAGCAGGGCCAGAAGGCCGAAAGCGGGAAGCGCAGAGCCACGAATCATGACAGCGAGTTTACGGCCCGCTTGGGCATGAAAAAAGGCCGGTGTCGCCACCGGCCCTTTCAATTGGATTGACGGAAGGCTCAGGAAGAGCCGGTGCCGTCCTGGCGCACGAAGGCGATGCGCAGCATGTTGGTGGCGCCGGGCGTACCCAGCGGAATGCCGGCGGTGATGGCGATGCGATCGCCCGGCCGGGCCAGGCCCTGCTGGTAGGCGATGACGCAGGCGCGATCGACCATGTCCTCGAGGTTCACCGCATCCTCGGTCTCGACGCAATGAATGCCCCACACCACCGAGAGGCGGCGCACGGTGCGGTAATTGGGCGAGAGCGCCAGGATCGGCTTGGAGGGACGCTCGCGGGCGGCGCGGATAGCGGTCGAGCCGGACGAGGTATAGGTGACGATGGCGGCCAGATCGAGCGTCTCGGCCACCTGGCGGGTCGCCGCCGAAATGGCGTCGGCCGCGGTGGCTTCGGGCTCGGTCATCTGCGCGCGGATGATCGAGCGGTAGTTGACGTCGTTCTCGACGGCCACGGCCACCTTGTTCATGGTGGCGACCGCTTCGACCGGATACTGACCCGAGGCGCTTTCGGCCGAAAGCATGATGGCATCGGCGCCTTCGAACACGGCGATCGACACGTCCGAGACTTCGGCGCGGGTCGGGACCGGCGAGGTGATCATGGATTCGAGCATCTGGGTGGCCACGACCACCGGCTTGCCGTAGCGGCGCGCGATACGGATCATGCGCTTCTGCAGGCCCGGGACCTGTTCGAGCGGCATTTCCACGCCCAGGTCGCCGCGGGCGATCATGAAGGCGTCGCAGAGCTTGATGATCTCTTCGAGACGCTCGACGGCCTGCGGCTTTTCGATCTTGGCCATGACGCCGGCGCGGCCCTGTACGATCTTGCGGACATCGATGATGTCTTCGGGACGCTGCACGAAGGACAGCGCGATCCAGTCGGCGTCGTTCTCGAGCGCCTTCAGGAGATCGGCATGGTCCTTTTCGGTCAGCGCGCCGACCGAAAGCAGGGTATCGGGCAGGCTCACGCCCTTCTTGTCGGAAAGCTTGCCGCCATGGACGACGCTGGTCTCGATCGAGCCTCCGCCGACGCGGGTGGCGCGCAGTTCGATCTTGCCATCATCGAGCAGCAGGCGATCACCCACGCTCACGGCCTCGAGGATTTCCGGATGCGGCAGGTGTACGCGGGTGACAGTGCCCGGCTCGGTGGAATTGTCGAGCGTGAAGGTGGCGCCGGCCGGCAGCATCGCCGAGCCGCCCTCGAACTTGCCCACGCGCAGTTTGGGGCCCTGCAGGTCCACCAGGATGCCGAGTGGATGCTTGAGCACTTTTTCGACGTTGCGGATGCGGGTGACGGTCTGGGCCAGGAGCTCATGGCTGGCATGGCTCATATTGATGCGGAAAACATCGGCACCGGCGCGCGCCAGTTCCTCGATCGTTTTCTCGTCCTGGGAAGCCGGACCCAGGGTGGCAACGATCTTAACGCGTCTCAAACGTCTCATGAATCAATCCGAACCTTGAATAGCGGCCGGTCCTTCCGGCGCGGGTGTGGTCTCGTCGGGTGGCGGCGGGTCCTGCTGGTCCTGCTGGTCGGGCGGCACGCCGCCCGTTTCATCGCCCAGCGGTTCGCCGGTGGCGTCGTCGCCCTCGGGAATGGCATCCCGGTTTTCCGTGAGCTGGAGCGTCCAGTCCGTGCGATTCTGCGTGTCGACCTCGAAGAAGCCGGTGCGCTCATAGCCGCGCGCCAGGCAGTCCTCGACGCCGAAGATGGTGAAGCTCTCGTCGCGCGTGCACATATAGACCGAGCCGTCCCAGGCTCCGCCCCCGATATCGTCGGCGACATAGAGGTAGTAGAAGCGCGAATTGAGGTCGCCCTGGTAGACCACCGCGCATTGCTGCGGGGTCGCGACCCACCAGCCCTCCGACTGCCAGCCGCGCTCCGCCCGGTAGCCGAGCGCGATCGATACCTGATTGCCCGTCTCGTTGCAGACTCGCAGGTCGGCATAGGCGGGTTCAATCGATATAAACGGACTGCATAGCAGTGCGCCGATCAGGGCAAAACCGAGACGGGAATTGAGCAAAAGCCTGCCGATTGCCATGGAAAAAAGAAGTCCTGTTTGTGCGCAAGCGCCCCCGCCAAGTCAACCGCTAATCATGGGATTTGACGGAATTGCGAAGGTCAACCCCGCCCAGGCGTGGATTTGAGGGGAAACCTCTTGAACACCGCGCGCGGCTGCGGTTGAACGGGGCACCAAAGAGTCTAAGGAATCGACAATGGCAGAAGACAGCGTCGCCCAGGATCAGCTCAAAGCCTTCATCGAGCGGATCGAGCGCATGGAAGAAGAAAAGGCCGCTATCGCTGCCGACATCCGCGAAATCTACGCCGAAGCCAAGGGCAACGGCTTCGACACCAAGGTGCTGCGCCAGGTCGTCAAGATCCGCAAGCAGGACCACAACGAGCGCATGGAACAGGAAGCCATCCTGGACCTCTATCTCTCCGCGCTCGGCATGCAGGCCGCTCCCCCCGAGCTCTGAGCCGGTTTTTTCTGCGCGGTTACGAACGGGTTACCAATCCCGCCGGTAGCCGCGCATTACCTGCCCCCGATCCTTGCGTTGGCGGCCCATCTGTATGAAGGTGTTGCCCACTTCAGGACTACTTTAAGCGACTTCGATCAGTAATTTGCAGGCGAATGCGGGGGCATCGATGTCTGCACGTGAGCGTCTATTGAAGCGCCTCAGGCAGGCGTTTCTGGACCATGGGTACGAACAGATCTCGATGAGCGCGCTGGCCGAATTATGCGGCCTGACGCGACGTGCGCTCTATCATCATTTTTCCAACAAGGAAGAAGCGTTCCGCTTCGTGCTGCGCTTCGACAACGAGACCGCCATCCGCCAGGGCGTGGCGGCCGGTCGCGTGCTGATCGAGAAGGGCGCCACGCCCGTCGATATCCTCACCGAGATCATGGATGTCCGCTACGGCGAGAACCGCCGTCGCCTCGCGGCCTCGCCCCATGCGCTCGAAATCAACGACCAGGCCTTCCGCCGCGCCCGCGACCTCATGATCGAGGCAGCGGTGGTGTTCCAGAGCCAGTTGGCCGAGATCCTTGCCGAACTCGACGCAAGCGGGGTGATCCGGCTGGGCTCGCGGGTCGGCCCGGAAGCGCTGGCGCAATTGCTGTGCGACGGCGCGCGCGGCAGCAACCAGGCCTTGCCGCCGATCCCGCTCGAGCAATTGCGGCCGCGCTATGCGGCGGTGATCGAGGCGATATTGTTCGGGTCGGTGGCCAAGGGGTAGGGCATTCCGGTGCCTCCGGCTCGCTCATCAAATCCAGCCGATCCTTCACACCCTCCTTCTCTGCGAAAGTCTAGGCCCGGTGAGGCGCAGCGCTTGCGAAGCGATCTTTCAGCTCGGCCTTCGTCGGTGAAGAGAGGCTCGTGAGCGGCGGTGCGCGCGCTCAACGTGCCCTTCACCCCGCGATAAACCCCTAACTGCCTGATTCCTCACCATTCCCGGCCGATGTTCACATATTGAGCGAGGCCACTTGACTTTTCCTGCCCCTCATTCACAAAATTGAAACCGGTTTCACATGCCGGCTCGCGGGGAGGACACTTGCGGCTCGATCTCTCAATTCTGGTGCCGCATCTGGGCTTTCTGGCCCAGGGCGCGCTGCTGACGGCGCAGGCCTGCGGGCTGGCGCTGATCGGCAGTCTCATCATGGGCGCGCTGGTCGCCATCGCACGCACCTCGTCATCGAAATGGCTGCGCCGGGTCGCCTTCGCCTATGTCGACCTCTTCCGCAACGTCCCCTTCATCGTCCAGCTGTTCTTCTTCTATTACGGCCTGCCCGAGCTCGGCATCTATATCGACGCCTTCACCACCGGCGTGCTCTCGCTCTCGATCGCCGGCGGCGCCTTTGCTTCCGACGTCATCCGCTCGGGCATCCTCGCCATCGATCCGGGCATCATCGAAGCGGCTGAGGTGAGTGGCCTCTCGCGCCGGACGACGTTCACGAAAATCGTGCTGCCCATCGCGCTCCGCACCTCGATCCGCCCGCTCGGCTCCGTCTTCGTCAACCTCATCCTCACCTCCTCGATCCTCTCGACCATCACGCTCAACGAGCTAACCGGCACCGCCAAGATCGTGGCGTCCGATACCTTCAAGCCCTTCGAGGTCTATGTGGTCCTGCTCGTCGTCTATGCGGCCCTGACCTACATCGTCTCGATCCTCATCGGACTCCTGCACAAGCGCCTCAACCGCGACCTCATCGATGGAGCCGTGGCCTGATGCGTTACTCTGAATTCACCCCCTTCGACATCGTGCTGCTGGCCCAGGGCCTGGGCGTCACGATCGGCCTGTTCCTCGCCACGACGCTTATCGGTCTCCTCATCGGCGTGGGCCTCGCCACCATCCGCTATTATCGCCTGCCGGTGCTCACGCAGATCGTGACCTTCATCACCGAGCTGCTCAAGAACTCGCCGGTCCTCGTTCAGCTCTTCCTGGTGTTTTTCGGCCTGCCGGCCTTCTTCAGGATCAACGTGACGCCGGTGGAAGCAGCCGTCATCACCATGTCGGGCAACACGGCGGCCTTCATCTACGTCATCGCCGTGTCGGCCATCGAATCCATCGGCCGCGACCAGATCGAGGCGGCGCGCGTCTTCGGGCTCACCCGCTGGCAGGTGCTGCGCCATGTCATCGCCCCGCAGGCCACGGCCTTCGCCATCGGGCCGCTGACGGGCCTCCTGGTCAATCAGCTCCAGGTGACTTCGTTGATCTCGGTGATCGGCGTCATGGACCTCACCAAGATCGGCAACACCCTCAACCTGCGTACCCTGCAGCCCTTCGTCGTCTGGGCCGTGGTCGGGGTGCTCTACTATCTCTGCGCCAAGCTCATCGCCTGGCTGGGTGCGCGTCTGGAAACGCGGCTGCGCGCCCACACCGCCTGGAAGGGCCTCTGAAAATGATCAAAGCCGAAAACGTCAAGAAGGTCTTTGGCACCGTCACCGTCCTCGAGGACGTCAACCTCACGGTCAATCCGGGCGAGGTCGTCACGATCCTGGGCTCCTCGGGCTCGGGCAAGTCGACCCTCATCCGCTGCATCAACGGCCTCGAAAAGCTCGATGGCGGCCGTATCACGGTCGATGAGTTCGATGTCGCCAAGCCCAAGGAGCTGGCCGAGGCGCGCAAGCGCTCGGGCACGGTGTTCCAGCTCTTCAACCTTTATCCGCACATGACGGCGGTCCAGAACATCACCCTGGCCCCCATCGAAGTGCTGAAGCGCCCCAGGGCGGAAGCCGAGCAGGAAGCGCGTGAACTCCTGGCCTCGGTTGGCCTGGGCGATCGCGCCGATGCCTTCCCGTCCCAGCTTTCCGGCGGCCAGCGTCAACGCGTCGGCATCTGCCGGGCCCTGGCCATGAAGCCGCGCTATCTCCTCCTCGACGAGGTGACGAGCGCGCTCGATCCCGAAATGACCGCCGAGGTGCTCAACATCCTCGCCAAGCTCGCCGCCGAGGGGACGACCATGGTCTTCGTCACCCACGAAATCGAGTTTGCCCGCCAGATCTCTGACCGCATCGTCTTCCTCGAAAAGGGGAAGCTCGTGGTCGACCTCCCCACCGAACGTTTCTTCGCCGAGGACGGTGGGCTCGCCAATCCGCGCGTCGCCCAGTTCCTCTCCAAGATGCGCAAAGACTGAGTATTTCGTGATGCTGCTTCTCGCCAATTCCGAAGCCTATCCGGGTTTCCAGACCTCCATCGACCTCCTGAAGAAGGGCGAGCACGGCCTTGATGCCATGGTGGCCGGCATCGCCCATGTCGAGCGCGACGTGCGCGTGCGCTCGGTCGGCTTCGGTGGCTGGCCCAATATGCTCGGCCGCATGGAATTCGATGCCGGCGTCATGGATGGCACCACGCGCGAAGTCGGCTCGGTCGGCGCCGTGCCCGATACGCTCCCCGTCGCCGCGCTGGCCCGCAAGGTGATGCAGAAGCTGCCCCACGTCATGCTGACCGGCGATGGTGCGCGCCGCTTTGCCACTGAAACCGGTTTCTCGATCGACGAAACCCTCTACGAGGATTCCAAGCGCGTCTGGTGGGAGCGCCTCGAAAAGGAACTGGGGCCGGAAGGCATCAAGCAATTCCCCGATGTGCCGCTGGCGCCGCTGAGCAAGACCATCACCGATCCCGAGCGCGTGCGCGACACCACGGTGTTCCTGTGCTCGGACGCCAGGCAGGGCATCCACACGGCCACCTCCACGTCCGGCTGGGCCTGGAAATATCCGGGCCGGCTCGGCGACTCGCCCATTCCCGGCGCTGGCTTTTACGCCGATAGCCGCTATGGCGCGGCCGCCTGCACCCATACCGGCGAGATGACCATGCGCTGCTCGACCGCGCGCACGGTCGTCCTTGCCTTGAAGCTCGGCTATTCCCTCGGCGACGCCATCAAGCTCGCCGTCGAGGAGCTTGCAGAACTGACCGAAGGTTTCCTCGCTGGCGTCGTGATCCATGCGATCGACGCCAAGGGCAACCACGAGGTCGTCAATTTCCGGTGCCCCGGCGACATTGCCTATTGGTACTGGGACGAAACGATGTCCGCGCCTGAAAAGCGGGCAGCGAAAACGGTTTGATCAAGAGAGGACCCAAATGAAGCGCATTCTTTCCACCTTCGCCGCGCTGGCGCTCGTCGCCGCCACGGCTTTGCCCGCCACCGCCGGCATGATCGACGACATCCGCTCGCGCGGCACCGTCCGCATCGGCGTCTCGCTCGGCGGCGAGCCGATCGGCTTCCGCGATGCCCAGAACAATCCGGTCGGCTATGACGTCGACGTCGCCACCATGCTTGCCGAAAAGCTCGGCGTGCCGGTCGAATTCACCGACGTCTCGGGCGATGCCCGCGTCTCCATGCTCGTTTCCGGCCAGCTCGATATCGTGGTCGCCAACACTTCGGCTACGCTCGAGCGCGCCAAGTCGGTGAACTTCTCGATTCCTTACAACCGCGCCGGCCTGCGCATCATCGTCCAGAAGGATGCCGGCATCGCTTCGCTCGAAGACCTCGCCGGCAAGAAGGTCGTGGTCGGTCGCGGCACCACCGGCGAAGCCTTCCTCAAGAAGGCAGTCCCGACTGCCGAGCTCGTCTATACCGACAATTTCTCGCCCGATGGCGTGCTGCTGCTCCAGCAGAAGCGTGTTGACGCCGGCATCGAGGATTCTTCGCTCCTCGATTACCTCGCCACCAAGAACGATACCCTCGTGACCCTGCCGGGCCTCTATTCGAACGACCCGATCGGCATTGCCGTCGCCAAGGGCGATCCGGAATTCGTGCGCTGGATCGATATGTTCGTCTCCGACTACATCCAGTCGGGCGCCTACGAAGCCAATTACAAGAAGTGGTGGGGCGAAAGCGCCAACCCGCCCGCGCTGAACCCGCTCTGGTAAGCGCGTTCTGACTCGAGCGCCGCGGACCCAAAACGGTTCGCGGCGTTTTTGTATTTAGCCACAACACTCTCCCCACCACCGCACGTCTCCGGCCGCAGAGCCGGGGCCCACGCATGACTCCACTCGAGTGGAGGGGGGCAATAGGCCCCGGGTCTTCGCCCGGGGAAGTTCGGTGGTGGGGGGTGGGCGGTGGTGAGTTGAACCTACGCCGAAAAGCCCTCTAAGCCGTCAGCCGCGGCACGAACCGGGTCGGTACCCGCACCGGTTCCTGGCCGGGCTCGAATGCCGCCGGCTCGACGAGGAAGCGAAGGACATGCTCGACATAGGCCGCCTTGTCATAACCGATCGAAGCGATGGGGTAGGCATCGAAATCGGTGAGCGAGAGGTTGTCGAACCCATAGAGCCGGAACTTTTGCGGCCGGTTGTGCGGGAAGTCGGCGCGGCAGACATCGAGAATGCCCATGGCCATGGCGTCCGAGGTGCAGAACACCGCGTCCGGGCTGTCCCAGCCGGTGATAGTCGCCGCCGCCTCGTGCCCGCTTTCGTAGGAATAATCGCCCTGGACCACCCGCACGAGTTCTATGCCCCGCGCCGCAAAGGCCTGCCGGTAATGTTCGACACGCGCAGCCTCGACCAGCGAGGAAGCGCGTCCGGTGACAAGCCCCGCCGTCCGCACACCCTTGCTGGCGGCATCGGCGACGGCCTGATTGATGCCCACGGCTTCGTCGGGAATGACGGCGGGCGAGAGTTCGTCGTGCCGGCCGTTGAGCATCACCACGAGGTCGGAGCGAAAGAGCCGGCGCACGGTAGCCGCATCGGCGAAATCGGAAAACACCAGCGCCGCGTCCACGTGGTAGGCTACGCCCTGCCGCAAAAATTCCTCGACGCGCTCGACCGAGCCGACGCGGATCAGGATCACCTGCTTGCCGATCGACTGGATGCGCTCGAGCAGCAGGTCGAAGAGGTCGAGGTCGGAAAGGTCGTGGATGTGGTTGACCACCACCGCGACGAGGTTGACGGTCTTGGTGGTGAGGCTCTGCGCCAGAAGGTTGGGCCGGAAGCCGAGTTGCTCGGCCGCTTCGAGCACGCGCTCGCGCTTGTCGGCCGAAACCGGCCGCTTCTCGCTCGACAGGGCTCTGGAGGCAACCGCGCGCGAAACGCCCGCAAGCTTGGCCACGTCCCCGATCGTGGGGGTGCCGTTCTTGGGTTCTGCCATCGGCTAAATCGTTCCTACCTTGCCAAGTCGCATCGAATCGTCGGCCCTAGGCGCAAATCCTAGCGCGCCGTTCATCTGGAAGCTCTAACGCAATGACGACCATCATCTGTTTTGATATCGGCGGTTCCGCCATCAAGGGTGCGCTGGCAATCTCGCCACAGGCTATTACGCCGCTTGGGCGCGTGCCGACACCCCTTGATGATTTCGCCGCCTTCGCCGAAGCGCTGCGTGGCGTCGCCGATGAAGCCGATCCCGTGGCTCCCATCGCCATTTCCATCACCGGCGTCGTCGATCCGCGCACCGGCCGCATCAAATGCGCCAATATCCCCTGCATCGACGGTCGCGCGCTCTCCGCCGACCTCGCCGATCTCCTCGGCCGTCCCGTCCATGTCGCCAATGACGCCGATTGCTTCGCTCTGGCCGAAGCCGTCGCCGGCGCGGGCAAGGGCGAAAACATCGTCTTCGGCGCGATCCTCGGTACGGGTGTCGGCGGCGGGCTCGTCATCGACGGGCGCATCGTCAACGGCGCCGGCGGCTTTGCCGGCGAATGGGGCCACGGCCCCGTCGCCGCTACCCATGCCGGCACGCCTCCCGTCGCCATCCCGCTCTTCCCCTGCGGCTGCGGGCAGGTCGGGTGCGTCGATACGGTCGGCGGCGCGCGCGGTGTCGAACGGCTCCACCAGCACCTCCACGGCGTCGCGCTGCCCAGCACCGCCATCGTCGCCGCCTGGGAGGCCGGCGATGCCGCCGCTGCCCGCACCATCGAGTGCTGCATCGACCTGCTGGCCGGCCCGCTGGCGCTGGTGCTCAATGTCGTGGGCGCCGACATCGTGCCCGTAGGCGGCGGCCTTTCCCGCTCCACCCGCTTCATCGCCGCGCTCGACGCCGCCGTGCGAAAGCGCATCCTGCGCCAGACCGAGGCGCCCATCGTCGTCCGAGGCTTGTGCACGGTCGAGCCGGGCCTTATCGGTGCGGCCATTCTGGCAGGAGCCCAAGCATGACCCTTCTCGAAGTCTGCGTCGCCGACGCGCTGAGCCTTGCCGAAGCCATTACCGGCGGCGCCGATCGCATCGAGCTTTGTTCCTCGCTCGAACTCGGCGGGCTCACCCCCACCCCCGGCCTCATCGGCCAGGCTGCCGGGGCCCCCATTCCGATCTACGCCATGGTGCGCCCGCGCAGCGGCGATTTCGTCTTCGATGCCGGCGATCTCGACTGCATGTATCGCGAGATCGACGCCGTCCGCGCTGCCGGCCTAGCCGGCGTCGTGCTCGGCGCCTCGCGTCCCGACGGCGCGCTCGATACGGCGATGCTCGAAAAGCTCACGCGCCACGCCTCCGGGCTCGGCACGACCCTCCATCGCGCCATCGACCTCGCGCCGGATCTGCGCGAAGGCGTCGAAGCGGCCATCGCGCTCGGCTTCGAGCGCATCCTCTCCTCGGGCGGCGCGCCGACCGCGCCCGAAGGCATTGCCGGGCTGCGAGCCATGGTCGAGACGGCTGCCGGCCGTATCGGCATCATGGCCGGCTCGGGCGTACGCGCCGAAAACGTGGCTGCACTCCTGGCGCAATTGCCGCTTGCCGAAGTGCATTCCTCCTGTGCTGTCGCCGTGCCCTCGCAGGGCGAGGCGGCGATGCGCCTCGGCTTCGCCGCGCCCAGTCACAAGCGTACCGCGGCGGCCGCCGTCCGCGCCTTCAGGGTTGCGATGGAGACTGCAGCGCCTTGACCATCAGCACGGTGGTGAGGCCGCTATTCCATTCCTCGTCGGGATATGTCGCGGCTTCCGCATAGCCATGCGCGGCGTAAAAGCCACGCGCCTTGAGGTTGAACGTATCGGTCTCGAGCTGCGCGATCTTGACGCCTTCGGCCAGCATGGCGGCCTCAGCGTGCCTGAGCAGCGCGCTACCGATGCCGCGTCGTGCCTGCCGGGGATCGACATGCAGCGCACCGATGAAATCGCCCTGCCAATGCACCATGCCGACGACCGCGCCATCGCTCTCGGCGACCACGAATTCCTGCCAATAGCCATCGACGTAATCGGTCACGCGCGTGCTGGCCCGGAAAGCGGCATTGGCTTCCGCCGTCAGTTCCGGCTCCCAGGTCGAGCGAAAGGTGGCGTCGAGAATATGGAGCAGCGCGTCGCGATCTTGCGCGCGCGCCGGACGCAGCGTGACCGGGTCGGTCACGGCAGGGTCTTGTCGGCCAGTGCCGTCTTGAGGAGGGATTCGTCGGCGCCCAGCGCATTGAGCGCCGCGGCAACAATGCCGGCGCGGTCGAGACCGGCAGCGGCATACATGTTGTCCTGGCTCGCCTGCTCGGTGAACGTATCGGGGATCATCAGCGGCCGGAATTTCACCTTGCCGTCGAGGAGGCCATTCTGGGCAAGGAAGGTCGCCACATGGCTGCCGAAGCCGCCGATCGAGCCTTCCTCGATGGTCAGCACCACCTGGTGCTCCCGCGCGATTCGCGCGATCAGCTCCTCGTCGAGCGGCTTGAGGAAGCGCGCATCGACGACCGTGGGCGCAAGGCCCAGGGCCGCGAGTTTGTCGGCCGCCGCCAGCACTTCGCCGAACCGCGTGCCGTATGAAATGAGCGCGATCGGCCCGCCTTCGCGCACTACGCGCCCCTTGCCGATCGGCAGCACCTGACCGCGCGCCGGCATGTCGACGCCCAGGCCATCGCCACGCGGATAGCGGAAGGCGATGGGGCCGGCATCATAGGCTGCCGCCGTCGCCACCATGTGGCGCAGCTCGGCCTCGTCGGCCGCCGCCATCTGCACGATGCCGGGAATGGCGCCGAGATAGGCGTTGTCGTAATTTCCCGCATGGGTCGGCCCGTCCGCGCCGACATAGCCGGCCCGGTCGATGGCGAAGCGCACCGGCAGGTGCTGGATCGCCACGTCATGGACCACCTGGTCGTAGGCGCGCTGCAGGAAGGTCGAATAGATCGCGACGAAGGGTTTGAGACCCTCTGCCGCCATGCCCGCCGCAAAGGTCACCGCGTGCTGCTCGGCAATGCCGACATCGAACGTGCGGCTCGGGAAGAGTTCGCCGAACTTGTCGAGCCCGGTGCCCGAGGGCATGGCCGCCGTCACCGCCACGATGCGCTCGTCCTGCTCGGCTTCCTGGACGAGGCTCGAAGCGAAGACGCTGGTATAGGAAGGCGCGTTGGAGGGCGCCTTGGCCTGCGCACCGGTAATGACGTTGAACTTGGAAACGCCGTGATACTTGTCGGCGGAGTCCTCGGCTGGGGCGTAGCCCTTGCCCTTCTTGGTCACCACGTGAACGAGGATCGGCCCGTCCTGTGCATCGCGCACGTTCTCGAGCACCGGCAGCAGGTGGTCCAGATTGTGCCCGTCGATGGGGCCGACATAGTAGAAGCCGAGCTCTTCGAAGAGCGTGCCGCCCGTCCACCAGGCGCGCGCGAATTCTTCGGTGCGCCGTGCCGGCTCGTGGAAGATCTGCGGCAGTGCCTCGACGATCTGCTTGGCCGTCTTGCGCACGCCCCGATAGACCGGACCCGAAACCAGCCGCGCCAGATAGGCGCTCATCGCGCCCGTCGGCGGGGCGATGGACATGTCGTTGTCGTTGAGGATCACGACGAGCCGCGCATCCATGGTGCCGGCATTGTTCATGGCCTCGTAGGCCATGCCCGCCGACATGGCGCCATCGCCGATGACGGCGACCACGTTGCGCTTCTTGCCTTCGAGCTGGGAGGCGACGGCCATGCCCAGGCCCGCCGAGATGGACGTCGAGGAGTGGCCGGCCCCGAAGGGATCGAAGGCACTCTCGGCGCGACGGGTAAAGCCGGAGAGCCCATCCTTCTGGCGCAGGGTGCGGATGCGATCGCGCCGGCCGGTCAGGATCTTGTGAGGATAGGCCTGGTGCCCGACATCCCAGATCAGCCGGTCGTCGGGCGTATCGAAGACGGCGTGGAGCGCGACGGTCAGCTCCACCACCCCCAGGCCCGCGCCCAGATGGCCGCCGGTCACCGACACGGCATCGATCATCTCGGCGCGCAACTCATCGGCGACCTGTCGCAGTTCTTCGCGCGAAAGGCCCTTGAGTTGGGAGGGGTCGTTGATGGTGTCGAGCAGTGGAGTAAGCGGCTTGTCGGTCAAATGCCGATCCTTTTCGCCGGCCCTATTCGTGTTGCTAGTGCTTTAGAGAGACACAATAGGCATTGCAACCCGACAGTTCAACGGGAGGCGAGAAGGAGGGGGTGACCGGTCACAAAACGGCTGGAATCGAGTGCCTGGACATCCTTGGCGGCAAAGCCCATGCGCGAGGCATAGGGGCCGAGCTGGGCCGCCGGATCGAGGTCACCCTCGTCGGGTTCCCAGAGCACGCCATAGGTGGCACTGGAAAGCGCCGCCGGCTGCGCGAAGATTTCGGCCACATGGTCGAGATCGGGCGCCACCAGTTCCACGTCGCGTGTCTGGAGCCCCTGGATCGGCTGGCTGGCCGCGAGGTCCTTGACCGCCTTGGCCACCGGCGCGCTGGCGCCTGCCGTGTTGACGGCATTGAAGGTCGTGTCGAAGAGGCCCGAGAGCACGCTGCCGGCTTTCTCGCTCCCGCCCAGCGAGGCGGTGCGGATATTGCTGGCATCGATCGCCGGCTTGGGCGGCAGGCCGGCGGTGGTGGTCTCGCGGTCGATGATCATTTCAAGTGCACGCTGCGCTTCCGGATCCTGCGCCGGGGCATAGGCCGTCACCAGTTCGGCGGGTGGATTGGTCATTTGCACGCGTGCTGCCGGCACCGGCGCATCGAGCGAGGCGAGCGCAACGACAGCGGTCTGCTGCGCGGCCTGATTGCTGGTCGCCACCATCAGGCGCTCCGATTTCTGCATCGGCACGGGGGCCGGCTCTGAGGCGACGTTGCTGGCCATTTCGGCATCGGTCAGCGGGGCGCTGGCATTGCTGCCGAAGGGCAGGGCAGGCGCGCTGGTATCGAGCGCTGCCGTCTGGATCGTGGCCTCGTTCGGGCGCGCGGCCGCAGCGGCCGGAACCGGCGCCGCCACTTCGATGGTCTGCACTGCGCGCTGGGCCGGGCCGCTATTGTCGGCGACCTGCACCACAGGCTGTTGCTTCTTGCCGAAGAGGGCATCGAAGAGCCCGCCACCGCCGCCACCCACGGATTCGCCGATGCCGCAGGGCACGGAATGGCACTTCTGCCATTCGGCCAGGGCATATTGCCTTCCGGTCGAGGAGAGCGGCTTGCCGTCGGCGGGAATGTGGATGGTCTTGCCGTCCGGGAAGACCTTCTTCAACTGCGCCGTGGTCATGCGCGGCCAGGCGCGCACACTGCCGGTATCGAGGTGCACGAACGGGCTGCCCGAGGTCGGGTAATAGCCGACGCCGCCCACCTGGAACTTCATGGCGGTGGCGCGCAGCGTCGCCAGGTTGATGCCCGGGATGAAGAAGTCCATCGCCTTGCCCTTCATGTGCTGCGAATTCTCGGCAACACCGGACGAGCTGGCGCGCAGCATCGCATTGGTCTTGGGCGAACGATAGGACGAGACGATATTGACGGGCTGGGTAGCGCCCACGGACTGGTAGACCTGCCAGATGAGGTCGAAGAGAGCCGGGTCCATATTGGTCGGCTCGTTGGTGCGCCAGTCGCGCAGGAAATAGTTGAGCTTGCGCAGGGCTTCCTGATCGTAGCGCCCGTTGCGCTTGAAGGTGATCTGCGCGGTTTCCCCGGTATGGGTGTGATGGAGATAGAGCGTCCGGTCGCCGGCTCCCGCCATGGCAGGAGTCGTTGCCGGCGGCACAATGACCGTCAGTGCCATAAGCACAGCCGCCAGTACCCGCCCGAAACGCTGCCTAATCCGTGGTGCTGAAGACACGCCCTACTACGCCCATTCCCGAAGTCGCAATGGCAGGAGGTTAGCAGCTAGTCGCAACGAGTTTGTTAACGCTAACGCCCCGTAACCGCCATCCGACGGCCCTCAAGCAATATTGATACCGCAAAAACCGGCCGAACCAAGGCGCAAAGTTTAAGCGGGAGTTAAGGGGGGACGGGCTGGTGCGGGGATACGGCCCTCGGTCTCCGCCGCAAACACGGCACTTCCCCGGGGCGAAGACCCGGGGCCCATTGTCCGATCCGCTGTGCCTGAAGGTTGCTACGTGTGTGCCAGCGACCTCAGCCGCCGAGCAGCTCGATCAGCTTCTTGTTGTGCCCGTAGACATCGCCATAGGACCGGATGGTCCCGTCCTGGTCGACGCGCAGCGTGAAATAGGCCAGGTGCACCGGCACGCGGGTCTCCAGGTTCACCCAGCGCTCGGAGGGGCCGTACATCGCTTCGAGCTTGCCCGAATTGAGCCCGCTCGGCTCGTTGACCAGCAGCGCATCGGCGAATTCCATCGGGTTCTGCACCCGCACGCACCCATGGCTGTAGGCGCGGAAGGAGCGGCCGAAGAGCGACTTGGAGGGCGTGTCGTGGAGGTAGACGTCGTGTGAATTGGGGAACAGGAACTTGACGTTGCCCAGCGAATTGCCTGCGCCCGGACGCTGGCGCACCCGGAAATTGCTCATCGAGGTGGTCGACCAGTCGACCATGGCCGCGTTGACGACCTTGCCGCCATAGAGCAGTTCCATGTTCTGCGCGTCGAGATAGCCCGGATTGCGCATCAGCGCCGGACGGATCTCGTTGCTCGCGATGGAGGGCGGCACGTTCCAGTAGGGGTTCACCACGATGTGGCGGATATTGTCCGAGAAGATCGGCGTCTGCGTCGCGGCCTTGCCCACCACGACGCGCGTCGTATAGGTCACGTCATCGCCCTTCATCACCGCCAGGCGGAATTCCGGGATATTGACGAAGACGTTGAACTGCCCGAGGTCCTCGGGCATCCAGCGCCAGCGCTCCATATTGGCGATGATGTCTTCCTTGCTCGTCGCCGAGCCGCCATTGAGAGCGGCGATCGTGGCCGGGCCGGCAATGCCGTCGGCGAGCAGCCCCAGGCTGTCCTGGAAATTGGTCACCGCCTCGGCCAGCGCCTTGTCGTAGACCGCTTCGGTCCCGTCTTCGCTCGCCGGCACTTCTAGGCGCTGCCGCAGCAGCGGTACGCGCTCATCGACCATGCCCACGCGCAGCGTCTGCCCGTCGGGGATGGTGACCTGTTCCTGGGCGGCCGAGCCGTCATAGAACTTGGCCAGCGCAGTCTTGAGCGCCAGGAACTCGCGATGCGTGGGGTCGAGCTCGGCCAGGATCTTGGCCGGATCATCGCTCGCGGCGAGGCGCGGCAGCAGGTCCGGCTGGTTGAGCAGGCGCGGCTTGATGTCGATATTGGCCGAAACCTTGCGCGGGTCGATGCGGCCGCCATAAAGGTTCTGCGCATAGAGCATCACCGCCTGCGAGAAGGCGGTTTCGAGCCCCGCCATGCGGGCCGGATCGCCCTGTGCCGAGGTCACGTCGAGCGCAGGCGTCAGATAGTCGGAAGCGCGCAGGCCCTCGTATTCGGCCTGCTTGAAGATGGCGACGAGCTTGTCGGCCACCGGCGAGAAGGCCAGCTTGCCCGACGCATCCTGCGTCAGCCACAGCGGCTCGAAGGCGCGTTCGCCGTAGAAGTAATAGAGCTTTTGCGCCGCGTTGTAGGCCGGGGTGTCCTTGGCGCCGTAATAGGCGGTGGCAAGGCCCGTCTTGATGCTGCGGGCCAGCTCGTTCTGCGGCGGTGCGATGACGACGCGGGTGGCTTCCATGCCATCCACGTTCACCGTTTCCTGCGCAATCGCGGGGTAGGCCAGCGTCAGCGCGAGCAGGGCACAGGCCGTCAGGCTCTTTACGGGAAAACGCTTGGCAATCATGTCTCTGGCAACCCTTTCGGCGGCGGTGTGCGCTCGAGGGAGAATCGCACGCCCACCCCACACTATTGGCAGTCATTACTCCTGAAATCTTAACGGTCGCAATTACTCCACATTTTGTGATCGCCACGTGTGACCGGGCTGCAACGCCAGTGTCACCGGGCGTTTCACGGGGGTCGGGAGAAAAACCGGGAGGTTGCCGCCTGCGTTCCGGCATTAACCAAGCCGGAGAGGCGAAAGGCGCGGGGCGCGGCAGGCGCGCCCCGGCGTGAAGGATCAGGCGTCTTCGAAGACGCTGGCGCCGCGATCGGCTGCGCCGACCAGGTGCCGGAAGCCGGCAAAGAGCTCGCGGCCCATGCCGAAATGCTCGGGGCGCAGGTCTTCGGTGGCCGGCGTGCGGCTGAGGAGCTCGGCCTCGTCGCCCAGGAATTGCAGCGTGCCGGCCTCGGCATCGAGCCGCACCACGTCGCCGTCGCGCAGCTTGCTGATCGGCCCGCCATCGACCGCTTCGGGGGTCATGTGAATGGCCGCGGGCACCTTGCCCGAAGCGCCCGACATGCGCCCGTCGGTGATCATGGCCACCTTGAGCCCGCGATCCTGGAGAATGCCCAGGGTCGGGGTGAGCTTGTGCAGCTCGGGCATGCCGATGGCCTTGGGACCCGAAAAGCGGATGACCGCGATGAAATCGGAAGTCAGCTCGCCCGCCTTGAACGCGTCCTGCAGCCCCTGCTGGGAATGGAACACGCGCACCGGCGCCTCAACGAAGCGATGCTCGGGCTTGACCGCCGAGATCTTGATCACCGAGCGGCCGAGATTGCCCGCCAGCAGCTTGAGCCCGCCGGTCCTGGAGAAGGCCGCCGAAACCGGGGCAAGGATCTTCTCGTTGCCCGATTGCTGCGGGGAGGGCTCGAAGGCGAGCTTGTCGTCAACGAGCCTGGCCTCGACCGTATAGCCGGAAAGCCCCGTGCCCCAGACGGTCTTGACGTCCTCGTGGAGATACCCGGCGTCGAGCAATTCGCGGATGAGGAAGCCCATGCCGCCCGCGGCGTGGAAATGGTTCACGTCGGCCAGGCCATTCGGATAGACGCGGGCGAGGAGCGGCACGGCGTCCGAAAGCGCCGACATGTCGTCCCAGGTCACCCTGAGCCCGGCCGCATTGGCGATGGCGATGAGGTGCATGGTGTGGTTGGTCGAGCCGCCCGTGGCGTGGAGCCCCACCATGCCGTTGACGATGGCCTTCTCATCGATGATGTGGCCGATCGGGGTATAATCGTTGCCCTGCGCGGTGAGCGAAAGCGCACGCCTGGCCGCTTCCTTGGTCAGCGCGTCGCGCAGCGGCGTACCGGGATTGACGAAGCTCGAGCCCGGCAGATGGAGGCCCATGATCTCCATGAGCATCTGGTTGGAATTCGCCGTGCCGTAGAAGGTGCAGGTACCCGGCCCGTGATAGGACTTGGCCTCGGCCTCCAGCAGCTCGGCGCGGCCGACCTTGCCTTCCATGTAGAGCTGGCGGATGCGGCTCTTCTCGTCGTTCGGCAGGCCCGAGGTCATCGGCCCGGCGGGCACGAAGACGGCCGGGAGGTGCCCGAAGGCCAGGGCGCCGATCATGAGGCCCGGCACGATCTTGTCGCAGATGCCCAGGAACACCGCGGCGTCGAACATGTTGTGGCTCAGGGCCACCGCCGTCGCCATGGCGATCACGTCGCGCGAGAACAGCGACAGGTCCATGCCCGGCTGGCCCTGGGTCACGCCATCGCACATGGCCGGCACGCCGCCCGCCACCTGCGCCGTGGCGCCGATCTCGCGGGCCGCTTCCTTGATGACCTGCGGATAGGTCTCGTAGGGCTGATGGGCGCTGAGCATATCGTTGTAGGAGGTGACGATGCCCAGGTTGAGGGCCGTGTTACCGGCCAGCATCGCCTTGTCCGATGGCGCACAGGCGGCGAAACCGTGAGCAAGGTTGCCGCACGAGAGCACCGATCGGTGCACGCCCGCCGCGCGGGCTTTTTCGATGCGGTCGAGATAGTCCTTGCGCGAAGCGGCGCTACGGGCCGCGATGCGATCGGTCACGTCCTGGATTGCCTTGAGAACGGCCATCTTAGCTCCTTGCCGCGACGCCCCTGTAAGGGGTCACGGACACCAGTAAATATTCAGCGGCTTGTCGGTCTGGCGCAGGATGGCGCGCACGGGCATGTCCTCTACGGGACCGTCCCCCAACGCTTTTTCCAGCACCTCGACCTTCCCCTCCCCTTCGATGTGCAAGTATAGGCTTCTTGTTTCGAGCAGGCGCTTGCGACTCAAGGTCACGCGCGGCTCTCCCGCTCCGGGCGCATGCATGGCCACCACCGGGCCATTTCCCTCCAGCGCCTCGGCGAGATTGTCCCCACCCGGAAAGAACGAGGCCGTGTGGCCGTCATTGCCCATGCCCAGGATCACCGCATCGAACGGATGCGGCACCGCGGCAATGGCGGCGTCGGCCTTGGCGATGCCCGTGGCATCCGGCTCGTCCCCGCCCTGGTAGAGCGGCACGAAATGCGCCGAGGCTGCCGGCCCCTGCAGCATCTTCTCGTTGACCAGCATGGCATTGGACCGGTCCGAGGTGTCGGGCACCCAACGCTCATCGACGAGCGTCACCGTGACCTTCTCCCAATCGAGGTCCTTGCGCTTGCCCAGGGCTGCGAAGAACTTGCCGGGCGTCGAGCCGCCCGAAACGGCGATCGATGCCTCGCCCCGCTCCTCGATGCCGGCCTTGAGGTCGTTGGCGACGGCTTCGGCCAGGGCCTTGGCCAGCGTCGATTTATCCGGGAAGTCGAAACGTTCAGGCATCGTCGTCCTCGTGCCAGGTGCGGCCGTCGCGCTCGATGAGCGCGATCGAACCGGTCGGGCCCCAGGTGCCGGCGGTATAGGGCTGCGGCGCGTCGCGCGAAGCGTCCCAGGCCTCGCGGATCGGGTCGACCCATTTCCAGGCCGCTTCCAGTTCGTCGCGGCGCATGAAGAGCGTCTGGCTGCCGCGGATCACGTCGAGCAGCAGGCGCTCATAGGCCTCCGGGGTCCGCTCTGCGAACGTCTTGGCGAAGGAAAGGTTCAGCGGTACCTCGCGCAGGCGCATGCCGCCCGGGCCCGGATCCTTGATCATCAGGAAAAGCTTTACGCCCTCGTCAGGCTGCAGGCGGATGACGAGCTTGTTGGGCTTGGGCGCGCCTTCCGCATGCTCGAAGATCGAGTGCGGAATCTGCCGGAACTGGATGACGATCTCCGAGACGCGGTTCGCCATGCGCTTGCCGGTCCGCAGATAGAAGGGCACGCCCGCCCAGCGCCAGTTCTCGATCTCGGCCTTGAGCGCGACGAAGGTTTCGGTGCGCGAGCCCTTCTTTTCGGCCGGGAGCTCGTCCTGGTAGCCCTTGACCGAGGCGGTCTCCGAGGTCACGCCGCGATATTGGCCCCGCACGGTGAACTTGGCCACTTCGCTCCCGGTAATGGGCTTGAGCGAGCGCAGCACCTTGAGCTTCTCGTCGCGCAGCGCATTGGCATCGTCCGAAGCCGGCGGCTCCATGGCCACGAGGCAGACGAGCTGCATGATGTGGTTCTGGATCATGTCACGCAGCGCGCCGCTCTCGTCGTAATAGCCGCGCGTGCCCGCGCCGACGCTTTCCGAGACCGTGATCTGCACATGGTCGATATTGGCCGAATTCCAGATCGGCTCGAAGAGCTTGTTGGCAAAGCGCAGGGCCAGGAGGTTCTGCACCGTCTCTTTGCCCAGGTAATGGTCGATGCGGTAGACCTGATCTTCCTCGAAGATCGAGGCGACCTCGTTGTTGATGGCCTCCGAGGACGCCAGGTCGTGCCCAAGCGGCTTTTCGAGCACCACGCGAGCATCGCGCCGGTAGTAGCCGCGCTTGGAGAGATATTCGCAGATCGGCCCGAAAAGGTTCGGCGCCACCGCCAGGTAGAACGCGCGGATGATCTTGGGGTCTTCGCGCAGCTTGGCCGACAGGTCCGCCCAATGCGCCTCGTCGGTCACGTCATTGGCGACATAGGAGAAGATCGAGACGAACCGGTCGATCGTCTTCTTGTCCTGGTATTCCTTCTCGACGAACTCGGTGATCGAGTCGCGCGCCGCCTTCTGGAAGTCCGCATCGCTCAGCGGCGAGCGCGACACACCGATAATGCGCGATTTCTCGTCGAACTGCCCGTCCTTGAAGCGATAATAGAGCGCCGGGATGAGCTTGCGCTTGGCAAGGTCGCCCGTGGCGCCGAACACCACATAGTCGAAGGGCGGGACGGGAATGATGCGGCTGGACACGGGCGGGACGCTCCTTAAGGGAGGAAATCAGGCATTGGCGAAGTGCTGGTGGGCCAGCAGGATCGCGCCATGGAGAGGCTCGGAACGCGGATCGACGATGAAATTGCCGTAGCGCTCGAGGAAGAGCGGGTTGAGCCGCCGCCCGAAGCCGCCGACCACCGCCATCTTGTCCACGCCCCGCCGCTTGAACCAGCTTACATAGGCGTCGACATAGCTCAGCTGCAGGTCCATGAGCTTCTTGGCGATGGGATCGCCCTTCTCGAAATAGTCGATGAAGAGCGGCATGAGCGAGCCGAAATCGGCGGGCTCCGCCTTGAACGACCAGTCCATGAGCGTATCGAGGTCGCCCCCGAGCTTATCGAGCACCGCCTGGGTGAGCGGGGTGGGATCGAAGAAGCCGTCATGGGCTTCCACCGTTAGCCGCGCCAGCTCGCGCCCGAGGATCGCGCCCGACATCTGGTCGCCGACCGGGAACCCCCAGCCGCCGACCTGGTGGCGCTCGCCGCGCACCAGCGCCAGCCCGGCCGAGCCGGTGCCCACGATGATCACCGCGCCGTCCTCGCCCTCATGGGCGCCGGCGCGGGCGATGTCGATGTCGTCATAGACCTTGACCCTGGAAAAGGGCCAGTCGCGCGTCTCGAACTCGTCGCGCGCCGAAATCAGCCGCGCCCCGGCCATGCCGAAGCAGGCATAGGTATTGGCAGTCTGCGCGAAGTCGACGCCCGCCTTTTCGAAGACCTGCCGCGTGCCGTCCAGGATCGAGCGATAGGCAGGGTCGCCATTCTCCAGCTGCAGGTTGGAGCGGCCATTGGTGGCTTCGGCGAGGGTCTTCAGATTTTCGTCGGCAAGGCGGACACGGCAATTGGTGCCGCCACCGTCGACACCAAGATAAAACTTTGGCACGCGGGCTATCTCCATGACGTCTTTGGCAGACGTAATGTACTGATTTGGCGCGGACCATAATGCGAAAGATGATAAGACGAAAGTAGAATAAGCAATCGATTTCGGTCCGCGGGAAATCGGGCGTCGCCGCCCCCTCGGACGGTGGTTCGGCGGCCACGATGCGCAACCGCTGCGGGCTTGCAGGGTTGTGCTCTGGCGCAGTACGGCTTGGCGGACTTTTTGCGGCGGAGGATTTCATGAACGGACAGCATGTGCTGGTTCTGGGCGGCGCGCGCTCGGGCAAGACCGGCTTTGCCGAAAGGCTGGCCATGCGGCTGGGCGACAGCCCCGCCTACCTGGCGACCGCCGAGGCGCTCGACAGCGAGATGCGCGAGCGGGTGGCGACGCACCAGCGGCTGCGCGGCGAGCGGTTCACCACCATCGAGGAGCCGATCGAGGTCCCCACCGCCCTCATCCGCGCCAGCAACGACCATGACGTCATCCTCGTTGATTGCCTCACCCTCTGGATCAGCAACATGCTGGGCGCCGGCGAAGACGTGGCGGCTGCCACCGAAGAGCTTGCGGCCACGCTCGTCCAGCTCAAGCGCTCGCGCATCGTCCTCGTGTCCAACGAAGTGGGCCTGGGCATCGTCCCCGACAATGCGCTCGCCCGCACCTTCCGCGACCTGGCCGGCACGGCGCACCAGCGCCTCGCCGAAATCTGCCACCACGTCTATTTCGTCGCCGCCGGCCTGCCCCTCACCATGAAGGGCATCGCTCCCGATCTCCTTATCGAGACCGCTGCCGTTGAGGGCGAGGCCTGAGCCACGAAAATTTGCGGTTCAGCCCATTGCTTTACCTCGCGGGCGGGCGCATCTCATTGGCGTTGGCCGACCGTTGTGTCGGCCGCCTTCAACCGGAGTCCCAACCCCATGCCAGGCGAAAGTCACAGTCGATCGCTGTTGCCGGCCATGGTGGTCGCGGGCTGACGCTTTAGCCAACTCGCATCGCCTGCCGGCTCGATCGGCGGAAAGCGAGTTGTAAATGAACCTCACCCTCCTCAACCGCGCGGGTGCGCGCAATCCGTCCAGCGTGCTGGATGGCTTCAACGCCGCCGACAGCGTCGAACTCCTCAATGGCCGTCCGTCCGCCGAGGTCGTTTCCATCCTCGGCCATCTCCCGCTGCCGCGCGCCGCCGAAATTCTCTCCCAGCCCGAGCTTGAACGGGCGCCCGACCTGCTCTCGGCACTGCCCGACGCCAAGGCGACGCGCCTCCTCGCGGCGCTCGCCGATGACCGTGCCGCCGATATCGTGGGCGGCATGAACGTCGCCCATCGCGCCGCGATCCTGCGCCGGCTGGCTCCGCCCGCCCGCGCCGCGATCGAGAAGCTTCTCGCCTATCCCGAGGGCACGGCGGGCGCCATCATGACCGCTGCTTTCATCGCCGTGCCGGAAACGGCCACGGTCGGCGAAACGCTGGACCTCGTCCGGCGCGGCGATGGACGGCAGGCCGTTTATGCCGTGGCCATTCTCGATGCGCCCGGCAGATTGCTGCGTATGGCGACCCTGCGCGGCCTCATTTCGGCTGCACCCGACGACAGCGTCCTCGCCGCCGCGCCCGATGCCGACCCGGTAAGCGTCGTCCCGCTCACACCGCGCGAGGACGTCGCCCGGCTGATCCGCCGCCATGACCTCCTGGCCCTGCCGGTGGTCGATGCCGACCGGCATGTGCTCGGGCTCGTGGCAGTGGACGATGTGATCGACGCCCTGATCGCCGAACAGACCGAGGACGTGCACAAGTTCGGCGGCATGGGAGCGCTCGACCAGCCTTATTCGCGCGTGGGGTTTCTCCCCATGATCGGCAAGCGCGCCGGTTGGCTCAGCGTGCTGTTCCTGAGCGAAATGCTCACCGCCAGCGCCATGCAGCATTATTCGGACGAGCTCGAAAAGGCGGTGGTCCTTACCCTTTTTATTCCGCTCATCATGAGCTCGGGCGGCAATTCCGGCTCGCAGGCCACCTCGCTCCTCGTCCGCAGCCTCGCGCTGGGCGAGGTGCGGCTGCGCGACTGGTGGCGGGTGGCGCTGCGCGAAATGCCCACGGGCATCGTGCTCGGCGCCATTCTCGGCTGCATCGGCGTGCTGCGCATCGCCGTCTGGCAATATGCCGGGCTCTTCGACTACGGCCCGCATTGGGAATTGATCGCGCTGACGGTGGCAGCGGCGCTGGTCGGCATCGTCACCTTCGGCTCGCTCGCCGGCTCGATGCTGCCTTTCGCGCTCAAGGCCTTGCGCTTCGACCCCGCCAACGCCTCGGCGCCGTTCGTCGCGACGCTCGTCGACGTCACCGGCCTCGTCATCTATTTCAGCATAGCCACGCTGATCCTGCGCGGCACGGTGCTCTAGGGGCCGTACTCAATTGCACCGGTAGATGAGGTTGCGATGGCCGCCCTACCCACCGGACTTCCCCGGACTTGATCCGGGGAAGTTCAGTGGGTGTGGCGCGGCAGACGGCAGCACTTCCGTTGGAATCTGTCGGATGGGGAGATAAGCGCTCTGGGGGCGCCGGGGCTTATTGAGTACGGACCCTAACTCAGAAGTGCCCCGCCATCCGCAGCAGGGCGATGACGATGACCAAAGCCAGCGTCACGTTGAGCATGGCCTTGTAGAGCGCGACCGAGCGCAAGACGTCGCTGGCCCGCAACTGGCGCCTGCCGTCGCCCATCGTCGGCAGGTCCACCGTTTCCCCGTCATAGTCGCGCGGGCCGCCCAGCGCGAAGCCGAGCGCGCCGGCCATGGCCGCCTCGGGCCAGCCGGCATTGGGCGACTTGTGCCCCCTGGCGTCGCGCCGCGCCGCCTTCCAGGCCGAGCTCGGGCTCGCGCCCGGCACCAAGAAGCACCCGGCGGTGATCAGCACCGCGGTCAGCCGCGCCGGAATCCAGTTGACCAGATCGTCGAGCTTGGCGCTCGCCCAGCCATAATCGCGATAGCGCTCGTCCATGTGCCCGATCATGGAATCAGCGGTGTTGATGGCCTTGTAGAGCGCAATGCCCGGCAGCCCGAACAGCACCAGCCAGAAGAGCGGCGCGATGACCCCGTCCGAGGCGTTTTCCGCCAGGCTCTCGACCGCCGCGCGCGACACCCCGCTTTCATCGAGCCCTCGCGTATCGCGCCCCACGATATGGCTCACCGCCTCGCGCCCCGCCTCGAGCGAAACGCCCAGCGCATTGGCCACGGCCTTGACCATCTCGCCCAATTGCTTCTGCGCCAGGAACGGCACCGCCAGCAGCGCCTCGACCACCCAGCCATATTCGAGCAGCGCCAGGAAGCGCACGATGATGAGCGTCACCACCAGCGTCGCCGCCAGCAGCGCGATCAGTGCCACGATGCCCGCCTGCTGCCGCTCGGTATCGGTGCGCTCGGGCTTGTTGAGCCGCACTTCGAGAGAGTCGATGAGCCGCCCGAACCACATGACCGGATGTCCCACGCTGTCGAGCAGCACCTTGGGATAGCCGAGGAATCGTTCGAGCAGGAACGCCAGGGGCGCGAGGAGCGGGTGCATTGGTCAGCCTCTTCGTTTACCGGGCCAGCGCCATGAGCGCGTCGAGATCGAGATGAGCCTCGAGATGGCGCGCCAGCGCGTCGAGCACGGCCTCGACGCCCGCCTCATAGGCCGTGCCGCCGGTATCGCGCGCGCCCAGGCTTGCAAGAAACGCCGCCCGGAAGCCGTCGGCGGCGAAGAGCCCGTGGAGATAGGTGCCCATCACCCGTCCATCGGTCGAAATGGCCCCCTCGGGCTCGCCCTCGACCCGCGCGAACGGCCGGTCGCGATCGGGTCCGTGCGTCACGCCCATATGCATGTGGTAGCCGGCGACAGCCTCCCCGGTATCGGCATGCACCGCCCGCTCCAGCCGCAATTGCTTGACCGGCTCCAGCATGGTCTCGACATCGATTAGCCCCAGCCCGCGACTGATCCCGGGCTCGCCCTCGATGCCGTCGGGATCGGCGATCGAGCGGCCCAGCATCTGGTAGCCGCCGCAAATGCCCAGGATCCGTCCGCCCGCATAATGATGGGCGCGCAGCCCCACATCCCAGCCATTGCGCCGTAGCGCTTCGAGATCGGCGCGCGTGGCCTTGGAGCCCGGAATGATGACGAGGTCGCTCTCGACCGGGATCGCCTCGCCCGGCTGCACGATCACGAGCTTAAGGCCCGGTTCGCTCTTGAGCGGGTCGAGATCGTCGAAATTGGCGATGCGCGGCAGCCGCAGCACCGAAACCACGAACGGCCCGTCATGCCCGCGCGTCTCCTGCTCGAGCGCCAGCACATCCTCGGCCGGCAGCTTCCCCGCATCGGGGAAATAGGGTACCGGCCCCAGGCACGGCACGCCGGTCTTGTCCGCAATGAAGGCCTTGCCTTCGTCGAAGAGCGACGTATCGCCCTGGAAACGGTTGATGAGCGTGGCTGCGATTAGCTGCGCGTCCTCGGGCGCCACCACGTGGAACGTCCCCACCAGCGAGGCGATGACCCCGCCGCGATGGATATCCCCGATCAGCACCACCGGCACTTTCGCCGCCTGCGCAAAGCCGAAATTGGCGATGTCGTTGGCCCGAAGGTTCACCTCTGAGGCGCTGCCGGCCCCTTCGACCAGCACGAAATCAGCATCGGCCGCCAATTCGTCGAAAGCGGCCAGCACATCGGGCATCAGCGCGGCGCGGGTGGCGAAATAGGCGCGCGCCGAAAGCGAGCCCCGCCTCTGGCCTCGCACCACCAGCTGCGCTCCGGTCTCCTGCTCGGGCTTGAGCAGCACCGGGTTCATCGCCGTCACCGCCGGTCGCCGCGCTGCGCGCGCCTGCAAGGCCTGCGCCCGCCCGATCTCGCCGCCATCTTCGGTCACCGCAGCGTTGTTGGACATGTTCTGTGGCTTGAACGGGGCCACGCGCAGCCCGCGATTGGCAAGCGCGCGACAAAGCCCGGCAACGATCAGCGACTTGCCGACGTCCGAACCCGTCCCCATGAACATCAAGGCCTTGGCTGTCATGCAGCCGGTTTAGCGATCTTCGCCGACACGGGAAAGGGGCTCATGCTGCGCTCGGACGTGAGGCCCTCACCAGCCCCCGTCGATCACATGCGCATAAGACCCCAGCACCCGCCCCACCTGCACGCCCATTTCCGGCTGCGGCTCTCCCGCCGCGTCATTGGCGGCAAAGAGCGGCGGCGCATCGAAGATGCGCGCGGTGGAATAGTGGAATTCGTGCCCGAACAGCCGCTCCGGCCAGGGCAGGGGGCTTTTGTGCGCCAGCCGGCGATAGCCGAGCTGCCGCCGTGGCCGATCGATATTGGTTTCCACCGGTAGCAGACCGCTCATCGCGTGTGTGACGCCGGCCTTGTCCGTCAGGCTGCGCCCCAGCACCATGAAGCCGCCGCACTCGCCATAGATCAGAGCCCCACGATCCCGTGCCGCCCGCAGGCCGGCATGAAACCGCCCCGCTGCCGCCAGCCGCCCGCCATGAAGCTCCGGATAGCCACCGGGCAAAAAGACTGCATCGGCATTGGCGTCGGGCGCCTCATCGGCCAGCGGCGAGAAGAACGAGATCTCGGCCCCGGCCGCTCGCCAGTCCGCCAGAAAATGCGCGTAGAGAAACGCAAAGGCCTCGTCCCGCGCTATTGCGATCCGCTGGCCCAATGGCGGCAGCCGCTTCGGCTGCCCGCTCTCCGGCACGGCACCCGCCAGCTCGAGCAGTCCTCCAAGATCGAGATAGTCCGTGGCCGCTCGCGCCGCCTCTGCCACCACCGCATCGAACCCGGCCACTTCGTCCGGCAGCACCAGCCCCAGATGCCGCTCCGGCAGCACCAGCCCCTCGCGGCGGGGCATGGCGCCCAGCCAGCGCAGGCCGGTCGCCTCCAGCGCCCGCCGCAGCATGGTTTCGTGCCGCTGCGTCGCGACGCGATTGACGATCACCCCGGCCACCCGCACGTCCGGTCGCCAATTGGCGAAGCCTGCGGCCAGCGGCGCGATGGATTGCGCCTGCTTTTCCGCATCGATCACGAGGATCACCGGCAGTCCTAGCTCCGCCGCGAGGTCCCCCGTCGAGCCGGTGCCGTCTACCGCCCCGTCGAAAAGCCCCATCACGCCCTCGACCACCAGCAGTTCGGCCTCGGTCGCCGCCAGCGCCCGCAACCTCTCGCGTCCCATGGCCCAGGGGTCGAGATTCACCGCCGCGCGCCCGGCCACCCGGGTCAGGATGCTGGTGTCGATATAGTCCGGCCCTGTCTTGGCCGCCTGTACGCTATGCCCCCGCTTGCGCAACGCCGCCACCAGCCCCAGCGTCAGCGTCGTCTTGCCCGATCCCGAGCGCGGCGCGCCGATGACAAATCCCTTAGCCAAGCGGGTTCTCCCGCAAGTCGCCCGCATACCAGTCGAGCATTGCCCGGTGCCGGCTCGCCGGTCCCACGACGACGATGGCCGGCGTCGCGATCTCGCCGAGCCCCGCCACCGCCCCCAGCGTGGTTTCGATCACGCTTTGCTGCGGCAGAGCGGCATTGGAGACGATGGCCACGCTCTCGCCCGCCGGCCGACCCGCCGCCATCAGCCGCGCGGTGATGGTGGAGAGGTGCTTGACCGACATGAACATCACCAGCACCGGGGCCGCCCGGTGGATGGCGTCCCAATCCAGCGCCGTCACGTCCCCGGTTTCGTCGTGGCCGGTCAGGAACAGCACCGAATGGTTGGCGTCCCGATGCGTCACCGGAATGCCGGCATAGGCGAGGCCGCCCAGCCCCGAGGAAATTCCCGGCACCACGCGGAACCGGATCCCCGCGCGGAACAGCACGCCCGCCTCTTCCCCGCCGCGCCCGAACATGAAGGGATCGCCGCCCTTGAGCCGCAGCACGCGTTTGCCCTCGCGCGCCAGCGCCACCAGCGTATCGGAAATATCCGCCTGCCTGGGCGATGGCTTGCCGCCCCGCTTGCCGGCAGGGATGCGCTCGGCCTCCGGCCGCGCCATGTCGAGCAGCATCGGGTTGACCAGCGCGTCGTAGACGATGGCATCGGCCTGCGCCAGCGCGTGGTAGCCGAGCAGCGCCAGCAGCCCCGGCGCGCCGGGCCCCGCGCCCACCAGCCACACCGTGCCGGGGTCGAACTGCGGAAAGTCGAGCCCATCGAGCTTTGCGAAACCGGTCATGCTGCGCCCCTGTTCGATTGGCCTTTGCCCGCGTATAGATCGGCCTTATGAGCGAGACGGAACCCGAGACGCGCGAAGACGGCACGCCCCTGCGGCGCGGCTGGACGACGGGCGCCTGCGCCACCGCCGCCACCCGCTCGGCGCTGGTCGCGCTGCTTGATGGCCAGTTCGAAGACCCTGTCACCATCACCCTGCCGGGCGGCCAGCAACCGGCTTTCGCCCTCGCGGGCGAGCATCTGGGGCAAGGCTTTGCCGAAGCCTCGATCATCAAGGACGCGGGCGACGATCCCGATGTCACACACGGCGCGCTCATCACCGCCCGCATCGAGCCGGCCGCCGCCGGTAGCGGCGTCACCTTCCGTGCCGGGTCCGGCGTCGGCACCGTGACCAAGCCCGGCCTGCCGCTGGCCGTGGGCGAGCCCGCCATCAATCCCGTACCGCGCCGGATGATGCGCGAAGTGGTCGAGACGATCGCCCAGACTCACGGCATCGCCCCCGATTTCGCCGTCACCATCTCGGTACGCGATGGCGAACGCATCGCGCAGAAAACCTGGAATCCGCGTCTCGGCATCCTTGGGGGTCTCTCGATCCTGGGTACGACGGGCATCGTCATCCCCTATTCCTGCTCCGCCTGGATCGCCTCGATGCATCGCGGCATCGACGTATCCCGCGCGCTGGGGCTCACCCACGTCGTCGGCTCCACCGGCGACACCTCCGAAAAGGCCGCCATGGCGCGGCTCGATCTCCCCATCGAGGCTTTCCTCGATATGGGTGATTTCGTCGGTGGCCTCCTCAAATACATCAAGGCCCATCCAGTCCCGCGTCTCACCATTGCCGGCGGCTTCGCCAAGCTCTCCAAGCTCGCGCAGGGCGCCATGGATCTCCATTCCGCTCGCGGCACCGTCGATCTCGACGCCCTGGCCCGCATCCTCGAAACCCTCGGCGCCAACGCCGATCTCGTCGGCCATGCCCGCGTCGCCAACACCGCCAACGAAGTCCTGCAACTGGCCGAGGCCGCCGACCTGCCGCTGGCCGATGCCGTTGCCCGCAATGCGCGCGATGCTGCCCAGGCCGTCGCCGGCCCCAGCGTGCGGGTCGACGTTCTCGTCGTCGATCGCGCCGGCAAGATCGTGGGGGAAAGCGGCTAGGCCATGCGCATCCTCATCCTCGGCGGTACAGGCGAAGCCCGTGCCCTGGCAGGCGCGCTGGTCGAAGCGGGCCACGCGGTCACCACCTCGCTCGCCGGCCGCACCAGCGACCCCAAGCTCCCTAATGGTGGCCTCCGCGTCGGCGGCTTCGGCGGCATTCCTGGCCTTTGCGCCTATCTCAGGGCCGGAAGCTTCGATTACCTCGTCGATGCCACCCATCCCTATGCCGGGCTCATCTCCATCAATGCCGTGGCGGCCAGCCAGTCGACCGGCATACCGCTCCTGCGCCTCATGCGCCCCGAATGGCCCGAACCCGCCGATGCCCCCTGGCTGCGCGCCGCCTCGACCGAAGCTGCCGCAGCGCTGCTGCCATCCGGCGCCCGCGCTCTGCTCAGTACCGGTCATACCGGCCTCAAGACCTTCCTCGAACGCGACGATTGCACCTTCCTCGTCCGCGTCATCGAGCCCCCCGCCGAGGCCATGCCGGCCCATGCGAACCTGCTGCTCGATCGCCCGCCCTATACGCTCGCAGGCGAAACGGCGCTCATGCAGCGCGAGGCCGTCACCCATCTCGTCAGCAAGAATTCGGGCGGCAGCCAGACGGCCGCCAAGCTCGATGCAGCGCGCGACCTCGGCATCGCGGTCGTCATGATCGACCGCCCCGCCTATGGTCCGGCCCACGAGGTCGGGACCGTCCAAGAGGCCCTTGCCGCGCTTCATTCGGAAGCCTCGCGCCGGTAGTGGCTGAAGCCGGCCTCGTAGAGGCGGCTATTGCGGAAATGCGCCGGCCCGAACACCCGCCCCACGAAGATCAGCGCCGTCCGGCGGATGGATTCGGCGTTCAGCCGCTCGACCATGTCGCCCAGCGTCGTCACGATGATCTTCTCGTCCGGCCAGGTGGCGCGATAGACCACCACCACCGGGCAATCGTCCCCATAGTGCGGGATCAGCGTCTCGGCGATTCTTGCTGCGCTCTTGATGGCCAGGTGCAGCGCCAGCGTCGCCTTCGAGCGCGCCAGCACCTCCAGGCTCTCGCTTTCCGGCATGGGCGAAGCCCCGCTCGAAACGCGCGTCAGGATCACGGTCTGTGAAACGTCGGGAAGCGTCAGCTCCGTAGCCAGGCTCGCTGCCGCCCCGGCAAAGGCCGGCACTCCCGGTACCACCTCGTAGCCGATCCCCAGGGCATCGAGCCGCCGCATCTGCTCGGCAATGGCGCCATAAAGCGAGGGGTCGCCCGAGTGCACCCGCGCCACATCCTGCCCGCGCGTATGGGCGGCCACCATCTCGCCGATGATCTCGTCGAGATGCATTTCCGCCGTATCGCGCACCAGCGCACCCTCGGGCGCTGAAGCCACGATCTCGGCCGGCACCAGCGACCCGGCATAAAGGCAGACCGGGCACCGCTCGATGAGTTTCTGACCCCGCACGGTAATGAGATCCGCCGCGCCCGGCCCCGCGCCGATGAAATAGACCGTCATGGCGCAATACTCCCGATGGCGCAGGTGGCATTAGCCGATTTGCGTTTGCCCAATACCAGCCGACCAAAGCTGCGCACCGCCGCCTCCGCCACGCTTTCGAGCCCGATACTGGCGAGTGCCAATTGCGATGGCTCCTCGATCTCGACCGCCCGCAAATCCGCATCGGCGACGAAGCGCAGCTCAGCCCCGAAATGCCCAGCCACAGCGTCGAGCACCGGGCTCCCTGCCTTGCGCTCTGAACTGGCTACGATCGCCACCGCCCCGGCATCCAGCCCGGCCTCTTCGAGACTCGTTGCGATCAGCCGAACCACCTCGCTCGCTTCCGCCCTGCTGTTGAGGCCTACGCCCACTACCAGCCTCATGGCTTGACCACCCACCATTGCGTCACCGGCAGCCGTGGGCGCAGCACGCGATGCGCGCCGATCGTGTCGAGCTGGGAGATTTCGAGCCGCACCAGCCCGCCGCCGAATTCGCTCTGCCGCTCGAAAAGCGCGCGTTCGCCCTCGAGGGTCACCGAATTGGCCACCAGCCGCCCGCCATGGCGCAACGCCGCCCAGGCCGCCTCGAAAATCCGCCTGTTGCCGACGTCTCCGCCCAGGAACACCGCATCGGGCGCCGCCTTGCCCTTGAGGCTGTCCGGCGCCTCGCCCTCGACGATTTCGAGGCCCGGCACTCCGAGATTGAGCGCATTGCTGGCAATGATCGTGCGCCGTTGTGCCTCGCGTTCGAAGGCAATGGCCCGCGCCTCGCGCGCCGCCCGCATCCACTCGACCGCCACCGAGCCCGAGCCGGCCCCGACATCCCAGAGCAGCGCCCCGGGATAGGGCGCCAGCTTGGCGATGGTCGCGGCCCGTACTTCGCGCTTGGTGATCTGCCCGTCGGTCACGAAGGCATCTTCCGGCAGCCCCGGCACCGGCGGCAGCAAGGCCGCGCCGGGCGAGGCCACGCAGTCGATGGCGAGCGTCAAAAAGTCCCCGAGCGTTGAGACGTCGATATCCTGCGCCAGGGCGCTGGTGATCCGCTCCCGAGGCCCGCCCAGTTCCTCGAGCACGATCAGCCGGCTTTCTTCATAGCCCCGTGCCACCAGCATCTTGGCCGCGCGCTCGACCGTATGCCGATCGGTCGTCAGCGCCAGGATGCGGTTGCCGGGCAGGATATGCGGCTGCAAAGCCGCATCCGCCCGCCCATGCAGCGAGAGTGTCGCGACATTCTGCAGCGCCCAGTGCAGCCGCGCCGCCGCCAGCGAAAATGCCGATGGATGCGGGGTAATGGCAAAGGCCTCGGCCGACAGGAACCGTGACAGCGTCACTCCGATCCCGAACCAGGAGGGGTCGCCCGTGGCAAGGATCGCCGTCGGCGTACCCTCCAGGGCCTTGACCTGCTCGATCATCCGTTCGAGCGGGGCTTCCCAGGGCACCAGCGTCTGGCTGCTGCCCAGCCCCGCGAGGAGGCGCGGGGGGCCGAGTACCGTCACCGCGTTGGCCACCAGCGCCCGCGCCGCCGGCGACAATTGCGCCACGCCGCCTTCGCCCACGCCTACCACATGCAACCAGGCCGTCATCGTATCAGTCCTCCGGCAATGGCGTTGAACGCCGCGCTGGCCATGGCCGATCCGCCGCGCCGGCCCAGAACCGTAAGATAGGGTACGTCCGCAATGCCCTCGGCCAGAAGCGCCTTGCTCTCCGCCGCGCCGACGAACCCCACCGGAATGCCGATGATCGCCGCCGGCCTCGGCGCGCCCGCCTCCAGCAATTCATAAAGCCGGAACAGCGCGGTCGGCGCATTGCCCACCACGACGATCGCGCCGCCGAGCGCCTCGCCCCAGAGGTCCACTGCCGCAGCCGACCGCGTGTTGCCGATTGTCAGGGCCAGGTCCGGCACCGCCGGATCGTTGAGCTTGGAGATGACCGGGCTCTCCCCGACCACTGCCGGATCGATACCCTCGCGCACCATCTCGCAGTCGCAGAGCACGGGGCGCCCGGCCAGCAATGCCGAATCGATGGCGGCCACGAGCCCGGCATGGGCGCGGATATCCACGACCAGGTCCACCATGCCGCACACTTCGATCATGGCGACGATGGCGGCATCGAGCGATTTGGGCAGGTGCGCCAATTGGGCGGCGTGCACGAACATTTCGCGCCGCTGGGCGGCGAGTTCGGCGGCATTGATCATGGTTCTACCTCTCGTGAGAGGCAGAGTTCGCATCGAAACTCGTCGAGCAGCTCCGGCCTGGGTCCCCGGTTTGGGTCGACCGCACCGGACTGTCTTTCAGTCCCTGTTGGAACGCTGCGCTAACACCTTCTAGGCACGTGCAAAGCCCCGGTCAACCGCCGGTTTCGGGCTGTTGCGAATGCCTCCTAAAACCACTTGCAAAGATAGGCGTTGCCAGCGTCAAAACTGCCCGCTAGGAGGGCGGACGTTCCCCAATTCGAGACGCTTCATGGCACGGCACACGCATTCCCCCGTCGCATTGCAACTGGCTATGGGCAGTCTCGTGGTCGGGGTGGTGGTGCTCGGGCTCAAGGGTTTTGCCGCCTGGGCCACCGGTAGTATCGCGCTCTTCTCGGATGCCCTGGAAAGCGTCGTCAACGTGGTGACGGCCGTGGTGACGCTCATCGCCGTCCGCCTCGCCGCCCGCCCGGCCAACGACACACTGCCCTATGGCTATCACAAGGCCGAATACTTCTCGGCCGTTATCGTCGGCGTCTTTATCGTCGTCGCCGCGCTGCTGATCTTCCGTGAGGCCTATTACGGCTTCATGTCCCCGCGCGCCTTCGTTGCCGATCCGCTGGGCCTTGCCGTCAGCGTCATCGCCTCCGTGCTCAACATGGCCTGGGCCTATCTCCTCATCAGCCGCGGCCGCCGCGAGCGCTCGCCGGCGCTGCAGGCCGATGGCAAGCACCTGCTCACCGACGTCATCTCGACCTTCGGCGTGCTGGTGGGTGTGGGCCTCGTCATCATCACTGGCTGGCAGCGGCTCGACGCCATCCTTGCCGCGCTGGTCGGCCTCTCCATCCTCTGGTCGGGCTGGCAGCTCCTGCGCGACAGCGTCATCGGCCTCATGGACGTCGCCGTCGACGCCCGCCAGCTGATGCGCATCAAGGAGATCATCTCGGCCAATGCCGAAGGCGCCATCGAAGCCCACGATATCCGCACCCGCCAGGCGGGCAGCGCCACCTTCATCGAGTTTCATCTCGTCGTCCCCGGCTCGATGACCGTGGAAGCGGCCCACGTCATCTGCGACCGCATCGAAGCCAAGCTGCGCGAAGCCGAATCCGACGCCACGGTCACGATCCATGTCGAGCCCGAGGACAAGGCCAAGCATTCCGGTATTGTCGTGATTTAGGGCGCAAGGCACCCGATTTCTCTTGCCCGGCGAAGGCCGGGAAGGGGTGGGGCGCCGTAAGCGCCCACACCTTTAGCTCAAATGATTATTCCGCGTGCGCGGCTTCTGGCGGCGCCACCGTCAGGTCGTCGTCACCCTCGGCGGCAATGGCCGCGTCGCGCATCGAGATCGTCGGCACGGGGGCCGGAACCGAGAGGTCCGCCGGAGCCGCATGCTTCATGAACATGGCCGCCATCGAGCCGATGGTCGGGCGCAGGTTATGGCGGTGCACGACGGCGTCCACCATCCCGTGGTCATAAAGGTATTCCGAGCGCTGAAAGCCCTTGGGCAGCTTCTCGCGTATGGTCTGCTCGATGACGCGCGGGCCGGCAAAGCAGATGAGCGCGCCCGGCTCGGCCAGGTGCACGTCGCCCAGCATGGCATAGGAGGCCGTGACGCCGCCCGTGGTCGGGTTGGTGAAGACCACGAAGAACGGCAGCCCCGCTTCGCGCAGGCGCAGCACCGCCACGGTCGTGCGCGGCATCTGCATGAGGGAAAGAATGCCCTCCTGCATGCGCGCGCCACCCGAGGCCGCAAAGAGGATGAACGGCGTCTTGCGCTGGGCCGCGGTTTCGAGGCCTGTGATGATCGCCTGCCCGGCAGCCATGCCGAGCGAGCCGCCCATGAAGTCGAAATCCTGGACGGCGACGGTCACGTCGAGCCCGAAAAGCTTGCCGGCGGCAACCAGCACGGCATCGTCCATGCCGGTCTTGTTGCGCGCTTCCTTGAGCTTGTCGGTATAGCGCTTCTGATCGCGGAACTTCAGCGGATCGAGCGGCACGGCCGGCAGCGGGATGCTCTCGTACTTGCCGCCGTCAAGGAACGTGGCCAGGCGGTCCTTGGCCTTGATCTTCATGTGGTAGCCGGAATTGGGCACAACCCACTGGTTGGCCTCAAGATCCCGATAGAACACCATCTCCCCCGATTCCGGGTCCTTGACCCAGAGATTCTCCGGCGTTTCCCGCTTGTTCAGGAACGACCGGATCTTCGGGGGGACCATGTTACTGATCCAGTTCATGAGCAATTCCTCGCTGCTATGCCTTGGCCCTGCGGCACATAGGCATCAATTGTGGCGAATATTATCAGCATGCGCCCCGCGGCGCAAAGCACGGCTGGCCTTGTGGATTAACCCACGCCGCTTAGGGGAGGCGCGCCGTCAGGCGCGCGCCCGCTTGACGCCGGCCGAGAGCGCCGAAACCAGGTCCGTCACCGCCGGCACGGTCACCCGCGTCGCCTTGCCGTTCTCGAGGCTCTCGGCAATGGCATTGACCAGCACCGAGCCCACCACGATCCCGTCCGCGTCCCGGCCGATCTTCTCGGCATCTTCGGAGGTCTTGATGCCGAAGCCCACGGCCACCGGGAGCGGCGTATGCCGCTTGATCCGCTGCACCGCTTCGCCAACCGCGGCGCGGTTCTTGATCGCCGCGCCGGTAATGCCGGTCATCGAGACGTAGTAGACGAAGCCCGACGTGTTCTTGAGCACGACCGGCAGGCGCTTGTCGTCCGTCGTCGGCGTCGTCAGGCGAATGAAGTTGAGCCCTGCCTTGAGCGCGGGAATGCACAATTCCTCGTCTTCCTCGGCCGGCAGGTCGACGACGATGAGCCCGTCAACGCCCGCATCCACCGCGTCCTCGATGAAGGCATCCACGCCATGGATGAAGATCGGGTTGTAGTAACCCATGAGGATGATCGGCGTCTTCTGGTCGCCCTTGCGGAAGGTGCGCACCATGTCGAGCGTCTTGTTGAGTGTCTGGCCATTGGCCAGCGCCCGCTGTCCGGCGAGCTGGATGGCAACGCCATCGGCCATCGGGTCCGAAAACGGCATGCCGAGTTCGATGACGTCTGCGCCGGCCGCCGGCAGGGCCGCCAGCACTTCCTGGGCCGTGTCGAAATCCGGGTCGCCCGCCATGACGAACGTGACCAGGGCCGGACGGTTCTCCGCCTTGAGCGCGGCGAAGCGCGCGTCGATACGCGAGGTCATTTCATCTGCATCCCGAGATATTTGGCGACGCTTTCCACGTCCTTGTCACCGCGCCCCGAAAGGCAGAGCACGATGGTCTGGTCCTTGCCCATCTTGGGGGCGATCTTCATCACCTGCGCCAGCCCATGCGAGCTTTCGAGCGCCGGAATGATGCCCTCAAGCTTGGTCAGGAGCTGGAAGGCCTCGAGCGCTTCCTTGTCGGTGATCGGCGCATAGGTCACGCGGCCGCTGTCCTTGAGGAAGGAATGCTCCGGGCCAACGCCCGGATAGTCGAGGCCCGCCGAAATCGAATGGCCTTCGAGGATCTGGCCGTCGTCATTCTGGAGAAGATAGGTGCGGTTGCCGTGCAGCACGCCCGGGCGCCCGCCGGTCATCGAGGCGGCATGGCCGTTCTCGACCTCGATCCCGTGCCCGCCGGCTTCCGCGCCATAAATCTTGACCGAAGGCTCGTCGAGGAAGGCATGGAACGTGCCGATGGCGTTCGAGCCGCCACCCACGCAGGCCACCACCGCATCGGGCAGCGCGCCTTCCAGCTCGAGCATCTGCGCCTTGATTTCCTCGCCGATCACCGACTGGAAGTCGCGCACCATTTCGGGGTAGGGCGCCGGGCCGGCAGCCGTACCGATAAGGTAATAGGTGCTCTCGACATTGGTCACCCAGTCGCGCAGCGCTTCGTTCATCGCGTCCTTGAGCGTGCCCGCGCCCGCCGTCACCGGGCGCACTTCGGCGCCCAGCATCTTCATGCGGACCACGTTCGGCCACTGCCGCTCGACGTCCGTAGCGCCCATGAAGATGGTGCAGGGCAGGTCGAACTTGGCGCACACCGTCGCCGTCGCCACGCCATGCTGGCCGGCGCCGGTCTCGGCGATGATGCGGGTCTTGCCCATGCGCTTGGCAAGCAGGATCTGGCCAAGGCAATTGTTGATCTTGTGGCTGCCCGTGTGGTTGAGCTCTTCGCGCTTGAGGTAGACCTTGGCGCCGCCCAGGTGTTCGCTCAGCCGCTCGGCGTAATAGACCGGGGAGGGACGCCCCGTGTAGTGCGTCGCCAGTTCCTTGATCTGCGCCTGGAATTCCGGGTCCACCTTGGCGGCGCGATACTGCGCCTCAAGGTCGAGGATCAGCGGCATCAGCGTTTCGGCCACGAACCGCCCGCCGTAAAAGCCGAAACGACCCCGTTCGTCGGGACCGGTGCGCAAGGAATTGGCCCCGTTCGCTACCACTTTGAAAAGTCCTTTATGTTCAGGCGGCCGCCGCCATGCGGGCATTGCGGATGAAGGCTGCGATGAGCCGAGCATCTTTTTCGCCCGGCGCCGTTTCCACCCCGGAGGAGACGTCAATGCCGAAAGGCTGCACCCGCTGGATGGCCTCTGCCACCGTGTCAGGCGTCAGCCCTCCCGAAAGCATGAATGCGATTGCCGGGTCAAGCGCCTTGAGCAGCGACCAATCGAACGGCACGCCCAGCCCGCCGGGCCTGTCGGCACCCTTGGGCGGCTTGGCGTCGAGCAGGATGCGGTCGGCGACGTCCAGGAACGCCGGAAGCTGCGCCAGGTCCTCGGTCGATCCGACCGGCAGCGCCTTCATGATCGAGATGCCCGCTTCCGCCCGGATGGCTTCCACCCGATGGGGCGTTTCCGGCCCATGGAGCTGCAGCCAGTCCGGTCCGAGCGCCGCGATCTCGGCCACCGCCGAATTGTCGGGATTGACCAGCAGGACACAGGTCTCGACCCGCCCCCGCGCCTGCGAGATGAGATCGGCTATGGTCTCGATATCGACATGGCGCGGCGAGCGCGGGAAATGGGCGAAGCCGACCATGTCTGCGCCGGCATCGATTGCAGCTTCAAGGATTTCAGGCGTCTTGATGCCACAGATTTTGATGATGGGTTGCGTGCTCATCGTGGGTATTTTGAGGGAGCTTGGAGCCTAGGTTTTGCCGAGAATGTCATCGACTTCGGCGAGGGCGTTGCGTCCGGCGATCTGGCCGGTGCTCTTGCGCAGGCTTTCCAGCTCGCGCGTGAGCGTTTCGGCTTCCTTGCGCCAGTGGCGCTTTTCCTGCCGCACCTTGCCCTGCGCGAACCAGGTGGCGATGCCCCCGGCGATGACACCCAGGAGCAGCACGATATAGATGACGAGGAAGAGCGGCACGCCGAAACCGGGCTGGGTCAGCGTGGCCGAGGGCATGAACGGGTTGAAATTGACGATCACCAATTGCCGGTTCGCCAGGGCGAACAGGATCAGCAGCACGCAAAGCGGCACGAGGACGACCCAACCCACGATGCGTTTGACCATTGACCCGTCGTCCCGATGCGAACGCAACCGCTAGTCGCGGTTCAGCCGTTCGCGGATCTCCTTGCCGGCCTTGAACTGGGGCACGTACTTCTCGCCGACATCCACCTGTTCGCCGGTGCGCGGATTGCGGCCCACGCGGGCCGGGCGGTTCTTGACCGAGAAGGCGCCGAAGCCGCGCAGCTCGACCCGGTCGCCGCGCGCCATGGCGTCGCCGACCTCGTCGAGAATGGCATTGACGATGTTCTCGATGTCCCGCTGAAACAGGTGCGGGTTTTCTTCCGCAAGCTTTTGTACGAGTTCGGATTTAATCATCGCCGTCCCCGGTTGCGTTGCCGCTGGAATGCCTGCCTCAAGATGCTGGTCCAACCTGCCAAAGCGAAACAAGCCCGTCAAGCACGATAGGGCCGGTCGGATTTAATCCCAAAGCACTACGCGCCTGCGAGCCGATGAGCTTGCCGAACCAGCCAAATCCCTGGTCGGGCAGTGGATAACGGCTCTGGACCGGCAGCTTTGCGGGCACGTTGCGCTCGTCCTGGAGCCAGGCGATCGCCTCCGCTTCCCCGCCGATGGCGTCGATCAGCTTGTTCTCGATGCCCTGCCGGCCTGTGACGATACGTCCATCCGCCAGCGCCAGCGTCTGCGGGCGCGTCAGCCCGCGCCGCTCGGCGACGATGTCCACGAACCAGTTGAAGCTGTCGCCGACCAGCGATTCCAGACTGGCCCGCACTTCCGGCTTGATCGGCCCGGTAAAGTCCGGCTCGGCCTTGAGCGGGCCAGTCGCCACCTTCTCCATGCTGACCCCGATGGTCTCCATGAGCTTGCCGGCATCCACGTTCTGGTAGAGCACGCCGATCGAGCCCACGATCGAAAGCCGCCGCGCAAAGATGCGGTCCGAGGCAATGGCCGTCATGTAGGCCGCCGAAGCGCCCAGTTCCTTGATGACCGCTACGACCGGCTTCTTTTCGCGCAAGGCCGAGAGCGCCTCGTAGAGTTCCTCGCCACCCGCCGTCGTGCCGCCCGGCGAGTTGATGGCCACGATCACCGCCTTGACGTGATCATCCTCGCCCAGGTCGCTGAGGACCTTGAGCCGCGCCGGATCGGTCGCGATCGTGCCGTCGATATTGACCCGCGCAATGGTGTCCGAGCCGCCCGCCGTCTGCTCGATGGCGAAGCGCCCGACCATTGCGATCACCGCCAAAGCCAGCGCCAGGAACGCCGCGATCCGCCAGCGCGACCGCGATCGCCGCAACACGCTCGTCGCCACGATGGCCTCGGGGCTCTGACGCGGCGCAGCCGGCTCGGGTGTCGTCTCGTTGGTCATGGCGCCTTCCGACAAAAACCAGTTCCTGACGGCAGTTACGCGCGCCTTGGGGCAAATGCAAGGCCGGCCGCTCAGCCGGCCTTCTTCCGCGCCTGCTGCTTACTCACGACATATTCGCGCAAAGCCTGATTGATGCGGGTCTGGTAACCCCGGCCATCCCCCCCGGCCTCCTGCTTGAACCAGGCAATGAGATCGGCATCGATCCGAAGGGTGAGTTGCTGCTTGAGCCGTCGATAGAACCGCCCCGGCACCGCCTGTTCGAAGAAGGCGTCGTCGGCTTCAGGCATGTCGGAAAAGTCGATATCCGCGTCTGTCTTGAGGCGGAGAGCCTCCAGTTCCTTTTGTTGCTCCTCGGTAAGAGGTGGTGGATTGAGCGGGTCAAGTTCGTAGCGCACGATCCTTGGCGGTTTCATAGCGTCTACGCTCGCTTCGCGAGGCGTAGCGGGCCGAGATGATCCTGATGGTTTCGATCTGGTCATGGTTTTCCTCGATCGCGTAGACGATGAAGAGCAAATCCGCGCCGACCTCGGCGATCATCCTCCGCCAGCTTTCGCTCGCGATATCGCGGTCGCGCTCATCGATCGCAAAGGGGTCAAACAGCGCGTGTGCGGCCGTCTCGAATCTTACATGGTGCCTTCACCAGTTGGACTCGTTCTTGTCCTCGTCCCACTCGAGCCGCAAATTGTAACTCCAGAATTGTAGTTACAACGCGCTCCGGTTTCAAGTCAGTGACTTCACCATGAACCGAGCCGCGTCCTCGTAGCTGGCAAGCTTTTCTGCCAGCTCGGGAGCGTCAATCGGCATAAATCCCTGTTTGCGCCAGAAACCCAGCGAGCCGTTGACGGCGACGAGGCTCATCGTCGCAAAACCCTTTTCGCACGCGAGTTCGGTCAGTTGCGCCACGATCTTTCCGGCCGCGCCCGTCCCGCGGGCGGTCGGTAACAGGGCCAGGTCGTGGATGTAATAGGTGTCCGCTTCCGCCGGGATCGTCTCCAGCAGCGAATTGAGCGCCGGCAGACGCCGGAAACGCCAGGGGTGGCTGAGCATGTAGCCGGAGGGCGCGCCGTCGATTTCGAGAAGGTGGGTTCCCAGAGGATAAAGCGCCTGCCGCTCGGCGAAGACTTCCGGCGCCTCGAAAAACCCTGGATGCACCTGCGCCGCGATCGCCTCTACCGCAGCCAGGTCGTCCGCCGCCATCGGCCGCCATCTTGTCTGTCGCGTCATGATCCCGAAAAGTCCAAAAAGAAAGGCCCGCGCTGTCGCCAGCGCGGGCCCCGATCGGTTCAAGCCGGCGAGAGATTAATTCTCTTCGCTCTTGCTCTTGAGGGCGGCGCCCAGGATGTCGCCGAGCGAAGCGCCCGAATCCGAGGAACCGTACTGAGCCACGGCTTCCTTCTCCTCGGCGATTTCGAGCGCCTTGATGGAGAGGGAGATGCGGTGGGTCTTGCGGTCGTACTGGGTGACGCGTGCGTCGACCTTGTCGCCCTTGGCGAAGCGCTCGGGGCGCTGGTCGTTGCGGTCGCGGCTGAGGTCGGCACGACGGATGAAGGCGGTCACTTCGCTGTCGGCCAGCTTCACTTCGATGCCGCCGTCATTGACGTCGGTAACGGTGCCGGTAACCACAGCGCCCTTCTTGAGGGTATCGCCGGCTTCTTCATACGGGTCGTTGCCGACCTGCTTGATGCCGAGCGAAATGCGCTCCTTCTCCACATCGACGTCGAGAACCTTGGCGTGAACCATGTCGCCACGATTGTAGTCCTCGAGAGCCTGCTCGCCCGGACGCTGCCAGTCCAGGTCGGAGAGGTGAACCATGCCGTCCACGTCGCCTTCCAGGCCGATGAACAGGCCGAATTCGGTCTTGTTCTTGACTTCGCCTTCGATGGTCGAGCCAACCGGGTGCTTCTCGGCGAAGGCTTCCCACGGGTTCTGCAGGGTCTGCTTGAGACCGAGCGAGATGCGGCGCTTCTCCGGATCGACTTCCAGGACCATGACTTCGACTTCCTGGGAGGTCGAGACGATCTTGCCCGGATGGACGTTCTTCTTGGTCCAGCTCATTTCGGAGACGTGGATCAGGCCTTCGATGCCCGGCTCCAGTTCCACGAACGCGCCGTAATCGGTGATGTTGGTCACGCGGCCGGTGAAGCGTGCGCCGAGCGGATACTTGGCGGCAATGCCTTCCCACGGATCAGCCTGGAGCTGCTTCATGCCGAGGCTGATGCGGTGGCTCTCGTGGTTGATGCGAACGATCTGGACCTTGATGGTCTCGCCGATCGAGAGCACTTCGGACGGGTGGTTGACACGACGCCATGCGATGTCGGTGACGTGCAGCAGGCCGTCGATGCCGCCGAGGTCAACGAACGCACCGTAATCGGTGATGTTCTTGACCACGCCGTCGACGATCTGGCCTTCTTCGAGCTGCTGGACGATTTCCGAACGCTGCTCGGCGCGGCTCTCTTCGAGGATGGCGCGACGCGACACGACGATATTGCCGCGACGCTTGTCCATCTTCAGGATCTGGAACGGCTGCGGCACGTTCATGAGCGGGCCGATATCGCGGATCGGACGGATGTCCACCTGCGAACGCGGCAGGAAGGCGATGGCGCCTTCGAGGTCGACCGTGAAGCCGCCCTTGACCTGGTTGAAGATGACGCCTTCAACGCGCTCGTTCTTGTTGTGCATCTCTTCGAGGCGCACCCAGCTCTCTTCGCGGCGAGCCTTCTCGCGCGAGAGAACGGCTTCGCCGACAGCGTTTTCCACGCGATCGACATAGACTTCGACGTCCGAGCCGACCTTGATGGTGCCGTCACGGCCAGCCTGGCCGAATTCCTTGAGCGCGATGCGGCCTTCAGTCTTCAGGCCCACATCGATAATGGCCAGGTCGTTCTCGATGGCGATGACCTTGCCTTTGACAACGGTGCCTTCCAGCGGCTCGTTATCCACGAAGCTATCCATGAGGAGGGCTTCGAAATCTTCCTTAGTCACAGTTTGCTGTGCCAAATTATTCTCCAGATGCACCGGTTGTTCGTAGGGTTTCCAAGGATCGAGCGTCCGGACGCGGCAAATGCCGACAGACCCGGTGCAGGGGCGCAAGATCCCGATTCTGATAAAACGAAGAAAGCGCCGGCCGGTTCGTTTTGGTGACCGTTACCTGTGGTCCAGTGCCGCAAGGATGGATTTGGGCTAGTGCCCGGCCTTGCGCGCAATGACCGCATCGACGATCGCGACGGCTGCGCGGAGTGCGGCCTCTATATCCAGTTGCGTCGTATCTAGCAAGTATGCGTCGGACGCCGGGTAGAAGCCGCCATTGGGATTGGCGCGATCCCGCGCATCCCGCTCCTCTATCTGGGTATAGAGCGTTTCGAAATCAACCGCCTGGCCGCGTGCCGCGAACTGGCGCGCCCGCCGCTCCGCCCGCGCCCGGGCATCGGCGACGATGAAGAGCTTTACGTCGGCCTCGGGGCAGATCACCGTGCCGATGTCGCGCCCGTCGAGCACCGCGCCGCCCGGACGCAGCGCGAAGTCGCGCTGGTACTGGAAGAGCGCCTTGCGCACCGGCCCGATCACCGCAACTTTACTGGCGAGGTTCCCGATCTTCTGGGCGACGAGGAATTCGGGGTCGAGATCGTCGGCATGAAGGTTCAGCGCCGCCTCGATGGCCATGGCCTCGAATTCGGGCTTGTTCTCGTAGGCTTCCACGGCCCGGCCCACGGCGCGATAGAGCAGGCCCGTATCCAGGTGCGGCAGGCGATAATAGCCGGCCAGCCCGCCCGCCAGCGTGCCCTTGCCCGAGGCGGCCGGCCCGTCCACGGCGATGATCATGGTCATGCTAGCTCCGGCATGTTGCTGTTTCGTGCCGTCGCCTTACCACGGCAGGTTTGGAGGGGCCAAGGCAAGGCCCGCCATGCGTGGCCGGGAACGCTGCCTTTCCCCACGCATTTTGGGTTTGACAGGTTCAAGGTTTCCCCCTAACCGGACCTTCGAAGGCGGGCGAAATCCCGCAAATCCCATCGTGAGGAAAGCAAGATTGGCTAATTCCGACCGCGGCACCAAACGAACCGATCCCGAGACCGGCAAGAAGTTCTACGATCTGAACAAGGACCCGATCGTCTCGCCCTATACCGGCAAGAGCTATCCGCGCTCCTATTTCGAACAGATCCTTCCCGGCAAGCCTGCCCCCGCTCGTGCTCGTGCAGAGGACGACGAGGAAGAGGAAGTCGAAGAGGATGAAGTCGAGGACGCGAACGCGCCCGAGATCGTTTCGCTCGAAGATGCCGACGACGAAGCTGAAGGCGGCGAGGACATTCCCGATGTCGAGGATGTCGAGGTTGAGGAAGACCTTGGCGACGACGAGGAAGACGTGTTCCTCGAAGAGGATGAAGACGAAGACGATATCGACTTTGACGTCGGTAACGAGGACGAACGCTAACGAAATCAAGCTCTTCCGAGAGTTTTACAAAAAGGTCAAAATAGGCCTTGCGTATCGGAGAGAGCTTGAATAGGTTGCGCCTCGCTTCGGGAGGGCATCGCCGCTTCCGGAGCGAAATCCCAAGGGAATAAGGGGCCATAGCTCAGTTGGGAGAGCGCTTGAATGGCATTCAAGAGGTCGTCGGTTCGATTCCGATTGGCTCCACCATCCCTCCCAAGAAGCCGCCGCAAGGCGGCTTTTTCTTTTGGCGCGGAGCCTTGGCCAATTCCTCGATACGAAGCCTCGCGTGTTCTTATGAGGGCGGTACCCAGCCGTTCTTTAAGGGGCAAGATTGAGCCGGCAGGTCTCCCTCCCCCCTTGCGGGGAGGGGGCAGGGGTGGGGGTAAGCCCCAACCGCACCTCCCACCACCGCCCCGCGATCCGCTTTCAGCCAACCGCGAAACCATCTAGATTGCCGCAATGAACGAGGCGTCCCCCATCCGCCAATCCGCCTGTCCCGGCCTTTATCGGCTGGCGCCTGCGCGCGACGGCGGCATCTGCCGGGTCAAGGTCGCGCTGGGAACGCTCGATGCCGCCCAGGCACGCGCGCTCGCCGCCGCGTCCCGCCAATGGGGCAACGGCATCATCGAAATCACCAGCCGCGCCAACCTGCAGCTGCGCGGCATCGCCGCCACTGACGGCGACGCACTCGCCCGGTGCCTCCTCGATGCCGGCCTCGGCGCGACGAGCTCTGGTGCCGACGACGTCCGCAACGTCATGGTCAGCCCCAGCTACGGCATCGACGACCAGGCGCTGCTCGACACTGCCCCCATCGCCCGCGCGCTCCTGTCCCTCCTCGACCGGCGCGCCGATTTCCACGCCCTCTCGCCCAAATTCTCGATTCTGGTCGATGGCGGCGAAGCGACCGCCCCGCTGCACCACCCCAACGACATCTGGCTCGCCGCCGTCACCCGCGACACTTTCGCACTGGGCCTCGGCGGAACGCTCCTCGATTCCCCCCTCGGAACGGTGCAGGCCGAAAACGTGGCGGCAACCATCGCCGCCATGATCGAACGCTTCCTCGCCACCGGCGCTCCCCGCATGCGCCAGCTCGGCGGCCGTGCCCGCGAACTGACCGACGGCTTCCTCGACGCCCCAATCGCCCCCGGCGCGCGGGCATCCACCAGCCACTTCGGCATCCACCCCCAATCGCCCGCGATCTCCTGGATCGGCGCTCGTCCTCCTCTCGGTCGCCTGACCCCCGAAATGCTCGAAGGCCTCGCGTCGCTGGCCGAACGCGAAGGCGACGGCACGATTCGCCTGACGCCGCATCAATCGGTGATCCTGCCCGGCCTGGCCCGGCCCGCCGCGACTCTCGCCGCCCTCGAAGCCCTGGGCTTCGTGATCGCGCCCGACCATCCCCTGTCTGATATGCTGGCCTGCTCCGGCTCCGCCGGCTGCCGCTCGGCGCTGGCCGACACGCAGCGCGATGCCATGCTGCTGGCCGGCTTCGGCATCCGTGCCGGGCTGCATCTTTCGGGCTGCGAAAAGTCCTGCGCTTCGGCGCAGGCCGCGCCCCACACGCTCGTGGCTGTTGCGCCCGGGCGCTATGATCTCTATCGAAGGGCGGATGGCGCCGCCTCCCGCTTCGGGGAGAAGCTGGCGTCCTCGCTCACCGTGGCCGGCATCGCCCGCAAGCTCGCCAAGGCCTGACTTCTTCGGGGAAAACGTGCTCGACTACATCCGTGACGGCGCCGAGATCTATCGCCGCTCCTTCTCGATCATCCGCGAGGAAGCGGACCTGTCGGCCGTCCCTGCCGATCTCGAAAAGCTCGCCGTGCGCGTGGCCCATGCCAGCGGCATGGTCGATGTCATCGCCGACCTGCGCGCCTCGCCCCGGGCCGGCGCCATCGGCCGCGCCGCCCTCGCTGCCGGCGCCCCCATCCTCTGCGATTCCGTCACCGTCCAGCGCGGCATCACCCGCTCGCGCCTGCCCGCCGACAATGTCGCCACGCTCCTGGCCGAGGCCGATACCCTCGATGGCGCCGTCATCGCCATCGGCTCGAACCCTGCAGCCATCGCCACCATCTGCGCCTCAGGCGCATGCCCCGCGCTGATCCTCGCCTTCCCTGCCGGTTTCGATGAAGCCGCGCCCGCCAAGCAGGCTCTCGCCGAAAACGAAGCCGCCATCCCCTTCGTGACCCTTCTCGGCACCCGCGGCGGCACCGCCATGGCGGCCGCAGCGGTCAACGCCCTGGCCACAGAGCGCGAATGATGGCTGGCAAGCTCTTTGGCCTCGGCGTCGGCCCGGGCGATCCCGAACTCCTGACGCTCAAGGCCCTCAACCGCCTCAAGGCTGCGCCCGTCATCGCCTTCTTCGCCGCCCGCGGCCGCAAGGGCAACGCCTTCGCCATCGTCGAAAGCCACCTCGCGCCGGCCCAGCAATTGCTGCGCCTCGAATATCCGGTGACGCGCGAAAAGCTGCCCGAAGGCCAGGATTACGAGACCATCCTCGGCGGCTTCTACGACGCCTCCGCCGATGCAATCGCCCGCCACCTCGATGCCGGCCGCGACGTCGCCGTCATCTGCGAGGGCGATCCGCTGTTCTACGGCTCCTACATGTATATCCACGATCGGCTGGCCGCCCGCTACGACACCGAAGTCGTGCCCGGCGTCAGCTCGATCTTTGCCGGCGCCGCCGTCCTCGGCACGCCGCTCGTCTATCGCAACCAGAGCCTGAGTGTCCTCTCGGGCACCCTCTCGCCCGACGATCTGCGCGCCCGCCTCTCGCAGGCCGATGCCGCCGTCATCATGAAGCTGGGTGGCGGCAATCTCGCCAAGGTCCGCGCGACCCTTGCCGAACTCGGCCTCCTAGCCCGCGCCCTCTATGTCGAGCGCGCCACCATGGCCGCCGAGCGCGTGCTGCCGCTGGCCGAGGTCGATCCCGAAACCTCGCCCTATTTCTCGATCATCCTGGTGCCGGGTCGCAAATGGCTCAGCTGACGCCCGCCATCTTCGTGCTCAACGCCGCCAGCCTTGAAACCGCCCAGCGCATCCAGTCCGCGCTCCCCGGCGCGCGCATCTTCGGGCTCGAAACCCGCGTCATCGGCGCCGATGTCACCATCGCCAATTTCGGCGATGCCCTGCGCGATGCCTATCGCGAAGATCGCCCGATCATCGCCCTCTGCGCCGCCGGCATCCTCATCCGCGCCCTGGCGCCGCTGCTCCAGTCCAAGCTCGCCGAGCCGCCCGTGCTCGCCATCGCCGAGGACGGCTCGGCCGTGGTGCCGCTGCTGGGCGCCACGCGCGGCGTCAATGCGCTGGCCCGCACGATCGGGGAGGCCCTCGCCACCCGCCCGGCCATCACCACTACGGGCGAACTGCGCTTCGGCATCAACCTCCTCAACCCGCCGCCCGGCTACCAGCTCCTCAATGCCGCCGCCGCCAAATCCTTCGTTTCCGAGCTGCTCTCAGGCCGCCCGGTGCAGATCGACGGCGATGCCCCCTGGCTCGAATTTTCCGGCCTCACGGTCGATCCCTCGGCGCGCCTGCGCATCCGCATCGTCGACGCGCCCGCCGAAGCCGGCCCGGACGAACTGGTCTATCTCTACCGCCCCGTCGCCGGCCGTCTCGCCGTCATCGGCCTCGGGCCGGGCGACGCCGCCACGCGCACGCCCGAAGTCACCGCCGAATTGCGCGCCGCCACCGACATTTTGGGCTACCAGACCTATGTCGACATGGCCGGCCCCTTCCGCCCCGACCAGCGCCTCCATCCCTCCGACAACCGCCAGGAATTGCAGCGCGCCCGCGCCGCGCTCGATCTCGCCGCTTCCGGCCGCCGCGTCGTTCTCGTCTCCTCGGGCGATCCCGGCATCTTCGCCATGGCCGCCGCCGTCATGGAAGCGCTCGCCGCCGAGGACAACCCGGCCTGGCGCCAGCTCGACCTCTCCATCCTCCCCGGTATCTCCGCCGCCATGGCCACCGCCGCCCGCGCCGGCGCGCCCTTGGGGCACGATTTCGCTGTCCTTTCGCTCTCGGATAACCTCAAGAGCTGGGACATCATCGAGCAGCGCCTTGCCGCCGCGGCCGGCGCCGATTTCGTGCTCGCCCTCTACAATCCCATCTCCAAGGCCCGTCCGCACCAGCTCGACCGCGCCCTTGAAATCCTCCGCCGTTTCCGCGAACCGGGCACGCCTGTCATCGTCGGCCGCGACATCGGCCGCCCCGCCGAAACGCTCTCCATCCTTACCCTGGGCGAACTCACCAGCGCCGCCGTCGATTCCCGCTCCACCCTCATCATCGGCTCCTCGCGCACCCGACGCCTCCACGCCACCGGCCACGACTGGGTCTTCACCCCACGCTCCTACGACTAGCCGGGCACCGTGGTGCAAGCGCCCTCTGCACTTCCCCGGCCGAAGAGCCGGGGTTCATGCGAGTGGAGGCTGCTGATCACCCCACCAGCACCGGCGGCGCGCAGCGCACGCCATAGACCCGCACATCTGCCTCGCCGACCTTCACGCCCAGCGTGCTGAGCAGCCCCGACAGCACCGGATCCAGCGCTGCGCCCAGTGGCGACAGCAGGTTGGTGAGCCCGGTCGCTGCCAGCACGTTGCTCAGGAGCCCACCCAGCAGCCCCAGCACCTTGACGTCGAGCGTCAGCGTCGAGAGCAGCGAGGTCATCAGCGATTGTGCGATCGTCGTCGTCGAGACCGACTTGATCGTCCCCGCCGCGATCTCTGCCGACGAAAACGTCACGAGCTTGGGCTGCATCTGCGCCACCTGCACATGCGCCGATCCTGTCGCGGTCAGCACCCCCAGAACATTGATGAGCCTGGCTTCGCCCACGGCGGGGAACGCCCCGAAATTGGCCATGGCGGCATCGCTCACCTCGCCCAGCACGATCCGCGCCGCGCCCGGCCGCACCGCGATGGTGGCCGTGCCGCTCGTGGCATTGCCCGCCGGGCACGTCGCCGCCACTGCCTGCGCCTCGGCATTGGCCACTTCCACATAGATGGGCACATCGACGTCGAACACGTGCTGGATGCCCAATAGGCTGAGCACCGAGGCCACCAGCCCCAGGTTGAGGATATCGAGCGACATCTTCACGTTGACCTTGAGCCGCACCTGCGCCGTCCGCACGATTGTCCCGGCAGGCCCGATCGCGTACCAGCTCCCGCTTTGCGGCGGCTCACCTACGGCGAGCTTCACATTCGCTCCCACCAGTCCCGGTACGCTGATCCCGGCATTGAGCGCCACCTGGTGCGTGCCATCGCTCAGCGCCGCGCTCACCGAGAGCATTTCGAGCGCCGAGACCTTGGTGAAAATCCCGGTCTCCCCCGTGCCCAGCGCCAGGTTCGCATAGCGCCCGAGATCGAAGAGCTTGCCGATCTCGACCTTGCCGTTGTGCCCGGCCGCCGCCGCTATCGTCTGCATCGCCGTCTTCTCGGTGCCGTTGAGCGTCGCCGCCAGCGCCCTGGCGATGACGCCGTGGTCGGCCTTGGCCCTGAGCACGTCGGCATAGGTGCCCGCGGTGATATTGAGCTCGCTCGCCAGCGCATCGAGAAAGCTGAAGGCACTGACCCTGGCATTGAGCAGCGCATTGTAGGAGGCCGCCGCGATATTGATATTGGTGCCCAGCAGGCCGTTAAGCAGCGCATTGGCCACGCCGTCCTTGAGGCTGAGCAGGCGCGAGCCTACCGAAAACGCCACCTCCGGCGTCGTCGTCGCCACAGCCTCCACGCTCATCATCGGGGGCTCGCTCCAGAGCCGCGCGAAATAGAGGCCCCCGCGCTGCCGGTAGCGCACCCGCACCGCGTTGTAAGGCGTCAGCCCTGGCTTGAACCGCTGCGCCGCCGGCTGGCTGGCGTCGGCCACATATTGCCCGGCCTCGACCATCATGCTCCTGGGCGAAAGCGGATCGTTGAGCCCGGTCTCGATCCCCGTGATCAATCCCGCCTCGATCAGCGCCCCGCGGGCGATGCTTGTCGCATTGGAGGGATCGCGCGCTGCCTGCAGCGCCGCCAGGTCCGCGCCCGATTGCATCACGCGCCGCTCGTAGTAGAGCGAGCCTTCATCGATCGCGAAGGCGCAGGCTATGGCGCCAAGGATCAGCGCGCCGGCGAACATCACCGCCATCGAGGCCCGCTCGTCCCGCAGGAATGCCGCGAGCAGCCGCATCAGATTCCCCCTTTGCGGATCACCGAGGTGAAGCCGATGACCTTGCCGGGCGAGGGCAGGGGGATGCCCAGGTTCCAGATCGGCAGGTCCGAGGCGTCGTAGCGTACCGTCACCATGTATTGGCTGGCATCGCTCGGCTTGTCGCCAATCCAGTAGCTGACCTTGCGCCCGTCGATGAACACATAGTCCCGCGCATTGTTGTCGATGAAGGCTTTGACGAGGCTGTTGCGCTCTCCGGCATTGAGCCCGGCGATCGAGGTGCGCGCCGCATCCGCCGCGATCTGCTGCACCGAATGAGCAGCGCCGAAATAGATGCCATAGGCCAGCATCCCCATCAGCATCAGCAGGAAGACCGGCGTCAGGATCGCGAACTCCACCGCCGCCACGCCCTCCACGTCTGCCCGCCACCGCGCCATCATGTCGTGCACCCAGCTTGACCTGGTGCCATGTTTCGGCCGTCCGGTCTTGCCGAGGCCTCAACGCCGGCCTCCCGGAAACTACGGATGCCCCCTCCGTGCATATCTGCCACGCCCCAAAGCCCCTGCCTCGCGCGGCGGGGTGGCGCTAGCATTCAAGATGCGAGTGACCAATCTGAAGCCAGGTGTGCGAGATGACCAAGCCCAGACTCCCCCGGATCGAAGTGTGTGTTGAAGGCATCGATGGCCTTCTGGCAGCGCAGAAGGCGGGGGCGGACCGGGTCGAGCTCTGCGCCAGCCTCCTCGAAGGCGGCCTGACGCCCTCGATCGGCGTGGTGCGCGAAGCCCTCAAGCTCTCGACCATTCCCTTCAACGTCATCGTCCGTCCGCGCGGCGGGGATTTCCTCTATTCCGAGCAGGAATTCCAGAGCATGCTGCGCGATGTCGAAGCCCTGCGCGACCTCGGCGTCGCCGGCGTCGTCATCGGTTGCCTCACCGCTGAGGGCCGCGTCGATGTCGAGCGCACCCGCGCGCTCGTCCGCGCCGCCAAGCCGCTCACCGTCACCTTCCATCGCGCCTTCGACATGACCGTCGATTACCGCCAGGCCGTCGAGGACCTCGTCCATGCCGGCGTCGATCGCGTCCTCACCTCCGGCCAGCGCCGCACCGCGCTCGATGGCCTCGATATCCTCAAGGACACCGTGTCTCTCGCCAATGGTCGCCTCGTCGTCATGGTCTGTGGCGGGCTCAATGCCGGCAATATCGCCGACGTGCTCGACCGCACCGGCGCGCCCGAGGCGCATTTCTCGGCCGGCAAGACCGTGCCCTCCGGCATGGCCTTCCTCAATCCCTTCGTCGGCATGGGCGGCACCTCGCTCGAGCGCGAATACCAGCTCACGCTGACCGACGAATCCGCCGTCCGCGCCACCATCGCCGCCGCCCGCGTGCGCGAGGTTCAGCCGGCATAGAGCGCCCAGAGCTTTCGCGCCATTTCGGCCATCCGGCTGCGCAGTTCGGGTGGCTCCAGCACCACGATCTCGCAGCCGATCTTGGTCATCTCCCGCGCCGCCCAGCCGATTTCCTCGATGGGGATGGTGAGCGTTGCCCAGCCCTCGGCATCCGGCTCGATCTGCGCGGCCTCGACGGCGCTGCGCACCACCTGGCTGACATCGAGCAGCCGCTTGCGGCCGATCTCGGATGCCCGCACCAGCGCGGTATCGACATAGATGTCCTTTTCGAACTGCAGCGTCGCCTGCTCCCAGTGCCCGGGCAGGTCGAAATCGTCGGGCCGCTCGAAACGCTCCTCGGTCATGATGAGCGCCAGGATATTTGAGAGCCTGTAGGTGCGGATGGCGCCCTCGCGCCGCGCCACCACGTACCAGATGCCGCCCTTGAGCACCAAGCCCAGCGGTTCGAGCACGCGGTCGGAAACACCCGTCCAGCTCTCGTAGCGCACATGGATGCGGCGCTCGCTCCAGACCGCATCGGCCACCGATTTGAGGTGTTCATGCACGCGCCCCGGCTGGAACCAGCCTTTGGGGTCGAGATGGAAGCGCCCGCTGATTCGCCGCGCCTCGTCCTGCCAGTCGGCGGGCAGGGCCGCCAGCAGCTTGAGTTCGGCCGCGGCCATGTCGTCCGATAACCCCAGCTCCGCCGCCGGCCCGGGCAGCCCCGAAAGGAACAGCGCCTTGGCTTCCGGCGCTGTCAAACCGGTCAGTCGCGTGCGCCAGCCATCGAGCAGCGCAAAGCCGCCATTGCGCCCGGTTTCCGCATAAACCGGCACGCCCGCCGCGCTCAGCTGGTCGATGTCGCGATAGATCGTGCGCACCGAAACCTCGAGCTCCTCGGCGAGTGTTTCCGCACTCAGCCGGCCTCGGGATTGCAGCATCATCATGATCGAAAGCAGTCGGCTCGCTCGCATTTTTTGAGCCTAGCATAAAAGGCTGACATTGGATGTCAGCCTTTGCGGAATAAACTTCGCTTCCATCGCTGAACCAGTTCAGGAGCTAGCGAAAAATGTCCGTTTCCTACCGTGAAATCGCCATCGCCTCCCTCTCCTCGCTCTATGCCTGCGACAAGGGCCCGATCCTCTTTCTTGATCCCGAGCTGGAAGCGCTCCTGCGCGCCGGCTGCATCGAGGAGCGTCCGGCACAGGTATTCGTAGCCCTGCGCAATCTCGCCCGCCGCCTCGAACAATTGCTCACCAGCGCCGTCGCGCGGCGCGCCGTGCTCTAGGGGAGAGTTGTCATGAACGCCACGCTGCCCGTCGTCGAACTGCGCCGTTACACCCTCCATCCGGGCCAGCGCGACACGCTCATCGATCTCTTCGAGAACGAGTTCCTCGAAAGCCAGGATGAGGTCGGCGCCCACGTCCTCGGCCAGTTCCGCGTCGAGGGCGCGCCCGACCAGTTCGTCTGGCTGCGCGGCTTCGAGGATATCGCTCACCGTCGTCCGGCGCTCGAAGCCTTCTATCAGGGCCCGATCTGGCGCGAGCATCGTGACGTCGCCAACGCCACCATGGCCGACAGCGACGACGTGCACCTGCTCGCCACCGTCTCGCCCGAGGACGGCTTCCAGCGCCCCAACCGTCCGCGCCGCCCGCGCGGCGCCTTCGCCACCAACGGCTCGCGCTTCATCGTCATGCTCTATCGCCTGCGCGACCCGGAGCAGGGCGGGGCATTCGACCAGCGCCTGCGCGAAATCCTCGCCGAAACCGGCGTCGATCCCCTGGCCAGCTTTTCGACCCTCGATGTCGAGAACGACTACCCCGCGCTCCCCGTCCACGCCGACGACCCCGTCCATGTCGTGCTGCTGCGCTTCGACAATGCCGTCGGTCTCGAAACCTGGCTGCAGGCTCCGCCTGCCGCGCTTTCCGATTTTCTCAAGTCACCGCCTGAAACCCTGATTCTCCAACCCACCGCGCGCTCGCTGTTGCGCTGAGCTGAAAGGGCCCCTCCCGATGAACTACCACCCGACCGACTTCGCCGCTCCCACCGGCACCCTCTCCGATTTCGATTTCCTGCACGGCGACTGGACCGTCACCAATCGCCGCCTCAAGCAGCGCTTCGCCCAGAGCGAGGATTGGGATGAGTTCGAGGCCGATTTCCACTGCGAGCCGCGGCTCGATGGCGGCGCCAATATCGACCAGATGGATGCGCCCACGCGCGGCTTTTCTGGAATGACCCTGCGCCTCTTCGACCGCGCCAGCCGGCGCTGGGCCATCTATTGGGTCTCGAGCCAGCAGGGCACGCTCTTCCCGCCCGTCCAGGGCGGCTTCATCGGCGATCACGGCGTCTTCGTGGGCCGCGACACCGATAATGGCGTGCCGGTCAATGTCCAGTTCTTCTGGACCCGGCTCGGCCCCGATGCAGCCCGCTGGAGTCAGGCCTTCTCCCGTGACGGTATCGTCTGGGAGACCAACTGGGTCATGAATTTCCGCCGTCGCTGACCGGCGCCTTGGTCGCGTCCTGGCTCGCCTGACGGCGGGCCTTTTTCTTTTCGAGGTTTTCCTGGGCATGGGCGGCAGCCTCGTCGCCCATATGCCGCTCCCCGCGCGACCTGGCGATCTCGATCTGCCGCTGCCGCTCGCGCGCCCCGCTTCTGGGGGCATCGGCGCAATGGGCGCAGCAGATGCCCTCGCGATAGTCGGGATGTGCCCGGTCCGCCGCCGTCAGCGGTCGACGGCAGCCCCGGCAGAGCGTGGCGTCGCCCTCGGCCAGCCCATGGGTGACCGAAACCCGCTCGTCAAAGACGAAGCATTCGCCCTGCCAGCGGCTCTCCTCCTCGGGCACCGTCTCGAGATATTTGAGAATGCCGCCCTTGAGGTGGAACACCTCTTCGAACCCCTTGGAGAGCAGATAGGCCGATGCCTTCTCGCAGCGTATGCCGCCGGTGCAGAACATCGCCACCTTCCGGTCCCGCTCCGGATCGAGGTTCTTGGCCACGAAATCCTTGAACTCGACGAAGCTGCGCGTATGCGGGTCGATCGCGCCCTCGAACGTCCCCAGCTCCGCCTCGTAGTCGTTGCGCGTGTCGAGCAGCACCACGTCCTCGCGCCCGATCAGCGCATTCCAGTCCTCGGCCGCCACATAGGTGCCCACCGCCTCGCTCGGCTTCACCTCCGGCGCCCGCAGCGTCACGATCTCTTCCTTGACGCGCACCTTCATGCGCAGGAACGGCATGGCTTCGGCCTGGGAGAACTTGAGCTCGGCCCCCTGGAACGGAAACGTCTCGTTGAGATGATCCACCAGCGCGTCGATCGCCTCGGCCGTACCGGCTACCGTGCCGTTAATGCCTTCCTCGGCCAGGATGATCGTCCCGCGAATGCCGCGCGCGCAGCAGAATTCCGCCAGATCCGGCTTCAGTCTTAGGAAGCCGGAAAAGTCGGCGAATTTGTAGAAGGCGGCAACCTTGAAGGCCGCGGGCGAAACATGCAGATTGCTCATGGGCGGCGTTCTAGCACCGCTCATTCCATCGCGCTATCGCGAGAGCCCCGCTTCTCTTGCCTGGAGGATATCATGACCTATCGTGCCCATTCGGCGCGCTACGACACCATGCAGTACCGGTTCACCGGCCGTTCGGGCCTCAAGCTGCCGGTCATCTCGCTGGGCCTCTGGCAGAATTTCGGCGGCACCCGCGACTATCCGAGCGCCTTCGAGATCCTGAGCTACGCCTTCGACTCGGGCATCACCCATTTCGACCTCGCCAACAATTACGGCCCGCCCTACGGCTCGGCCGAAGAGCTGTTTGGCGATGTCCTCGCCCGCGATTTCCGCCCCTATCGCGATGAGTTGATCGTCTCGTCCAAGGCCGGCTGGGACATGTGGCCCGGGCCCTATGGCAATCTGGGCTCGCGCAAATACGTCATCGCCAGCGCCGACCAGAGCCTCAAGCGGCTCGGGCTCGACTATTTCGACATCTTCTATTCCCACCGCTTCGATCCCAATACCCCGCTCGAAGAGACGATGGGCGCGCTCGCCCAGCTCCACCGGCAGGGCAAGGCCCTCTATGTCGGCATTTCCAACTATCCGGAAGCGCAGACCCGCGAGGCCTACCGCATCCTTGCCGACATGGGCGTGCCGCTCCTCATCCACCAGCCGAGCTATTCCATGCTCAATCGCTGGATCGAGAACGACCACACCATCGATGCCCTTGGTGAGTTGGGCGTCGGCGTCATCGCCTTCTCCCCGCTGGCCCAGGGCCTCCTTTCGGGCAAGTACAACGGCCGCGCCGACCTCGTCGGCACCCGTGCTGCCGAAAACTACTCGCTCTCCGCCCGCGCCATCGAACCGCGCCTGCTCGACGCCACCGAAAAGCTGGCAGCCATCGCCAGGGCTCGCGGCCAGACCATGGTCCAGCTCGCCCTCGCCTGGGTCCTGCGCCGCAAGGAAATGACCTCCGCCCTGATCGGCGTCCGCACGCTCGAACAGCTCAAGGACAATCTGGGCGTCCTCGCCAACCTCGAACTCAGTCCCGAGGACCTCAAGGCGATCGATGAGGCCACCAAGGGCGCCCAACTGGACAATTATCCGCTCAAGCGCTAGCGATGATCCGCCTCCTCCGGGAGGCGGAATTCTTTTGGCGGCCGGAAAGCGGGCTGGCGGGTGACTCGCTAGCCGCCGGCCCATCTGGCGGAGCCCTCCTTGTTGACGAAGCAATTGGCCAATCTCTCGGCGGGCGCCGCTCTCGGCGGCGGGCTGGTGATCATCTGCCTCTGGCCCGAACTGGCCAATATCTCGGTCATCGTCGCCCAGGTCCTCGCCCTGGGCATCTGCTTTTTCACCCGCAGCTGGGCCGACCTGCGCCGCCCCGCCGCAGCCCTCCCGCTCATCGCCGCGGCCCTCCTCCTCTTCGCCTTCGGCATCACCGCCACCTCCCCCCTCCACATCGCCTCCATCCTCGTCTTCGCCCCGCTCTTCCTCATCGGCCCCCTGATCACCGTCTTCAGCCGCACAAGCTTCCGTATCGGCCCGGGAATGATCGGCACGCTGGCCGCGATCGGGGCAGGGCTCGCGATGCTGGTGGCGATCTACGATGCCTTCGTGCTGCACTCGCTACGGGCGGGCGGTATCGTGGCCAATCCGATCCATTTTGCGGATGTGGTTGTGGCGCTTGGTTTCCTCAGCCTCGTAGGGCTGTTCGGAGAGAAGCGCTCGAAATGGGTTGCTGTCGCAGGCGCCCTATTTGCCTTGATAGCCGTCGTTCTCTCCGGCACGCGCGGCGCAATCGTCACCATTATTCCCGTTGCTGGGATAATTCTCGTTCTTGCAGCCCTCTGGGGCGGTCTGGGCCGCCGAAGCTGGCTGGTAGTCGGCGTGCTGGTCCTCATAGCGGTAGGCGGGGTAGTCGGCACAATTCAGAGCGGATGGAGCCCGGTAACTCGCGTCATCGCGACGGCCACGAGCATGCTCGAAACCGGAAAGACCGAGGATAGCTCGGACAACGCTCGGATGCTTATGTACCAGGCGGCCTACAACGCCTTCCTGCAATCCCCGTTCTACGGCCATGGCATGATCGGTTTCACCAAGATCGCAGCCGACACCATGCCGCCGGAACTGAATACGCCCGTTTATGACCACCTTCACAACGACGTTGCCGACTTTGCGGTGACCGGCGGAATAATCGGCGTTATTGCCTACTTCTGCATTCTGTTGTCGCCGATCGCCGAGGCATGGACCGCGAGGGGACCTCATCGACGGTCTGCCCAGCTCGGAGCCATCACCCTCTCCTCCGCCTACCTTCTCATGGGCCTCACCAACGCCACCTTCGGCATCCTGATGCTCACCGTCACCTTCGCCGTGGCCGCTGCGGCCATTGCCCATTTGTCGCGGCTGCCGGCCAGGGACTTGTCTGTCGAGGGAGGCGTGGTAAAGACCCCCGACACCTCCCAAAGGCTAGCGGACGCCCCCATTGCCTGACGCCAAAATCCACATCGCCCTGGCCTTCGACGACAATTTCTGGGCGCCGGCCTATGCCGTCATGCGCTCGATCTGCCTCTTCACCAAGCGCCGCGGTGACCTCGTCTTCCACCTGATCCATCAGCCGATCACCGATGAGCATCGCGCCGATCTGGAGAAGATCTCTGACGAGTTCGGCGCTACGCTCGTCTGGCACGATCTCACCAAGTCCGAGCTCTTCCGCTCGGTCGTCTCCCGCACGCCATCGAGCGATCGCTGGACCAGCGTCGTCTATGGCCGCCTTCTCGTCGATACGCTGGTCGATCCGGACGTGAAGCGCGTGATCTATCTCGATTGCGACATGCTCGTGCGCTCCCCGATCGAGGAGCTTTACGCTGCCGAACTCGGTCCTCACCCCATCGGCGCCGTTCGCGACACGCAGGGCGCCTTCATCGTTGGCGGCAAGGACATCAAGAACAACCGCGATATCTTCGATCCGGCCGACCCCTATTTCAATTCGGGCATGCTGGTGATCGATATCGACAAATGGCGCGCCACCGACATTCCGGCGCGCCTCGAAGAGCTGATCGCCTCAGGCGTCATGTCCCGGCTCTACTACGACCAGGATGTGCTCAATCTCATCTTCAAGAACAATTGGCAGCACATCGCGCCGCGCTGGAACACCATCGACGCCCGCCACCCGCATGAAGGTCTCGATCCGGCGATTCTCCATTACACGGGCCCGTTCAAGCCCTGGCACGTCGTCTCCAACGTCGCCTTCCGCCGCATTTATCGGCACATCATGACCAACGAGCTCTTCTACCGCTTCATGCGACATCGCTGGAAGCGGTGGTGGTTGAAGAGACTGCGGCTGCGCTAGAGCATTTTCAGGAAAGCGACACTACTTTTTCGGTTCGAAAACGCGCTAGAGGGCTATGCCTTCGCGCTCACAGAGCTGCGCCAGGACGCTGCCCTTTTCGGGGATCGCAATCCCCGCCCGCCCGCGATCGGTAAGCTGGCTGCGCCAGATGTGGACGGCGAGGGTGCGCCCGGTGACGGCTTTGTCGATCGATGAACCGGCAAGCATCAGCCCCGGAATGCCCTCATAGGGCACCGGATAGAACACATCGGTCGGCTGCACGAACTCGGTCAGCCCGCGTGCCCGCACGAAATGGGTGAGCGCGAAGGGGCCCGTCGCTCCGTACTGCATGTATTCGGGCGGCACCTTTGCCCCCAGCAGCCGCCGTGCCGCCACTTCCAGCCGTCGGAGCGGCGGCAGGTGCGGCTCGAACAGCGGCCTTTCGCCCTCGTCGAACACCGACAGCAGGTCGTCGAGTAGCGGCGCGTCATGCGGCAGCAGCAGCACCGCGCCGTTAATCGAGCCGCCGGTGCCGTCCGACTTGGGCGGGCGCTCGTAGCCGAAGAGATAGGGCGGTGGGTTGGCGATGGGCTTTACGCAATACATGTCCGCGTCCGCCCAGATGCCGCGCTGCTGGCGCATCAAGCTCATGCGGAAGAGGTCCGAAAACACCCCCGCGGTGCCGCGTCCCTTGTAGAACACCAGTTTTTCGCGCGGCACGATGTCATTGGCGTCGCGCCATTCGACCCCGACCGGGATACCGGCGATCGGCTCGTAGCCGTAAAGATGCACGGGGTGGCCATGCCGCACGAATGAGGTGAGGCAGAGCCGCTCGAGCCAGGACAGCTCGCCGAACCAGAAGGAGGCGATGGGCAGCAGGTTCGTCCCGCTGCCCGCTGCGAGTGTCATTTGCGCAAAGCTCCGCCGGTGGCCTTTTCGACAGCAGCGACGATTGCGCCGGAAACCTTCTCGATCTCCTCGTCGGTCAGCGTCTTGTCCTGCGGCTGCAAGGTCACCTCGATGGCGACGGATTTCTTGCCTTCGCCAACGTGGGTGCCCTCGAAAACGTCGAAAACCGCGACATCGGTGATCAGTGCCTTGTCGGCTCCGCGTGCCGCCTTGAGGATCGTCGCCGCCGTGACGTCACGGCCGACCACGAAGGCGAAATCGCGGCTCAGGGGCATCAGGTCGGAGAGGCTGAGCGCCGGCTTGGCCCTGGTGGCCTTCTTGCGCGGCTCGGGCAGGGCGTCGAGGTCGATCTCGAAGGCCGCTACCGGCCCATCGATATCGAGTTCCTTCGCCCAGGCCGGATGCAGTTCGCCGAACCAGCCGAGAATGACCTTCGGGCCCAGCTGCAGCCGCCCGCCGCGTCCCGGATGGCTCCAGGCCGGTGCTTCGGCCACCAGCTGCACTTTCTCGATATCGACGCCCAGCGCATCGAGCACCGCGCCCAGGTCGGCCTTGGCGTCGAACACGCCCACCGGCTTGCCGTTGCCGCTCCAGTGGCGCCCGGCGCCATCGAAGCCGGCCGTGCCGGTGCGGATGCCCGTGGCGTAGGTATGCTGGCCCTCGGGCTTATCGGAAAGGAAGATCTGGCCGACTTCGAAAAGGCCCACATCGGCAAAGCCGCGATTGGCGTTGCGCGTGGCGGCCGATAGCAGGCCCGGCAGCAGCGACGGGCGCATGTCGGTCATGTCAGAGGCAATGGCATTGGCCAGTTGCACGTCATCGCTACCTCCGCCGAAGCGGGTGGCAAGGTCATGGGAGATGAACGACCAGGTGACAGCTTCGTCCAGCCCGCGTGCCGCCAGCGCTCGGCGCGCGATGCGGCGGCGGTTCTGGATATTGGTCAGCATGCGCGGCGCCACGTGGTTGAGGCGCGGCAGCGGCTCGACGGGGACCTTGTCCACGCCCACCATGCGCATCACTTCCTCGGCGATATCAGCCTTCTGCGTCACATCCGGGCGCCAGGACGGCACGGTGACCTTCACCACCTCGCCCGTGCCCTCGACTTCGAAGCCGAGGCGCGTCAAAAAGTGCTCGGTCTCGGCGCGCGTCACCTCGAGGCCGGTCAGGCGCTTGGTTTCGGCCAGCGGGAACTCGATTTCCGTGTGCGGGCTTTCCACGTGCCCGGCCACGGCTATCTCGTGCACGGTGCCGCCACAGAGGTCGAGCACCATCTGCGTCGCGTATTCGATACCCCACATCACCGATTCCGGATCGACCGTACGCTCGAAGCGGTAGCGGGCGTCCGAATTGATGCCGAGCTTACGGCCCACGGCGGCGACATCGGTCGGCTCGAACCAGGCGCATTCGATGAAGACGTTGACGGTCTGGTCGGTCGAGCCCGTAGCCTCGCCACCCATGATGCCGCCGATGCCGAGCGGGCCCGAGCTGTCGGCGATGACGCAGACGCTCTCATCGAGCTCATAGGTCCTGCCGTCGAGCGCCAGCAGGCTCTCGCCCTTCCTGGCCATGCGCGCCACGATGCCGCCATTGAGCGTATCGGCGTCGAAGACGTGCAACGGCCGGCCGCGGTCGAAGGAGATGTAATTGGTCATGTCGACCAGCGCATTGATCGGCCGCAGGCCGACGGCGCGCAGGCGCGCCTGCAGCCATTCGGGGGAAGGGCCGTTCTTGACGCCGGTGATGAGGCGGCCGGCGAACATCTTGCAGAATTGCGGTTCGTCCGCGCCGAACGAGAGCGTCACCGGAACCGGGCTGGTCTTCTCGCTCGCCGGCACCGGCTTGATCGTATCGGGCTTGAGCTTGCCGATGCCGAAAGCGGCGAGGTCGCGCGCCACGCCGCGCACGGCGGTGCAGTCGCCGCGATTGGGCGTGATCGAGATGTCGTAGACCACGCCATTGAGCCCGGCGAAGTCCACATACTTGGCGCCGACCGGCGCGTCCTCCGGCAGCTCGATGATCCCCGTGTGATCCTCGGAGAGCTCAAGCTCACGCGCCGAGCACAGCATGCCGTTGGAGGCCGACCCGCGGATATTGCCCTTGGTCAGCGTGAAGTCCGAGCCGGGAATATAGGTGCCGGGGAAGGCGAAGACCGTCTTGAGGCCGGTGCGCGCATTGGGGGCGCCGCAGACGACGTCGATCAATTCGCCGGTGCCGGCATCGACCTTGCAGACCCGCAGCTTATCGGCATTGGGGTGCTTTTCGGCAGACACCACATGGGCGACGACAAAATCCCAGAGCGCCTTGCCCTGGTCCTCGACGCTTTCGACCTCGAGGCCGACAGTGGTCAGCGCCTCGGAAATCTCGTCGGCGGAAGCCGTGGTATCCAGATGATCCTTGAGCCAGTCGAGTGTGAATTTCATCGGTACATACTTTCGGTCGCCTCGATCCGCTCGAGGCCGGAGGAAATGGAAAACAGTTTTACCAGCACATTGGCGAAGCCGCGGGCATCGTCGATGGCCTTGTGCGTGTGTTCGATATGGCCGTACCACTCGGCCGGAACGCGCTGCATGCCCCAGTTGAGATAGGGCGCGCCGCGCAGGGCGCCGGCCATGGTGTAAAGGCACACCCCGCCGCCGCGAAAGATCTGCCGCGTCTTGAACGGTCCACCCAGCACGCGCGTGCCGGCGAATTCGTCGAGATAATGGTCCATCCACAGGCCGTCGAAGATCATCGGCGCCGCCGCGAAGACGCGAAAGCCGGGCAGGCTCTCGACCCAGTCGGCATAGCGCGGCATCACGATCTCCGGCGCCTCGGCATTCGTCGTCGCCGCTTCCCAGGCCTCGGGCTGTGTCTGCCACCAGGCCATGGTGGTTTCGTCGGGCTTGCGGTCCTGTCTCGGCTTGAGCACCGCCTCGAACTCGCCGAACCTTTCGCCGGCCGCGCTGATGGCGACCGAGGCAAAGCTGAGCATCGAGGAATGGAGGGGCGTCGGCCCATCCGCCTCGATGTCGGTGACAACGAAAGTGGTCTGCGCTTCGATCTCAGTCACGGGCAAACACCTCAACCACCTTCAGCCGTTCGCAAACCACCATCATGTCCGGCGCGAAAGTGCCGTGGCGGCGGAAATAGTCCTCATGGACGCGCCGCCAATAGTCGAGCGTGCGCTCGCCTTCGCCCTCATCGGCGGCAAAGCGTGCGTCCACCTCGTCGAACCGGCGCAACTCGACCTCGATGGTCTCGATCGCGCAGGCCGGGCGGCCCCTGCCATCGAGCACCACGTCGCGCCGCCCCACAACGGGCATCGGCTCGGCCTCGCCATAGGCGCTGACCGCGTCGCAGGTCGCGGTCTTGGTTCCGGCCAGCACGAGCGCAAGCAGTTCGTCCGCCAGCTCGGGGGAATCCCCGAAGCTGAACGTTACCGCGTTCTCGTAGCCGGCGGGCAGCTGGATCATCAGCTCGAGAGCCCCCCGAACAGCGTCGGCAGGTCTAGCGGGCGGAAGCCGTAATGGTCGAGCCATCGCTTGTCGGCGTCAAAGAACGCGCGCAGGTCCGGCATGCCGTATTTGAGCATGGCGAGGCGGTCGATACCCATGCCCCAGGCAAAGCCCTGGTAGACATCGGGGTCGAGCCCGGCATTGCGCAGCACGTTCGGATGCACCATGCCGCAGCCCAGAATTTCGAGCCAATCCGAGCCTTCGCCGATCTTGACCTCATTGCCGGAGCGGTCGCACTGCACGTCCACTTCCATCGAGGGTTCCGTGAACGGGAAGAAGCTCGGGCGGAAGCGGGTCTTGACGTTGTCGACCTCGAAGAAGGCCTTGAGGAACTCTTCGATCACCCAGCGCAGCTGGCCGATATGGCTCGACTTGTCGATGACGAGGCCTTCCACCTGATGGAACATCGGGGTGTGGGTCTGGTCGCTGTCATTGCGATAGGTGCGGCCGGGCACCACGATTCGGATCGGCGGCTCGACCGTTCCGGTGATGTAATTGGCCGCCGGCTTCTCGTTGGTCCGTTGCATGGCGCGGATCTGCACCGGCGAGGTATGGGTGCGCAGCACCTTGCGCTCGCCATTGGCGTCGGGCTTCAAAAAGAAGGTGTCATGCATCTCGCGCGCCGGGTGCCCTTCCGGGAAGTTGAGCGCGGTGAAGTTGTAATAGTCGGTCTCGATATCGGGCCCTTCGGCGATCGAGAACCCCATGTCCGAAAAGATCGCGGTGATCTCGTCGATCACCTGGCTGATCGGGTGGATACGGCCGCGCGCCGACGGAGCGGGCTGGAGCGGCAACGTCACGTCGACCTTTTCGGCGGCAAGGCGCGCATCGAGCGCCTTTGCGGCGAGCTCAGCGCCCTTGGCGTCGATCAGCGCCGAAATCTCGTTCTTGAGGCCGTTGATGGCGGGGCCGGCGGTCTTGCGCTCTTCGGGGGCCATGCCGCCGAGCGACGCCAGCAGCGCCGAGACCGAGCCCTTCTTGCCGAGGGCGGCGATGCGCGAGGCCTCCAGCGCGCCCTGGTCCGCAGCGCTCGCTATGGCGGCGGTCAGTTCGGCGCGCAGGGTTTCGATCTGGGTCTCAAGGTTGGACATGAGGAAAATTCCGGTTTTCGAGCGTGGGGATGCCTAGCAAACGAAAAAGCCTCGCGCCATCCCCGAAAGGGCGGCGCAAGGCTCTGTTTTGACCTCAGCTAGGCTGAATGGCGCTTAGGCGCCGATGCGGGCCACGGTGGTGTCTTCGACACCCTTGAGGTACCCGAGGGCGGCCTTGGCCTTCTCGACCAGGACGCCGAACGCTGCGGGCTCGTGGATCGCCAGATCCGAGAGCACCTTGCGGTCGACAGCCACCTCAGCCTTGCTGAGGCCGTCGATAAATCGACCGTAGGTCAGGCCGTGCTCGCGCACGGCGGCGTTGATGCGCTGGATCCACAGAGCGCGGAAGTTGCGCTTGTTGATACGGCGGTCGCGATAGGCGTACTGGCCGGCCTTTTCCACGGCCTGCTTGGCAACGCGGATGGTATTCTTGCGGCGACCGTAATAGCCCTCGGCGGCCTTCAAGACCTTCTTGTGACGGGCGTGGGCGGTTACGCCCCTTTTGACGCGTGACATCTATAAGGTTCCTTTCTGCCAGCCGTTAGCGGTTATACGGCATGTACCACTTCACCAGGCCTTCATCGCCCTTCGAGAGCACCTTGGTGCCGCGATTGGTGCGGATGTACTTGGCGTTGTGGCTCATCAGGCGGTGACGCTTGCCGGCAACGCCGGCCTTCACCAGACCCGAAGCAGTGAACCTGAAGCGCTTCTTGGCGCCAGATTTGGTCTTCATCTTGGGCATTTTGCGTGTCCTTTATTCGTGGATCGGTCTTTTTATGGACCCATCGCATTCAAAGACCGCCACGGCATGCCTTTAGGCCGGGCGGTCCGTAAGAAGTGGGCTGTATAGGGTGAGACGCAGCCAAAGGCAAGCGGAGTCTGGTCGCACGAGACCACTTCCCAACGCCCCCGACTTGTCGGCACAATCGAGCCATCCGCTTGCGTATGGCGTCAACCTTGAGGAACAGCCGCATGAGTATCGCAATTCTGGGTTTGGGTAATATGGGCAAGGGCCTGGCCAAGCGCCTGGCCGGCAAGACCGACATCGTCTTCGGCGCCCACGACAATGCTGCCGCTACCACCTTTGCCGGCCTGCTGCCGGGCCACATCAAGGTCGCCAATTATCACGACGCGGCCAAAATCTCCGACATCATCATCCTGGCCCTGCCTTATGCCGCGGCCCTCGCGGAAGCCGGCAGCAACCGCGCCTTCGACGACAAGATCCTCGTCGACATCACCAACCCGGTGAATGCCGATTATTCGGGGCTGCTCATGGGTCACAGCACCTCGGCCGCCGAGGAAATCCAGAAGGCGGCGCCGCGCGCCAAGGTGGTCAAGGCCTTCAACACCATCTTTTCGAGCCTCTTCGATGCGCCGCCCGCGGCGACCGCCAATGTGCCGGTCTTCGTTGCCGGCAATGACGCCGCCGCCGTCGGCATCGTTGCGGCCCTCGCCCGCACGGCCGGCTTTGCCTCCGAAGAAGTAGGCGACCTTTCGCAGGCCCGGCTGCTCGAGCCCCTGGGCATGCTCAACATCCGCATGGGCTTCGGCCTGGGTAAGGGCACCGGCATCGCCCCGAACTGGGTGACGGTCGGCTGACCGGGCGCGGCGCGTCCGGATCGCCGGGCGCGCCTAGGCCGCCAATGCGCGCCCGTTGAGGTCGCGCAGCCAGAGCTGCCCGCAGGCCGCCGAGATGTCGCGCCCCTGCGTATCGCGCACCACCACCGGAATGCCCGCCCGCACCAGCCTTTCGCGGAAGAGCGCCAGCACCCGATCCTCGGTGCGCCCCAGCCTGATGCCCGCCACCGGGTTCCATCGCATGAGGTTGATCCGCGCCCGCTGCCCCGAGAACATCGCGACCAGCCGTTCGAGATCGGCGCGGCTGTCGTTGATGCCGGGCAGCACGAGATAAACGAAGGTCACGTCGCGGTTGTGCCGCTCCGCCCAGGAGAGGGCCCGCGCCACTACCTCGGCCACGCCATGCTTGCGGCTCCCCGGAATCAGTGCCGCCCGGCTCTCGTCGGTCGTGGCATGGAGCGAGATGGTGAGGTTGATCGCCAGGTGCTCCTCGCGCAGCGCCTTGAGCCCCTTGGGGATGCCGATGGTGGAAAGCGTGATGCCGGAACTGGGAAAATCCATGCCCTGCCGGTCGCGCAGGATGCGGATGGCCTTGAGCACGTTCTCGTAATTGTTGAGCGGCTCGCCGATCCCCATGAAGACGATGCGGTTGACCCGCGGCCCGAGCCGCGCCACCTGCTCGACGATCTCGCCCGCCGAAAGGTTGCGCTTGAGCCCCGCCTGCCCCGAGGCGCAGAACCGGCAGGCAAAGGCGCAGCCCACCTGGCTCGAAATGCAGGCCGTGTAGCCGTCATGCCGCCGGATCAGCACGCTCTCGACCGCCACCCCGTCCCGCAGTGCGAAGAGGAACTTCTGCGACCGCGCCCCGCGCTCGCGCGACCTCAGCGTCAGCGCCCGCAGGTCAAATCCCTGCCCCTCGGCCCAAAGCCGCGTTTTGGCCGGCAGGTCGGCATGCGGCGAAAACAGATCCCGATAGGCAATCGCATGCCGCCCGCGGGGCAAGGCGGCGAATTGCGCTGCGGTGAGATCGAGCGCCAGCGGTCTTTTGACAGGTAACGAGGTCATTCAGAGTTTATAACTTACATGTAAGTTATAAACAAGGCGGCCCTATTATCCCCCTATCCGCCGGCAGCGCGACAATACCATTCACCCCGCCGACCAGCCCCGCCGCACCACCCGAAAAAACAAGTGCCGAAAGCCGCCCAAACCTCCGCAAAACCCGCGAAAGATGCGCAAACATTGCCCGAAATTGAGTCAAAATTTAACGATTCGTCGACGGGTGTTGGCCAGCTAATCGTGTTGTATCAGTGACTTAACGTCTGGTGGTTCGCCAAAAAGACCGAAAAAAACGGGACAACACCATGGTGCATTCCTGCCCATGCCGGAGCGCCCTGATCCGGCCCTCTCACCGCCTGTCGGGTCACCATTCGGCCCGTCCCATCCCAAATCTATCCCCGGTAAACGCCGGGGCTTCAGGGATGCTCTCACGCTCCCGGGAACAGCCGGTCCAGCAGCCTGAACGTCTGCGCCTCGACGAACCCGTTGAGCGGCCCCTGCGGCTCGATCAGCCATTGCATCGTCGCGCCCTGGATCACCGCCTGGATCAGGCTCGCCTGCACATCCCGCTCCGGGGATTCCGGCAGCCGCGCGGCGATGGCCTCGCGCACCAGCCTGTTGCGCTCCTGCGCCAGCCGGTTGAGCGCCTCGTCATGCACGTCCGACCATTCGAGCAGCAGGTAGCCGGCAAAGCCTTCGCCCTCGCCCATGCCTGCGATGAGCTCGCTCAGCATGTCCCTCAGCGCCGGAATGCCCTCGACCACCGGTCGCGCGGCAAAATAGTCGCGCGCTTCCTGGGTCGAGCGCTCCATCACCCGGCGGTGGAGATTGGTCTTGTTCTCGAAGCGCTGGATGATCGCGGCGCGCGACACGCCCACCGCCTCGGCCACGTCGCTCAGCGTAAAGCCGGCCGGCCCCTTGGCCACCAGCACCGCCTGGGCCATCGAGTGGATTTCGTCGTCGCTATGGAGTTTGGGTCTGGCCATCAACGGGTTCTAGAAGCGCCGCGCCGGTGCGGCAAGCACTTGCCTCTGGCCATCACGCAATAGAGGCGCAGCCCGCCGGCCGCGCCCCGCAAATCGCGATAGGGTCAGCGGCCCGACAGCATCTGCGCCGGGGGCTCGATATCCAGCTCGGCATCGAACCGGCGCCGCGCCGCCTCGATCTCGAAACGGTTCTCGACCGCGAAGTCGCGCAGGGCGCCGAGCGCCTGCAGGAACCGCATGCCGATCTCGGTCAGTTCATATTCGACGCGCGGGGGAATCACTGGGAAGAAGGTCCGCTTGACCAATCCCTCGCGTTCGAGGCTGCGCAACGTCGCCGCCAGCACCTTCTGGGAAATGCCGACGACCAGCTTGCGCAATTCGTTGAAACGCCGCTTGCCAGCGACGAGTTGGGCGATGACGCGCAGCGTCCATTTATCGCCGATCAAGGCAAGAAAAGTGCGTGTGTCGCCGCCCGTGGGCAGCGGGATAGGTTGGTTTGTCAAAGCGTAAAACTCCGGTTTCCCGGGCACCTGAATCGAGGTGCTCAATGCCATGGCCATATAGGAAGGCGGAGGCGCCGTTCCAGACCTGCGCGGAAAATCAGGGCAAATACTGGCTAAAAAACGGCAGTCCGTGTCAGCACACGGGATAAAGGAAGGCGGGCCCTGCGACCCGCCTTCCGAACCGTCTAGAACTCGCTCCAGTCGGCCTTGAGCGCTGCATTGCCGCGCGAGAGATAGGCCCGCGCCGCCTCGCTCGCCCGCTGCTGCAGGCCCCTGATGCCGGAAGCCGGAACCGCCTTGGCTTCGTCCTCGGCGGCCGCCTCGATCCTGAAGACGTCGACGATCCGGTCGAGCGCGCTGGCCTGCGCCTCGGTCTGCTCGATGGCGGCATTGGTCTGCTCGACCAGCGCCGCATTGTGCTGGGTCATCTCGTCCATCTGCCGGACCGCGCCCGTCACTTCTTCGAGAGCCGAGGACTGCTCGTGGCTCGCTGCCGAGATCTCCTGCATGAGGAGACTGTTTTCCCCAACCGCATCGAGAATCGCCGAGAGCTTGGAGGCCGCGTCGGCCACGAGGCGAGACCCGCTCTTGACCTCGCTGGCGCTCTGCTCGATCAGCGCCTTGACCTCCGAGGAGGCCTCCGCTGCCGATTGCGCAAGACGGCGCACTTCCACCGCCACCACGGCAAAGCCCTTGCCGGCCTCACCCGCCCGCGCCGCTTCCACCGAAGCATTGAGCGCGAGGAGATTGGTCTGGAAGGCGATATCATCGATCATGCCGATGATGTTGGAGATCTTGGCCGAGGAGGTTTCGATCTTTTCCATGGCCTGGTTGGCATGGCTCATCACCTGCCCGCCTTCCTCGGCGAGATGGGAGGCCGAGGTGGTCTTGTCCGCCGCCTGCCGGGCCTTGGCCGCGTTGCCCGAAACGGCAGTGGCCAATTGCTCGATGGTGGCCGTGGTCTCCTGCAGCGCCGCGGCCTGCTTGGTCGTGCGCTCGGAAAGATCGTTGGCCCCCGAGAGAATCTCCCCGGTCGCCGTCTTGAGCGCCTTGGAGGTCTCGCGCAGCTCGCCCATCATGGTGGCGAACTTGTCCGCCACCGCATTGGTATCGGCCTTGAGCCGGGCAAAGGCGCCCTGGTAGGAGCCGGTCACGCGCTGCGTCAGGTCGGCGTCGGCCAGTGCGGAGAGCACGTCGCCCGTTTCCGACACGCCCCGATCCACCGTCGACACCAGCTCGTTGACGCTCTGCGCCAGGGCCACCAGTTCCGGATTGTCGTAATGCGTGCCGACGCGGGCGGTGAAGTCGCCGGCCACGGCCGCCGCCACCACGCTCGCCACTTCGTGCTGCAAGCCGTCGCGCAGTGCCTGCTCGTCGGCCTGTGCCTGCGCGCTGGCCGCCTTCTCTGCATCCATGGCCTGCACCGCCTTGCCGTGTGTACGGAAGACCTCGAGCGCCTGGGCCATCTGGCCCAGCTCGTTCCGGGCATCCAGATTGGCCAGTTGCAGGTCGAGGTCGCCATCGGCGAGCTGGCGCATATTGGCCGCCATCTGCCGGATTGCCCGCGAGAGCCACCGTCCGATGACGATGGCCAGCGCGAGGCCCGCCACCATGGCGAAGGCCGTCATGACCATCAGCACCATCGTGGTGAGCGAGGCAGCCTTGCCGGCGGTCGCGCCCAGCTCGTCCTGGCGCGAATAGATATTGTCCTGGATGACGCCGAACGCCGCCTGGATACGCGGGCCGAAATCGTCGAGCTGCTCGGCGCGCACCGTGTTGCGCTCCTCGATCGCGCTGGCCAGTTCCTCGACCAGCCCCGCATAGGTATCGAGCTCGTCGGCAATCGCCTGCGTCTTTTCCTGCAGCACCGGATCGAAGAGTCCGACACTCAGCTCCGACACCTGCTCGACCGCCGTTGCGCCGTTCTCGCGTACCTTGTCGAGATCGGCCGGATCGTTGGTCGCCATGTACCGCTCGGCATTGAGCAGCATCAGCAGGGCGCTTTCGTTCACATGCCCGGCCTGCGCCACAGAGGAAATGTCGCCGCGCGAGGTCAGCCCGGTAATGAGATCGTTGAGGAGCCCGCGGATCGTCTCGGTGCTCGCATTGAGCGAAGCGCCCACGGTCTTGCGCTGCTCTTCGAGCGCGGCGCTTCGGGTGAAGGCATCGCGATAGGTGGCGAGGTCCGCCTTGAGCTCGCCGAGCCAGGAATAGGATTCCTCGTCGCTGGCGAACACGTCCACTGCCGCCTGGTCGTTGAGGCTGTGGCTGTCGATGAGGCTGTTGAATTCCTCTGCCTTGTCCGCCGCGCCATCGACGCGGTAGCCCATCTCGACCATGCGGGCGGCATAAGTGTCGTTGACCATGCGCCCGATCGTGATCGAGCGCTGCGCCTCTGCCCGATAATCCGCGTAGGAGCCGGCGAGGCTCCCCACACCATAATTACCGGCAAGGGCCAAAACTGCGAGAAGTACGAGGAGGACGGCGAAAGCGCCGAAAATACGTTGTGCAATACTCAGACGGGAGAACATCCAGCACTCCAAAGGTTCACATTCTGTGAGACGTCGGTAGGTAGTAAGGGTGCGGAGAATGCTTCGGGGGGTGTTAACAAATGCCCAGCGCAAAAGCCCGAATTCCAAGGCAATCGCCAGTTCGTCGCAGGCCGGGCCTTATCGAGCGCATTGGTATTTCCAATTAGGCCGGGCGCCCAAACAAAAAGCAGGCCGCAAGGCCTGCTTTCGTCAATCCGTCGATGAAGCCGTCAGCTCACTTGGGAGCCAGCACCATCACCATCTGGCGGCCTTCCGAGCGCGGTGCGCTCTCGACCTTGGCCTTGGCTTCCATCAGGTCGCGGACCTTGAGCAGCAGCTCCATGCCCAGTTCCTGGTGCGCCATTTCGCGGCCGCGGAAACGCATCGTGACCTTCACGCGGTCGCCACCCTCGATGAAGCGTTGCACGGCCTTCATCTTGGTCTCGTAGTCATGGGTATCGATATTCGGCCGGAGCTGGACTTCCTTGACCTCGATGACCTTCTGCTTCTTGCGTGCCTCGGCAGCCTTCTTCTGCGCGGCATACTTGAAGCGGCCCAGATCGAGGAACTTGGCGACCGGCGGATTGGAATTTGCGGCGATGAGCACCAGGTCAAGCCCGGCCTCTTGGGCCATGGCTATCGCTTCACGGGTGCGAATGACCCCTTTGTTCTCACCTTCGGCATCGATGAGCTGGACTTCGGGGGCGGAGATATCCTCGTTTGAAAGCGGCCCATCTTTCTGGGGCGCAACGGGTCTCATGGGACGACGAATGGCAAGCGTTCCTTGTCTGATTAAGGGAAGGGGCGGAAAATCGCTCTTAAAATCGTGATGGCCGGCCAATAAGTCAACAGTCAAAACCCTGTCCGATCATCGGCGCGGCGTGCAATTCTCAAGGTGTTGCAAGCTTGCGCGCTCTGACTTTGACTTCCCCGCCTCCCTCGCCATAAATGGCGCCGCCCGACCGGGGCCGTTCCAGCTCCGTTCCCGAAGACGCTCCAGCGAGGAGGCCGATTTGTCCAGCGCCATCAATCCCACCACCATCCTTGTCGGCGAAGGCCCGGCTGCCCGCGAGATCGCCGTCGAGCAGCGCCCCGGCAGCGCGCCCGGCCTCTTCTGGCTCAACGGCTTCAAGTCCGACATGTCGGGCAGCAAGGCGCTGGCGGTGGACGCCTATGGCGCCGCCCGGGGCCTCGCCGTCACCCGCTTCGATTATTCCGGCCATGGCCGGTCGGGCGGCGATTTCCTCGAAGGCACCGTGAGTCGCTGGCTCGAGGAGGCCCTGGCCGTCTTCGCCCGTACCGAGGGCCCGCAGGTCGTCCTCGGCTCCTCGCTCGGCGGCTGGCTGGCCCTGCTGCTCAACAAGGCCCTGCGCGACCGGGGCGAGGCCCGCGTCAAGGAACTGATCCTCATCGCCCCCGCTGTCGACGCCACCAAAGACCTCATGAACGCCCGCTTCTCCCCCGCCGAACGCAAATCGCTCGCGGAGCGCGGCTATGTCGAGCGCGCCTCCCAATACGGTCCCGAGCCCTATGTCTATACGCGCGGCCTGCTCGATGATGGCGATCGGCACCTGCTCTTCGATGGCGTCATCGAAACGGGCTGCCCCGTCACCATCCTTCAGGGCGGCAAGGATCCCGACGTGCCCCAGGAGCATGCGCTCAAGCTCGTCTCGCACCTGCTTCACGATCCGGTGACGCTCACCCTCATCCCCGATGGCGACCATCGCCTGAGCCGGCCCGAAGACCTCCAGCGCCTGCAGGATGCCATCGGCCGCGCCGTCGCAGGCTAGGATCCGTATTCATAAGTCCCGGCGCCCCCAGAGCGCTATCTCCCCATCCGACAGATTCCAACGGAAGCGCTGTCCATCTGCTGCGCCACACTCATTGAACCTCCCCGGCCGCAGAGCCGGGGCCCACGGGTTCCTCCACTCGAATGGAGAATAGCAATGGGCCCCGGATCAAGTCCGGGGAAGTCCGGTGGGTGGGGCGGCTATCGCAACTCATCTACCGGCGCAATTGAGAACGGACCCCAGTTCAGGCCTGGCCCAGCGGCCGCCTCTGCTTGCCATCCGCGTCGAAATTGCCGGGATTGAGCCAGGCTTCGAGCCGCGCTTTGACCGTCGGCCATTCGCCATCGATGATCGAGAACCAGGCGGTGTCCCGGTTCTCGCCCTTGATGATCATGTGCTGCCGGAACACGCCCTCGAAGGTGAACCCGAACCGCTGCGCCGCGCGCTTGCTCGGCTCGTTGAGGTCGTTGCACTTCCACTCGAACCGCCGATAGCCCAGCGTGTCGAAGACATAGGCGGCGAAGAGATAGAGCGCCTCGGTCGCCAGCCGCGTCCGCGCCACGCCGCGCCCCCAGAGAATGCCGCCGATCTCGATAACCCCATGGGCAGGCTCGATCCGCATCAGCGATTGCTGGCCCCCGGCAAGCCCGGTCGCCTTGTCGACCACCGCGAAATAGAGCGGATCATCGATCGCAGCCGCATCGGCCAGCCTGCGCCGCAATTCCGCTTCGTCGGCCGCCGGCAACGACATCAGCCAGCGATAGCGCTCGTCCTCGCCTTCGCCGGCGGTCGCGGCAAAGAGCCCGGCCGTGTGCTTGGGGTCGATCGGCTCGAGCCGGGCATAGCGTCCCTCGAGCACGATGCGCTGAGGCTTTGGGGCAGGGTGCGGCTTGGTCAATTGGCTATGGCTGAAAGCCCCTCGCGATAATTGGGATAGAGCAGATCGATCCCCAGCGCCGCCTTGATGGCGGCATTGGAGATGCGTTTGTTGTCCGCATAGAACGAGCGCGCCAGCGGCGTCATCTCCGCGGCCTCGAACGGCACTTCCGGCGGCGGCACCACGCCCATGAGCTCCGCCGCATAGGCGATGAGGTCCTGCGGCGGCGCCGGCTCGTCGTCGGCCAGGTTGAACACCCCGCCCAATCGGCGCTGCGCTGCCAAAGCCGTGACACGGCCGATATCGGCGACATGGATGCGGTTGAAAACCTGTCCCGGCTTGACGATCCGCCGCGCGGTCCCGTCGCGCAGCCGGTCGAAGGTCGAGCGCTGCGGCCCATAGATGCCGGCCAGCCGCAGGATCAGCACGGGGATGCCCTTTTCGCGCGCGAAGGAGCGCCACTCGTCCTCGGCCACCACCCGCTGGCGCGACCTCTCGTTCTCGGGGTGGCAGGGTGTGCTTTCATCGACCCAGGCGCCGCCGAAATCGCCATAGACCCCCACGGTCGAAAAATAGCAGAGCCATTCAAGTTTAGGCGCCCGCGCCAGGTCAGCCCAATGATGGCGCAACACCGGATCGCCCGGCGCCCCCGGCGGCGTCGAGACCACCACATGGCTCGCCCCGCTCAACGCCTCGCCCAGCGCTCCCGGCCGTTCGCCGTCGAAAACCCGGATATCGTAACCCTTGGCCGCCAGCGCCTGCGCCCTGCCGGCATCGCGCACCGTCCCCGCGATCTCGACCGCCGGATCGTCCTTGCGGAGCGCTTCCGCGCTCGCCTGCGAGGAATAGCCCATGCCGAAAAAGAAGACGCGCATCACCCGCTCTCACACCTGCAATGGCCCGGCGGAATCGCGCAAGTCACCGCGCGGCAGACTAGGCGTTTCGCGATTCGATGGAAACGGACTTCGCGCTCCGCGACCCGCGATGCCCCGCACCATCCCCACCACTGGCACGACTGAGCCCCTCAAACCACCTCCGGCAAAACCGCCGCCCACTCCGCCTTCACATCCGCATCCCGTTCCCTGCCGGCATGGGCCTCCGCGTCCCTCCGCACCCGCTCCCCATCCGCCAGCTGCGCCAGTGCCCACACCGCCGCGCCCCGCACCAGCGGGTCGCCATCCCCCAGCCGGGCCTCGACCGCCGGCAGCAGCGCGGCATCCCCGCTATTGCCCGCCGCGATCAGCACGTTGCGCAGGAACCGTCCATGCCCGATCCGCTTGATCGGCGAGCCCGCGAACAGCGCCCGGAACCCCGCATCATCGAGCGCCAGAAGCTCGCTCAACGGCGGCCCCCGCAAATCCTCGCGCGCAAAAAGCTTGGCCTCGCGCGTTTCGCTGGCGAACTTGTTCCACGGGCAGACCGCCAGGCAGTCGTCGCACCCATAGATGCGGTTGCCCATCGCCTTGCGGAACTCGACCGGGATCGGCCCCTTGTGCTCGATATTGAGATAGGCGAGGCACCGCCGCGCATCGAGCTGGAATGGCGCCGGAAAGGCATTGGTCGGGCAGATGTCGAGGCATCGCCGGCACGAGCCGCAGCTTTCCGCCATGGGCTCGGAAACCGGCAATTCCGCCGAGGTGAAGATGGCCCCGAGAAACAGCCACGAGCCGAACTGCCGGCTGACCAGCACCGTGTGCTTGCCCTGCCAGCCCAGCCCCGCCGCCTGCGCCAGCGGCTTTTCCATCACCGGCGCGGTATCGACGAAGACCTTGACCTCCGCGCCCGTGCGGCGCGAGAGGAGCCCTGCCACTTCCTTGAGCCGGCCCTTGATGATGTCGTGGTAGTCCCGGTTGCGGGCATAGACCGAAATATTGCCGGCCGACTTGCGCGCCAGCATCGCCATCGGGTCGCTGTCGGGCCCGTAATTGATCCCGAGCATGATGATCGAGCGCGCCTCCGGCCAGAGCGCCTTGGGGCTCGCCCGCCGCTCTGCGGTTTCCACCATCCAGTCCATGTCGCCGTGCCAGCCCGCCGCGAGGGCGGCCGCGAGCTTGTCGCCAAGATCCGGGCGCGCTTCGGCCGGAGCGATGCCGAAGGCATCAAAGCCCAGCGCCAGCGCGCGTTCGCGGATTTCGGTGACGAGGTCGGCCATGGGCCTATTCTGGCCCGCTATCGGCCGACGGTCAAAAGTCGAGATCGGCATAGCCGCGATGGGGCGGCATGCCCACCACGCGGTCGTTGAGGAGCGTGCGGAACGCCGGCCGCGACTTGATGCGCGAATACCAGTCCCGCGTTTCCCCGGCCTTCTCCCAGTCGATGTCGCCCAGATAGTCGAGCGTGGAGAGATGCGCCGCCAGCGCGAAATCAGCCAGCGTCATGTTCTCGCCGGCCAGCCAGTTGCGCGTCGCGCACAGCCACGTGAAATAGTTCATGTGCTCGACGAGGTTCGCCTTGGCGATGCGCAGCACCGCCGGGTCGGGCGTGCCGCCCTGCCGGTCGCGCTTGACGATCTTTTCCTCGAGCACATACCGGGTCACCTCGTCGTTGAGCTTGCCCAGCACCCATTCGAACATGCGCCACATCTCGGCGCGCTCCGAGGAGAGCGCAGGCACGAGCCCGGCGACGGAGGGCGGCGCGAACCGCTCCTCGATATTGAGGATAACCGCCAGCGGCCCGACGACGGGCGGCTCGGCATGGTCGAGCAGGATCGGCACGGTGGCCGCCGGATTGATTTCGAGGAATTCCGGCTGGCGCAGCCAGGGCTTGATTTCCTCCAGATCCACCGGGATACCGTACTCGGCGAGCATGAGCCGCGCCAGCCGCGCGGAAGGGTCGAGTGGGTGGTGGAGAAGCCTTGCCATTTTCGCCTTTGCAATCCTTGCGCTTGCCATCGTTTTCTAGGAGCAGTGCTCGTCGTCTGCCCCATGCCGTGATTCGCCTAAGCCCCAGCGATCCGGTCCGATGCGCTTTCTGGCGCCCCTGATTGATGGATAGGAGATCAGATGAACGCCGATCAAGGTCTTTTTGTGCCGCTCATCCTTGGCATCATAGAAGGACTTACCGAATTCTTACCGGTCTCCTCCACGGGTCACCTGCTTCTGGTCGAGCACTTCCTCGGTTTCGACAGTCCCGGGCGCGTCTTCGAGGTGCTCATCCAGCTCGGCGCGATCCTCGCCATCGTCGTCATCTATTTCTGGCGGCTGGTCGGCATTGCGCGCGACGTGTTCCTGCGCAAGCCCTATGCCCTGCGCTTCGCGCTCTGCGTCATCCTCGCCTGCCTTCCGGCAGCCGTGGCGGGCGTGCTGCTGCACGATTTCATCAAGAACGTGATCTATGAATCGCCCATCGTCATCTGCGTGATGCTGATCGTGGGCGGCGTGATCCTGCTCTTTGTCGATCAGCTCAAGCTCAAGCCGCGCTACACCGAGATCTACACCTACCCGCCGCTGATGTGCTTCTACATCGGCCTTTTCCAGATGCTGGCGCTGGTGCCGGGCGTGTCGCGCTCCGGCGCCACCATCGTCGGTTCGCTGCTTCTGGGTACCGACAAGCGCTCGGCCGCTGAATTCAGCTTCTTCGTGGCCCTGCCGCTCATGGTCGGCGCCTTCGGCTACGATCTCTACAAGAACCGCGAGCTGATCGGGCCCGAACTGGGCCTCAACATCGCCATCGGCTTTGCCGCCGCCTTCATCGTCGGCACGCTGGTGGTCAAGTACCTGCTCAACTTCGTCTCGCGCCACGGCTTCTCGTTCTTCGCCTATTGGCGAATCTTCGTGGGCGCGGTCGGTCTGTGGGGCCTGCTGCTCTTCAAGTAAGAGCAGCAGCCGTTTCCCCAAAAACTCAGGCGGGCAGACGCTCGAACTGGCCGTTGCGGCGGAAGCGCCAGAGATAGGTCGGCAGGATCGTATCCATCGATACCGGCGTGATGCCGAGGCCAAGCAGCGTGCGCTTGTCCTTGGTCGCGCCCTCCGACACCAGGTTGTCCTGCCCGAGCAGGATCACCTGGTCGCCGGTCAGCGGCGGCTTGGGCAGCAGGCCCATCGGCATGGCCAGCAGCGAGGCCAGGCCCTGCGATACCGGCAGCAGCGGGTTGCTGCGGCCCGTCTCGCGCAGCACGCGCTGCCAGAGTTCGCGATTGGTCTCGATCTCGGGACCGCCGAGCTCGTAGATGCGTCCGTTGCGCACGTCCCCGGCCGCGGCCTTGGCGATGACGTCGGCGACGTCACCCACATAGACCGGCTGCATGCGGGCATCCGCCCCGATCAGCGGCACCACCGGCAGCATGCGCGCAAAGGTGCCCATGCGGGTGAAGAACCCGTCGCCCGGCCCGAAGATCACCGAGGGACGCAGGATGGTCGCCTGCGGGAAAGCGGCCGAAACCGCCTCTTCCCCGGCAGCCTTCGAGCGCGCGAAGGCGCTGCTGCTGTCGGCGAGGAGCCCCAGGCCCGAAACATGCACCAGCACCTGCGCACCCACGGCGCGGGCGGCTTCCGCCACGGCCTTGGCGCCCTCGACATTGACGGCGTCGAACTGCTGGGCGCCGCGCTGGACGCCGATGCCGACGAGGTTGATGACGATGCCCGCCCCTTGGACGGCCCGCAGCACCGAGGCGGCATTGCGCACATTGGCCTGCACCGGCACGATCTGGCCCACGGCGCCCGGCATGCGCAGATGCCCGGCCAGGTCAGGCCGGCGCACCGCGGCGCGGATGCGATAGCCCTTGCGCGCCAGCGCTTGCACCACCTGCGTGCCAACGAAGCCGGAGGCTCCGAAAATCGTGACCAGGGGCAGTTCGTTCGGTTCCATCACCACACTCCAGTCGCAGCATTTTGCCGCACCAAGAATTTTCCCGCCTTCTAGCCCAGCGGGCGCCGGCCTGTCGAGTGCCCGCGCTTGACAGGGATCGCCAGATCGTTCTTTGTTTGTTCTAAATCCGGGAGAGAGACATGGAAATCGACCACACGCTTCGCGTCTATAACGGCCGCTGCCATTGCGGCGCCGTGCGTTTCACCGCCAGAACCGACCTCACCGGCATGATGGATTGCAACTGCACCCATTGCCGCCGCCGCGGCTCGGTGCTCCAGCCGCTGGCCGCCGCCGACTTCGAATTGCTGGCGGGCGCCGACGATCTCAAGAGCTATCGCTTCAACACCGAACAGATCGAGCATCTCTTCTGCCGGCATTGCGGCATCGAATCCTTCGCCCGCGGCCGCGACGGCAAGGGGAACGAGATGGTGATGCTCAACGTCAATTGCTTGGACGACCTCCCGGTCATCGATCGATCGACCATCGGGCACTGGGATGGTTTGGGCGCCTGAACCACGCGAGTGCGAAAAAGGGCATTTCGACGATTGACAAGACTCGCCCCCCTCTACTAGTTAGGCGCGCTCACCAGTGCCCTGGTGGCGGAATTGGTAGACGCGCACGGTTCAGGTCCGTGTGCCGCAAGGCGTGGAAGTTCGAGTCTTCTCCAGGGCACCATTTCTAGAGGCGCTACCGAGCCTCTAGGCCTATCCCCGATAGCAAAAAAGAGTAACTGCCCACCGGGCAGCCCTTTGGCATGCGCCGTCGCTGGCGCGCCGGAAAGGCAGAGGCCCTCGCACGAGGCAAGGGCCTCCGCGTGGGTCAGTTGGATTTGGCCGGCTGCATGGCGTTGCCGGGTTTCATGGTGTCCGATTTCATCGAATCCATGCCCATGGCGTCGCACGCCTTCATGGCCGTGTCCTTCTTCATCTGGTCGCTCTCCATGCCGGCCTTGGCCTTGCAGTCGGCCATCGCCTTGTCGTCCGGCTTCATGGTGTCGGTGGCCTTCATCGCATCGCCCGCTTTCATGGCGTCCTGCGCGAAAGCGGCGCCCGAGGCCATGGAAAGGCCGGCGACGAGGGCAAAGGCGAGCATGGGGAGAGTCTTGGTCACGTTGGACATCTGTTTCCTCTTGAGGTTGGAGCACCTAGTCGATACGGGCGCTCGCACTCCGGAGTTTCGCGCAATCACCATCTGGTGATCGCCGCGCAGATGAGACCACGTGGCGGCAATGCCGCTTGCGGTCCGCCAGCCGTGCCGGCGGACCGAGGGATATCGGGAATCAGACGACCAGCACGGGCGAGCCGGAGGGCACACGGTTGTAGAGGTCGATGATGTCCTGCTGCAGCAGGCGCACGCAGCCGCTCGAAACGGCCTTGCCGATCGACAGCACGTCGCCATTGCCGTGCAGGCGATAGAGCGTGTCTTCCCCGTTCTGGAAGAGATAGAGCGCGCGGGCGCCCAGGGGGTTCATCAGGCTCGGCTCCATGCCGCGGCGATAGGGCTCGAGCTCGGGCTGGCGCACGATCATCTCGGCGGGCGGCGTCCAGGTTGGCCACTCGCGCTTGTACTGGATCTTGGCGCGGCCCGACCACGCGAAGCCGTCGCGGCCGATGCCCACGCCATAGCGCATGGCGCGGCCGTCTTCACCCACGAGGTAGAGGAAGCGGTTGCCGGTATCGACCACCACCGTGCCCGGGCGTTCGCCGGTCGGGTCGGCCACGTCCTGGCGCCAGTATTGCGGGTCGAGCTTGGAGATATCGGCCGCCGGGATCGGGAAGCGCTCTTCGGGGAGCGCCGCATACATGCTCAGATATTGCTGGGGCACCATCGGGCCGGCATCGGCCACGGGCCGGGTATTGCCGGTCGTCGTGCAGCCGGTAAGGGCGAGCGCGGCAAGGCTGGCGCCGCCGAACATGAACTGGCGCCGGGGCAGGGTCAGGGTATCGGTCATCGACAATTGCTTTCTTGGTCGGCGCTTGGCGCGCCTTTGGCTTTGGGAAATGCCCAATGCGTTGCGCGCGGGCGCAAGGACCGCAGCGGCGCTCTGGGCGTGAGGGAGGGGTTACGCCGTCAGGCGTGGTGGCCTGAACTGGCCGTCCGGCTCGTCGCGTTCGGGGAGGGCGTCGGCGACGAGGGGCAGCACCTGCCTTGCCGAGGGGCGGAAGGCGAGGGCCATCTGTTCGACCGGCAGGCACCGGTCGGTCTGGCAGGGAATGGCGAGCCGGTTCTTCTGGCCCATGCAGGCCTTGAGCGTATGCGGCTTGTCCGGCGTGGCCGCCGTTTCCATCAGAATGCCCGGATTGTCGATGCAGATTTGCGCCGCCGGGGCCTCCAGATGCGTCTGCGCATTCGCATAGGCGGGCGCGGCCAGGCACAAGGCGGCCAGCCCGGCAAGAACCATTGCGATGAGAGTCAGACGTTGCATGTTTTCGTCTTGGCTGAGGTTTGGCGCCAAAACAAGGCAGTCAAGCCCCCAGGTCAGACTTTCCAAGCCCAGTGTGGTATGGCATCAACGCCCCAGTTTGCGATTGAGTGAGGTCACGGATGACTGTTCGGCTGCACAAGGGCGATCTGCCCGATCTTTCACGTTATGGCCGCGAGGTGGCGATCGACACCGAGACCATGGGTCTCGATCCGCACCGCGACCGGCTGTGCGTGGTGCAGCTGTCGCCTGGCGACGGCAGCGCCGATGTCGTGCAGATTCCGGCCGATTCCAATGCTGCGCCCAATCTCACCAGGCTTCTCGCCGACCCGGGCGTGACCAAGATCTTCCACTATGCCCGTTTCGACATGGCCGTGCTCAAGCACCGCTTCGGCGTCGTGACCGGCCCGGTCTACTGCACCAAGATCGCCTCCAAGCTCGTGCGCACCTATACCGATCGCCACGGCCTCAAGGACCTGGTGCGCGAGCTGCTCAACGTCGATCTCTCCAAGCAGCAACAATCGTCCGATTGGGGCGGGGAGGTGCTCTCGCAGGCCCAGCTCGATTATGCGGCCTCCGATGTGCTCTACCTGCACGATCTCAAGCGCCATCTCGACCGCATGCTGCGCCGCGAGGGCCGCATGGAACTGGCCGATGAATGCTTCCGTTTCCTCAAGACCCGGATCGAGCTCGACCTGCTCGGCTGGGGCGAGACGGACATCTTCGCCCATAGCTAGGATTTGAAGGCATGAGCCGTTCGGCGACCGCCGACCAACGCGAAGCGATGTATGGGCGGCTCACCGCCCGCAATCGCTTCGTCTCGGTGCTGCGCATCGCCGTGCCGGTCGTCTGCGCGCTGGTCCTGGTCGGCATTGTCGGCCAGATCTACCTCGCCAGCATCGGCATCGACTTCACCATCGGCCGCGTTACCGTCCAGCAGGACCGGATCGTGGTCGATGTGCCGCGCTATGATGGCGTCATGGCCGATGGCGCCGTCTATCAGGTGACCGCCGAAAGCGCGTCGGCGGCCCTGGCGGCGGTGGATAATGTCGATCTCGTCAATGCCGAGGCCACGCTGACCCAGCCCAGTGGCCGCGTGCTCTCGGCCCGGGCCGATGGCGCCACGCTCCACATGGGCAGCCAGCGCGTCGAGATCGACGGCAAGGCCGCGATTTCCGACAGTTTCGGCACTACCGGCACCATCACCAATTCGCTGGTCGATTGGCCGGCCCAGACCCTGGTTTCCAACGGCCCCGCCCATTTCGAGTTCAATGACGGCTCGGTTCTCGACGCTGAAGGATTGACTTACGACGCCGCCGCCAACATCTGGTCTTTCAAGCGTGCAACGCTTTCCGTTCCGTCCCGCCCCACGGCAGCGGACACGGCAACCGAACAAGGGTCACCCTCATGATCGCCCGTCTGGTCCTGGCATTGATTCTGGTCTTCTCGACCCTGGGCATCGCCCGGGCGGCCAACGAGGTCACCATTACCGGCGACAATTTCACCATCGATGAGGCCAACCACCACGCCACCTTCAAGGGCAATGTCGTGGTCAAGACACCCAGCGTCGATCTCTGGGCCGAGCAGGTCGTCATCGCCTACGGCGAAAAGGGTACCACCGACGTCCAGAGCTTCGAGGCCACCGGCCAGGTGCGCATCAAGACCTCCGAGCAGGACGCGAGCGGGGAAAAGGCGGTCTACGACCCTGCCACCGAAGTGCTGCATTTGACCGGCAACGTCACCGTCACCAATGCGACCAGCAAGCTGACCGGACCCGAACTGGTGGTGAACCTCAAGACCAATACCTCCACCTTCACCGGCTCCAAGGGCGGCCGCGTCACGGGTGTGTTCAGTTCGAAATGAACCAGACCGTCTCCGAGGAAGATGTCCGTATCGACCAGACCGGCTGGCTGGTAGCCCATGGCCTCGCCAAGCATTTCGGCAAGCGCGTCGTCGTCTCGGATGTGAGCCTTGCCGTCCGGCGCGGCGAGGCGGTAGGCCTGCTTGGCCCCAACGGCGCCGGCAAGACCACCGTCTTCACCATGATCATGGGCCTCATCAAGCCCGATCACGGCGAAATCCGGCTCGATGGCCACAAGATCACCCACCTGCCGCTCTTCCAGCGCGGCCGGCTGGGCATCGGCTACCTGCCGCAGGAGCCCTCGATCTTTCGCGGCCTCTCGGTCAAGGACAATATACTCGCCATTCTCGAAGGCCATGTGCGCTCGGGCGCCGAGCGCAAGCGCCGGCTCGATGAGCTGCTCGAGGAATTCTCCATCAGCCATTTGCGCGATTCCAACGCCCTGGCTCTCTCCGGCGGCGAGCGGCGGCGCGCCGAAATCGCCCGCGCCCTGGCGGCCGATCCGGTCTTCATGCTGCTCGACGAGCCTTTTGCCGGCGTCGATCCGATCGCCGTGGCCGAGGTCAAGGGCCTCGTCCGCCAGCTCACCGAGCGCGGCATCGGCGTCCTCATCACCGACCATTCGGTCCGCGAGACGCTCAGCCTCGTCGATCGCGCCTACCTCATCTACGAAGGCAAGGTGATGATCCAGGGGCGCCCCGAGACCATCAAGGCCGACCCCGACGCCCGCCGCGTCTATCTGGGCGACACTTTCGATACTTAGCCAATTGCCACAAGTCCTTAGCCGGGAGTGGCACGAAACTTGCTCGATCGCGCTTGTCCTCGTGGGCGCAATCAGTCATGGTGCCGCCGGTTGCGATTTGGGATTGTATCGGCATGGCATTGACGCCCCGGCTGGAGGTACGGCAGGCACAGAGCTTGACGCTGACGCCTCAGCTCATGCAGTCGATCCGCCTGCTCCAGCTCAGCCATCTCGAACTCAACGCCTTCGTCGAAACCGAATTGCTGCGCAATCCGCTCCTCGACCGCGAGGAGGGCGCGCCCGATGATGGCGGCGACCAGCCCGAACGCCCGGCCGAGTTGAGCGCCTACGAGGATACGGTCGATCATTCCGAGCGCATCCAGTCGGCCAGTTCTATTGCCGATGGCCTCGATACCGCCGTCGAAAACGTCTTTCCCGAGCAGGTCGGCCAGGATTCGGTCAGCCAGTCGACCACCTGGCCCGAAGGGCGCGGCCTTTCCGAGAGCGGGGAGGCCCCCGACATCGATCAATATGTCGCCGCCCGCCCCAGCCTTTCCGATCACCTCGAATCCCAGGTCAACCTGATCCTCAAGGACCCGGCCGAGCGCTTCATCGCCCGCGCCCTCATCGATAGCCTCAACGAGGCCGGCTACCTTGCTACCGAGCTCGATGCCATCGCCGCCCAGCTCGGCACCGACGAAGCGCGGATCGAAGCCGTGCTGCTCAGGGTCCAGGGCTGCGATCCCATCGGCGTCTTCGCCCGCACCGTCCCCGAATGCCTCGCCATCCAGCTGCGCGAGAAGGATCGGCTCGATCCCCTTATGGCGCGGCTCCTCGCCAATCTCGATCTTCTCGCCGCCCATGACATGACGGGCCTCGCCCGCGCCGTCGGCGCCGACCGCGAGGATCTCGTCGACATGCTGGCCGAATTGCGCGAACTCGACCCCAAGCCCGGTCGCGCCTTTGACGGCGCCCCGGTCGAGGCGGTGGTGCCCGATGTGTTCGTGCGCGAGGGCGCCGGTGGGGGCTGGGCGGTCGAGCTCAACTCCGACGTGCTGCCCAAGGTGCTGGTCAACCGCACCTACTACGCCACCGTCACCGGCAAGACCCGCGACGCCACCGAAAAGGCCTTCCTCTCCGATTGCCTCCAGACCGCCAACTGGCTGGCCAAGAGCCTCGACCAGCGCGCCCAGACCATTCTCAAGGTCGCCATCGAGATCGTGCGCCAGCAGGATGGGTTCCTGGTCAACGGCGTCTCGCACCTCAAGCCCATGACCCTGCGCATGGTGGCCGACGCCATCCAGATGCACGAATCGACCGTCAGCCGCGTCACCTCCAACAAGTACATGTCGACCCCCCGCGGCCTCTACGAGATGAAGTATTTCTTCACCACCGCGCTGGCGTCCTCCACTGGGGGCGAGGATCATTCGGCCGAGGCCGTGCGCCACCGCATCCGCCAGCTCATCGATGCCGAGTCGCCCGCCGACATCCTCTCGGACGACACGATCGCCGAGATGCTCAAGCGCGAGCAGGGGATCGATGTCGCCCGGCGCACCGTCGCCAAATACCGGGAGGGCATGAACATTCCGTCCTCCGTCATCCGCCGGCGGCAGAAGCGAGCGCTCTCGGCCACGCCCTGAGGGCGGCGAGCGACGATCAACTAAGCGTGTTCGGGAAGTTCGATGGTGGGAAGGCTAGTCCTCCTTGCCGCGTCTGTCACCCCTGCAATTGCGCCCGTGACCAGCTTGCTGGGTTTGATCCCCCTTCGTGCCGGGTCTACCATGCAGATGCGGGAGAACCATTTCGCGAACAAAATGGCTGGGGCCCGCGCCGATCTATCGAATGAGAGGGGTAGCCATGACCTTACGTGTATCGGGCAAGAACATGGATGTTGGCGATGCCTTGCGCAGCAAGGCCGTCGACCATTTCAACTCAGTGGTCACCAAGTATTTCGACGGGGGCTATAAAGGACATCTCACTCTCTCCCACGACGGCGGGGGATATAGCGCCGATTGCGTCGTGCACCTCGATTCGGGCATGACGCTCCAGGCCAGTGCGGCCGAGAACGACCCGACCCTGGCCTACGAGGTCATGGCCGGCAATATCGAGAAGCGCCTGCGCCGCTATAACAGGAAATTGAAGCAGCATCGCCGGCGCCCGGAGGACGAGGAGGGCACTGCCCAGGCCTATGTGCTTGCTGCGCCTGGAGAACATGACGAGCTCGACGCCGATTTCAGCCCCCCGGTTATCGCCGAAGGCACGGCGAGCCTGCGCCGCCTGAGCGTGGGTGAAGCCGTGATGGAGCTGGATTTGAGCCAGTCCGATGTAGTGGTATTCCGTCATGCTGGACATGGCGGACTGAATGTGGTTTATCGCCGGGCCGACGGCAATATTGGCTGGATTGATCCCGCCTTGAGCGCAAACTAGGGCTGTTTGCTAAACCCAATTCCAAACGACATCGAACAGGTTTCTTCAATGGAACTTTCAGACATCCTCGCCGAGGAGTCAGTTCTTGCATGTACGGGTGTTAAGACCAAGACCGAGCTGCTGGAAGTCTTGAGCCAGCATGCTGCTCAGGCGACCGGGTTGGATCAGCAGTCGATCTTCACCGCACTCAGCGATCGCGAGGCTCTTGGCTCGACGGGCCTGGGGAACGGCATTGCCATTCCCCACGGCAAGATTGCCGGGCTCCCCGCCGTCACGGCGCTGTTCGCCAAGCTGGACCAGCCGATCGATTTCGATTCGATCGACGACCAGCCGGTGGATCTCGTCATGATGCTGCTGGCGCCGGTCGGCGCCGGCGCCGATCACCTCAAGGCCCTCGCCCGCGTAGCGCGTCTGCTGCGCACCGAGGCCCTGGTGGATGACCTGCGCCGGACCAATGATCCGCACAAGCTTTACCGGCTCCTGATTCAGCCCCTGGCGGCCTACGCCGCCTGAGGCGATTCAATTGGCTTGATGGACGGCGCGCCGCTGCCAGCGGAGCGCCGTTTCGATTCTGTCTGCGGGCGCTTGCGAACGCCCTAGTGCAGCGCCACCAGGCCGAGATTGCGGTCAGACAGCCATTCGTCCACTGCCTCGCGCGTATCGGCGACCATCAGCGGTGTGCCGTCGGCCGACATGACCAGATGGTACAAGCCATCGGGCTCGAAACCTTCTTCGGACAGAAGCGTATTGACCTCGTCGCCCGAAATGGGACGGACGAAGGCCACCGCGCTGCCGCCCAGCGCCATGAACTGCGCCGGGGTCAGGGTCTTGAGCGGATGGACCTGGGTATCGATGACGGTTTCGTCTCTATTCTGCATTTGCCCAACTCCTCTCACGAACGAATTTCGATGCGCCTTGCGACCTTGTCGATCCTGGGGCGCACCACGGTGACAATCAGCATGCCGTCCCGGAGCGCAGCATCCTTGACGACAACGCCGTCGGCGAGGAGAAAGCTGCGTTGAAACTGGCGTGCGGCGATCCCGCGATGCAGGAACTCACGCGAAGGGTCGTCCTTCTGACGCCCCCTGACTATGAGCTGGTTGTCTTCCCAAATGACTTCGAGCTCGTCTTTTGCGAACCCTGCCACTGCGATGGAGATGAGGAAGCACTCTGCTCCTTCGGCCCCCGAGCGCCTTTCGATATTGTACGGCGGATAGCCATCCGCCGCCTTCGAAAGGCGGTCGACACGTTCTTCGAAGGCATCGAAGCCCAGAAGAAACGGCGCCGAAAAGAGTGATATGCGAGACATCAACAACCGTCCTTGAATAAGCAACGCTGGAAACCGACCCGAGTGAGTGGCACCGATTTCCTGAGCAAGATATGGGACAGGGTTCGCGGGCGTTCAAGATTGCGCCGAAAGCCGTTAAAGGGGGATTTCCTTGGGGAACCAGACCGTAGCCGTCATCACGCCCGCCTTCCGCGCGCAGGATACGATCGCCGCCACCGTGCGCAGCGTCCTCATGCAGACGCATGCCGATTTCGAGCACCACATCATCTCGGATGACGGCGTCGACTACGGCAAGTTCCTGGTCGACAACGGCCTTTCCGATCCCCGCCTGCGTTTCCATTCCTCCGGCAAGGTCGGCGGCGGCTCGACCCGCGCCCGCAACATGGTGCTCGATCTCCTCGATACACCCTATGCGGCCCTGCTCGACGCCGATGACCGCTTCAAGCCCCGCAAGCTGGAACTGGCCGTCGCCGCTCTCGAACACCAGCCTGTCGTCGCGACTTCGCTCGACGTCATGCGCCCCGATTTCACCTCGCTGCGCACCGTCGGGCAGGGCCCCGATCGCGTGCTCAAGGCCTCGGGGCATAAATGGGTGAGCCTTTCCATGGACACCATGGTCGTCTGGGACCGCCGCCGCGCCGATTCGCGCTACGACCCCGACCTGCCCAACATGACCGATCTCGATTTTCTGATGGGCCTCTACCGCACCGCCGCGACCGAAATGTATCTGGGGACGCCGCTTCACGACTACGTCAAGATTTCGAGCTCGATGAGCAACGCTTCCGGCTTCACCGAGCGCATGATCCACTCCAAGACCCTGCTGCTCGCCCGCCTCGAAGCCGGCTTCTATCCCATGGCCGACCCCGCCGCCGCCGAGGGCATCGCCCAATTCCTGCGCCTGTCGCTGGAAGCCGAAAAGCTTTATCCGCAGGTCCTGGCCGAAAAGCCCGGTGCCCTCTTCGAAGACACGATCGAACCCATGATCCGCGCCGCCGGGCACTGACGCGGAGCCTCGCAATCCCAGGCTGGACAACCCCCGCAAATACCCGCAGCGTCTCCCCCATACCGGAGAGAACCGACATGCGCCTCCTCGCTCCCATCGCCCTGGCCGCTGCCTTGCTGGCCACACCCGCCATTGCCGAAGACTGCCGCCCTTATGCCGACCGCTTCATGAGTGTCCAGGATACGATGAACGGCCTCATGGCGCTCGTTCAGGCCCGCGCTGTCTGGAACGACGAGGTCGCCGACAAGGATCAGCCGGCCTTCGCCACCCTCAAGACCGCTGCCGCCTCCATGCTGCCCACGCTGCAGCGCTATATCGAAACCGGCAAGCGCGCCGTACCCGTCGTCGCGGATTGCGCCAAATCCCCGCTCGATCTTCCCGCCGGCCAGTTCGTGATCCTGCAATCGGCCGTGGTCACCGCCGATTCCCTCGTCCCGCTCCTCGTCCGCTACCTCGTCGCCTACGACGCCGCCACGGGCGGCCCCCAGGGCAGCACCCCGCTGGTGCCCCGGGCCGAGGGGAAGTAGCCCGACGTAGTCTGGAGCTGAGTTTCAGCCAACGCCGCTCTGATCTTCACCCCGCCACCGCACTTCCCCGGCCGCAGAGCCGGGGCCCACGGATGCCTCCACCCGAGTGGCGCGGTGCAATAGGCCCGGATCAAGTCCGGGGAAGAACTGCGGTTGAGGCGAACTCAACGGCAACTTTGAGCGCAATCTCACCCCATCGCCCTCTCCCCTTGAGGGAGAGGGTGCCCAACGGGCGGGTGAGGGGTGCCACAGGCACCAACCGCGCCCCAGAAACCTACCCCAGCACCGCCTCAACGTCCCCGATCGTCGGAACCGCCGGCTGCGCCCCCGGCTTGAGGCATGCCAGGCTCGCCGCAGTCGCCGCCCGGCGCATTGCGGCCTCAAGGCTCAGCCCCTCGTCCAGCCCCGCCGCCAGATATCCGCAGAACGTATCGCCCGCGCCCACCGTGTCCACCGGCGTCACCTTGTACGCCGGCACGGAGATGATCGTGCCGTCCGCCGTCGCTGCCCGCGCGCCTTCGGCGCCCAGCGTAACGATCACGGTCTGCTTGTTGTCGCGCGCCCAGGCCTGCATCAATCCGTCCAGCGGCTCGGTCCTGCCGTTGCAGAGCAGGGCGAATTCCGTCTCGTTGGCCACGAGGATGGACGCCTTGTGCGCCATCCCCGGCGTATCGGGCAGGAACGGAGCGGTATTGAGGATCGAGACCAGCCCCTTTTCGCGCGCAATGTCGAGCGCCCGTTCGGTCGCCTTCTGGTTGATCTCCTGCTGCATCATCACGATCGTGCCCGCCGGCAGGTCGGCCAGCGCCGTGTCGGCATCGCCCGGCGTCATCGTGGCATTGGCGCCCGGCAGCACGGCGATGACGTTTTCGCCCTTGGCGTCCACGAAAATCGAAGCGATCTGCGTGGCTTCGCCCTGCGCCACCTTGGTGGCTTCGAGGTCCACGCCATCCGCCTTGAGCAGTTCGAGCGCACGCGGCGCAAAATCGTCATTGCCCACCGCGCCGGCAAAGCGCACCGCTCGGCCCGAGCGCTTGACGGCCATGGCCTGGTTGGCCCCCTTGCCGCCCGGCGACATGCCGAAGACGCCGCCCAGAACGGTTTCCCCTGGCGCCGGCAGGCGCGGGACATTGGCGATGAGGTCGAGGCCGCAGGAGCCGAAAACGGTGATCATATTGCCCTCCAGCAAAGGCGCGCACGCGCCCGTTGGTTCAGGCGACCGCCTTCAGAATCGTGTTCCAGTTGCGCATGGTCATCAGCGTTCCCTTGGGAAACTGTTTTTCGAGCGCGTCCAGTCCCTCGCCGTATCGCCCGTTTGGCATGTGCCACGCAACAGCAAAAATCTCGGTCGGCGTCACCGAGAGCACGTCATGGTCGCCCTCCACCCCGAAGGGCAGCTTGAGCGACTTGCCCACCGCTTCGCGCAGGAACATCACATAGCGCTTGGCATCGGCCCCTTCGGGCAGTGATTTGAACGGCTCTGCCGCCACCATCGCCCGCAATTCGTCGATCGAGCGCAGCACGACACCGATCTCGAAGCCGAACTTTGCCTTGAGCCCCTTCTCGATCGTCCCCGCCAGCTCGGCATCGGCCTCGCGCTCGGCCGAAAACAGCACATTGCCGCTGGCGATGAGCGTGCGGGCATCCTTGTAGCCCATCGCCTCGAATGCCGCCTTGAGGTCGGCGCTGCGCGTCGTGCGCCCGCCCAGGTTCACCCCGCGCAGGAACGCGGCATAGGGAATGGCGGCCATCAGCCCTTCTCCGCAAATTTCTGCGGATAGGGCGCTTCCCCGCGCGCCAGCATCTCGACGAAGCCGGCGATCTTCTTCTTGCGCCCCGCCTCGGTCTTCATGTTGTGCGTGCGGAAGGCCAGGGCGTAGCGGTTGGTGGCGTTGAGCTTGTTGAAGGTCTCGTGGGCGGCCGGATTAGCCTCGATCGCGGCCAGGAGGTCCGGTGGCGTCTCCATCTTGCCCGGCGAGGCATAGGCCTTGTCCCAGCGCCCATCCGCCTTGGCCGCATCGATCTGCCTCTGGCCATGGGCAGTCATGCGCCCGTCGGCAATGAGCTTTTCGACCTTGAGCCGGTTACGCTGGCTCCAGATGCTCTTGGCCTTGCGCGGCGTGAAGCGCTGCAGGTAGGCGTGCTCGTCCACCGGCTTGCTGATCCCGTCGATCCAGCCATAGCAGAGCGCCACGTCGAGCGCCTGCGCATAGACGATGGTGCGCCGGCCCGAGGCCTTCTTGTAATACTGGACCCAGATCTCGGTTTCCTGCTCGTGGTTCTTGGCCATCCAGGCCTCGAACTCGCTTTCGGTTTCGAAGGCACGGATCTTGTCCGGGTTGGGGATGACCGGGGCCATGGTTCAGGTGCTCTGCTGCTCTGGCGGCCGCTCGGCCAGCAATCTCTCGATGGCGGGATCGAGAAGTTCGGCCGGCGGCAGGTTGATTCCGAAGGTCTCGGACAATACCTCGCGCACCTCCGGCACACTTGTAAGAAAGCGACGCTCCAGCTCCCCACCCTCGCGCGGATAGGTCGAAAAGCGGAAGTCGCGCAGCGAATAGCGGAAATCCCTGTCGGTCCGCGCCGCCGCCAGCATGTTGGCGAAGTTGGGATAGGTCGCCGCGTTGAGCGCCACGAAGTCCTCGTAGGTCCGCTCCACGAGGTCGAAGGCATAGACCGCCTTCCATGCGCCCTGGACCTCGGCCTCCAGCCGATAGCTCGGCGATTCGCCCACCAGCCGGTAGCGGGCAAAGGGCGTTTCCTGCTCGATGCCGGCGCGCAGCCGCAGCGGCGCCGTCAGCGTCATCGAGCCGAAGCCCACATCGGCAAGGTAGAGCGCGCCACCGGCTTCGACGCCCAGCACCATGTGGCTGAGCGGCCGTTCCTCGCCCTCGGCATGGTTCCACAAGACGCGTGCCGCATAGCCCGTCACCTTGAAGTCGAGCTCGCGCAGCACCCGCATGAACATCATGTTGTGCTCGTAGCAATAGCCGCCGCGCCGGTCGTGGATGAGCTTCTGTTCCAGGCTCGCCTGATCCAGCTCCACCGGCAGCCCCAGCAGCGGATTGAGGTTCTCGAACGGTATGCTTGCCGGGTGCAGGGCATGCAGGGCTTCGAGCGTGGCCAGGGTCGGCGCAATGGAGCCGGAAAAGCCGATTCGCTCGAAATAGGCCGTCAGATGGACTTGTTCACTCATGCGCGCTTCCTTGGCCGATTCCGGGGCGCAATAATGGCCAAGAGGCGCGCGCTTGTCACCCGGCGGCCATCTCCCTGTCGTTTGCGGATAAAAAAGCCGCCGCATTTTCCCTGGTACGAGGAGGAGGGCCGGTGGGGAGTTCCGTCTGGGACATGACGGCACCGGGCCCTGCTGAACCAGGGGAAATGCGGCGGTGGGAGAACGCGGGCGGTGAGCGCCCGCGATGGCTTATTCGGCGGCCTGCGCCAGGCTCGGGCCCGCGGCCACGAGGTGGTCGAGACGTCCGAACTTCTCGAAATTCTTCTGGAAGAGGCCCACCAGCTTTTCGGCGGCCCGGTCATAGGCGATCGGGTCGTTCCAGGTGCGGCGCGGCTCGAGCAACTGGTCGTCGATCCCCTTCACATGCGCCGGCACGGCAAGGCCGAAGACCGGATCGATCCGGGTCGGGCCGCGGTCGAGCTCGCCCGAAAGCGCCGCATTGAGGAGGCGCCGGGTCGAGGCGATGTCGATGCGCTTGCCCACGCCATAGCCGCCACCGGTCCAGCCGGTATTGAGAAGCCACGTCGAAGCGCCCGAAGCCTTGAGCCGCTCGGCGAGGAGCGCGCCATAGACCGTCGGATGCAGCGACATGAACGGCGCCCCGAAGCAGGCCGAGAACGTCGCCTGCGGCTCGGTCACGCCCCGCTCGGTGCCGGCGACCTTGGCGGTGTAGCCGGAAAGGAAGTGGTAGACCGCCTGGTCCGGCGTCAGCCGCGCGATGGGCGGCAGGACGCCGAAGGCATCGGCGGTGAGGAAAACGACCGTCTTGGGCGTGCCGCCGACCCCACCCTCGCTCACCACCGGCAGCGTTTCGAGCGGATAGGCGGCGCGGGTATTCTCCGTCAGCGAGATATCGTCGAAGAGCGGCAGGCGCGTCCGGGGGTCGAGCACGAGGTTTTCGAGCACGGTGCCGAACGAGCGCGTCGCCTGGTAGATTTCCGGCTCGGCCGTCTCGGAGAGCTTCACCGTCTTGGCATAGCACCCGCCTTCGAGGTTGAAGACGCCGGTTTTCGTCCAGCCATGCTCGTCGTCCCCGATCAGCAGGCGTTCCGGATCGTTGGAAAGCGTGGTCTTGCCGGTGCCCGAAAGGCCGAAGAACAGTGCGGTATCACCCGCCGGGCCGATATTGGCCGAGCAGTGCATGGGCAGCGTGTTTTCGCGCGGCGCATGGAAGTTGAAGAGCGAGAAGACGCTCTTCTTGATCTCGCCGGCATAATAGGTGCCGCCGATCAGCACGATGTTCCGGCTCATGTCGAGCGCGATCACCGTTTCGGTGCGTGTGCCGTGGCGGGCCGGGTCGGCCTTGAAGCTGGGCACGTGGACGATGGTGACGTCGGCTGCGAATTCCCCGCTCAGTTCCGGGCGGATCAGCAGGTTGCGGATGAAGAGCGCGTGCCAGGCATGTTCGGTGAAGACCGAGACATTGAGCCGGTGCGCCTGGTCGGCGCCCGCCGCCAGGTCCTGGGCGAAGAGGGTCTTGCCCGCCACATGGGCGAGGGCGTCCTCCAGCAGCACGTCGAACTGGGCCGGCGAGAGCGCGGCGGTATTGTCCCACCAGACCGTATCGGCGGTGAGCGCGTCGCGAACGATGAACTTGTCCTTGGGGCTGCGGCCGGTATGGACGCCCGTGGTCACCGAGAGTGCGCCGTCAGCCGTCAACTCGCCTTCGCCCGCCCGCAGCGAGCGCGAAACCAGCACCGGCGTTGAATCGTTGAAGGCAATCTCGCCGGCCTGGGCGAGGATGCGGTTACGGAGCGCGCGGTGATCGAAAGCAGCCATTTTGTATACCCCACTCGGCGCAGTCTGGCGCCGTGACAGGTCGCTGTTAGAGGCCGGAAAGGGCTGCAATTCCATCCGGCAATCGGTCGTAAGACGGAAGTCGAATCGGCGCATCGCGCTGTTGAGGGGTAGCGAAACGCCCCCCGACGCCTTACTTTACGCGTAATTGTGGCACCAAAGGCGGGTACGAATTTGCCGCTGAAAGCGTTTATCTCCAACTGCCGGTAACGGTACACGGAAAGGGAAGTTGATGCCCAAAATCGCCCTGGTCGATGACGATCGTAATATTTTGACCTCCGTCTCCCTCACTTTGGAGGCGGAAGGCTATTCGGTTTCGACCTACACCGATGGTGCGTCCGGGCTGGAAGGCCTCACCAGCGACCGGCCGGACCTGGCCATCCTCGATATCAAGATGCCGCGCATGGATGGCATGGAGCTGCTCCGCCGCCTGCGCCAGAAGTCCGATGTTCCCGTAATCTTCCTCACCTCCAAGGACGAGGAGATCGATGAATTGTTCGGCCTCAAGATGGGCGCGGACGATTTCATCACCAAGCCGTTCAGCCAGCGCCTGCTTGTCGAGCGCGTGAAGGCGATCCTGCGCAGGTCCTCCCCGCGCGATCCTTCCGCCGTGCCCTCGGGCGGCGAGGCTCCGGCGGGCAAGGCGCTCATCGAGCGCGGCTCGCTCGTCATGGATGAAGAGCGCCACACCTGCACCTGGAAAGGGCAGCGGGTCACGCTCACGGTCACGGAATTTTTGATACTCCAGGCCTTGGCTTTGCGCCCGGGTGTTGTCAAATCGCGCAATGCGCTGATGGACGCCGCCTATGACGACCAGGTCTACGTGGACGACCGGACCATCGACAGCCACATCAAGCGGCTGCGCAAGAAGTTCAAGGCGGTCGACGACGATTTCGAGATGATCGAGACCCTGTACGGCGTCGGCTACCGGTTCAAGGAGCAATAAGCCGCCTGTGGCTGCAACCGACAACCATCTCGAGACGAACGAGGCTCACCCCGAAACCGCAGCCAGGACGCCAAAATCCTTGTTCCGCGGTCTTGGGCGGGCCTTTTCGGCTTTGTGGGCCGGCGTCGGGCACCTCCTCGCCATCACCATCTTCCGGACGCTGACGCGCCGCATCATCGTCCTCAACCTTGCCGCGCTCCTCGTCCTCGTCGTCGGCATCCTCTATCTCAACCAGTGGCGGGCCGGCCTCATCGATGCGCGCGTGCAGAGCCTGCGCGTCCAGGGCGAAATCATCTCGGCCGCCATCGCCGCCTCGGCCACGGTCGATAGCGACGTCATCTCGGTCAATCCCGATCGCCTGCTCGAACTCCAGACGGGCGAGCCCGTCTCTCCGCTGAGCTTTTTCGATCCCACCCTCGAATTCCCCATCAGTCCCGAGCGGGTCGCCCCGCTCCTGCGCAACCTCGTCACCCCCACCCGCACCCGCGCCCGCATCTACGATCAGGATGGACTGCTCATCCTCGACAGCTCCAACATCTATGCGCGCGGCGAAGTCCTGCGGAAGCTGAGCGACGAGCAGAGCGGCTCCGGCTTCTTCCTCTTCGATTGGTGGAACGCCATGATGTCCTGGGTGCCGGGCGACCAGTTCCCGCTCTACCAGGAATACGGCGCCGACGAGGGCAAGCGGTACCCCGAGGTCAATGCCGCCCTTTCGGGCTCCGCCGCCGATATCGTGCGCGTCGATAGCCAGCACCAGCTCGTCGTCTCGGTTGCCGTCCCCATCCAGCGCGTGCGCTCGACCGTGGGCGTGCTCCTCCTCTCGACCGCCCCGGGCGAGATCGATTCCATCGTCACCACCGAGCGCTGGAGCATCCTGCGCATCGCCATGGTCGCCGCAGCTGTCGTCATCATCCTCTCGCTGCTCCTCGCCGGCACCATTGCCGGCCCGATGCGGCGCCTTTCCGAGGCCGCCGAGCGCGTCCAGACCGCCGGCAATGCCCGCGCCGAAATCCCCGATTTCACCGACCGCTACGACGAGATCGGCCACCTCTCTGGCGCCCTGCGCGCCATGACCGACGCGCTCTACGCCCGCATCGAGGCCATCGAGCGCTTCGCCGCCGACGTCGCCCACGAGCTCAAGAACCCGTTGACGTCCCTCCGCTCGGCCGTCGAGACCCTGCCTCGCGCCAAGCGCCCCGAGGATCGCGAGCGCCTCAACGCCATCATCCAGCATGACGTCCGGCGCCTCGATCGCCTGATCTCGGACATTTCCAATGCCAGCCGCCTCGATGCCGAACTCGCCCGCGAAACCGGCGAGCGCGTCGATATGGTCAAGCTTGCCGAAACCATGGCCGGCATCCAGCGCGACCTCGCCGCCGGCCGCAACGTCAAGGTCGAGCTCGAAACCCATACCAGCCGCTACGCGCCCGTGGTCTTCGGCCATGACAGCCGCCTCGCCCAGGTCTTCAACAACCTCGTCGACAACGCCGTCTCCTTCTCGCCCGATGGCGGCACCGTGCGCGTCGTCGTCACCAGCGATGCCGAAAAGGTGATCTTCACCGTCTCGGACGAAGGCCCCGGCATTCGCGGTGACATCTCGCGCATCTTCCAGCGCTTCTATACCGACCGCCCCGACGGCGAGCATTTCGGCGACCATTCGGGCCTGGGCCTCTCGATCTCCAAGCAGATCGTCGTTGCCCACAAGGGCCGCATCGAAGCCACCAACCGCACCGATCGCTCGGGCGCCCGCTTCACCGTCACCCTTCCCCGGGCCCGCAAATAGTGGCGGCCCCCGAATTCGAGAACATCCATGCCACCGGTCTGGTCCTCGGCCAGCACGGCGTCGTGCTGCGCGGTCCCAGCGGCTCCGGTAAGTCGCTGCTGGCGCTCGAACTTCTCGATCGCTGGGAGCACCGCCGGCTCAATGCCCGCCTCGTCGCCGATGACCGGCTCGACATCCGCGTCCAGCCCGATGGCCTGATGATGGCGACCCCGCCCAACATTGCCGGCCTCATCGAATTGCGCGGCCGCGGCATCGTCGAGCGCCCGCATGTGAACGCGGCGGCCGTCCACCTCGTCGTCGATCTCGTCGGCGGCCTCACCCGCATGCTGGACGAAGCCGACCTCGAGACCCATATATTGGGCATGCAGCTGGCACGTTGTCCCGTGCCGCGGCGTGGTGTTGTGGATTCGGCGCACCAGATTCTGCTTGTGGCAGAAGCGCTAGGCCGACTTTGACCCCAAGGTCTTCCACAACGGCAAAAAACCACTTGAATCCTGCCCCCTCAAAGACAAGACTCCACGCCGTCGTGCCGCCGGGGGCATTTTGGCACTTAGGGAATTGTGCATGCTAGGTATGGTTCTGGTGACCCATGGCGCCCTTGCCGTGGAGTTCAAGTCGGCGCTTGAACACGTCGTGGGCCCGCAGGAGCAGGTCGAAACCATTTCCATCGGACCCGATGATGACATGGAGGCCCGGCGCAATGACATCATGAAGGCCGTCGACGCCGCCGATACCGGCGATGGCGTCGTCATCCTCACCGACATGTTCGGCGGCACTCCGTCGAACCTGGCCATCTCCGTGATGCAGAATCGCGAGGTCGAGGTGATCGCAGGCGTCAACCTGCCGATGCTGGTCAAGCTCGCCCGCGTCCGCCCCGATATGGCCATAAAGGACGCTGTACGTATCGCTGCAGAGGCCGGTCGCAAATACATCAACGTTGCCAACGATGTATTGAGTGCGCAATAGTCGAGGGCTCTGAGGCAGGTTTCGATCATGAATACGGCGGCAGGCTCAGGCAGGGCACTCGCGCAGCAACTGACCATCATCAATCGCAAGGGGCTCCACGCCCGCGCCTCGGCGCGCTTCGTGCGCACCGCCGAATGTTTTGAGGCCGATATCCAGGTCACGCGCGACGGCTCGACCGTCAACGGCAATTCCATCATGGGCCTGATGATGCTCGGCGCCGGCCCCGGCTCGACCATCCTCGTCCAGGCCACCGGCAAGCAGGCCCGCGAAGCGCTCGACGCCATTACCGAACTCGTCAACAACGGGTTCGACGAGGATAGCGAGGGCGTCGCCTAGTGGCCGAAGAGGTCAGGATCGCGCCCTCCGATCCGCTGGCCGCCACGCGGTTCGCCACTGAACGCGAACTGATTCTGCCCTGCTTTCCGACCCCGCCGCTCGCAATCGAGCATTTCGGCTCGACCGCGGTTCCAGGCCTCGCAGCCAAACCCATCATCGACATCATGGTGCTCGTCGCCGATCTCGCCGAAGGCATGGCCGCGCGCCCGGCGCTGGAGCAGGTCGGCTACACCTACTCCTCAGGGCCGCCGGAGCGCCCGCGCATCGTCTTCATCAAGGGCGTCCCGCTCCGCACCCACCATCTCCATATCCACGCCGATGCCAACGAATTTCGTCGCCACATGATTTTTCGCGATCATCTGCGGGCGGATGCCGATGATCGCGCGGCCTATGAGGCCCTCAAGCACGACCTCGCCGCGCGCTTCCGCACCGATCGCGTCGCCTATGCCGACGCCAAGTCGGGTTTCATCGATGCCATCGTCGCCCGCGTCGGCGGGCCGGCGCGGAAATAGGGGAGGGCGCCTTGCGGCGAGCACTCGGCGTTTTGGGAGGTCTCTGTCTGGGCGTGGCCTTGAGCCAGTTCCCCGAATATGCCCAGCAATACACCCAGCGCCTCGGCGGCGCCGTCGATGAGCTCAAGGTCATCACCGAGGAATTCGATGCCTCCGCGCTCTCCGGCGGCCTCACCCGCCAGCAGGCCCTCGACCGCTATGTCGCCTCCGCCGACGCCTTCCTCAAGGATCGCGGCGTCAGCATGGAGCGCACTTTCGGGCGCTATGACCACCTGCGGCTGGCGCTCGAACAGGTGCAGGGCGCCGACGCGCTCGAACGGCTGCGGAACCTGCCCGACTATCTCGACAGCGAGATCGGAAGCCGGACGCTGGAGAACTTCAAGCCGGCGGTGCCGGTGACGGCGGAAGGCTTTCTCTATGCCGGGGCGGGGTTCCTTGCCGGCTATCTGGTGGTGTCGGCCCTGGTGTCGCTGGTCACGCTGCCGTTCCGGCGGCGGACGCGGGTCTATCGGACGCGCTAGAAAATCGCCGCATCCGTTGGGGTGAACAAACCGCTAACATCCTGAATTGACTCTAATTTTGAATCAGGACAAATAAGCAGTTGGGTAGAATCAATCGATTCCACCTGAATACGAGAAGGCCGGGGTTGCAGCCCCGGCCCGTGTTCCAACGCAAGAAGCTTTGGTACAGCTTGCGATGGTCGGTGACACAGCGCGAACTTACTCGCAATCGACCCTCTGTCAAGTCATCCAAGGCGCTCACTAGGAGTGCTTTATGCGCGCAACAGGTAATGTAACTTACCGACTGACTTTCGATGATGCTGTGGACATTTGGCTGCGCCATTGGGCGGGCGAGTTCCAGCACAACATCGCTGCTTCTTATGGCGTCAATCCGGGACGCGTAAACGAGGTGCTGAAAGGACATCGCCATGGCGGTAGCCGTGAAGCAGCAGCAACTCAGCGAATGACCGCTTAAGTCACGACGGGCCAGCAGAAATACCGCTGCTGGCCCGTATTATGAGGATATAAAGCTTTCTTTATATCCCCTGTTGATCGTGAAGCCCCCGCCGCGTATAAGGCCGACAAACACAGCCACAAGCGGAGTTCCCATGAGCGCGTTCACGGACTATTCGGTCAAAGACATTTCCCTTGCCGATTATGGCCGCAAGGAAATCTCCATGGCCGAGATCGAAATGCCCGGCCTGATGGCCATCCGCGAGGAATTCGCCAAGGCCCAGCCGCTCAAGGGCGCGCGCATTGCCGGCTCGCTGCACATGACCATCCAGACCGCGGTGCTGATCGAGACGCTCGTGGCGCTCGGCGCCCAGGTCCGCTGGGTCTCGTGCAACATCTTCTCGACCCAGGACCACGCGGCCGCCGCCATCGCCGCCGCCGGCATTCCGGTCTTCGCGCACAAGGGTGAAAGCCTCCAGGAATACTGGGACTTCACCGACCGCATGATGGATTGGGACGGCAAGGGCGAGACGCCCAACATGATCCTGGACGACGGCGGCGACGCCACCATGCTGGTGCTCAACGGCGCCAAGGCCGAGAAGGACCCGTCCTTCCTCGACAAGCCGGGCAACGAAGAAGAAGAAATCTTCTTTGCCACCATCAAGAAGCGCCTGGCCAAGGACCCGACCTTCTATTCGCGCATTCGTGCCGCCATCAAGGGCGTCTCGGAAGAGACGACCACGGGCGTGATGCGCCTCTATCAGCTCCAGGAAAAGGGCGAGCTGCCCTTCCCGGCCATCAACGTCAACGACTCGGTCACCAAGTCCAAGTTCGACAACAAGTACGGCACGCGTGAATCGCTGGTGGACGCCATCCGCCGCGGCACCGACGTGATGCTCGCCGGCAAGGTAGCCATCGTCTGCGGTTACGGCGACGTGGGCAAGGGCTCGGCCGCTTCGCTCCAGGGCGCCGGCGCCCGCGTGCTGGTGACGGAAGTCGACCCGATCTGCGCGCTGCAGGCGGCCATGGACGGCTTCGAAGTGGTGACGCTCGATGAAGCCGCACACCGCGCCGACATCGTGGTGACCGCCACGGGCAACAAGGACATCGTCACGGTCGACGACGTGCGCAAGATGAAGGACATGGCCATCGTCTGCAACATCGGCCACTTCGACAACGAGATCCAGGTCGAGGCGCTGCGCAACTTCAAGTGGACGAACGTCAAGCCGCAGGTGGATCTCGTCGAGCTGCCCTCGGGCAACCGCATCGTGCTGCTCTCGGAAGGCCGCCTGGTCAACCTCGGCAACGCCACCGGCCACCCGAGCTTCGTGATGAGCGCCTCGTTCTCCAACCAGACGCTGGCCCAGATTGAGCTGTGGACCAACGGCAAGAACCTCGAGCACAAGGTTCACGTCCTGCCCAAGCACCTGGACGAAAAGGTCGCCGAACTGCACCTGGCCAAGCTGGGCGCCAAGCTGACCAAGCTCAGCAAGAACCAGGCCGATTATATCGGCGTGGGCGTGGATGGCCCGTTCAAGTCGGACCAGTACCGCTACTGAGTTCTGCGCATAGCGGATACGAAAACGCCCCGGTGGAGACTCCGGGGCGTTTTGCTTTTTGGCACTACCGCTCCCAGCTCACGCAATCGCCGCCCCACCCACCGCACTTCCCCGGCCGCAGAGCCGGGGCCCACGGATTTCTCCACTCGAGTGGAGGAGGGCAATAGGCCCCGGGTCTTCGCCCGGGGAAGTTCCGTGGTTGGGGGAGGTTCGGTGGCGAGATGGAACACCGTCAGACGATGCCGCTGGACCCAGCCGCCACCTCGGGCCGAACCTCGGCTACCCGAGCCCGATACCCCGCCGCCCGATAAGTCGCGATGGGGTCGATGGCACCGTGCTTTTCGAGGCGGGCCATGGCGAGGATGGGTTCTACGTCCGTGCGGAAGGCGGTCTTGAGGGTTTGCGTGGCGGCGAGGGCGTCGTTGGCGTCCTGGTAGCCGGCAAGGGCCTTGCGGTCGACCAGCAGCGCGTTGGCGTAGTTGCGCTGCACTTCGGCGGCCGAGAGGATGAGGCTCTCGATGGGGTCGGTGACGTTGTGGCTCTGGTCGAGCATGTGGGCGGGGTTGAACCCTTTGGCGCGGCGTTCCTCGGCCGACACGAGCTCGTTAAAGACCAAAAACAAGCGGTAGGGATCGATGGAGCCGGCGTCGAGGTCGTCGTCGCCATACTTGGAATCGTTGAAGTGGAAGCCGCCGAGCTTTCCGAACTGGATCAGGCGGGCGACGATCATCTCGATATTGACGTTGGGCGCATGGTGCCCGAGGTCGACGAGGCAAAAGGCCTTTTCGCCCAGTTCGGTGGCGATGATGTAATTGGTGCCCCAATCCTGGACGACCGTCGAATAGAAGGCCGGCTCATACATCTTGTGCTCGGTGAAGAGCCGCCAGTCGTCGGGCAGATCGGCGTAGATGGTCTTCATCGCGTCGAGATAGCGCTCGAACTGGCGGGTGAAGTCGGCCTGGCCGGGGAAGTTGGAGCCGTCGCCGATCCAGACGGTGAGGGCCTTGGAGCCCAGCACCTTGCCGATCTCGATGCATTCCAGGTTGTGCTCCACCGCCTGCTGGCGGGTGGCGGCGTCGGCATGGGAGAGCGAGCCGTACTTGTAGGAGAGCGGCTGCCCCTTGGCATCCGAAAAGGTGTTCGAGTTCATGGCGTCAAAGCCGAGGCCGAAACGGGCGGCGCTTTGCTTGAGGCGATTCGGGTCGGCCTTGTCCCACGGAATATGGAGCGAGACATTTGGGGTGGCGCGGGTCATCTGGTTGATGACGGCGCAATCCTCGAGCTTGTCGAAGATATCGCGCGGCTCGCCCTTGCCGGGGAAACGGGCAAAGCGGGTGCCGCCGGTGCCCACGCCCCAGGAGGGGACGGCAATTGTGAAGGCGGCGACCTTGTCCTTGATGGCATCGATGGCGATGCCGCGTCGGTCGAGGCGCTCGCCGAGGCTTTCGTAGTCGCGGCGAAGGTCAATTTCTCTACGCGCGTTCTCGGCGTCGACCACGGATTGGTCGATGAGTTGGTCGGTCACTTTGGTTCTCCCCCTTGTGCTTGTGGCCTCAACCCACCCTTGTTCCCTCCCCATCAGAGAGGAGGGAGACCTGCTGGCACTCCCTCTGCCTCCCTCCCCCTTGTGGGGAGGGATCGAGGGTGGGGGGGCCGCTAACTCTTACCGCGTAAACGACTGCGCGTTGCCGGCATCGACATTGATGATGTTGCCCGTGGACTTCGCCGACATGTCGGATGCCAAAAAGTAGATGGCTTCGGCGATGTCTTCCGGGAAGACCGAGCGCTTGAGCAAGGAGCGCTGGCGGTACATTTCCTCAAGACCGTCCTTGTCGGTCTTGTAGGTCGATGCGCGCTGTTCGAGCCATTCGCCGGCCCAGATCTTGGAGCCACGCAGGACCGCGTCCGGGTTCACCACGTTGACGCGGATCTGCGCCTCGGCTCCTTCAAGGGCGAGGCATCGGGCGAGGTGGATTTCGGCGGCCTTTGCGGTGCAATAGGCCGCGGCATTGGGCGAGGCGGCCAGGCCGTTCTTGGAGGCGACGAAGACGACATTGCCGCCGATCTTCTGGGCGCGGAACACCTTGAAGGCTTCCCGCGACACCAGGAAATAGCCGGTGGCGAGGATGTCCATATTCTTGTTCCAGAGCGCCAGCGTCGTTTCCTCGATGGGAGCGGACGAGGCGAGGCCGGCATTGGAAACGAGGATATCGAGGCCGCCGAATTCGACCACCGCGTTGGCGAAGCCTTTTAGGACCTCCTCCTCGCGGGTGACGTCGAACTTGATCGGGCGGACGAAGTCCCTGCCGTATTTCTTGCCCAGCTCCTCGGTGGCGGCGGCCAGGGCGGCGTCGTCGATATCGGCGATGACGACGCAGGCGCCTTCATTCATCAGGCGATAGGCCGTGGCCTTGCCGATGCCGCCGGCGCCGCCGGTGATGAGGGCGATCTGGCCGGCCAGCGCTTTCGGCTTGGGCATGCGCTGCAGCTTGGCTTCCTCGAGCAGCCAGTACTCGATGTCGAAGGCTTCCTGCTCGTCGAGCCCCTGATAGGTCGAGACGGCGGAGGAGCCGCGCATGACATTGATGGCGTTGACGTAGAACTCACCCGAAATGCGGGCGGTGGCCTTGTCCTTGGCGAAGGTGAACATGCCCACGCCGGGCATCAGGTAGACGACCGCATTGGGGTCGCGGATGGCGGGCGAATTGTCGTGTTTGGAGCGCTCGTAATAGGCGGTGTAATCGGCGCGATAGGCGGCGACGTCATCGGCGAGGCGCGCCACCACGGCATCGACATCCGGATTGGCCGGATCGAATTCGATCACCAGAGGCCGGATCTTGGTGCGCAGGAAGTGGTCGGGACACGACGTGCCCAAAGCCGCCAGTGGGCGCAGGTTCTTCGAATTGACGAATTCGAGCACGGCCGGACTGTCGTCGAAATGGCCGAGCTTGTGGCTGTCTTCCGAGATCAGCCCGCGAATCTTGGGCATGATCTTGGCGGCAACGGCGCGGCGCTCGTCGGCCGGCAGCGATTTCACGGCTTCACCGCCGAAAATGGCCTTGCCCGCGGTCTCCTTCTCGAACCACTCGATGGCCTGGTTGATGACCGAAATGGTGGTCTCGTAGCACTCCTTGGGCGTATCGCCCCAGGTGAAGAGCCCGTGGCTTTCGAGGATGACGCCCTTGGCTTGCGGGTGTTCGAGGCAGAACTTTTCGAGCCAGAGACCCAACTCGAACCCGGGACGTTTCCAGGGGAGCCAGCCGATCTGGTCGCCAAAAATCTCCTGGGTCAGCGCCTTGGAATCCTTGCTCGCGGCGATGGCGATGATGGCATCGGGGTGCATGTGATCGACGAAGGGATGCGGCACATAGGCGTGGAGCGGGGTGTCGATCGAGGCAGCGCGCGGATTGAGGTTGAAGGTGGCGTGCGGCAGGTAGCCGACCATCTCGTCTTCGTGCTCGAGGCCGCGATAGAGGCCCTTGAGGGCCCGGAGCTTGTCCATGTAGAGCGTCGAGAAGCCATCGAGCTTGATCGAGGCGCTGTCGCCGCCCGAGCCCTTGACCCAGAGCACTTCCACCTGCTCGCCGGTCAGCGGGTCCTTCTCCATGATCTTGGAGGAGGTGTTGCCGCCGCCGTAATTGGTGACGCGCTTGTCCGATCCCAAAATGTTGGAGCGGTAGACCAGCCGTTCCGGCTCGGTCATGCTGGCAGCTTTGGCCTCATCCCATAGGTTGGCGAGGCGCGCGGGCGCTTTTGTGGACATGAGCTCCTCCCCGGAAGTCTGTTGTTTACGCCACAAGCCATAAACACTCGGAGCCTGTCAATCACAAACGATCAGAACCAGTCAGCATCGCTGACGCATGATCGAAACTGAGCTTTTGATGATTGACAATGATCGGAATTGGTGTGACCAAATCGAGCCAGGGAGAAGAAATTTGCACGAAAGCGAACGCCACAGGGTGATCCTGGCTGCGGTCCAGACGCGGTCCGTCGCAACGGTGAGCGATCTCGTCGAGATGACGGGAACCTCCGAGGCGACGATCCGGCGCGACATCGCGGCTTTGCACGTGCAAGGCAAGCTCCGGCGCGTGCGCGGTGGGGCCGAGGCGGTCAATCCGCCAAGCCAGGGCGGCCTCATGGGCCGGCCGTTCTCCGTCAACGAGAGCATCAACATTGCTCTGAAGCGCGCCATCGCCAAGGCGGCGGTGGACCTGTGCAAGGATGGCGAGCCGATCATCATCAATGGCGGCACCACCACCTTCCAGATGGTGCATTACCTGGTGAACCGGCGCCTGCAGGTTTTCACCAACTCGTTCCCGATCGCCGAGCACCTGCTGCATCATTCCAAGAACTCGGTGATGGTGCAGGGCGGCACGATCTATCGCGAACAGAACATCATGCTCTCGCCCTTCGACAACGACGTGTCGCGCCACTTCTACGCGCGAAAAATGTTCATGGGCTGCCAGGGGCTGGGACCGCACGGGTTGATGGAGGCCGACCCGCTGCTCGTCCAGGCCGAACTCAAGCTCATCAGCCAGGCGGATGAACTGATCGTCCTGGCGGATTCGTCAAAATTTTCCGGAAAGTCGAGCCTGCTGCTTTGCGGACTCGACCGGATCACCACGGTCGTCACCGACCGCGGAATCCGCGACGAAGACCGGCAGATGCTGGAAACGGCGGGCGTCGGGTTGATCGTGGCGGAGACGTCTAGCCAGACTATCGCGGAGGCGTCACCGGCCGCCTGACGGCGGGCCGCCTCGAAACTCAAGGCTCAACGGGAGGAAACAATGAGCTTTCTGAAGAAACTGGGTATCACCACCGCCCTCGCCGCCATTCTGCTGGCTTCGCCGGCCATGGCTCAGACCAAGATCGCCCTCGTCGTCAAGTCGCTCGGCAACGGCTTCTTCGATGCCGCTAACAAGGGCGCCGAAGAGGCGGCCAAGGAACTTGGCGATGTGGAAGTCATCTATACCGGCCCGACCAAGGCCACGGCTGAAGCCCAGATCGAAGTGATCAACTCGCTGATCGCCCAGCAGGTCAATGCCATCGCTATCTCGGCCAACGATCCGGACGCCCTCGTTCCCGTGCTCAAGAAAGCCATGGAACGCGGCATCACCGTGATCTCGTTCGACTCGGGTGTGGCTCCGGAAGGCCGCCAGCTTCACCTCAATCCGTCCGATACCAATCTCATCGGCGAAACCATCATCAAACTGGCCGCCGACTACCTGCCCGATGGCGGCGACGTCGCCATTCTCTCGGCCTCTTCGACCGCCACGAACCAGAACGCCTGGATCGAAGCGGCCAAGAAGGTGCTCCCGGAAAAATTCCCCAAGATCAACCTGGTCGCCACCGTCTATGGCGATGACGACTCGGCCAAGTCGACCGACGAAGCCAAGGGCCTGATCGCGAGCTATCCGAACCTCAAGGCCATCATCGCCCCGACCACCGTCGGCGTCGTGGCGGCTGCCCAGGTGGTGACCGACCAGAACCTGATCGGCAAGATCAACGTCACGGGCCTGGCCCTGCCGTCCGAGTTCAAGAAGTTCATCGACAACGGCGCCTCGCAGGCCGTGGCCCTGTGGAACCCGATCGACCTGGGCTACTCGGCCATCTACCTGGCCCATGACCTGGCCGTGAAGGGCGACAAGGCGGCTCCGGGCGCAAAACTCTCGATCGGCCGCATGGGCGAGATCACGCTCGACGACACCAACTCGGCCGCCATGGCGCCCCCGTTCACCTTCGACAAGAGCAACATCGAAGAGTTCGCCAAGATCTATTGATCTCTTTGGGACTTTGGGCCGGCGGGAGTAAAATTCCGCCGGTGCCTTTGGCCTTCCCCCTCCCTAACCCTCCCCACAAGGGGGAGGATGGGGTCTGTTGCTCGGACCTTGCCACGCGCTCCACCCTCCCCCTTGTGGGGAGGGCCAGGGAGGGGGTGAGCCACCAACGCCGAACCTGAGATGACCAACCCCACCCTGACCCTAACCGGCATCACCAAGAGCTTCCCCGGCGTCCGGGCGCTCAATGGCGTGTCGCTCGAACTTTACCCCGGCCAGGTCACCGCCCTCATCGGCGAGAACGGCGCCGGCAAGTCCACCCTGGTCAAAATCCTCACCGGCATCTACCAGCCCGATGCGGGCGAAATCGCCATCGACGGCAAGCCGGTTTCGCTGTCCACCGCCCATGCCGCCTTCGAGCACGGCATCACCGCCATCCACCAGGAAACCGTGCTCTTCGACGAAATGAGCGTCGCCGAAAACATCTTTCTGGGACACGTGCCCCGCACCCGCCTCGGCCTCATCGACTGGGCGACCATGCGCCGGGAGGCCCGCGCCATTCTCGACGACATGGGCGCAAAACATATCGACGCTAACATGCTGCTCAAGGACCTCGGCATCGCCAATAGGCACCTCGTCGCCGTCGCCCGCGCCATGTCCATCGACGCGCAGATCGTCATCATGGACGAGCCGACGGCAGCCCTCAGCCAGAAGGAAATCGAGGACCTTTTCGTCCTCATCGACCTCCTGCGCGAGGACGGCAAGGCCGTGCTCTTCATCTCGCACAAGTTCGATGAAATCTACCGCATCGCCGACCGCTTCACCGTCTTCCGCGATGGTGAGCAGGTGGGCAAGGGCTTCATCAAGGACACCAGCCAGAGCGAGATCGTCCGCCTCATGGTCGGCCGTTCCGTCGATCAGATTTTCCCCGAGCGCGAGGTCAAGATCGGCGCGCCGGTGCTGAAAGTTTCGGACCTCTCCCACCCCACCGAATTCGACGCCATCAGCTTCGAGCTGCGCAAGGGCGAGATACTCGGCTTTTACGGCCTTGTCGGCGCCGGCCGCAGCGAGGTGATGCAGGCGCTCTTCGGCATCACTCGGCCGTCGCGCGGCCACATCGCCCTCAACGGCAAGGTGGTCGATCCCAAATCCCCCGCCGAGGCCGTGGACGAGGGCATCGTCTATGTGCCCGAGGAGCGCGGCAAGCAGGGCGTCGTCATCGGCATGCCGATCTTCGAGAACGTCTCGCTGCCCTCGCTCCGCCGCACTTCGCAGAACGGCGTCCTGCGCCTCGCCGAAGAATTCAAGCTCGCGCGCACCTATACCGAGCGCCTCGACCTGCGCGCCTCTTCGCTCAGCCAGGACGTCGGCACGCTTTCCGGCGGCAACCAGCAGAAGGTGGTCATCGCCAAATGGCTCGCCACCCATCCCGAAGTCATCATCCTCGATGAGCCCACCAAGGGCATCGACATCGGCTCGAAGGCCGCCGTGCATCAATTCATGGGCGAGCTCGTCGCGCAGGGCCTCGCGGTCATCATGGTCTCCTCCGAGCTCCCTGAAATCCTCGGCATGTCCGACCGCGTCGTCGTCATGCGCGAGGGCCGCATGGTGGCCGAGTTCGACAACAAGGGCCTGACGCCCGAAACGCTGGTGCGCGCCGCCGCCGGCATCACGGAAGAAGCCGCATGAAGACGCTCCTGCGCTACCGCGAAATCTGGCTCTCCATCGCCATAATCGTGCTTGTCGCCGGCGTCGCCCTGCGCCGCCCGACCTATGCCAGCCCCGCCAACCTCCTCGATGTGTTCAACAACACCTCGCTCCTCCTCATCCTTGCCATGGGCCAGATGGCCGTGATCCTCACGCGCTCGATCGATCTTTCCATGGCCGCGAACCTCGCCCTCACCGGCATGATCGTCGCCATGATCAACGCCGCGTTTCCGACCTTCCCGGTCCCACTCCTACTGGTCCTCGCCGCCCTCATCGGCCTCGGGCTCGGCGCCTTCAACGGCGTGCTGGTCTGGAAACTCAACATCCCGGCAATCGTGGTGACGCTCGGCACCCTCACCATCTATCGCGGCACCACGTTCCTCGTTTCCGGGGGCAAATGGGTCAATGCCGACCAGATGAGCGCCGATTTCATCGGCCTCACCCGCTGGGCTTTTCTCGGCCTGCCGCTGCTCTCCTGGTTCGCGATTGCGATCCTCATCGCCTTCATCGTGCTCATGACCCGCACCAATATCGGCCGCGCCCTCTATGCCATCGGCATCAACCCCACCGCCGCCGTCTATGCCGGCATCGATGTCGGCCGCACCAAGTTCATCGCCTTCTGCCTCTCGGGCGCCATTGCCGGCCTCTGCGGCTATCTCTGGGTGTCCCGCTACGTCATCGCCTCGGTGGAAATCGCCAACGGCTACGAGCTCAACATCATCGCCGCCTGCGTCATCGGCGGCGTCTCCATCGCCGGCGGCATCGGCACCGCCTTCGGCGCGGCGCTGGGTGCATTGTTCCTGGGCGTTATCAACTCGGCTTTGCCGGTCATCAACATTTCTCCATTCTGGCAGATGGCCATCTCCGGCACCGCCATCATCCTGGCGGTGATCTTCAACGCCCGCAGCGAGCGTAAGCACGGCCGGATTATCCTCAAGAGCGTGGAGGGGACGAATGGTTAGCTTGGTATTTGCGGCTACCCCCCTCCCAGCCTCCCCCGCAAGGGGGGAGGTGTTTCGATCCAGTTGCTTGCTCACCAAACGTCCCACAAGCGCGGTCAGCACCTCCCCCCTTGCGGGGGAGGCTGGGAGGGGGGTGAGCCCCGCACTCCCGCGAGGGTCGATGAAGTGACCGAAACCCCAACCCCCCGCCACATCCCCAACCGCCTCGACTCCCCGCTGCGCTCGGCCCTTTTCTCCTGGGAAGCGCTGCTGATCCTGGTGGCCATCGCCATCTTCATCGTCAACTCCTTCGCCTCGCCCTATTTCCTCAACGCCTGGAGCCTTTCGGACCTCACCTTCAACTTCACCGAAAAGGCCCTCATAGCGCTGGCCATGGCGCTGCTCATCATCGCCGGCGAGATCGATCTCTCCGTCGCCGCCATCATCGCGCTCGCCTCCACCATGATGGGCCTGGCCTTGCAGGTCGGCGTCGATACGCCCGGCCTCGTCGCCATCGGCATTGCCACGGGCCTCGTCTGCGGCGCCTTCAACGGCTTCCTGGTCACCGGGCTCAAGCTGCCGTCCATCGTCGTCACTATCGGCACGATGAGCCTTTTCCGCGGCCTCTCCTTCATCATCCTGGGCGACCAGGCTTTCAAGGGTTACCCGGAAAGCTTCGCCTTCTTCGGTCAGGGCTATGTCTGGTGGGTGGTTTCGTTCGAGCTGGTGCTGTTCCTCGTCTGCGCGCTGCTCTACTATTTCCTCCTGCACCGGACCAATTTCGGACGGCGGGTCTTCGCCATCGGGAACAATCCGGTCGCCTCGCGCTTTTCGGGGGTGAGGGTCGACCGCATCCGCTTTACGCTCTTCTGCCTCACCGGCCTGATGAGCGGCATTGCCTCGGTCCTCCTCACCAGCCGGCTGGGCTCGACTCGGCCCTCGATCGCGCAGGGTTGGGAACTTGAGGTGATCACCATGGTCGTACTCGGCGGCGTCAACATTCTGGGGGGATCGGGCTCGATCCTGGGCGTCGTCATCGCCGCCTTCATCATGGGCCTCGTCACCTTCGGCCTCGGGCTTCTCAACGTCCCCGGCATCGTCATGTCTATCTTCATCGGCGCGCTGCTCATCCTCGTGATCGCGCTGCCGATCGTCTATGGCATGCTCAAGCGGAGCCGCGCGTGAGCGGCAAACGGTTCATCGGCGTCATCGATATCGGCAAGACCAACGCGAAATTCGCGGTGGTCGATCTCGAAACACGCTCCGAAGTCGCCGTCCGCAAGACGCCCAATACCGTCCTGCGCGATGGCCTCTATCCCCATTTCGACATCGATGCGCTCTGGCAATTCCTCTCCGCCGCAATCGCCGAGCTCGATGCCAAGCACCCGCTCGAGGCCCTGAGCGTCACCACCCACGGCGCCTGCGCGGCGCTGGTCGATGAAAATGGCGACCTGGCCTTACCGGTCCTCGATTACGAATATGCCGGCCCCGACGAGTTCGACGCCGAATACGCCGCCATCCGCCCGCCCTTCGCAACGAGCTTCACGCCCCCGCTCCCCGGTGGCCTGAACCTCGGTAAACAGCTCTTCTGGCAGGCGAAAAAATTCCCCGAGGCCTTCGCCCGCACCCAGTGGATCCTGCCCTATCCGCAATATTGGAGCTTTCGTCTCACCGGCGTCGCCGCTTCCGAAATCACCTCGCTCGGCTGCCACACCGATCTCTGGAATTTCGAGACCGATCTCTATTCCGATCTCGTCGTCCGCCAGGGCTGGCTCGACAAGATGCCCGAAGTCCTCCCCGCCTTCGATCCCTTGGGCCCCATCAAGCCCGAACTCGCAGCCGAACTGGGCGTCCGCCCCGGCCTGCCGGTCTACTCAGGCATTCACGATTCCAACGCCTCGCTGCTGCCGCACCTGCTCTCGCGCACGCCGCCCTTTGCCGTGGTCTCCACCGGCACCTGGGTCATCGTCGCGGCGCCGGGCGGCGACCTCATGCACCTTGATGCCCACCGCGATTGCCTCGCTAATATCGATGCCTTCGGCAAGCCGGTGCCCTCGGCCCGCTTCATGGGCGGCCGCGAATTCTCGCTTTTGACCGAAGGCCGCGAGGCGAACCCATCGGACGAAACCATGCAGCGCGTCATCGACGACGCCATCATGCTGCTACCCTCTGTCGTCGAGGGCTCCGGCCCCTTTCCGCAGCGCAAGGCGCGCTGGACGCATCCGCGCGAGGCGCTGGATGACGAGACGGCTTTTGCCGTGGTGTCGTTCTATCTGGCTTTGATGACCGCCGAATGCCTGGCTCTGGCGGGGGCGGAGGGCGATATCGTGGTCGAAGGGCCGTTCGCGGCCAACCACGCCTATTTGCGCATGCTGGAATCGGCAGCGTGCCGGCCGGTCATCGCCAGCCAGGGCAGTGCGACCGGTACCGCCATCGGCGCTGCCATGCTGGCGCGGATGGAGGACGGGCACGAAATCGAGAACAGGGAACTCAACGCCGATCCGGACATGACCCGTTACGCCTGGCGCTGGCGCCAGGCCCTCAATTCATAGGGTCAGAGCAGGTCGTCGCCGAAATCGCCGGTCTTTCCGGCAATTTCGCTGGCCGCGATGCGGGCTTCCTCGACCGTCTCGAAGGTGTGCCCGTCGATCCCGAACACCGGGAACTTGACGGCAAGGAACTTGAAGCCCTCGGCCTCAGGCACGACGACACCCAGGGGTTCCCCAGAAACTTCGATGACGATCGGCCGCTGGGCCGTGGACTTGGAAAACTTTGGCTGCTGCATAATAAACTCCACTCACGCCGCTTGAGGGACGTGGTGCCAGTATCGGATTTGGAAGACGATCTAGTGACGAGGGGTCACATTCGTTTGGATCGGCTACACCACGATACGGCGCCCGCTACCGTAATTCGGGTTCGGGCTTGGAGTTTTGCTACGCGACGAAGACCGTGATGCTGAACTGACAACAATTTCATGTTCCGCCTCCGTCCGTTGGTCGCGTTGATATCGGATGCCACTTTGGCAAGTTCAAGGCCGCAACGCAATCAGACTTTTGAAGAAATCGCGCAGCGGGCCCGACGAAAGCCACATTAGGGGAGTCGGGCGAATTTGGCGAGCTTAAATCTACCAATCCAGTCAGGAAAAACGGAACATCCGTTTCCTTCGGAATGGCGGGGCGAAACGCCCGCCATCCGGCCTAGACGAAAGGCGCATTGAGCCGCAGGCGTGCTTATTGCAATCGATTGCGGCTTCTGGTGTGGTGCCGGGCTGGCGGATCGAGATGTTGGGCCTTCTCGGGGATGGCCCATCTGGAGGAAATTCGAAGGTGTCGGAATCGGATCAGCGCGAGACCAAGCGCAGGCGCGGCATGCCGCCCTCAGGCAAGCCCACGCTGCGCACCATAGCCGAAATGACCGGGCTCGCCGTCACCACCATTTCGCGCGCCCTCAACAATGCTCCCGAGCTCAGCCAGGAAACCCGCGAGCGCGTCCAGAAGATCGCGGCCGAAATCGGCTATCTCCCTGATCGCGCCGCGCTGCGCCTCAAGACCGGGCGCACCCACGTCATTTCGCTGATCCTCGATCCGCATGACGAAATCCTGGGGTTCGGCCAATCCATGGTCAACGGTCTCACCGCGGCCTTGCGCGGCACGGCCTATCACCTGGTCATCACGCCCAATTTCGTCGGCGACAGCCCGCTCGATCCCATCCGCCACATCATGCGCAACCGCATGGCCGATGGCATCATCTTCTCGCGCACGGAACCTCAGGATGCGCGGGTAAAGCTCTGCCTCGACCAGAATTTTGCCTTCGTCTCGCACGGCCGCACCGAGCTGCCCGTGGCGCATCCCTATGTCGATTACGACAATTACGCCTTCGCCTATGCGGCGGCCAGGCGCCTCATCTCCAAGGGCCGGCGCAAGCTCACCATCATCCTGCCGCCCACAAAGTTCACCTTCGGCAACCATTTGCGCGGCGGGTTCCTGGCGGCGGTCAAGGAGGGCGGCGTCGCTCATGAGATCGATGACGGCCTGACGCTGGACAACGCCGCCGAAGACATCCGCACCCGCGTCATCGCCCGCCTCGGCAAACCCGGCGCCCCCGACGGCTTCATCTGCTCCGGCGACGCCGCCGCCCTCGCCGTCATGGCCGGCATCACCGACGCCGGCAAATCCATCGGCCAGGACATCGACGTCGTTGCTAAGCAGACCTCCGGCATCTTCTCCCTGGTCCGCCCGAAAGTAGACGCCATCTACGAAGACACCGCCCTCGCCGGCGAGCAGATGGGAAAGTTGCTGCTGCGGCGCATAGCGGGCGAGCCGGCAGAGGATCTGCAATGGCTGGATAAGCCGCGGGTGGATTGGCGGTAAGTAGTCGACGCGGGCACAAATGCCATCAGGTGATGGGCGGCGCCATTGCTTCACTAATATTGCATTATTAGAAGCAGGGGCCGTGTGGTTCCTTGAGGCGAGGCAAATACGGTCATCGTCATAGACATTTATTGGCGACTCGTACTAGCAAAATGAAATTCATGATGCTTTGCGAGTAGACGAATGTCATTCAAGGTAGTGCATCTAAGGAAACTGCTTACGGTATTTTACGCCCCTGACAACCTCAGGGTGAAAATGTTGCGAGATGATATCAGGTCTCAAATGCATAAGGAGGCAGGAGGAAGTTCTAGCACAGGCGGCGACTTCTACGGGCCATTCTGGCGCGATGCAAAAGACCACGTCTTGGGCGCTGTCGATCTCCGAGAGCGGACGAAAGCGAGGATCGCTGCCGACGGCAAGCGAGCGCGTCTCTACCCTGAGCTGACCAATGGTTTTCTGCGATGGTGGGAAGACAAGCGCCGCTGGAGAAATGAACCTATCGAGCCAATGCCGCCACCGGCTAACACGCGTGTGGCGGTTACCGAACTAGGTTGCACCATCAAGGTGGAGAGCGTGCTCGCTTTAGGAAGCGGTCCAGACTTCCACCGGCTAATTTACCCGTATTTCAGCGAAAAACCTGCGTTGCCCGACGAAGGGACCAGGTTAGCGCTATGGGCGCTGACTGAGGCGCTTGGCAGTATTTACGGTGTGCAGGACATGAGGGTTCTCGACGTGATTCGAGCAAACTCGCAAGGCGCAGCCGACGTTCCACTGCAAGGCGATGAGCGGACCGTTCTCGTCAGGCGTTACCGAGCCGCATTAGACGACTGGGACAAACTACGTCGCGAGTACTAAGAAGCCGCGCGGCGGATTAGTCGCCACTCAAGTAGTGTGGCTCAGTGCGTGGGTCGCGCAGTATTTCCTCATTGCCGCGATAGCGCTCAATCGCTCTGCGAAGCATGCGTTTTTGCTCGGTCCGTTGCCGTCGACGGATGTCGGGGAAGGCTTTCCTGAAGGGAGTCGGGTCGGTCTCTGGGGTCATTCGCTCTTCATTCATCGCATACCACCAGAGCTGGAAAACCTGAGCGCTAACAGGGAGTCGGCCCACAACCTGAAGATAGTCTAGCCACCCCTCAAAAAGGACGGCGTCATTGGCCACGTCGCTGAAGTCCGCGAGGAGTTCCTCATCGTCTCGCGGCGTCTTCCCATCCTGCGAATAGAAATGCTTGATCGCGTTCCAATACTGGTTCCTAAGGCGCTTCACCTTACGCATGTCCACGTCTGGAAATGCCGAGATGATGTGCGTGGACAGCGTAGGAAGGTTCGCCGCCTGCGCAATACCCTCCATTAGCTCGCAGCCTCCGCACGCCAACGCCTGCACAGACCATGGCGCCTTATCCCGTACGAACAGATCCAGGGAGGTGATCAGTTGGTCCCGGGCCAAGACAAGCTTGATATTCAGGTTAGCCCCCTAATGCGCCTCATCCCAATTATGCGCCGCATGTGCATCCACCTTCAGCGGCACAGACAATCTCACGGCCGGTTCCGCTGAACTTTCCATGATCCCCGCGATCACCGGCATCGCCTTGTCCTCCGCGCCCTTGTCGACCTCGAAAATCAGTTCGTCGTGGACCTGCAGCAGCATGTCAGCCTCGATGCCGGCCTTTTTCAGCGCCGGCTCCATCTTGACCATGGCGCGGCGGATGATGTCGGCGGCCGAGCCCTGGATGGGGGCGTTGATCGAGGCGCGTTCGACGAAGGCGCGTTCGGCCGGGTGCTTGGAATTGGCGTTGGGGAACTGCACCTTGCGCCCGAAAATGGTTTCCACGAACCCGTCCGCCTTCACGCGCCGGCGCATCTCGTCCATGTAGTCGCGGATGCCTGGGAAGCGCTTGAAATAGGTTTCGATATAGTCGCCCGCTTCCGCCCGCCCGATGCCGAGCTGGTTGGAAAGCCCGAAGGCGGAAATGCCGTAGATGATGCCGAAATTGATGGCCTTGGCCCGCCGCCGCACTTCGGACGGCATGCCCTCCACCGGCACCCCGAACATTTCGGACGCCGTCATGGCGTGAATGTCGAGCCCTTCCTCGAACGCATCCTTGAGCGCCTGGATATCGGCGATATGGGCCAGCACGCGCAGTTCGATCTGGCTGTAATCCGCCGAGATCAGGATCTTTCCCGGGCTCGCCACGAACGCCGTGCGGATCTTGCGGCCATCCTCGGTGCGCACCGGAATGTTCTGCAGGTTCGGATCGTTCGAGGACAGCCGCCCCGTCAGCACCGAGGCCTGGCTGTAGCTCGTATGCACGCGCCCCGTGCGCTCGTTGATGTAGCTGGGCAGGGCATCCGTATAGGTGCCCATGAGCTTGGTGAGCTGGCGCCATTCGAGCACCGCTTTGGCCAGCGGCACGCCCTGCAACGCCAATTCATCGAGCACGTCGGCGCCCGTCGCCCATTGCCCGGTCTTGGTCTTGGTGCCGCCGGGCAGCCCCATGACCCCGAACAGGATATCGCCGAGCTGCTTTGGCGAGCCCAGGTTGAACGGCTGCCCGGCCAGGGCCTGCGCCTCCGCCTCGAACGCCGCCGCGCGCTGGGCGAAATCGCCCGAAAGCCGCGAGAGGATCTGCCGATCCACCGAAATGCCGCGCCCTTCCATCCGCGCCAGCACCGGCGCCAGCGGACGCTCCAGCGTCTCGTAGACCACACTCATGTTCTCGGCCGGCAGGCGCGGCTTGAGCAGCGTCCAGAGCCGCATGGTGAGGTCGGCATCCTCCCCGCCATAGCGGGCCGCCGCCTCGATATCGACTTCCGCAAAGGTCTTCTGCGATTTGCCGGTGCCGATCAGGTCCTTGATCGGAATGCCGCCATGCCCCAGCCAGTGCGAGGTGAGCTCGCTCATGGTGTTGAAGCGCGGCCCGTCCAGCGTATAGCTCAAGAGCAGCGTGTCATCGATCGGCGCCGTCACGATGCCGTAACGCGCGAGGATCCCGAGGTCATACTTGAAATTGTGCCCGATCTTGAGGATCGAGCGGTCCTCCAGCATGGGCTTGAGGAGCGCCAGCGCATCCGCCATCGGCATCTGCCCTTCGACACGCCCGCCCCCGAGCAGGTCGGCGCCCGTACGATGGTCGAGCGGCAGATAGGCGCCATTGCCCGGCGCCGTCGAGAGGCACACGCCGACAAGGTCCGCCGTCTGGTTGTCGAGCCCGGTGGTTTCCACATCCACGGCCACATGCCCGGCCGCATAGATCGCCTCGATCCATTTGCGCAGCTGCTCGGCATCGCGGATGATCTCGTATTTGGCGTGGTCGAGCGGAATGGCCCGCACGCGCTCATGCACATCCGCTGCATGGGCGACCAGCGCCGCTTCCGCCCGGCCCGAAGCTTCCAGCCGCGCCGCACGCGCCTCGGCCTTGGCCGCGTTGTCAAAGCCCATGGCTTCGACGGGCTTGGCCGCCAGCGCCGGATCGGCCTCCCAGGCGTCGGGGTCGGCTTCGAGGATGCCGGCAAGCCGCTTGGTGATGGTGTTGAATTCCATCGCCTTGAGGAAGGGGAACAGCGCCCCCGGCTCGATGGGCACGCGCACCAGCGCGTCGAGCCCCAGTTCCACCGGCACTTCGCGCGAGAGCGTCACCAATTGCTTGGAAATCCGCGCCAGCTCGGCATTGTCGATGAGCTTCTGCCGCCGCGCCGGCTGCTTGATCTCTTCGGCCCGCGAAAGCAGGGTTTCGAGGTCGCCATAGGTATTGATGAGCTCGGCTGCCGTCTTGACGCCGATCCCCGGCACGCCCGGCACGTTGTCGACGGCGTCGCCGCACAGCGCCTGGACGTCGATGACCTTGTCCGGCGTCACGCCGAACTTGGTGAACACCTCGTCCACCCCGATCCAGCGCAGCGGCGGCTGGCCGGGGCGGGGAATGGTGTCGAGCATGCGGATCGAGCCATTGGGCTCGACCAGCTGCATCAGGTCCTTGTCCGAGGACACGATCGTCACCTTGCCGCCGGCATCGCGCGCCATGCAGGCATAGGTGGCGATGATGTCGTCGGCCTCCCAGCCTTCCATTTCGATGGAGGGAATGGAGAACGCCCGCGTCGCCGAGCGCGTCAGCGGAAACTGCGGCACCAGTTCTTCGGGCGGCGGCGGCCGGTGCGCCTTGTAATCGGCATAGATGTCATCGCGAAACGTCTTGGCCGAATGATCGAAGATCACCGCCATATGCGTCGGCTGGTCGTCGCCCTTGAGGTCTTCCGTCAGCTTGAACAGCATGTTGCAGAAGCCCTGCACGCACCCCACGGGCAGGTTGTCCGACTTGCGGTTGAGCGGCGGCAGCGCGTGGAACGCGCGGAAAACATAGGACGAGCCGTCGACGAGCAGCAGGTGCATGAAGTGATTCCGATCGAATGGATTGGCCCGACCTTAAAAGAAAGGTCGCCATAAGCGAAGGGGGCGAGGGATATCGCATGGGGAAGCCGGGGGTCGGCATCTCCATATAGGAACGATCCCGGGCTCCGCCCAGGCACACCGCTACGTGCAAAAAGCCTAGCGGCTTTCCTTGATCGCGCTCCAGCGGTTCTGCTGGGTCAGCAGTGCACGGATATAGGCCATGTTGGCCTCCACCTGGTCGGGCGCGAGTTCGGCGGCATAAAGCGCACGCGCTTCGTCGAACCGCCCCTGCAGTCCCACCACCAGCGCCAGGTTCTGCCGGATGCGGCTATTGGCGCCCTGCATCTGCACGGCCCTGCGCAGATGCGCTTCGGCCGTGGTGAGCTCGTTGGTCATGGCATAGGAGAGCCCGAGATTGGCCTCGAGCGAAGCCTCCTGCGGGGCGATCATCAGTGCCTGGTTGTAAAGGTGCCGCGCTTCCTGGTTGCGTCCCATCTGGTCGAGAATGGCGCCCTTGACCGAGAGCGCGTTCCAGTCCGGCTGCTGCGGCACGATGGTGGCGTCGATGACGTTGAGCGCCTGGTCGAACCGGCCCTGCGCCGTCAGCGCCTTGGCATAGCCGACATTGATGTCCGGGTCGTTCTTGTAAATCGCCATTGCCGCTTCGAGCACGGCCACGGCCTGGTCGTTCTGCCCGGCGCCGCGCAGCGCCGCCGCGTAATAGATGATCGTGCCCTTGTCGCGCGGATTGCTCTTGTAGCGGGCGCCGAGCTGGGCCAGCGTCTGCTGCGCCTCGGCCTGGCTCATGCCGGAATAATCGGGGGAGGGCATCGACGCGCGATTGGTGGCGCAGGCGGAAAGCGCCAGCGATGCGACGGCAATGAGAAGCGCGGCGCGCAGGGGCCGCAGCGATTGCATGAGCGGGCGGGACACGAGGGGGTCTTCTCTAAACTGATTGCCGAGCCTGCCTTCGTCATAAATCATTAACCCTAACGCGTGGTTAAGGACGCCCCGCCGCTGTTGCCGGATCGGGGTCCGCGTCGTAAACCCAAAGGCATCGCTTTTCCTTGCCGGTGCATCATGACCAGGACCCAGCCCCAAACCATCACCTGCATTGCCGAAGGCGAACTCGACGCCGCCGGCCTTTCGCCCGCGCATGCCGCCTGGGCCAGGGCCAATGGCTTTACCGGCCAGCGCGGCAGGCTGCTGCCGCTGCCGGGCGGGCAGGGCGAACTCGCCGGCTACGCCTTTGGCCTTGGCGCGCAAGCCAATCGCCCCAAACTGGTCACCGGCCTCGCCGCCAGCACACTCGAGCCAGGCGATTACCGTCTTGCCGGCAAGTTCGGCGATCCAACCCTCGCCGCGCTCGGCTTCCGCCTCGGCGCCTACCGCTTCGATCGCTACCGCAAGCATCGCGATCCGCTCTCGCTCACGCTTCCCGAAGGCGCCGATGCTGCCGAGGTCGAGCGCCTTGCCGAGGCCGCCTACCTCGCCCGCGACCTCGTCAATACGCCGGCCAACGATCTCGGCCCGGAGGCCTTCGAGCACGAAATCCGCGCCTTCGCCAATCGCCACAAGATGCGCGCCAAGGTGTTCCTGGGCGACGAACTGCTCTCGCAGAACTTCCCCATGATCCACGCAGTCGGCCGCGCGTCCTCCGAAGCGCCCCGGCTGGTCGATCTTAGCTGGGGCAAGGAGAGCGACCCCAAGGTCACGCTGGTGGGCAAGGGTGTCACCTTCGATACCGGCGGCCTCGACATCAAGCCGTCGTCCTCCATGCTCCTGATGAAGAAGGATATGGGCGGCGCCGCCAACGTGCTGGGCCTTGCCCACGCCATCATGTCGGCCAAGCTCAAGGTGCGACTGCGCGTTCTCATTCCCATCGTCGAGAACGCCATTTCCGGCTCTGCCTTCCGCCCCGGCGATATCCTGCCCTCGCGCTCCGGCCAGACCGTCGAGATCGGCAACACCGATGCCGAAGGCCGCCTCATCCTCGGCGATGCCCTCACCTATGGCGATGAGGAAAGCCCCGAGCTGATGCTGGATATGGCGACCCTTACCGGCGCCGCCCGCACCGCACTTGGTCCCGAACTGCCCCCGCTCTATTCCACCGACGACGATCTCGCCCGCGCCCTCATGGCGGCTGGCCTCGCCAGCGACGATCCGCTCTGGCACATGCCGCTCTGGGCGCCCTATGAGAGCATGCTCAATTCGCGCATTGCCGACGTCAACCACGTCTCCTCGGGCGCTTTCGCCGGCTCGATCACTGCCGCGCTCTTCCTCCAGCGCTTCGTCAGGAATGCCGCCGCCTGGGTGCATCTCGATATCTTCGCCTGGGCGCCGGAAGCACGGGCAGGGCGCCCGTATGGCGGCACCGACCAGGGCATTCGCTCGGTCTATAACGTGCTCAAGCAACGATATTCTTGACATAAGCAACTAATCGGCAAACCATAGGCGCACTCCGAGGGAGAGCGCCTATGGTTGCGAGCGAGCCGACACCCACCCAGATCGCCGAGATGCGGGCGTTCAACCGCTTCTACACGCGCGTCGTCGGTGCGCTCGAAGCGCACCTTCTCGCTTCGCCCTTCACTCTGGGCGAGGCCCGCGTCATCTACGAGATCGCCACGCGCCACCAGGTCAGTGCCGCCGAGCTTTCGCGCCAATTGGGGCTGGATGCCGGCTATCTCAGCCGGCTGCTCTATAAGCTGGTCGAGGCCGGCATCATCGCGCTCTCGCCCAATCCCAGCGATCGCCGCCAGAACCTCATCGCCCTGACGGCTGATGGCGATGCCGCCTTCGCCCAGTTGGATAGCGCCTCCATCGTCGCCGTCGGCGGCCTGTTGGCGCCGCTCGCAGCCGGCGATCGCGCCGGCCTCGTCGCCGCCATGGCCAATATCCGCCGCCTCCTCGGCGATGACATGCCGTCCGCGCCCGTCGTGCTGCGTCCGCCCCGTCCGGGCGATATCGGCCACATCGTCGGCCGCCAGGCCGCCATCTATGCCGATGAATATGGCTGGGACGCGAGCTATGAAGGCCTCGCCGCCGAGATCGCCGGCAAGTTCGTGCAGGAGCACGATCCGGCCCGCGAAGCCTGCATCGTCGCCGAGCGCGCCGGCGAAGTCGTCGGCTCCGTCTTCCTCGTCGATGCCGGCGATGGCGTCGCCCAGCTTCGCCTGCTCTATGTCGAGCCGTCCGCCCGTGGCCTCGGCATCGGCAAAAGCCTCGTCGCCCAGTGCATCGCCCAGGCCCGCGCCTTCGGCTACCGCCGCATCAAGCTCTGGACCCAGTCCGTCCTCGTCCCCGCCCGCAAGATCTACGCCGCCGCCGGCTTCACCCTCGTCAGGGCTGACCAGACCCATTCCTTCGGCCAGGACCTCACCAGCGAATTCTGGGAGCTGCCCCTCTAGGGTCCGTACTCCATTGCACCGGTAGATGAGGTTGCGATGGCCGCCCCACCACCGGACTTCCCCGGACTTGATCCGGGGCCCATTGCACCCCTCCACTTGAGTGGAGGAATCCGTGTGCCCGGCTCTGCGGCCGGGGGGCGCCGGGACTTATTGAGTACGGACCCTAGTCTATCCCCGCCCGATCCGGCGGGCTTAGACTATCGGAACCGCCTCCCGACCCACCCGGAACCCGCCCCTCGAAAACATCCTCTAAATTGTCTCCAGACCGCGCAAAAACCCACGCAGAATGGCCAAAGATTACCCGAAATTGAGTCAAAATTTAACGATTCGTGGCCGTCGCGATAGAAATTACCATTACATTATAAGTAGTTAGCCTGCCGTTGAGTCCGAAAAAGCTGCAAAAAATACCGTGAAACCCGTGAAACAGTTTCACGGTCCGCCGCCAACCCGCCTGGCGGCTCAAAATCTCCTCCCCGGCCAGGTCCAGGCCCGGAAGTTACCCCCGTCGGCCGGGTATTATCGCGCCGTCCAGCCCCCATCGATCAGCAGCGTCTGCCCCGTAATCAGCGACGCCGCCGGCGACGCCAGAAACACTACCGCCCCGGAAACCTCCCGCGGCAGCCCGATCCTGTGCAGCGCCGCGATCCGCTCGACTACGTCGGCCTTGAACTCGGGCACTGCCAGGGCCGTGGATGTCCCGTCCGTCTCGATAAAGGTCGGCGCCACCGCGTTGACCGTGATGCCATGCTGGCCCCACTCGACCGCCATGCACTTGGTCATATGCGCCACCGCGGCCTTCGAGAGGCAATAGACGCCCTCGCCGGGCAGCGCGATGAAGCCCGCCTGCGAGCTCATGTTGACGATCGTGCCGCCGCCCTTCTCCACCATGTGGCGGGCAAGGCGCTGGGCGATGAAGAAGCTGGATTTGACGTTGAGGTCGAGCGTCGTGTCGAAGTCGACCTCGCTCACCTCCAGCAGCGGCCCCTCGATGCCGCCGCCCACATTGTTGACCAGGATGTCGATGCGCCCGAAATGGGCGATGGCCTGGTCGATCGCGCGATAGGATTGCGGCAGGTCCAGCGCATCCATCTGCAGTCGCAGCGCCTTGCGCCCCAGCGCCTCCACCTCGCCGGCCACGCCGTTATCGACATCGAGGTCGCGCAGCCCCAGCGCGATATCGGCTCCGGCATTGGCCAGCGCCAGCGCAATGGCCCGGCCAAGCCCGCGCGCCGAGCCGGTCACGAGTGCGGTCTTGCCGGAAAGGTCAAAGCTCGGCAGGTCGCCCATTGTCCTCTCCCGCGCTATTTTTCGAGATGGGGCGCATGCAGCGCCAGGTCCGCCGGCCCCAGTCGGTCCGAGGCCGTAAAGCTCTGGTGCCAGTAGGGATATTGCAGCGGCAGCAGCGACACGTCGTCCAGCCGCTTGCGCTCATGCTCGGTCAGCTTGAGTTCGGCCGCCGCCAGGTTATCCCTGAACTGGTCTTCCGTGCGCCCGCCGATAATCACCGAAGTCACCCCCGGGCGTCCCAGCAGCCAGGCCAGCGCGATCTGCGCGCCCGAAACCCCGCGCACCTCGGCGATCGAAACCAGCACTTCCACGATATCGTAGAGCCGCTCCCAGTCATGCACCGGCGGCTCCTTGAAGCCCCCGGCATGGCGCGCCCCTTCCGGCGCCGTCTGGCCGCGGCGATACTTGCCCGAAAGCAGGCCGCCCGCCAGCGGGCTCCAGATGAGAATGCCCAGCCCCTGGTCGAGGCTGATCGGCACCAGCTCGTTCTCCGCCTCGCGCGAAAACAGCGTGTAGTGGATCTGCTGGGAGACGAAGCGCTGCCGGGCATCCTTCTCGGAAACGCCGAGCGCCTTCATGATATGCCAGCCCGAATAGTTCGAGCAGCCGATATAGCGGACCTTGCCATGGCGCACGAGCATGTCGAGCGCTTCCATGGTCTCCTCGAGCGGGGTCTGCCCGTCCCATTCATGCACCTGGTAGAGGTCGATCACATCGGTCTTGAGCCGCTTGAGGCTTGCCTCGCACTGGTTGACGATGTGGTAGCGCGACAGCCCCCGCTCGTTGGGGTCGGTGTCGTCCATCGGGAAGCGCACCTTGGTCGCCAGCAGCGTCCGCTGGCGTCGCCCATCGGTCAGCGCCTCCCCGATAATGCTTTCCGACACGCCCCGCGTATAGACATTGGCCGTGTCGAGCATGTTGATGCCCGCCTCCAGACACATGTCGATCTGGCGCTGCGCGTCCTTGAGGCTGGTATTGCCGACCTTCGGGTTCCCCCCGAACGTCATCGTGCCCATGGTAAGGGTCGAGACCTTCAGTCCCGAGCGCCCGAGCAAGCGGTATTCCATCCTAGCCTCCGAGCCTTTTCGCTGTGGCCGAAGACTAGACCCGCGCAGGGGCCGGAGGGAAGCGGCCATTGCCGCGCCCCAAAAGCGGCTAGTGGTCGTGCCCGCGCTCGGGGCGGAAATCGTCGCCCTCGTCCCACTCGGTCGGGTCGAGCACCTCGTCATCCCCGTATTCGGCTTCCTGCTCGTCGAGCGAAACCAGCGCGTCATCGTCCGGCGAGAGCACCTCGTGATGCGCGGTGGGGTCCTGGTCGAAGGTGCGGGTAGGGTCGAGCTCGCCCATGTCCTCGCCCGCGCCCTCGCTGTCTCCATCCGCTTCGAGCTGCACGATGGCGCCCTCGATCTCGCTCAGCAGGCCCTTGGGATCGTCGAGCCCGAAATCGCCCGGCTCGCGGGCGCGCAGGTCGTCGCGGATCTCGCGCAGCCGCGCCAGCCGCTCGGCGACCGGGCGGTCGCCATACATCAGGTCCTCGATCTCCGCTTCGCTCACGGGATAGGCGAAGCCGGGCAGGCCCTCGTCATCGTCGCCGTCAATGCCGGTATCCTGGGCGAGCACCTTGCCGCCCTCTCTGATCTGGGTCATGGCCGTGGCTCCCATGAAGATTGCGATCTCCACGGTAACGCGGCAGCGGGAGCGAAGTTTCAGCTATTCGCCGGCCAATCGCGGCGTGGCCTCGTCCAGTTCGAGCGCATCGATCTTCTCGCCGCGCCGGGTCACCTTGCCGGTCGAAACGAGGATGTCGCCTATGTCGTTGTTTGCCTGCTGGAAATGCGTCTGGAGTTTTCGCACGCGCTCGTCGAGCCGGCCGACATCGGTCAGCAGGTCGCGCACTTCCTTCTGGATCAAATGTGCCTGCTCGCGCATCCGCACATCGCGCAGCAGCGCCTGGATCACCTGGATGGAGAGCATGAGCAGGGACGGCGACACGATCACCACCCGGTGGCGGATGGCGCGCTGCACCAGGTCCTCGAACTGCTCGTGCAGGTCCGCGAAGATGGATTCGGAGGGCACGAACATGAACGCCGTGTCCTGCGTCTCTCCGGCGATCAGGTACTTGTCCGAGATCGCCCGCACATGGGTGGTGATGTCGGTCTTGAACTGAGCCTTGGCGAGCTTGGCCTCGTCGTCATTGGCCGCCGCCTTGAGCCGCTGCCAGCTCTCGAGCGGAAACTTGGCGTCGATGACGAGGCGCGGCGCGTCGTTCGGCATGTAGATCACGCAGTCCGGCCGGCTGCCGTTCGATAGCGTCGTCTGGAAGGCATAGCCGTTCGAGGCCAGCCCATCGGCGATGATCGCCTCCATCCGCCCCTGCCCGAAGGCGCCGCGCTGCTGCTTGTTGGAGAGGATCGATTGCAGCGAGACGATCTCGCCGGAGAGTTCGGTGATCGTCGATTGCGCCCGGTCGATCACCGCCAGCCGCTCATGGAGCTTGGAAAGGCTCTCCTCGGTCTTGGTCCGCGTCTCGGCCATGGCCTGGCCCATGCGCTGGCTGGTCGAATCCAGCCGCTCGTTGACGAGCCGCGCCAGGTCCGAGGTCCGGCTGCCGAAAATCTCCGACATCGTCTGCATCCGCCCGGTCATCTCGTTCTGGATGCGCATCATGTCGGCCAGGTGCTTTTCCATCTCCTGGCTGCGGTTGATGGCCAGTGTCGCTTCCTCCGCGCGCTGGCGTCCGGAGCGGATGGAATTAACGAGGAGAATGACGAGCAGCAGCGCCGTCAGCGCCACCGCGGCCGCGATGGCGTAGCTGAGGGTGACCGGAACGTCGCCGAGGGTAAAGAGGACCATATCCATGCGACGGACATTAGCGCGATTCGTCGCAGAAGTGTTCCCCTCTTGTTCCGCAGCGTTCAACCAGCCGGCAGTTGACCGGGGGCACAGAAAATACCATATCGGGGGCAATCGCTGAAAAGGACCACAAGATGGCCGTTCGCCCCATCCTGATCATCCCCGACGCGCGCCTGCGCGCCATCGCCGAGCCGGTCGAGGAGATCAACGACGAGATCAAGACGCTCGTCAAAGACATGTTCGATACCATGTACGCCGCCCCCGGCATCGGCCTTGCCGCGCCGCAGGTGGGCGTGCTCAAGCGCGTGGTCGTGATCGACCTCGCCAAGGAAGACGAGAGCCCCGATCCGATCGTCATGATCAATCCGGAAGTCATCGAGTTCGGCGACGAAACCGTCGTCACCGAAGAGGGCTGCCTTTCGATCCCCGAGCTCTATTACGAGGTCGAGCGCCCGGCCGACATCAAGGTCCGCTACATGGACCAGGACGGCAAGATCGTCGAGCGCGAGGCCTCCGATCGCCTGGCCATCTGCATGCAGCACGAAATCGACCACCTCGATGGCGTGCTCTATATCGATTACCTCTCGCGCCTCAAGCGCGACCGCGTGATCAAGAAGTTCGACAAGGCCGCCAAGCGCGCCACCGCGAACTAGGCCAATTGTAAACCGGCAGAGGGGCGTTTCCATGCGCATCATATTCATGGGGACGCCCGACTTCGCGGTTCCGACCCTGACCGAGATCGTCGCCAACGGCCACGAAGTGGTGGCCGTCTATACGCGTGCACCAAAGCCGGCCGGTCGCGGGCAGGAAGAGCGCAAGTCGCCTGTCCACCTCGCCGCCGAAAATTTCGGGATTCCCGTCTTCACCCCACGCTCGCTCAAGGGTGCCGAGGAGCAGGGCGTCTTCGCGCTGCACGACGCCGATGTCGCCGTCGTCGTGGCCTATGGTCTGCTGCTGCCCAAGCCCATCCTCGATGCGCCCCGCAATGGTTGTCTCAACCTTCACGGCTCGCTCCTGCCGCGCTGGCGCGGCGCTGCACCCATCCAGCGCGCGGTGATGGCGGGCGACCCGCGTACCGGCGTCATGGTCATGCAGATGGATGAAGGCCTCGATACCGGGCCAGTCGGCCTCGTCGACGAGATGCCGATCGGCCCCGACATGACCTCGGGCGAACTCCACGACCGCATGATGCTCATCGGTGCCGACCTCATGGTCCGCGCCCTCGCTGCGCTCGAGCGCGGCAGTCTCCATTTCACGCCGCAGGCTGCCGACGGCGCCACCTATGCCAGCAAGATCGAAAAGGCCGAGGCCCGCATCGACTGGAGCCGGCCGGCCCAGGACGTCCACAACCACATCCGCGGCCTCTCGCCCTTTCCCGGCGCCTGGTTCGAGATCGAACTCAACGGCAAGCCGGTCCGCGTCAAGGTCCTGCGCTCGACCCTGGGCGAAGGCAGCGGCCCCGCCGGCACGGTGATCGGGGACGATCTTACCATCGCCTGCGGCCAGGGCGCCGTCCGGCTGATTTCGGTACAGCGCGAGGGCAAGGGCGCCATGGACGCCGCCGCGTTCCTCAGGGGGACGGGCTCGCTCATCGGCAAGGCGGTCTGATGGCGCGCTACAAGCTCACCATCGAATATGACGGAACCCCCTTCGCCGGCTGGCAGCGGCAGGCGGGGCAGATGTCGGTGCAGGAAGCCATCGAAACGGCCATCGCGCGCTTTTCAGGCGAGACCGTCGTCATCCAAGCCGCCGGCCGCACCGATAGCGGCGTCCATGCCCTCGGTCAGGTAGTAAGCTTCGATCTCTCGACCGAGCGCGATCCCTTCCGCGTGCGCGAAGCGCTCAATTTCCACCTCAAGCCCCATCCGGTCGCCGTCGTTGCGGCCGAGGCCGTGGGCGGGGACTTCGAGGCGCGCTTCTCGGCCCTGGCACGGCATTACGAATACCGCATTCTCAATCGCCGCGCGCGTCCGGCGCTCGAAGCCGATCGCGTCTGGCACGTGGCCGTGCCGCTCGATGCCGACGCCATGCACGGGGCGGCCCAGCTCATCCTCGGCCAGCACGATTTCACCACCTTCCGGGCGGCCGAGTGCCAGGCCAAGTCGCCTGTCCGCACGCTCGATATCCTCACCGTCTCCCGACAGGGCGAGCATGTGGTGATCTACGCCAAGGCGCGCAGCTTCCTCCACAGCCAGGTGCGGTCCATGGTCGGCTCGCTCAAGCTCGTGGGCGAAGGCAAGTGGCAGCCATCAGATTTCCGCGCCGCGCTCGACGCGCGCAACCGCGCCGCCTGCGGGCCGCTCGCGCCGCCCGAAGGGCTCTACCTCACCCAGGTCGATTACTGAGCGAGAACCGCTGCCGCCGTTTCGGGCGGGACGGGAAGCGAGAGGCCGACGATGAGCAGGCCGATGCTGCCGGCCACCAGTTGCGCGATGAGGAAGATCGCGATCTGGAGCGGCGCCAGCGTCACGATAAGCCGGGCGATGTTGATCTGGACGATCAGCATGGTGATGCCGACCACGATGAGGAAGATATCCCCGCCGAAGCCGAGCAGCGCCAGGATCGCCGTGATGACCGAGAGGAAGAACGTCGCCCAGTTCTCGGCCACGAGATAGGGCACGAACCCGTCGAGCCGCTTCATCTGCCGCAGCGCCAGGGCGGCGAAAGCCACCTGCAGCGCAAAGGCCAGGGCCGAGGTGATGATGATGCGCATCACCGAACCGCCGGGCGTGAGGCCGATCAGCATGGGGAGGTACGCCGAGAAGGCGGTCGCCACCAGGATGGCGATGAAGCTGCCCACCAGGCCGCGCTGGCTGAAATCGAAATACTGCGACGCCACCCGATTGCCGACCAAAAGGAAGGCGCATCCGCGGGCGGCGGCAACCATTTCGTCGATGATGGTCGTCATGAACGGACTCGTTTCGCGGGGTGCAGAACAGGACTTAATGGCCGCGGCCCGATTGGGCAAGGGCGACCAATTGTCGTTTTCTCTCAGTCGTTACCGGAAACGAACCAGGCCGCGATGAAGCGGGCGTAAAGATCGGCGAGTTGGCGCACGTCCGTGACCAGCACGTTTTCGTCGGCCTTGTGCATGGTCGCGCCGGGCAGGCCGAACTCCACCACCGGGCAGTAGGAGGCGATGAAGCGCGCGTCCGAGGTGCCGCCGCCGGTCGACAATTGCGGGCGGCTGCCGGTCGCCGTCTCGATCACGCCGGCCAGCGTTTCGACGCCGCCGCCGAGCGGGGAGAGAAACGAGCGCGACGGGCGCCCAACGCGCGAGAACGCGATCTCGCAGCCCTTGGCCTCGACCGAGGCGATGCGCCCGGCGATCCAGTCGCCGAGGCTCTCGGGCGTCCAGAGGTCGTTGAAGCGGATATTGAACCTGATCGTGCCGCGCGCCGGAATGACATTGGTGGTCTGGTTGCCGACATCGATCGAGGTCACCTCGAGGTTCGAGCGCGGAAAATGCTCAGTCCCCTCGTCGATCGGCGTCCTCGACAGCGCCGTCACCAACCCCGCCACCACCGGCAGCGGATTGTTGGCCTTGTCGGGATAGGCCACGTGCCCCTGCAGCCCCGTGACCACGATCTGCCCGTTGAGCGAACCGCGCCGGCCCACCTTGATGCTGTCGCCGACCGTGGCCGTCGCCGAGGGCTCGCCCACGATGGCGAAATCGAATTCATGACCCTGCGCCCGCGCCCAGGCGATGAGCTTTTCGGTGCCGTTGACGGCATCGGCCTCTTCGTCATTGGTAATGGCGAGCGCGATCGTGCCCTGGTCGGCCGGGCCATCGGCAATGGCCGTCTCGACGGCGGCGACGAAAGCGGCGATGCCGCTCTTCATGTCCGCCGCCCCACGGCCGAAAATGCGGCCGTCGCGGATTTCCGGCGCAAAGGGAGAATGGGTCCAGTCGCCCATGTCGCCGGGCGGCACCACGTCGGTGTGCCCAGCAAAGAGCAGGCGCTTGCCGCCCGTGCCGCGAATGGCGAAGAGGTTGCCCACGGGGTAGGAACCGTTGCCCTCAAAGACCACGCGGGTGGTCGCAAAACCCAGCGGCGCGAGCACCGCTTCGAGTACATCGAAGACGCCGGCCTCGGCAGGTGTCACCGAGGGGCAGGCGATGAGATCGGAAAGCAGCGGGACGGGATCGCCCTTGGCACGTGCGGACATATCCCGTCTCCTTTGCGATCAGGCGGTAGCGGCCACGCCGCCGAGCGGATCGGGACCATACTGGTTGGCGCCGTCGGTCCCCTTGAGGAAGCCGAGCACGACCAGCAGGTAGATCGCGAAGATGCCGATGACGGCCGAGAGGATCATCATGGTCACCGTCGGGGTCGGCATCGCGATGCCGTTGACCTCGGTGGTCGTATAGCCGAAGCCGAAGGCCTGGACGAGGAGCATGATGAGGGTCAGGGCAAAGTAGACATAGACGTCGTTGCCCGAATTGTTGCGGTCATGTCGGCGCTTGATCGCGATGGCCAGGCTCGGAACGCCCAGGATCACGAACATGATGAGGCTGCCCCAGGCGGCCGAGCGCGTAGCGGCGTTCATCGCCTCAGCAAAGGCGGCCGGATTGGCCGGGTCGAGCGCGGCGACATTGGGCATGATCCCCAGCCCGACGAGCGAGAGGATGATGCTCAGCACGATGGCGCCGATGATGATGCCGATCACGCCCATCCAGTAGGTCTTGCGCGAGATGCGGCCAGTGAAGCTCGTATAGAGCGGAACGAGATTATCCATGAAGTCCCCCGATTGAACGGACGGCGCCCCTCGCGCCGTAACTGAAGTGTTAATGTATGCATGACTGCGCCGCCAGAGGCGACGGTCTAAGGCAATGTCATTGCTAGGGAAAAGCTGCAATTCGGCCTCACCTGGGCGAGGCCGAACGATGCAGGGGCCAGGCGCTTAGTCGCGCAGCAGCTCGTTGATGCCGGTCTTGGAGCGGGTCTGGGCGTCGACGCGCTTGACGATGACGGCGCAATAGAGGTTCGGGCCCGGCGTGCCGTCGGGGAGCGGCTTGCCGGGGAGGCTGCCGGACACCACGACCGAATAGGGCGGCACCTTGCCGATATGGATTTCGCCGGTGGCGCGGTCGACGATCTTGGTGGAGGAGCCGATGAAGACGCCCATCGAGATCACCGAGCCTTCGCCCACGACCACGCCTTCGACCACTTCCGAGCGCGCGCCGATAAAGCAATTGTCTTCGATGATGACCGGGCCGGCCTGCAGCGGCTCGAGCACGCCACCAATGCCGACGCCGCCCGAGATATGGACGTTCTTGCCGATCTGGGCGCAGGAGCCGACCGTGACCCAGGTGTCGACCATGGTCGATTCATCGACATAGGCGCCCAGGTTCACGAAGGACGGCATCAGCACAACGTTCCTGGCGATATAGGCCGACTGGCGGACGATGGCGCCCGGCACGGCGCGGAAACCGGCTTCGCGGAAGCGGCTCTCGGTCCAGCCGTTGAACTTGGAGGGAACCTTGTCCCACCAGACCGAACCGCCCGGGCCACCCTCGATCACCGCCATGTCGTTGAGGCGGAAGGAGAGGAGTACGGCCTTCTTAAGCCACTGGTTGACCTTCCAGTCGCCCTGCGCCTGCCTTTCGGCCACGCGCACCTTGCCGCTGTCGAGGAGGGCCAGGGCCTCGACCACGGCCTCGCGCACCGGACCCTTGGTGTCGAAATTGATGGTGTCGCGGGCGTCGAAGGCGGTTTCGATGGTGGCGGCGAGATCGGCGTAGGACATTGAGCTCTCAATCGGTCACGGGCTGCTTTGGGGAGCGGACATTAACGCCGGGGGTCGGCAAGTCAATGCGGCGTTGCGCGCCATAGTCCGGCTGGCGCGGCCGATGCACCCAGGTAACCAGCACCACCGAGATGATCATCAGCAGAAACCAGGAGCCCAGCTTCTCGAAGGCGACCGGCGACCATCTCTCCGCCTGGCCCGGATAGACCCAGGCCCGCGACCAGGTGCCGATATTCTCCGCGATCCAGATGAAGAGCGCCACCAGCACGAAGGCCAGCAGCATCGGCATGCGGTGCCAGAAGCGGAAGACGCGATAATGCATCATTGTCGGCAGGTAGAGCACGACTGTCGCCGCGAACAGCAGGTAGCGCAGGTCGTGGAAGAAATGGTGCGTGAAGAAATTCACGTAGATCGCCAGGCACAGCACCACCGTCGTCCAGAAGGGCGGGTAGCGGTTGAAGCGGATATCGAAGATGCGCTGGATGCGCGTCATGTAGGAACCGACGCAGGCATACATGAAGCCCGAGAACAGCGGCACGCCGGCAATGCGGAAGAAGCTCTCCTCCGGATAAACCCAGGAGCCGGCACCGGTCTTGAAGATCTCCATGATCGTGCCGACCACATGGAAGATGACGATGACCTTGGCCTCATCGAGCGTTTCGAGCTTGAAGGCCAGCATGCCGATCTGGACGAGCACTGCTGCGAGGAACAGGAAATCGTAGCGCGCCAGCGGCATGGCCTCCGGCCAATAAAGGCGTGTCGCCAGCATCAGGCCGAGCATGATGCCGCCGAAGAGGCAGGCCCAGGCCTGCTTGAGGCCGAAGACCAGGAATTCGATCAGCGCTCCGGCAATCCCGTTCGCCGGCAGGCGTTCCAATACGCGATGCGCGGCCGCGTCGATCCGCGCCTCGAGCGAAGTGTATTGCGCCAAGAAAAACCCCTCCGATGCCGGGGCAAGGGAGGGGGAACAGTTGCGCCAAATTAAGGCGGCGCCAGGAGACAACTGGATTAGTTGAGGTCGACCATCGTGATCGCGTTCTGCTGGTTTTCCGGCACGATGACGCGGTTGCGCTTGGCGTCGTAGCCGATCGAAGCGGGGGTGAAGACCTGGTCGACCAGCAGTTCGGCCTTGCCGCCCGGCGGGATCTTAGCCAGGTGGTTGGCGCGCAGCGAGGTGGTGATCTTGGTGCCGTCCGCGAGGATCACCAGGCCATCGGCCAGCGATTCGAGGCCGTTCTCGGTCTTGGCGACCTGGCCGTCCGGCGTATAGGTCAGGATTTCGGTATTGGCGAGCAGCACGACCACGATGTTGCCATCGGGATCGAACGCGATGCCGTTCGGGCGCTGCAGCTGGCCGCCGCGGGCGAAATCGGAAACCTGGCCATCGGGCGTGATCTTGTAGATCGCGCTGGCATCCGGATTGTCGTTGCTGCCCGAGTCGGTCACGTAGACGGTGCCGTCATCGGTCACTTCGAGGTCATTGAGGAACACGGCGCCGTCGACCTTGACCTCGCCCTTGGGCTCGCCGGTCTTGATGTCGAACATGCGCACGGTGTCGATGTCGGCAAGGTAGAGCATGCCGTGGTTGATGTCCGAGCCGCGCGGATCGTTGAGCGTCACGCCCATCTTGTCGTTGCCCTGAATCCACTTGAGCGTGTGGACCGTGCCGTCCGGGTTGACCAGCGACACATAGCCGTCATTGGGGCGCAGCGTGTTCGAGGTGCAGGGGCTGACCACCACATAGAGGTCGCGCTCGGTATCGACCGAAACGCTTTCCGCGCCGCAGAAGGAGCCGAAGGTTTTGACATTGGGGCGGACCGGCAGCGGTTCGCCCGCCTTGAACGGCTCGGTGGCCGCCGGCGCTGCTGCGGGAGCCGCCGGCTGGGCGGCAGGCGCAGCCTGCTGGGCCATGGCTGGGGTCAGCAGGAGGCAGGCGCTGGCAAATGTTGCAGCTGCAAGGGTCTTCATCACGATTCCTCTTCGTATGATGCGGGCCGATCGCCCCCACCTTGCCTCAACCGAACCTCAGGATGGCCAATGTATGCCATTGATCCTTAACCGGCTGGTGCGACCATCATTTTTCGAAGAATCGGAGAGTTACATGCCGACCAAACGCCGCCGCCACAGCCCGCTTCGCAGCTCGGTGGAGGACATCACGGCCAGCCGGCGCGTCCCCAAGACCGCCCAATCCTCCTCGGAGGCCTACCGGCTGGCTTTCACCGACGAGGTTTTCATGACCTCGGAGGAAACGCGCGGCGTGCGCTTCCAGCTCGAATACATGAAGACCGAAATCCGCCTCAAGGAGCGCAATATCCGCTCGACCGTGGTGCTGTTCGGCGGCGCCCGCATCCCGGCGCCCGGCAAGCCGGCCTGGGCGGCACGCAACGCCATCCAGAAGAAGAACCTCGAGGCCGCCTCGATCTATTACGAGGAAGCGCGGCTCTTCGCCCAATACGCTTCGCTCACCTCCCAGGCCCTCAGCTACCGCGATTTCGTCGTCGTCACCGGCGGCGGTCCGGGCGTGATGGAGGCTGGAAACCGTGGTGCGGCCGATGTCGGCGCCCCCTCGATCGGCCTCAACGTCGTCCTGCCGCATGAGCAGGCCCCCAACGCCTACGTCACGCCTGAACTGAGCTTCCTCTTCCACTACTTCGCGACGCGAAAGATCCACTTCCTGCTGCGCGCTCGCGCCGTCGCCATCTTCCCGGGCGGCTTCGGAACCATGGACGAGCTTTTCGAGGCCCTGACCCTCATCCAGACGGGACGCATGGAGCGCATCCCGCTGGTGCTCTTCGGCAGCGCGTTCTGGCACAAGGTCATCAACTTCGACGCCCTGGTCGAAGCCGGCACGATCGCGCCCGAGGACATGTCGCTGCTATCGGTGGTCGATACCGCCGCCGAAGGTTGGGACGTGATCCGGCAGCACTACAACCTGCCGGAAGTCACCCTGCCTGCGCCTAGGGGAGATTCCGCAGGAACGTCGTAAGGCTGCTGGTGATGTGGTGCACATGGGGACCGCCCGCATGGGCGAGTTCCCATGGGTCGACGCGCTCGTCGGCATAGCCTTCCGAGGCGATGACCTGCACCGTCGCCATCCCCGACTGGTGCGGCACCAGGAGGTTCTTTTCGAGATCGTCGAACATGGCCGCCCGTGCCGGGTCGATGCCGTGGGTCGACAGGAACGCGTCATAGGCCGATTGATGCGGCTTGGGCGTATAGTCCATCGCGCAGATATCGAAGATGCCGTCGAATAGGTCCTCGCCGCCGAGGCGCGAGAGCACCGAGCGGGCATGGCCGCTATCGGCATTGGTGAGGATGAACTTGCGGCCCGGCAGCCCCTTGATGGCGTCGATGAGGTCGGGATGGGCGGCGACCGGCGAATAGTCGATGGCATGCACCGTCTTGAGGAAGTGCTGCGGATCGACCTTGTGGCGCTGCATCAGCCCGTTCAGCGTCGTTCCGAAATCCCGGTAATAGCCCTTCTGCAGTTCGCGCGCGGCGTCGAACTCAAGCTGGGTCACTTCCATCACATAGGCGGTGATGCGCACGTCGATCTGCGACCAGAGATTGCACTCGCGCGGATAGAGCGTGTTGTCGAGGTCGAAGACCCAGTCTGAAACGTGAGAGAGCGAGCGGATTGCGGGGGAGGAATGTTCGGTCATTCCCCACCATATAGTGCAATTCCTAAAAGGTTTCACCTTCGCTCTGGACGACCGGCCGCGCATTGGCGCCGCTCAGCGTCGGGAAGGCGGTCGCGGCCGCCAGCAGCAGCAGGGCGGCGATGGTCACGCGCAGGGTGAGCGGAATGTGATGGCTTTTGCGTCGCATGGTTGGCCTCCAGGATTCGACCCTTCCGCCCTACGCCCGGAGGGGGCGCGCAGCAACGATATCCTTAATACGAGGTTAACGCCCTACACTCCCAATCAATCACTTGATTGAGGCAAGGGGCAGGTCTATACGAAGCCGCTCAGCAAGCGGACCTCTCATGACCGATATCCAGGCGGCACCTCGCCGCGAAAGCACCGAGGAGCGTCGGCGCGCCATTGCCATGGCCGCGCGGCAACTCATCATCGAGAAGGGGTTCGAGGGTTTGCGCACGCGTGACATTGCCGATCGCGTCGGCATCAACATCGCAACGCTCCACTATCACGTGCCCAGCAAGGAGGCGCTGATCGCGCTCGTCGCCGAGACGATCCGCGACGAGTTCGCCGAGCAGGGCCGTCGACGTCCGCGTAGCCACCTGCCGCCGCTGCGCCGGCTTGAAATGGAGTTCGAGGATTTCCGCGAGACGGTCGAGCAGACCCCGGACCTCGTCGCCATCTTCTCGGAAATGCTCGATCGCGCCCGGCGCGATCCGCATGTCGACGATCGCATCTCCCCGATCCATGCCTTCTGGGTGCGGCAGCTCGAAGAGATCTTCGCCGATGGCGTCGCCGACGGCACCTTCCGCGCCAATCTCGATCCGACCGCGCAGGCGCGGATCGTCACCGGGGCGCTTGGCGATTTCTGGGGACGCTCGCCCAACCAGCTCTCTGCCTTCGACGCCATGGCGGCCGAGATCGTGCGCGGCGTGGTGCGGGCATGAGTGCCATGCAGTCGCGCCACCACATTTCGGCCACGCTCCGCGCAGAGGCCTCGCCGGCTGTTTCGGTCGGAGATTCCCCTTTCATGAAAGTCCTGTTCTGCGCGCTCGCCTTCACGCTTTCCGCCGGTACCGCGTTCGCGGCGCCCGCCAACTATCTCTATACGAGCGCAGGCGAACTCGAGGGGCTCAAGGCCATAGTCGAACGTCCCGACATCGCAGGGGTGCAGGTGGTCTACAACTGGCGCCGGCTGGAGCCGAAGCAGGGCGAATACGATTTTTCCGCCATCGACGCTGACCTCGCCATGGCCGACGCGCTGGGCAAGAAGCTCTTCATCCAGATCCAGGACCGTTTCTTCTCGCCCGACGCGCGCAACCTCCCTGCCTACCTCCTCGAAGGGCCGCAATATGGCGGCGGGCTAGTGCCGCAGATGGACAATCCGGGCGAGGGCAAGGCCGAAGCCTATGGCTGGGCCGCCATGCAGTGGAACGAGAACGTCCGCGCCCGCTACCAGGCCCTGCTCAAGGCGCTGGGCGAAAAGTTCGACGGCAAGGTCGAGGGTATCAACCTGCCCGAGACCGCGATCGATATCGACATGAAGGCGGAAGCCGAAAAGAGCGGCTTTTCCTGCGATGCCTATTTCGCGGCCGAACTCGAAAACCTGGGTGTCGCCCGCGAGGCGTTCACCCGGTCCCATGTCGTGCAATACGTCAATTTCTGGCCGTGCGAGTGGGAGAACGACCACAAATACATGAGCCGGCTCTTCGAGTTCGCCAGCGCCAATGGCGTGGGCCTGGGCGGGCCGGACATCATCCCCTATCGCAAGGGGCAGATGAAGAACTCCTACCCGTTCTTCAACCAGTACAAGGGCAAGCTCGATTTCGTGGGCATGGCGGTGCAGGAGCCGACCCTGACCTACAAGAACGAGAAAACCGGCAAGCCCTTCACCAAAGACGAATTCCTGGCCTTCGCGACCGATTACCTGGGCGCGGATGCCGTGTTCTGGAGCGCGCAGACGCCCTGGCTCCAGCCCTGATTTCGATGCCGCGCGGCCTGACGGCCGGCGCGGCATCGCCACCAAACCACTAGTTACGGAACAATCATGTCCCAACCCAATTTCGGACCCCCGCTGGACAAGGCCTCGGCCGACCCGCGCCGGTGGGTCGCCCTGGCGGTGCTGCTGCTCGCCAGCTTCATGAACCTGATCGACGTCACCATCGTCAACGTGGCGCTCCCGAGCCTCCAGACCAATCTGGGCGCGGATTCGAGCCATATCGAATGGGTGATCGCCGCTTACGTCCTCGCCTTCGCCTTGGGCCTGCTGCCCTTCGGGCGTTTGGGCGATATCGTCGGTCGCAAGAAGATGTTTCTCTGGGGCGTCTCGGCCTTCACCCTGGCCTCCGCGCTTTGCGGCCTGGCGCCGACCATCGAGGCGCTGATCGGCGCTCGCGCCCTCCAGGGTATCGGCGCGGCGATGATGACCCCGCAGGTGCTGGCCATTGCCCAGGTCACCTTCCCACCGCAGGAGCGTGGGCAGGCCTTCTCGCTCTTCGGGCTGGCCTCCGGCCTGGCTTCGGTCTGCGGACCGATCCTGGGCGGTGTGCTGATCTCGATGAACGTGGCCGGCCTCGACTGGCGCCCGATCTTCCTCGTCAACGTGCCCTTCGGTATTCTCGCCGTGGTCGCCGGCACGATGCTCATCCACGACGTTCCGGGTAACAATACCCTCAAGAACGACTATGTCGGCATCGGCATCTTCGGTGTTTCCATCCTGCTGCTGGTCTATTCGCTGATCGAAGGCCGCGCCTTCGGCTGGCCGGTCTGGATCTTCGGCATGATGGTCCTTGCCGCCATCGGGCTCGCGCTCTTCACCCTCTGGGAGCGCAACCGGGCACGGGTCGGGGCGCCGCAGCTCCTCAATTTCGATCTCCTCACCAACCGCACCTACATGCTGGGCGTCCTCACCATGACCATCTATGCCTCGGGCATTCCGGGCATGTTCATGGTGATTTCGCTGCTGTTCCAGGCCGGCTTCGGTCTCACCCCGCTCGAATCGGGGCTCACCAACACCCCGTTCTCGGTCGGCGTGCTGCTGATCTCCTTCGTGGCCGGGCGACTTGGGTCCAACTATCTCAAGCGCCGCATGGCAGTGGCCGCATTCATGCTGATGATCGGCATGATCTGGCTGCATTTCATCATGACCGGCCTCGTCGATAGCATCGACCGCTGGGCGTTCATGCCGCCGCTCTTCATCGCCGGCATGGGGCTTGGCCTGGGCTTCTCCTCGCTGTTCCAGGCTGTGCTCTCGGGCGTGCCGCATCGCGATGCCGGCTCGGCGTCGGGCGCGCTCCAGGCCTTCCAGCAGGTGGGTGGCGCGCTGGGCGTGGCGCTGGTCGGGCAGATCTTCTTCTCGACCCTCGAAGGCTCCTTCGCTGCCGGCGCCGTGCCGCATTCGGCCTTCGCCGGTGCCGCCGCGACGGCCATGTACTACCAGATCGCCTCGTTCGGCCTGGTGCTGCTCCTCGTGCCCTTCCTCAGGGTCATCAAGCAGCCCCATCAGGGCCAGGCCAAATCCTCGCCGCCACCGGTCGTGGTCGAGGCCTGAAACGAAAAGGGGCGCCGCTGGCGCCCCTTGCATTTTCAGAACCCGACAATCGCGAAGCGGGCCAGCAGCGCCGCCACGCCCAGCGCCACCAGCGCGAAGCCGAGGCCGACAGGGGAACCCCAGCCGTACGAGGTCAGCGCCTTCTCGGCATATTTCCATTCTTCGTCGCGGCTGAGCGGCTTTTGCTCGTGCATCATGGTCTCCATCATTGAACGGGTTGGGTAAGGGGAAAGCGATCGGCGCGGAAGGCGAAGAGCCGCGACTGGGCTTTGGCCGCCATCGGCATGACCAGCGGCAGGATGAGATCGCGCAGCCGTAATTGCAGCCAGCCCTGGGCTGACTTCTGTCCGCCCGCCGCCCGCCCGACCCGGATCGCCGCCTGGCTGCGCTCCTGGCGCAGCGCGAAAAAGCGGGCAAAGGCCGCCTCGATGGTCTCGGCATCATCAAGCAGGGCCGCAAGCACCACCGCATCCTCGATGGCCATCGACGCGCCTTGCCCCGAATGGGGCGAGACTGCATGGGCGGCATCACCCATCAGCAGCACCCGGCCGCGTGACCAGCGTGCGAGCTCGGGCATGTCGAAGATGGGATAATGCCGCTCGATGGCCGGCACCGCGGCCATGATCCGCGCATTGTCGAGCGGGTCATCACGATGCAGGTCTTCCATGAAGCGGGCATAAGCCTTGGGGTCCGCCGGCTGCCCGACGGCATCGATCGGCGCCGGATAGCTGTTGAACCACATCACTGGCTGGCCCGGCTCGGCGATGTAGCCGAAGAAGCCGCGCCGGCCGAATGTCATGTTCATGAGGCCGTTGGTCGAGGCGACGTCCTCGACGTCGATGACGCCGCCCGTGCCGATGAGACCGGAATAGAGCGGCTGCGGCAGTTCCGGGAAGAGCCGGCGCCGTATCGGCGAACGCAATCCATCGCAGGCGATCAGTGCGTCGTATTGCATGGTGTCGGCCGAATGCACGGCAACGATTTCTCCCGCCGCTTCGACGTCCTCGATGCCGTTGCCCGACCTGATCTCGACCCCTGCCGCGACCGCCGCATCAAGCAACAAGGCGCCCAGCGCGCCACGGCGAATGGTGACCGAGGGCGCGCCGAACTTCGCGCGGTGCGCGCTGTAATCCACGACCGCCAGCCGACGTCCGTGTTCGTTGAAGAGCGCAAGCCCGGAGGTTTCCAGGCCCGCTTCGATTACGCCTTCCGCCAGGCCGAGCGCGCGCAATGCGTTGATGCCGTTCGGCGCCAGAGTCAGAAAGGCACCCTCGCTCCGGATCTGCTCGACCGGCTTCTTCTCGTAAATCACCGGAGCATAGCCGCGGCGGCTGAGTGCGACCGCCAACGCCAGACCGCCAATACCGGCACCGGCAATGGCGATCCGGGTACGCTTGGTTTTCGGGCTTGCGGAAGCAGGCTGAATGACGGACATTTGTGCAACCATCTAATGATTAGATGATCGAATAATTAGATTGTGGAAGTATAGATGTCAAGGGACTCCAAGTCCGCCCTGATCGAGGCGCTCGGCGAAGTGGTGGTACGCTGGCAGGATGCGACGCAACGGCACGACGAAGCGGTGGGCGAGATCTTCGGTCTCAACCCCGCCGAACGGCTCTGCCTGAGTTTCCTCTGGGATGGACCGAAGACTGCCAGCGCCATTGCGCGCCACACGCGGCTGACGCCCGCGGCCGTAACGGCGCTGATCGATCGGCTGGAAAAGCGCAGCTTCGTGCGGCGGATGGCCGACCCTGGCGATCGTCGCAAGGTGTTGGTCGAAGCGGGCGAGGAAGCGCGGCGCGTGACCGAGGAGGCCTATCTGCCGCTGGGCGTGGCAGGAGCGGAACTCCTGGCGAAATATTCGGAAGCCGAGCTCAGGATCGTCAGCGAAGTGCTCAGCGAGTCACTGCGGTTGCAGGAGGACATGACGCGGCAATTGCTGGCGCGCCATGGCAAGGGCGAAAGCTAGGGGACGAAGCGTCCCCCAAGAGGTCAGCCGCGCACGATCAGCGTGCCGGCGCCATGCTCGGTGAAGAGCTCGACGAGCACCACGTGCGGGGTCTTGCCGTTGAGGATCACGACGCCCTCGACGCCATTGTCCAGCGCTTCGAGGCACGTCTCGACCTTGGGGATCATGCCGCCCGAAATCGTGCCGTCGCGGATGAGCGCCTTGGCTTCCGAGACCTTGAGCTCGGGTAGCAGCACGCCGTTCTTGTCGAGCACGCCCGGAACGTCGGTCAGGAACAGCAGGCGCTTGGCGCCGAGCGAGCCGGCGATGGCGCCGGCAAAGGTATCGGCATTGATGTTGTAGGTCGCCCCGTCGCGCCCCGGCGCCACAGGAGCGATGACCGGGATCATCTCCGAACGGGCCAGGAGGTCAAGGAGCGTGCGGTCGACTTCGACCGGCTCGCCCACGAAGCCGAGATCGAGCACGCGCTCGATATTGGAGGTCGGATCGATGATGGTCTTCTGCGCCTTCTTGGCGAAGACCATGTTGCCGTCCTTGCCGCAAAGGCCGATCGCCCATTCGCCCTCGGCATTGATGAGGGCCACGATCTCCTTGTTGATCGAGCCGGCCAGGACCATTTCCACGATTTCCATCGTGCGCTGGTCCGTCACGCGCAGGCCGCCCTCGAACTTGCTCTCGATGCCCAGGTTCTTGAGCATCGAGGCGATCTGCGGACCGCCGCCATGGACGACGATCGGGTTCACCTTGGATTGCTTGAGCAGGGCGATATCGCGGGCGAAGGCCTGGCCAAGCTTGGCATCGCCCATGGCGTGGCCACCATACTTGACCACGACCGTCTTGCCTTCATAGCGCTGCATATAGGGCAGCGCCTGGGACAGGATGGCCGCGTCGCGGGAAAAGGATTCGATATCGGGCATTGATCGTTTGGTCTCGGTCATGACGCGTGAAGCTATAGCGGATTCCGGTGGGCAGGAAATCAGTTTTGCTGCAACAGTGCGTGCTAACTTTACAATTTCTGATCGCCGCGGATAGGCAGCGCATGCGACCACCGCTAAGGTTTTCCCCATGGCAGGCCAAAGCAGCGACATTGCGGACCTGATCGCGCGGGTTGCCCTGCGCGACCGGGCGGCATTCCAGGCGCTTTATGGCGCGACCAGCGCGAAACTCTTCGGGGTGACGCTGCGTATCTTGAGAGACCGCGCGGAAGCCGAAGAAGCCCTGCAGGAAGTCTATGTGAAGATCTGGCAGCGCGCCGACCGCTATCGGGCCGGCAATTACAGCCCGATCAGCTGGCTGGTGGCGATTGCCCGTAACCATTCGCTCGACGTCCTGCGCGCCCGCAAACCCGTTTCCGATGACATCGAGGCGGCCTTCGACCTGGCCGACCAGGGGCCGGACCCGGAGGCGGCGGCCATGGCGGCGGGCGAGCGCGCGCAGATCGAGGCGTGCCTCGACGAGCTCGAGGTCGACCGGGCAGGCGCGGTGCGCGGCGCCTATCTCGACGGCTATTCCTACGAGGAGCTGGCCAGCCGTTATGGCGTGCCGCTCAACACAATGCGAACATGGCTGCGGCGCAGCCTGATGAAACTGAGAGAGTGCCTGACCCGATGAGCGACCCGCAGGAACATGATGACGGCCCGGACGAGGACTCTGTCCTCGTGGCCGAATATGTTCTGGGCCTGCTCGACCCGGAAGAGCGGGAAAAGCTGCGCGTGCGACTGGTTGCCGAGCCGGAACTGCGGCGCGAGCTCGCCCTCTGGCAATCGCGGTTGGCCCGGCTGGATACCGAGTTCGAGGAAAAGCCCGCGCCCGAGCGCACTTTGCCGGCCATCGAGGAAAAGCTCTTCGGCAAGCCGGCGCGCAGCCGTCACGGCCTCTGGGAAAGCCTCACCTTCTGGCGCAGCCTCGCCGGCGCGGCGGCATTGGTCGCGATCATTGCCGTTGGCACCAATTTCCTGCGCCCGCCCCAGCTTTCGCCGAGCGAACTGGCCATGCAGCTGGTGGCTGCGCTCGAGGACCAGGGGAGCGGGGTGTCGTTCGTGGCGCTCTATGACGAGCATTCGGGCATGTTCAAGCTCACGGCCCTTTCGGGTGCGGCAGTGCCGGACAAGGATTTCGAGCTCTGGATGATCGGTTCGGACGGCAAGCCCGTCTCGATGGGCGTGGTGCCGATGTCGCCCATGGAAATGCCGGTGCCCGACGACATGAAATCGCACTTCACGCCGGGAACCATGCTGACCGTGACGCTGGAGCCCAAGGGCGGTTCCCCGACGGGCGATCCGACAGGGCCGGTAGTGGCCAAGGGCGAGGCGACGTTGATTTAGGAGCGCCGCTCTCGAAGTGAGGCGCGATCGGTATCGGCCACTGTAATTCCCTGGTCGGAGAGCCGGGGTCCACGGATTTCTCCACTCGCGTTGATGGGGGCAATGGGCCCCGGGTCTTCGCCCGGGGAAGTTCGGTGGTGGGGAGGGGAGCAGATGGCATCCCGCGCCGAGGTCCATCCAGCCGAAACTTTCCCGGGCCAGCTTCCGTTGCTTTACCAATCCCGCAACGAGCCTCCGCCTCACCGAGTTTTGACGTGCGCATCGGCTTCGCGCGGACCTAGACTGAACATCAACGAGCGTGTTCGCCTCTTGGGCTAGACGCTCACCCGGAAAGGCAAGGAATATGTCCTATAACCGACGTTCGGTTCTGCTGGGTGGAAGCGCCGTGCTGGCGCTGGGGGCGGCTGCCACCTTTTTCCGTCCCACTTCGGCCACCCGGGCCGCCGAAGGCACGTTCGAGGTCACGCTGACTGATGCCGAATGGCACAAGCGCCTCAACGACAAGCAATACGCGGTGTTGCGCGAGGAGGCGACGGAGACGCCAGGCTCCTCCCCGCTGCTCTACGAACACCGCGCCGGCACTTTTCATTGCGCCGGCTGCGACCTGGCGCTCTTCGATTCCGCCACCAAGTTCGAGAGCGGCACCGGTTGGCCGAGCTTTTACCAGCCGCTCGAAAACGCGGTGGGCGAAACCACCGACACCTCTTTCGGCATGACCCGCACCGAAGTCCATTGCCGCCGCTGCGGCGGACATCTGGGCCATGTCTTCGATGACGGGCCGCCGCCCACGGGCCTGCGCTACTGCATGAACGGGCTGGCCCTCACCTTCACGCCCTCCAACGCTTGAACCTCCGACCTGGGAGGTCCCCCTAGGCCTCCTCCCCCTGCCGCAAGGCAGGGGGTTTTCTTTGCGATGCGCAGGGTGCAAAACCGGATTGCGGCGGGCAGGGCTTGGCTTTAGGACGAAAGCGCTCCATCTCGATGACTGCCATGAAGATCACGATCATTCAGACCGGCGAAGTGCCGGTGAGCCTCCGCCAGGATTTCGGTCCCTATCCCGCCATGTTCGAGCGCATGTTCGCCCGGGCCGGTCACGACTTCGCCTTCGAGACCGTTCCGGTCTTCGACAGCGCACCCATGCCCGATGCAGCTTCGCTCGATGGCATCGTCATCACCGGCTCGGCCGCCGGGGTCTATGAAGACCATGCCTGGCTCGAGCCGCTGCGCGGCTTCATCCGCAACGCCTATGACCTGCGCACGCCGATGCTGGGCGTCTGCTTCGGCCACCAGATCATGGCCGACGCGCTGGGTGGTGATGTGCGCAAGTCGGAAAAGGGCTGGGGATTGGGGCGGCACGTCTATGGCGTGCGCCAGCGGCCGGCCTTCATGAACGGCGCGCCGGACCTGCTCGCCGTCGCCTGCTCGCACCAGGACCAGGTCATCGTTCCCCCGGCAGAGGCCGAGGTTATCCTGGCCTCCGACTTTACCCCCAATGCCGGGCTGGCCTACCGGAACGGCGCTGCGCTCAGCTTCCAGCCTCATCCGGAATTCGATGACGACTATACGCTGGCGCTGGCCGAGCTGCGGCGGGGCAAGGCGCCCGACGCGGTCGTCGATGCAGCGATTGCCTCGGTCGAGCGGAAATCGGACAGCGCCGAGGTGGCGCGGTATATCGGGGCGTTCTTCGAGAAAGCGGCTTAACCTGGCTTACGAAGCGACCTTCGCGGAGGGGTAGACGCCCAGGACGCGGAATTCGTCGGTGAAGAACTGCAGCTCTTCGAAGGCGAGCTGGACCGAGCGGTCACTCGGATGGCCTTCGATGTCGGCGTAGAACTGGGTGGCGGTGAACGAGCCGTCGAGCATGTAGCTTTCGAGCTTGGTCATGTTGACCCCGTTGGTCGCAAAGCCGCCCATGGCCTTGAAAAGGGCCGCCGGGACGTTGCGCACGCGGAAGACGAAAGTAGTCTTGATCTTGTTGCCATCGGGCGCCGGCACCTGTGGGGTGGGCGAGACGACGAGGAAGCGCGTGGTGTTGTGCGCGGCGTCCTCGATGTTCTCGGCCAGGATATCGAGGCCATAGACTTCGGCGGCATAGCGCGAGGCGATAGCGGCCACCGACTTGTCGCCGGCCAGCGCCACTTCGCGGGCGGACCCGGCAGTATCGCCGCCATTGATGGTCTTGAGCTTGTGCTCGCGGATGAAGGTGCGGCACTGGCCGAGCGCCACCACCAGCGATTGCACGGATTTGACGTCTTCCAGCCGCGCGCCCTTGACGCCGAGCAGGTTCATCTCGACGCGCAGGTAGTGCTCGCCGATGATGTGCAGACCGCTCTGCGGCAGGAGGTTGTAGATGTCGGTGATGCGCCCGTAGAGGGAGTTTTCGACCGGGACCACGCCGAAATCGGCGGCGCCGCTCTGTACGGCGCTGATCGTGTCCTCGAAGGTCACGCAGGGAACCGCCTCACCCTGGGGGAACAAGGCATGGGAGGCCGCGTGGCTGAAAGCCCCGGGTTCACCCTGGAACGCGATTTTCTGTGACATCGAAAGACTCTGAGCTCGTTTGCGCGCTCTATTTACGCCGCGCAGTCCTCAAGTCAATCTTGCCGCCGCCAAAGCCCCGAAATGGACGGCTAGGCGGTTGCTTCCCTCGGGGGATAATACTATGGTCCGCCCGCTGCGGGACAGGGCTTGAGACGCGTTACTATCCAACGGGCTCTTGAGGTGTGCCGCCAATCGTTTATACCGGCGGAAAACCTATAGAGAGCCCGCAATGGATTCGTTTCAATTCAACAAGATCGCCGGCGCCGTTCTTGGAACGCTGCTGTTCGTGATGGCAACCGGTTTCCTGGCCGAGGCGATCTATCATCCCATCGAAGAACGTGGCCCGGGCTACGCCCTGCCGGAACCGGCAGCCGGTGAAGCCGCCGGCGGCGCTGCCGCCACAGCCGAGCCCGAAGTCTCGCTGGGTACGCTGCTCGCCGCCGCCGACGCCACTGCGGGCGCCGCTGCCGTCAAGAAGTGCCAGTCCTGCCACGACTTCTCCGAAGGCGGCCCGAACAAGACCGGCCCGAACCTGTTCGGTGTCGTCGGCCGTCCGATCGGCAGCCACGAGGGCTATACCTATTCCGCCGGCATGGAAGAGCACCACGCCAAGGGCGACGTCTGGAGCTTCGAGAACCTCAACGCTTTCCTGACCAACCCGAAGGGCTTCACCCCGGGCACCAAGATGAGCTATTCGGGCGACAAGGAAGCCAAGGATCGCGCCAACATCCTGGCCTACCTGCAGACGCTCTCCGCTTCGCCCGTGCCGTTCCCGGCTCCTGACGCCGCTCCGGCCCCTGCCGCCGAAGCTCCGGCCGCCGGCGCCCCGGCTGCCGAGGCTCCTGCCGCCCAGCCGGCAGCACCTGCTGCGACCGAGACCCCGGCCCCGGCCGCTCCGGCTGCCGAAACCCCGGCTCCGGCCGCGACCGAAACTCCGGCTCCCGCCGCCACCGAGACGCCTGCCCCGGCAGCAACCGAAACTCCGGCTGCGCCCGCCACGCAGGCTCCGGCGACCGAGACCGCTCCGGCCGCTCCCGCCGCCACCAATTAAGGTCTCTTCGAGACTTGCCGTTTTCATCGAGCCGCGCCCCCCGGGGTGCGGCTCGTGGTTTTTGAGGGGACCATCCACCACATGCTGCTGCTGCACCTGTCCGACGTCGACGAAGCCAATTGGGCGCTCAAGTTCCGCGAGGCGCTGGGCGATTATCCGGTGGTGCGGCGCGGCGACGATTTCGACCCGGCCGACATCCGCTACATCTTCGTTTGGAAGCCCAAGCCCGATGCCTTCGACGGCCTGACCAACCTCAAGGCCGTGCTGTCGCTGGGCGCCGGCGTCGATGCGCTGCTGCGCCATCCCAAGCTGCCGCGCGACGTGCCGATGGTGCGGTTCATCGATGAAGACCTCAGCCAGAAGATGACGGACTACGTGGTGGCGCAGGTCACCATGCATCACCGGCTCTTCACCCGCTACCAGGCCGACCAGAAGGCGCGGCGCTGGGTGCAGCTCTATCCGCCCGCCGCCTCCGAAAGCGTGGTCGGCATCATGGGCATGGGCGTGCTGGGCCAGCACGCCGCCGAACGGCTCAAGGCGCTCGGCTTCACCCTGCGCAGCTGGAGCCGTTCGCCCAGGAGCGTCGGGGGCGTGGAAGGCTTTGTCGGCGAGGCGCAGTTCGACGCCTTCCTCGGCGGCACCGACATCCTCGTCAACCTGCTGCCGCTGACCCCGGAAACGCAGGGCATCCTCAACTACGAGACCTTCAGCAAGCTGCGCCGCAAGCTCGACGGCGGCCCGGTAGTCGTCAACGGCGCCCGCGGCGGCCACCAGAAGGAAGCCGATATCGCCAGGGCGCTCCGCGACGGCACCCTGGGCGCAGCGAGCCTCGACGTCTTCGAGGTCGAGCCGCTGCCGGCCGAGAGCCCGCTCTGGGATATCCCCAACTGCTACATCACCCCCCACATCGCCGCGATCTCCAACGAGCGGACGGGCGTGAGCTATTTCAGCCGCATCCTCAAGGATCACGAGGCCGGCAAGCCGCTGGTGAACGTGGTGGATTTTTCGCGCGGGTATTAGGGAGCGGATGCCCGTTCACCAACACGATTGCTGCGCTCCAGCGAAGGCTGGAGTCAGCGATTTGAGGTTTTGTGATCTTTTTTGCGGGTTTTATCCCGCCTCGTTTTGCGTTAAGTTATTGATAAATAACGAAGATGCGCCCGTGAGGCATCCTCAAATCGTTAAATTTTGACTCAATTTCGGGTAATGTTTGGCAATCCTGCGCGGGTTTTTGCGTGGTTTGGTGCAAATTCGGAAAATGTCCTTCCGGGGTGTTTCCCTCTCCTCGAAAAATGGCAGCGGCAGGCGCGGGAGCGCGTGGCTCCCGGGAGTCTAGCCGGGTTCGAGGTGGGGTGGATAAGCCGGCTCAGGCCCGCTTCTTCGCCCTCGGGCGGCCGGTGAGGCTGGAGAGGATGTTGTCGACGATGTCGAGGTCCTCGCGCTTGCCCTGGGCCTGCTGCTGGAGATCCACGAGGTAAGACGTCGTGTAGTAGAGCCGGCGGGCGAGCAGGGTGGCGAGGATCAGCGAGAGCTCGGGATGGGCCTCGAGGAACTTGATGGCGTCATCGACCTGATAGGCCCTGACCGGCGAGAGGGCCTGCACGGTGGCGCTGTGCGGCTGGTCGAGCAGGACGGACATCTCCCCGAAGATCGAGCCGGGCTCGTCCACGTGGCTGACCAGGGTGTCGCGGCGGATCACTTCCACCTCGCCGTCGATCAGAATGTAGAGCCTGCTTTCCCGCACGCCCTCGGTCAGGAGCGCCTCGCCCGACTTGAACGTGGCGATCGGCATCCCTTCGAGCAAAGCCAGCACGTCATCCATGGCGCATCACCCCTCACAAGCCGCTGTGACGAAAGTGTTTTTAACGCGCTTTTGCGCAAGCGCCAACGGGGGAGCGAAACGAGAGGGGGCGGACCGCGGGCCCGCCCCCGAAGATGCTATCAGCCGATGGTCATCAGCGAGGCATTGCCGCCTGCTGCGGCGGTGTTGATGCTGGTCGAGACTTCCAGCACCAGAAGGTCGAGATTGTAGACCTGCGTGCCTTCGGCGAGCCCCCGGGTGCTGGCGCCCTGGACCAGCACGACCGGCCCTTCGAGCGTTGCCGCCTCGCGCGAGACCTGCCGGATCTTCTCGGCATCGCCCTCGACGAGAACGCCGACGGCGCCCTTGAGATCGGTGCCGGCGCTGACGAAGGTTCCGAGGATCGTCGGCAGCTTGTCGAGCACCTTGTCGACGTCGCCGCCGCCGACCACGCGAGCCTTGTTGCCCGTGGCGAGGACGGCGCCGAGCTGGATCAGCAGGCCTTCCTCGGTGGCCGGGACGAGGGCGATGGTGCCGCGCGGCTTGGTGCCGTAGCTGTTCTCTTCACCCACCGGGCCGGCGAGGAATTCGGGCGCGCCGTTGAGGTTGGTCGCCGCGTAATTGGCGACGATGCCGGCGACGTCCGCACGGCCCTCCGCCACCAGCCAGTGCCGATAGGCCTCGATCTCCTTGCCGGGCTTGCCGCCCTTGAGCACGGGCGCATCGAGCACCATGCGGCGCATGTAGAGCGGGCCGCCGGCCTTGGGGCCGGTGCCCGACAGGCCATGGCCGCCGAAGGGCTGGACGCCCACCACCGCGCCGATGATGTTGCGGTTGATATAGACGTTGCCGACTTCGATCCGCGAGGTCACGTCCTGGATGGTCTCGTCGATCCGGGTGTGGAGGCCGAAGGTAAGGCCGTAGCCGAGCGCATTGATCTCGTTGATGAGTTTGTGGAGCCCGGCGCGCTTGAAGCGCACGACGTGGAGGACGGGGCCGAAGACTTCGCCGGCGAGCTCGGACACCGAGTTGAGCTCGATGATGGTCGGGGCGACGAACGTACCCTTGCCGGCATCGGCATGGAGCGGCAGCTGGCTCACGGCATGGCCCTTGCCCTTCATGGCCTCGATATGCCCATTGATGCGGTCACGCGCTTCCTCGGTGATGACCGGGCCGATATCGGTGGCGAGGAATTGCGGATTGGCGAGCGCCAGTTCGTCAAGGCCGCCCTTGATCATCTTGAGGGTGTGGTCGGCGATATCGTCCTGGAGGCAGAGGATGCGCAGGGCCGAGCAGCGCTGGCCGGCACTGTCGAAAGCCGAAGTCAGGACGTCGGCGACCACCTGCTCGGGCAGGGCCGAGGAATCGACGATCATGGCGTTCTGCCCGCCGGTCTCGGCGATAAGCGGAACCGGACGGCCATCGGGCAGCTGCTTTTCGGCAAGCTGCTTCTGGATGAGCTGGGCCACTTCCACCGAACCGGTGAAGACAACGCCATGGGTATCCTTGTGGCCGACAAGGGCCGCGCCCACCGGGCCGTCGCCGATGACGAGCCTTAGGACATCGGCAGGCACGCCGGCCTCGTGGAGGATGCGCACGCCCTCGGTAGCGATGAGCGGGGTTTCCTCGGCCGGCTTGCAGACCACGGCATTGCCGGCGGCCAGCGCCGCCGTCACCTGGCCGGTGAAGATGGCGAGCGGGAAGTTCCACGGGCTGATACAGACGACGGTGCCGAGCGGGGCGGCGTCGTCCCTGGCCTCATCGGCGTAGTAGCGCAGGAAGTCGATGGCTTCGCGCACTTCGGCGATGGCGTTCTGCGTCGACTTGCCGGCCTCGCGGATGACGATGCCCAGAAGGTCGGGCAGGCGTTCTTCCATGATATCGCCGGCGCGACGCAGGATCGCGGCGCGCTTTTCGGCGCCGAGCGCAGCCCAGGCCGGACCACCCTTGGCAGTGGCGGCGAAGGCCGCCTCGATTTCGCCGGGCTCGGCATAGGTGACGTGACCGACGACGTCGGAGCGATCGGCGGGGTTCGTCACCGGCAGGCCGTTGCCCGTCGCGGTCCTGATGCGGCCGAAGGCCTTCTCGATGGCCTTGAGGTCGTTTTCGTTGGAGAGATTGAGGCCGGCCGAATTCTTGCGGGCGCCCAGGATATCGCGCGGCAGCTTGAGCCTGGAGTGCATCGAGCCGACCGGGAAGATGGCGGCGGCCTTGGCAACCGGATCGCCGATCAGCTCGTCGATCGGATAGTCCGGATCGGCGATCTGGTTGACGAAGGACGAGTTGGCGCCGTTTTCGAGCAGACGACGGACGAGATAGGCGAGAAGCGTCTCGTGGCTGCCGACCGGCGCATAGATGCGGCACGGGCGATCGAGCTTGTCCTTGCCGACGACTTCCTCATAGAGCGGCTCGCCCATGCCGTGGAGGCACTGGAACTCGTAGCGGCCGATTTCGAAATCGGGGCCGGCCATCTGGTAGATGGTGGCGAGCGTCTGGGCGTTGTGCGTGGCGAATTGCGGGAAGATGGCGTCGGGCGCGCCGAGCAGCTTCTTCGCGCAGGCGAGGTAGGAGACGTCGGTATAGACCTTGCGGGTATAGACCGGATAGTCGGCGAGGCCATCGACCTGGGCCTGCTTGATCTCGCTGTCCCAATAGGCGCCCTTGACGAGGCGCACCATCATGCGGCGCTTGGAGCGCCGGGCGAGATCGATGAGATAGTCGATGACGAAGGGGCAGCGCTTGCCATAGGCCTGCACCACGAAGCCGAGCCCGTTCCAGCCGTCGAGGGCGGGATCGAAGCTCATGGCTTCCATAAGGTCGAGCGAGATTTCGAGGCGGCGCGCTTCCTCGGCATCGATGTTGAGGCCGATATTGTAGGACTTGGCGAGGACGGCGAGCTTGATGAGGCGGGGCAGGAGCTCTTCCATCACCCGCTCGTACTTGGTGCGCTCATAGCGCGGATGGAGCGCCGAGAGCTTGATCGAGATGCCCGGGCCGCCATAGGGGCCGCGGCCGGCATTGGCCTTGCCGATGGCGTTGATGGCCGTCTCGTAATCCTTGTAATAGCGGTCGGCGTCGGCCGCGGTGGCGGCCGCTTCGCCCAGCATGTCATAGGAATACTGGAAGCCCTTGGCTTCCATCTTCCGGGCCTTTTCGAGGGCTTCCTTGATGGTCTGGCCGGTGACGAACTGCTCGCCCATCATGCGCATGGCGACATCGACGCTCGTGCGGATGATCGGCTCGCCGCCCCGCGCGATGAGGCGGGTCAGGGCATTGCCGAGGCCGGTTTCGACCACGGGCGTGGTGAGCCGGCCGGTGACGACGAGCCCCCAGGTCGCGGCATTGACGAAGAGCGAGCGATCGCCGCCGAGATGGTTGCGCCAGTTGCCGGTCGAGATCTTGTCGCGGATGAGGGCATCGCGGGTGGCGTTGTCGGGAATGCGCAGCAGGGCTTCGGCTAGGCACATGAGGGCCACGCCTTCCTCGGACGAGAGCGCGTATTCCTGGATGAGGGCCTCGACGCCGCCGCCATTCTTCTTGCCGCGAATGGCCGTTACCAGCTTGCGGGCCGTGTTGCGCGCCCAGGCTACCGTCTCGGGCGGGAGCGTCGCCTGCGCGATGAGATCGGGCAGGGCTTCCGTCTCGGGACGCGTATAGGCAGCGGAAATCTTCTGGCGGAGCGGGGAGCGCTCCGCGGGGGCCGGATCGTAGTTCGCGAACGGGCGAGCGGACATCTTGGTTTTATAGCCTTTTTGCGTTGCGGCGTCCTATCCGCCGCGCTGACGGCGAGCATAGGATCGTTGCGGCGTAACGCTATTGCAGATTGGCGGCACTATCCGTAGTTTCAACGGCATGAATATTACATTGGCGTGACAATGACGGGTATTGACCAAACAGACCGCCGCATCCTCATGGAATTGCAGCTCGACGGACGCATCTCCAACGCCGAACTGGCCCAGCGCATCGGCCTGGCGCCGACCTCGATGAGCGATCGGGTCAAGCGCCTCCACAAGCTCGGCTACATCAAGGGCTACGCCGCCCGGCTCGACCCGGACCTGTTGGGCTACGGACTGCTGGTCTTCGTCGAGGTGCTGCTCGACAAGACCACGCCCGATGTCTTCGACAAGTTCGCCAAGGCGGTGCGGCAGGCGCCCGAAGTACTCGAATGCCACATGGTGGCGGGCGGGTTCGACTATCTCCTCAAGACGCGGCTGCCCGACATGATGGCCTACCGGCGCTTCCTCGGCGACGTGCTGCTGTCGCTGCCGGGTGTGCGCGAGACGCGAACCTATGCGGTGATGGAAGAGGTGAAGAACGACGGGCCGCTGCCGCTGTAGCTTTAGTTTCTAGAGCGCCGCGAAATCCGCAGGGCGTTTGGCGGCTTCCTCGTAGAAGTGCGCGAGGCCCGGTTCGATCTCCGCCGCCAGCTTCGCGCAGGCGGGCCAGTCGCGGGCGCGGTGCAGTTCGGATAGCTCCGCGAAGGCACTGCTGGCGGCGAGTTCGGGGCCACCGACGAGGATGAATATCTCGACCCTTTCGCTGAAGCCCCGCACCTCCACCGCGCCGGCGGGAAGGAAGGCGAGGGCGCCCGCCTGCTCGCGGGTCTCGCGGGCGACGACGATGTCGTAGCCGACAAGCTTGGAGACGCCTTCGAGGCGCGAGGCGAGGTTTACCGTTTCCCCGATGCAGGAATAATCGAAGCGGGTCTTGAGGCCCATATTGCCGACCAGCGCATCGCCGGTGGCGATGCCGGTGCCGATGCGCAGAGTCCTGGCTACCGGATTGGTGCTGAGCGCAAAGGCGTCGTGCTGGTTGAGGCGGCTCAAGGTCTCGCGCATGGCAAGCGCCGTGCGGCAGGCATGGAGCGCGTGGTCGGAAACGTCGACGGGCGCATTCCAGAAGGCCATGAGGCTGTCGCCGACGAACTTGTCTATCGTGCCCATTTCCGCCGTCACGCATTCGCCCAGAGCGCCGAAAAGCGTATTGAGGACGTTGAGGAGTTCGGGCGGGGGCAGGGTTTCGCTCAGCGGCGTGAAGCCGCGCAGGTCCGTGAAGAGCACGCTCATGTCGCGCATCTCCCCGCCGAGCTGCAGCTTGGCGCCGCTGGCTTCGATCTGGGCGAGGAGCGTGGGCGCCACGTAATGGCCGAAGGCGCGCCGCAGCTTGCGGCGGTCGGCATCGGTGGTGGCGTAGCGCGCAAAGATCATGGCGAAATAGACGATGCTGGCGCCGAGCAGCGGGAAACCGGGATCGATGAGGATGCCGGGGCCACGGAACATCGACCAGCAGAAGGCCAGAAGACCGGCAGCGGTGGCAAGGCCGATGACGAGGCCGACCGTGGGTCCCGACCAGAGCACGCCGAAAACGAGGCTGGCGCCCAGGGCGACGAAGGCGATGACCTCGATGGCCTGCACCCAGTCCGAGCGGGTGAGAAACTTGCCGGTCATCATCTGCTCGATGGCCTGGGCGTGGATGGCGACGCCGGGCATGTCCTCGAGCGGGGTGCCGCGCATGTCGTTGAGGCCCGAGGCCGAGGAGCCGATCAGGACGATATTGCCGTCGATGGCCTCTTCCTGGTCGCGGTAATTGGGGCCGAGGATGTCCTCGGCCGAGATGGTGAGATCGGGCGTCAGGTGCCGGTAATAGAGCCAGAGGCCGCCATCAGGAGTGGTCGGCACGTCGAGCTGGCCGACGCGCAGGCTCTCGACGAAGGGCGCCGAGGTTTCGCCCAGCACCACCACATTATCCTCGCCCTGCGCGATCCGCAGCGCCTCGACCGAGAGCGCAGGAAAGACCTTGCCGTTCGCCGTCCAGAGGAGCGGCGCGCGGCGGACGACAGCGACGGATTCGCTGGGCGTGAGGCTGAGCCCGCCAAGGCCCGAGGCAGCGTCGCCCAGCTCTGGAAGGGGCACGACGGCCTTGTCGACGCTGGGAATGGCGGGACGCGGATCGGTGCCGCTCAGCGCAAAGCCGCCCTTGGGCTCCTGCGGGAACGAGCGGCCGGTGGGCGAGCGGGAAAAGCCGAGGATGGTGGGGCCGCGGGCAAGGGCCGCGGCGAACTCGGCGTCGTAATCGGGAAGGTCTGCGCCGGCAAAGCTCGGGATCGTGCTGGCAATATTGTCGGGCGACAGGCGGTCGGGCTCGGCGAAGAGCACGTCAAAGCCTATGGCGGCAGCGCCCATATCCGTGAGCCTGTCGGTGAGGCTGGCAAAGACGTGGCGCGACCAGGGCCATTGGCCCACGGCGTCGATTGCCGCGTCGTCGATATCGACGATCCGCACCGGCAGGTTGACCGCCTCGCGCGGTGCGAGGCGCTGGTAGAGGTCGAAGGCCGCGTCGCGCATCATCTGGAGCGGCAGCGGGTCAGCAAGGCGGATCGCCGCCAGCATCAGAACCAGCGCCAGTCCGAAGATGGTCGGGGCGAACCTGCTACTTCTCATGGGGACGCGAAACTATCCGTCGCTGCTGCACTATGGCGTCGAACCCGGCGGTCCCCCGGTGATCGGGTTGTTCGGCGATGGCGGCGTGTTGTTGGTATTGTTCGTATTGGTGTTCGGCGTCGGAGTGGGCGTGGTGTCGGTCTCATTGTTACTGCCGCCACCTACCGCTTCCGGCGGCTCCGACGAGATGGGGAGGCAGGAGGTGGCCTGGTCCACGCGGAAGGCGGACATGAGGCCGTTTTGCGAGCGGATATAGGGGAACTGGCTGCGCAGGCTCGCCAGGGGTCGGATCGCGACCGACTGCATAAGGTCGGCGGCTCCGACCTGGCAGCGGGTATTGAGCGTGGTGCAGGCGCCGCCCGACGTGCAGATCAGCACCGAGCCGTGGAAGAGCACGAGCGTGGTGAGGTTCATCTGGTCGACGGTGAAATCGAAGGCCGTGCCGCGCACGCCGATAGTGGCGGTCGGCGTCTTGATCTCGTAGGCGGCCTTGGGGCTCTTGCCGGTGACGAAGCGGAACGTGCCCGAAAGAGCAGTAATGGCGAACTTGCCGGCGGTCTGGTCGCCGCGCAGCAGGTATTTCTCGATGAGAAGGGAGGAACTGGGACCGACGACGAGACGGGTCTGGTCCTCGAAAAGGATCTGCACCTGCCCGCGCCGATCGGTGATCACGGTCTCCCCGACGGCGACATCCGAGCCGACGAGCAGCGTCCGGTCGCCGCCCTGGCCCTTGGCCGCCGCATCCGGATCGACGCCCACAGCCTTGCCGGTTTCCGCCGCCGCCAGCGCCGGGCCGGTCATCAGCGCAAGGAGGGCAATCGGCACGAGAGAAAGCCACCGCATGATCTGCCTCAACAGTCTGGGACCCCATCGCTCAAAGGCCAAACATATCACCGGCTTCGCGCTTGTCACCTGTTGCCCGTGGCAACGACTTGCCGTGTCACGCGTTTGCCTGCCATGAGGACGATCCTGGCGCTTGCCCTGTTGCTCTTGCCGGTCGCAGCAAGTGCACAGGACGTGCCCCTGCCGCGCCCGCGCCCCGAGCCATCCATCCAGCAGCCGTCCACCAAGGACGAGGAGCCTGCCGCCAAGGCGGAAAAGCCCGCGCAATCCACGGCGCCACGGGTTTTCCAGACGGCCTGTCCGGCGGTGATCGGCGGGCTGGTGGCGGCCAGGATGCTGCCGCCGATCTCGGAAGGGCAATGCGGAGAGCAATCGCCGCTGGCGCTGGAGACCATTCTCGCCAACGGTCGCATGGTGCCGGTGACGGGCGAACCGACGATCAATTGCGAACTGGCCTCGGCCCTGCCGGCCTGGCTATCGGCCGTGGATGGCTATGTGGCGGCGCACGAGAATACGCGGATTGCGGCGGTCAATATCGGCACCTCCTATATGTGCCGTGACCGGCGGACGGGCGAGGCCAATACCGATCTTTCCGAACACGCCTTCGCCGATGCGCTCGACGTCGTCGGTTTCACGCTGGAAGACGGGCGCACGGTGACCGTCGAAAAGGGCTGGCCAGGGACGGACGAGGACGGGCGGGCCATCGTGCGCTTTGCCCATGACGCGGCCTGCACCAGCTTCATGACCGTACTGGGCCCGGAGGCCAATGCGCTGCATCGCGACCACCTGCACCTCGACTATGGCTGCCATGGCAAGACCTGCACGGCGCGCCTCTGCCAATGATCAGCCGCGATCGAGCCAGGGGTGGTGGACCGGCAGGTCAGCCCATTCGCGGGGCGTGAAGGATGCCATCGGGTCGGGCGCGGGCGCCGGTTCGGCCAGACTGCGGAAGAAGGCGACGAGTGCGCTATAGATTTTGAACATCTCGAAATCTCCACTCAACGTGTCAAGCGTAAGGATTGCGCGCAATTCCGCTCGTCTCAATGGACAAGAACTGCGCCAGGCTTTAGAAAATCTATATGTCATCGCCGTTCTTCATTCCGCTCAACGCCCTACGCGCCATCGAGATCGTGGCGCGGCGCGGGGCATTGTCGCCGGCGGCCGAGGAGCTTGGCGTGACCCCGGGCGCCGTCAGCCAGCACATCCGGCGGGCCGAGGAACGGCTGGGCATCCAGCTTTTCGAGCGGACGCCGCGTGGGCTGGTGCCGACGCCCGAGCTTGTCGATCAACTCCCGCGCCTCACCGAAGGTTTCGATCATCTGGCGACGGGTCTGGCTGGCCTCAGGCCAGATGCGGAGACCAGCCTCACCATCACGGTGGGCTCGATGTTCGCTTCGCTCTGGCTGGTCCCGCGGCTCGGACGCTTCGCCGCGCTACATCCCGATATCGAGCTGCGACTCGTCGCGACCTCGAAATTCCTCGACCTCGGACGGCAGGACATCGATTGCGGCGTGCGCTTCGGCCTGGGGCATTGGCCAGGCGTCGAGGCGTCGCTGTTCGGCCGACGCGATTATTCGCCCTTCTGCGCGCCCGAACTCGCCGCGCGCCTCTCGACACCCGCCGATCTGGCGAGGGTGCAGGTCATCCGTGACGAATCGACCCTGCTCAACTGGGATGCCTGGCTGGCGGCGGCCGGCGTCGTCGAGGCGCCGACGATGGCGGGGCCGTCCTATACCGATCCGCTGCTGGCCTATGAGGCGGCCCTGGCCGGGCAGGGGGTGCTGCTGGTGATGGATATGCTGATGGTCGACGCGCTGGCGACGGGGCGACTGGTGCGGCCATTCCCGGTCGGGGTCGAAAGCGAATATGCCCATTGGTTCGTCAGCGCCGCCGGCCGGCGACTGCGCAAGCCGGCTCGGCTGTTCCGCGACTGGCTCGAAGCCGAGATGGCAGCCTGCCTGCCCATAACCGGGCGCAGATAGAGCAAAGGCGGCAAGGGGTAAGCCCTGCCGCCTTTCTCGTGTCCCCGGGTGGAGGTCATCCCCTTAGGACGCGAGACACCGAAAGTGGCGCGCACCACAAACGTTGTCCAAGGCAGCCTAGTTCCGGAATCAGGCGAACGTTGGGCCGCAGGGCATTGCCTCGTTTCCTGCCATTGTTTAGAATTATTCTAAACTATTGAGGTGCCCAAAACATGTTTTCCCGCTGGCTCGTGCCGCATAAACGCGACTTCGCAACCCTGACCGAACGCGAGGTTCTGTCGCTGGCAATCGCCGCCGAGGAAGAGGACGGCCAGATCTATTCGGCGCTCGCGGAGAAGCTGGAGCCCTCCTATCCCGCCTCCGCCAAGGTCTTCGAGGGTATGGCCGAGGAGGAAAGCGGGCATCGCCGCCGGCTCCTCGACCTCTACAAGCAGCGATTCGGCGACCGGCTGGTGCCGATCCGGCGCGAACATGTGCGCGGCTTCCTGCAGCGCAAGCCGCTCTGGCTCTCCAACACGCTCTCGCTCGAAGCCACCCGCCAGCTCGTCTGGGAAATGGAGCGCGGCGCCCAGCACTTCTACCAGGAGGCCATGACGCGGGCGCAGGACCCGGACGTGCGCAAGCTCCTGGGCGATCTTGCGCTTGAAGAGCAGGGCCATGCCCGCAAGGCCGAGCAGCTCGAGGCCACGCACCTCACCGAAGGCAATCGCGAGACGGAGAAGGACGAGGAGCACCGCCAGTTCGTGCTCACCTATGTGCAGCCGGGCCTGGCCGGGCTCATGGATGGCTCGGTCTCGACCCTGGCACCGGTCTTTGCCGCGGCCTTCGCCACCGGCGACACGACGCAGACCTTCCTCGTCGGCCTCGCCGCGGCGGTGGGCGCGGGTATCTCCATGGGCTTTACCGAGGCGGCGGCCGACGACGGCAAGCTTACCGGGCGCGGTTCTCCCATCAAGCGCGGGCTGGCCTGCGGCGTCATGACGACGCTCGGCGGGCTGGGTCACGCGTTGCCCTACCTCATCCCCAATTTCCACCTCGCCACGCTCATTGCCATGGTCGTGGTGGTGATCGAGCTCTGGGCCATCGCCTTCATCCAGAACCGCTTTATGTCCACCCCGTTCTGGCGTGCCGTGATACAGGTGGTGCTGGGCGGCGCCATGGTCTTCGCCGCCGGTATCCTGATCGGAAGCGCATGACGGAAAAGACATTCCTGGCCGGCGACGGCATCCCCTTCGTCTATGAGGATCTGGGGCCGGAAACGGGCGATCCGGTCGTCCTCTGCCACGGGCTGGGAGCGGCGGGCATCCAGTTCCGCGCCGATGCCGACTATTTTGCCGGCAAGGGCTGGCGCGTGCTGGTGCCGGACCTGCGCGGCCACGGCCGCTCGGGCGCGCCGGACAGCATGCGCGACGAGGACTTTTCCATCGAGCGCATGGCGCGCGATCTCATCGAGATGCTCGACCATGCCGGAGTTGGCCCAGTGCACTGGATCGGCAATTCGCTCGGCGGCATCCTGGCGCTGGCCATCCTGGGGCTGGAGCCGGAGCGCATCCGCAGTCTTGCGACCTATGGCACGGCCTATACGCTCGGCCTGCCCTCCTTCGTGCCCCATCTCGTGCCGCTGATCTATGGCGCGCTGGGGCCGCGGCTGGCGGCGGAGCTCACGGCGCGCTCGACGACCAGCAATGTCGAGGCGCAGCGGCTGATCGCCAGCGTGCTGCGCGACTTTTCGCCCAAGGCGGGCAAGGCCGTGGGTGCGAATGTGCGCAGCTACGATCTCATCGCCAATGCGCAGGGTTATGAGGGACCGATCCTCCTCATGCGCGGCGGGCTCGACCATGCCGTCAACCGGGCCTTGCCGACGACGATCGAGGCCATGGCCGAACATCCCGATTTCCGGGTGAAGCACCTGCCCAAGGGCGGGCACGTGGCCAATCTCGACGTGCCCGAGGAGTTCCGGGCGACGCTCGAAGAATTCTGGCGCGAGGTCGAGGCCAAGGAGTGATCCCCGGCTAGGGGCCGTACTCAATAAGTCCCGGCGCTCGCAGAGCGCTATCTTCCCATCCGACAGATTCCAACGGAAGCGCTGTCCGTCTGCCGCGCCACAACCACTGAACTTCCCCGGCCGCAGAGCCGGGGCCCCCACGGATACCTCCACTCGAGTGGAGGATGGCAATGGGCCCCGGATCAAGTCCGAGGAAGTCCGGTGGGTGGGGCGGCCATCGCAACCTCATCTACCGGTGCAATTGAGTGCGGACCCTAGCGGACGCCGACGAGGTCCGCCGCTTTCGAGCCAACGGCCATTGCCGGGGCGTTGGTGTTGCCGGAAGGGATGAAGGGCATGATCGAGCAGTCGATGACGCGCAGGCCCTCGACGCCGCGCACCTTGAGCTCGGCATCGACCACCGCCATCGGATCATGCGCCGGCCCCATGCGGAGCGAGCCCGAGGGGTGGTAATTGGTCTTGACCGTCTGGCCGCAGAAGCGGGCGAGGCTGTCGTCATCCTCGATCGCCGGGCCGGGCAGGAGTTCAGCGTCGATCTTGGAACGGAAGGGCTCGGTCTTGAGGAGCTGGCGAGCGTGGCGCAGGGAAGCCAGCGTCAGGCGAAGGTCGTCCGGATCGCCGAAGAAATTGCAATCGACCACGGGCTGGGCGGCCGGATCGGCCGAGCGGAGCCTCACCGAGCCGCGCGCCTTGGGGCGCAGCAGGCATGAGGTGAAAGTTACTCCATAGGTCGGCTTGGCCGAGGACACGTCGCGGTCGAGATAGACGATGGGCGCGCAATAGAGCTGGATCGTCGGCCGCTCGCCGCCATCGGGATCGTAGAAGAGGCAGCTTTCGATGCCGGTAGTGGTCACAGGGCCGGAATTGAACAGCAGGTATTGCAGGCCATTGCGGATCATCGGCCAGCCCTTGTCCTCGCCGAAATAACCCGATTTGCCGCGGGTGGTGGCGATGACGGGGACCTCGTGATGGTCCTGGAGGTTCTGGCCGACGCCGGGCAGGTCGGCGCGCACCGCGATGCCGTGCTCACGCAGGTGGTCGGCCGGGCCGAGACCTGAAAGCATCATCAGCTTGGCGCTGTTATAGGTGCCCGAGGCGACAAGGACCTCGCGGGCGGCGTGGATCTGCTTTTCCTCCCCGTTCTGGCGATAGGCGAGTCCGATGGCGCGGCCGGCATCGTCCAGAAGGATGCGATCGACGCGGGCGTCGGTGATGACGGTGAGGCGATCGTCATGCGCCAGCGGCTCGAGGAAGGCCTTGGCCGCGTCCGAGCGCTCCTTGCGGCCGTTCCACAGGCCATAGGTGTGCTGCATGATGCCGACGCCGTTCTGGCGCGGGCCGTTGAAATCGGGATTGTAGGCATGGCCGAGCCCCTGCGCGGCGAGCAGGAAATCCTCGGTCGTGTCGCAGATATGGCCGGGCTCCGAGACCCGCAGGTTGCCGCCTATGCCGTGGTAAGTGTTGTTGAACCGGCTATTGGCCTCGATGCCCTTGAAGTGGCCGAGCATGTCGGCATAGGACCAGGCATCGTTGCTGCCCAGATATTGCGCCCAGCCGTCATAGTCTTCCTTTTGGCCGCGCATATAGACCATGGCATTGACCGCGCTGCCCCCACCAAGGGCCTTGGCCACCGGCACGATGGGACCGCGTCCACCCAGTTGCGGCTGGGGCAAAGTGTGGTGCATTTCGAGGAAATCGTCGCGGCCCAGATACTTCATGTAGCCGGCCGGCATGGCCATCAGCCGCGCGGTGCGTCGCGGTCCGCGCTCGATGATGGCGACGCGCAGGCCATAGTCGCGGACGAGCCGCATGGCCGCAACGCAGGCGGACGAGCCGCCTCCGGCGATGACGATGTCGTGGTCAGTCTGAGGCATGGATGAGCGTTCTCCCGCCGCCAAGTGATAGCGGCAGGCAGCGCCCGGCGTCTAGCTCCAGCGGGCGCGCAGGGGCGCGGCCGGGCGGACGGGTGGCCGCGCGCGATTGGCGGTCGAGGCCGTGGTCATGGCGCGCTGCTGCATCATGGCGAGGAGGCGCTCCTCGGGCATGGCCTGGCCGAAGAAATGACCCTGGCCCAGATCGCAGCCCATGCCCTGCAGCACCATCATGTCGGCGGCCTTTTCCATGCCGGCTCCGACCGTTGTGCAGCCGAGCCGGTGGGCCATGGCGATGGCGGTGCGGCAGGTCGAGGAGCGATCGAGATCGACCGCGCAATCGGCCACGAGGGACGCGTCGAGCTTGAGCTCGGCAATGGGAAGCTGGCCGAGCGTCGCCAGCGACAGGTATTCGCCGCTGAAGGCATCGACGGCCAGAAGTGCCCCGCAGGCGGTGAGCCCCCGACTCACCGCCTGCACTTCGGCCAGGTTTTGATCGATCTGCGCTTCGGTGACGTCCAGCAGCAGGCCTGGCCAATTGTGGTGTTTGGGTCCGAGTTCACGGACTATCTGGGCGATGGGGAGCGTCAGCAGCCCCTTCGCGGAAAGGTTGACGGCGAATTTGAGCGAGATGCCCAGCCGGGCGAAATTGCTCGCCGCGCGCAGGGCCGAAACCAGCGCGCCTTCGCTCAGGATCATCATCTCGTCTTCGGTGGCGCCGGCCATGAAATCGGCGGGCTGGAGGACGCCCAGGCGCGGATGGCGCAGGCGCACGAAGCTCTCGACGCCGGCGACATGACGCTTCTTGAGATCGATCTTGGGCTGATACCAGAACTCGACCCAGTCATTGGCGAGGGCTTCGCCCAGGTCCACCAGCGGCTCCTGGCCGGGCGCGATGAGCTTCTGCTCGCGCAGCACCCGCCGGACCATGCCGGGCATCAGAGGTTTGGCAATCGGCTCGAGCATGTCGAGCCCGTGGAGCCCGCCCATGCGACGCACGGCATCGACGACGGGCGAGGATGGTGTGCCCACCAATTGCACCGCGCCCACGAACCGGCCATTGCCCATGCTGTGCAGGGCCTCGATGGCTTCTTCGCCGTGCGTGGTGACATCCAGGAAAACAAGTTCGGGCGTGGAACGCCGCAACCCTGCGGCAAGGGATTCGCCATTGGCGAAAATGGCGGCGTCCACGCCCGATGCCGATAAAACAGCGGCAAGGCTCTGCGCAGACGCGACGTCCGGATCAACGATGAAACTGAGCGATCGGGGTGGTGCTACGGTTCCGCACGCACCGGGCTGGTAAGCGCCGGCGAGGCCTGTGGGAAGCGTATCGGTCCCGGTGGTTCCGTCCTCGATGCCATCCTGCATCTGGAACCAGTTGCGCAATTCTTTGAGCATTATCGAACCAGAGCGCCGTCCTGGCGCATATGGGTTTTCTATAGGGTCATCCCCTTAAGACCGCATGTCCAGAAAACATCGTATTTTCCCTTCCCGGTCAGGCCTCCGGTAACCTTCGCGCGCGCAGCACGAGCCAGCCGGCGAGAAGGGCAAGGGCGATGCCGGCGGCGAGCACGAACGGGTTGAGCGGGAAGCCGGCGTCGACGCCGAACACGACCCGATGCATGATCCGGCCCGGCGCGAGCGTGAAGATGCCGGCTATGCCGAGCGCACCCAGATAGAGCGCCTGCATGGTGCGCCGATGCAGAGCGATCCGCCGGGCGCGGGCATGGCCGATGCCCTTGTAGAGACCGTAGAGCGTGACCAGCGACAGGATGTGGATCGGGCTGAAGAGCCCAAAGGTGCGGATCTCCCAGATGAAGAGCGAGCTGACGGCGACGACGGCCATGAGCGCCACCCAGAACCGGCCCATGGCCTTGTGCCGGGCATCGCCCTTGCGCCGGAAAAGCACGCAGGCGCCCAGGATGAAGGCGGCAATTGCCGCATAGGCATGGATCTGGATGATGGGCGAGGCGGAAAGCAGCGGTTCGAGCGTCATCGCACCCTCCCTCAGGCCAGCGCCACGCGCAGCCGCAGCCCGGTGCGCACCAGCATCATGACGCTGAAGAAGCCTGAAAGCAGAGCCGTGACGAAATGGAAGCCGTCGCCTGCCGCGGTAGCGGGATCGACCGTGCCGATGACGGTGGTCACGTAGCGGCTGAGGAAGATCACGACGATGACCGCCAGCGAGGTCCATTCCCCGGCAAGCCGCACCCTACCATCGGGCAGCTTGATGGCGCCGTTGCGCTTTTCGAGGACGAAGGCGGCATAGACGCCCGTTAGCGCGCCGAGCAGCAGGCCTTCGAGGGGCGCGGCGCCGAAGCCGCTGCCGACCATGTTGCTGACCGCGAGGCCGGCGATGATCAGCGGGAAGAGGACGAGACGGCTCGGGCTGACGTCGCGATCGCGGGTGCGGCGCAGGCCGATCCAGATCACCAGGACCAGGACGGCCCAGACCCAGCTCGGCGTGTGGGTGAGGATATCGAGAAGCGAAGGCTGCTGCATTTTGAACTCCATCTTTGCCGTGCCCCTCTGGCATCGGGTGACGGAGCGGTCTTGACGCCTCGCCTGGGGAACGGCAAACCCGGATGCGTCAATTCCGGAACCTGCTTCGTGAACAGCAGCCCCCTGCAATTCGCGCTTCGTGAAATGAAGCTGAGCTTTTCGAACCCCCGGGCGCTGGGCGTCCTGCTGGTGGTTGTCGTCGTGCTCAGCCTCACCGGCCCCTTCGGCACCTATGCCCAGCTCCCGCTCGCCGCCCGGCTCGGCTATTGGGCGGTGATCGCGCTGGCGACCTATGGCATCGGGCTCTTCTTCGCCATGCTGGCGCTGGGCTTCGCCCGGCCGATCATCAGCAACCGGCCGCTGCTGGTCCTGGTCCTCGCCGCCATCGCCTCGATGCCGGTGACGCTGGCGGTGGCGCTGATCAATATCCTCATCCTTGGCGAGGACGTGCCGGACCCGGCGGCTTTCGGCTCGCTGCTGCTCTCCTGCTTCGTCATCACGCTGGGCGTTTCGGTGCTGACTGTGCTCTCGGACACCGCGCCGCGCGGGGACCGGGAAGCGGGCTTTGAGCCCCAGGCTTCCACAGGCCCGGCACCACCTGCCATTCTCAAGCGGTTAGCGCTCCCGCAACGCGGAGCGCTGCGCTATATGTCGATGCAGGACCACTACGTAGAGGTCGTTACCGACAAGGGCCATGCCCTCATCCTCATGCGTCTTTCCGATGCCATCGCCGAAACGGCCCCGGTGGCGGGGCTGCAGATCCACCGCTCGCACTGGGTGGCGCTCGACGCTGTCTGCACGGTGGTCCGCCTCGATGGCAAAATCCTTCTCGAGATGGCCGACGGCGTGCGCCTGCCCGTCAGCCGCTCTTACCAAACCGCGGCGCGAGAGGCGGGCCTCCTTGTCTGACGCCTTTGGATTGCCCGAATATCGTCTCAAATTTTATCGATTGAGCACCGCGGAATTTAGCAGCTTGGGGCTAGTGCTCACTCCCCGGGACATCCGCGTACGGAGTGAATTATGAAAGAACGGCAGCAGCGGATTGCGGTGGCCATCGTGGGCGAGCTCGAACGTCAGGCCGCAGCGGGCGTTCCGCGCGCGCCCATCATCCACGAACGCTTCGGCTTCAAGGAATACGATATCGACGGCACGCTCGATATCGAAGCCATTGCCATCGTTGTCGATTCCGCGCTCGACCTCATGCCCGAGCCGCTCGATATCCTGGCCCCCAACGCCAATGACCGCCGGACCGGCCGCGATCGCCGCCAGGGCAACCAGGGCTGGACGGACGCCGAACGCCGCAGCGGCAAGGATCGCCGCAAGCCGGACGACGACGACTTCTAAGCGAAGGCCAGGCTTTCGCGCGGCGCAACGCCGCTACGCGCTCGGCGGCAATGGTAAAGCCGAGCGAACGGCCCTATATTCGGGCAATGATGCAATTGAAGCCTTTCAAGGCCGCCATATTCGATATGGACGGCACGATCCTCGATACTGAACTCGTCTTTCGCAGCATCGTTTTCGAAGTCGCCGGTGAACTGGGCTTCGAAATGACCGATGCCGTGCACAAGGCCATGGTCGGATCGAGCCACGAGACGACCAATCGCCTGCTGATCGACACCTATGGCGTCGCCTTCCCCTATACGGTCTTTGACGAGAAGTGCCGCGTGATGATGCGCGAGCGCATGCATGTGGATGTCCCGGTCAAGGCCGGCGCCCGCGAAATCCTCTCCGAACTGCGCGGTCGCGGTATCCCCACGGCCATCGCCACCTCCTCGCGCAATGCCCATGCGACCGCCCATCTGGGCGCGGCGCGGCTCATCGACATGTTCGACACCATCGTGACGCGCGATGACGTGGCCAATCCCAAGCCGCACCCCGAGCCTTACCTCATGGCCGCGGGGCGTCTCGGGATCGAGCCGGCCCATTGCCTGGCGCTCGAGGATTCTCATACCGGCGTGCGCGCCGCCTCGGCGGCCGGCATGCAGACCATCATGATCCCCGACCTCGTCGGGCCGAACGATGAGATCCGCCAGCTCTGCTTTGCGGTGATGGAAAGCCTGCACCAGGTGCGTGCGGCCGCGTTCCCGCTGGTCGAAACCGCGCGCTGAAGCTCAGCGCCGCCGGGTCTTGTGGATTTCCGGTACGGCGATCGAGACCAGCAGGATGCCGGCGCCCACCAGCATGGCGCCGGCGATATAGCCATACAGCAGGACGCCCGCGATGCCGCCGAAGACGAAGGCGAGGATCGTCGTGGTGTGGAGGCGCAGGCGCGACCGATTCGCCGGCCAGTCTTCCTCGGGCTCCACCCCCCGCTTGATATCGAAGAGCGTCGCCAGCTCGATGCCGACATCCGTGGCCATGCCCGACACGTGCGTGGTGCGCACGCGCGCATTGGAAATGCGCGTCGCCGAGGCGTTCTGGAGCCCCATGAGGAAGCTGAGGCCAATGATCAGCACCACGCTGCGATGGATGCCCGGCAGCCAGAGATCGGCGAGGCCGAACAGCGCCAGCAGCGTACCCTCGGTCAGTACCGAATAGGCATAGACGGCTTTGGCCTTGCGGCGGCGTCCGTAATTGATCATCAGCGAGGACGCCCAGGCGCCCGAGATGAAGGCGATGACGATGCCGCCATAGAGCAGCGCCAGCCGGAAATTGCCACTCGCGATGTAATCGGAAAGCGCCGAGACGTTGCCGGTCATGTTGGCCGAGTAATAGCCGATGGCGTGGAAGCCGGCGGCGTTCACCGCGCCGGCGACGCCCGCCAGAATCGAAGCCAGGCGCACGTCGACCGCGACCGTGCGCTCGTCGCCTTCCTTAATCAGCATCGGGGTTCCGGACCGTCATGGGCAGGGAATGAGAATCACGCGGCAGGTTCTCTCCATTAGCACCCGTAAAGCCCTTCCATCCAGCCGCCGCCGTGGCCTCGGGGCATCAGTTCCGCCCAAATCGTTAAAATTGCAACGGCTCTGGTAATTAACCATTCGCCCTGTGGCCGATTTCGCGCAACTCCTTCCAGATATTGAGGTATCAAGCTGCCCGGAGCCCGTTAACCGTGTTTTAAGACGTTAGCGGACATGGTTAAACAGACGTAAATTCTGGGTTCCCTCCCGGCTTTGGCTCCGATAGGTTGCTGCCCGGGAACAGACGAAAAATCTGGGGTCGCTAGCCGGGCTTGGCTGATTAGGGCGGCGTCGGGGAAAGACGGGGCGTATTGACGAGAGGCCATCTCGCCACTGCAATTCGTGCAAGTGTTCATGCAGCGGCTATCGCTGCCGCAGCGCTCGTACTCTTTGTGACTGTTAGGGCAACGCCCGCTCAGGATACGATTCGGGTAGCCGAAGTCGTGCCGGCGGTGACGTCCCATGCTCTGGCCATTGAGCGCCAGAAGCCCGTGATCGCCAGCTTCTCCGGCCCGATCACGCTGCGCGGCTCGATCGACGAAGTCGTTCCGCTCTCCCAGGTCCAGCCCAAGCTGACCGCCGAATTCCTGCAGGCCTATGTCGACCGTCAGCAGGCGCTGCGCTCCTTCAATCATTTCGACGTGGTTCCCGAGCACAAGCTCACCACCGAAGTGCTGCTCGGCTATATCGCCCGCCAGCAGAACCCGGCCCTCGCCGCCATCGACGCGGCGTCCGCCGACCAGAACACGGTGAGCGAAGACATCCTGGCGGCCTATGCCGCCGACAAGTTCGTGCCCACTATCCGCAAGGTGAAACTGGCCGACGACGAGCGCAATTGCCTCACCGCCGCCATCTATCACGAAGCGCGCGGCGAGAGCGAAGAGGGCCAGTGGGCCGTCGCCAACGTCATCATCAACCGCGCCTTCTCCGGCCGGTTCCCCACGACCATCTGCGGCGTCGTCTACCAGAACGCCGGCAAGGGTCGTAATCAGTGCCAGTTCTCGTTCGCCTGCGACGGCCGCTCCGATGTCGGCCGCGAGCGCCGCGCCTGGAACCGTTCGATGGAAATCGCCGACGCCGCTTTCGCCGAATTCCAGCAGGGCAAGCGCCCGGGCGTCATTCCCAAGTCGGCCCTGTTCTACCACACCACGGCCGTGGCCCCGAGCTGGTCGAGCACTTTCAACCGCGTAGCCGCCATCGGCGCCCACATCTTCTACGCGCCCAACAAGTAAGCCGGGGCGGGCGCTGAAGGCCCGCCAATCAGGGACTCACAGCGGGTTGCGGCATCTGCCATCGCACTGTCATACTGGCGCGATAGGGGCAGTGCCCGATCCGATGAATGGTTTCCCTAGCAAATGTCCGCTTCCGAACAGGTCTTCACCAATGCCCGCCTCGTCCTTGCCGATGAGGAGGTAACAGGCACCGTTGCGCTGCGCGACGGCGTCATCGCCGATATCTCCGAAGGCGGAGCGCGCGGCGAGGATTTCGGCGGCGATTATCTGATCCCGGGCCTCATCGAGCTCCATACCGATCACCTCGAAAACCACTACGCGCCGCGCCCCGGCGTGGTCTGGGGCGCCATTGCCGCCGTCCAGGCCCACGACGCGCAGGTCGCCTCGTCCGGCATCACCACGGTGCTCGATGCGCTGCGGCTCGGCACGGACGAACAGACCGATGTCGACCACGCCGACATGCGTCGGCTGGCCGATGCCATCGAGCAGGCCATGGCCGACGACCGGCTGCGCGCCGACCATTACATCCACCTGCGCTGCGAGGTCTCCTCGCCCGATTGCCTCGAAGGCCTCGAGCTCTTCAAGACCGATCCGCGCGTGCGCCTGGCCTCGCTCATGGACCACGCCCCCGGCCAGCGCCAGTTCGCCAGCCTGGCGGAATACGCCAAGTATTATCAGGGCAAGCTCAAGATGCCGGACGACGTGTTCCGCGCCTTCTGCGAGCGTCGCATCGCCGAATCGCAGGCCAATGCGCCGCGCAACCGCGCCGCCATCGCCGAAGTCGCCAAGGAGCGCGGCATCGTGCTGGCGAGCCATGACGACGCCACGACCGGGCACGTCGCCGAAGCGGTGGAGCAGGGCATCAGCGTCGCCGAATTCCCCACCACGCTCGAAGCTGCCCGCGCCTCGCACGGCGCCGGCATGGCCGTGCTGATGGGCGCGCCCAATATCGTGCGCGGCGGTTCGCATTCGGGCAATGTCTCGGCGCGCGAGCTGGCCGAGAACGGCCTGCTCGATATCCTCTCCTCGGACTATGTGCCGTTCTCGCTCATGCAGGCGGTCTTTACGCTCAGTGACAAGGTCGAGGCCATCAAGCTGCCCGAGGCCATCTCGCTGGTGACGCGCCGCCCGGCGCGGGCCGCGGGCTTTGACGATCGCGGCGAGATTGCCATCGGCAAGCGCGCCGACCTCGTGCGCGTGCGTCTCCACGAAGGCGTGCCGATCGTGCGCGCCGTCTATCGCCAGGGGCAGCGGGTGATATGACCAGAACCGCTTCCGACGAGGCTCTGCACAAGCCCGTGCCGTTCACGGCGGGCACTTTCGTGGCGGTGGTCGGTCCCAGCGGCTCGGGCAAGGATTCGATCATCAACTACGCCCGCGACCATCTTGAGGGGCGGAGCAATTTTGTCTTCCCGCGCCGCATCATCACCCGCGACGCCGATGCGCGCAGCGAAGACCACGATACGCTGAGCGTAGAAGCCTTCGCGGCCCGCAAGGCCGCAGGCGGCTTTGCCCTCGACTGGGAAGCGCACGGCCTGAGCTACGGCTTGCCGGACAGCATCGACAGGGATATCGATGCCGGGCGCGTCGTGATCGTCAACACTTCGCGCGCGCTGGTTCCGGCCATTGCCGACCGCTATGAGCACCTGATCGTGGTTTCGGTCTCAGCCCATCCCGACATCATCGCCAAGCGCCTCGCCAGCCGTGGCCGCGAGGACGAGGCGGCGATCGCCAAGCGCCTCAGCCGCATGCAGGTCGAGGAAAGCATCCGCTCCGATGCCGTGCTGATCGAGAATTCCGGGCCGATCGAGATGGCGGGCGAACGGTTCCTGCACGTGCTCGAAGATGCGGCCCGCGATATTGCCGATGGACGCGCGCGGTTGGGGGAGGAGTAGGGGTTCATCCCCGCTCCGCTTACCTAGTGCAGATTTCTCCTCTCCGGGCGTAGGCCGGGACTCAACGTTACGTCGCCATGTGCTGAGAGAACGCGCACCTGCCCGCGCGCCCGCTCACTCCCTGCCCATCAACCCCAGCACCATTTCTCCGACGTTCCGGCCGCCATTGCCCTTCGGCCAGACCAACCGGATGGAAAGCGCATGCTCCTCGCCCAACGGAAGGCGGGCGAGGTCGCCGCGGATGTTGCCGACTGAGGCTTCGGGGAGCACCGAGATGAAGCCGTGGTGGAGCACGAGGTTGACGATGACGGGGATCGAGTCGATCTCGATCAGCGTCAGCTTTTCGCGCCGAAGCTCGTCGAGCGTCGCATCGAGATAGCGCATCGCCGCCTGCCGCAGGCCGCTGCGCAGGCTCGGAACGGCAATGGGCATGCCGGCGAGGAGGGCTGATACGTCGCCGGCCGCCGCCAGAGATTGCCGGGTGCCGACCAGAGCGAGCGGCGAGCGGTAGAGCAGGTGGGCTTCGTATTCGGGCGGCGGTGTTTCGACGTCGAGAATGGCGGCGTCGAACCGGCCGCTCTTGAGGCCGGCCAGCAATTCCTCGGCGGTGGTGCTCGAGATGAAGAGCGGCTGGCGCGGCCGCGCCTTGAGCCAGCGGGCGGTGAGCGCGGCCAGCATGCGGGCCAGCTCGCTTTCGTAGCCAAGAGGAATGACCGAACCCAGGCGCGTCGTGGCGGCGTGCTTGCGGAAGCGATCGGGGGCGGTGCGCGCCAGGTCGGACCAGATGCCGGCCAGATCCTGGATGCGGTCGAGCATCGCTTCGCCCCTGGCGGTGGGGCGAGAGCCGGCGGTGCCGCGTTCGAGAAGCGGCGCACCGAGCAGGGCTTCGAGCGCGGCGATCTGGCGGGTGAGCTGGGGCTGGCCGAGGCCGAGCCGTTGCGCGGCGCGCCGAACGCTGCCGGCGCTTGCGACTTCCGCGAAGCGCCAGAGGGCTTCGAGATTGATGCCGCGTTGGGCGGCATCTGGCACGATGGCTTCAATGATTGCGGTGGCGCGGGAAATCTCCGGGCCGAGGCGTTCGGCTTCGAGGGTGAGCACGAGGCCGGCGCCGGCGCGCTCGGCCAGGGTCACTGAAATCTCGGCTTCGAGGCGCGACATGGCGGCCGCCACGCTTGCCGGCGCCCGTTTGAGGTCGCGCGCCACTGCGCGTATGCTGCGCGCCGTCAGCACCCGATGGGCGATGACCAGCGTAGCGCTATCCAATTCCCGCGTCCTTCATGCTCGATCCGACGGCATCTGGTGTTCACGATTTGGGATATCCCAGCTCCGCATTTTATCCAATAGCGTGCCCCATGAGAGAGGAACCATTGCCATGACCGTTGCCGTAACCCCCGTAACCTTCGACGGAAAGCCGCTGAGCTTTGCGACGATGGCGCGGATCGGCGCCGGCCTGGCCGTACCCCTCGCCGACCCGGCGGCGATGGAGCGGGTGCGCGCCAGCCGCGCGGTGATGGAGGAACGCATCGCTCACGGCGCGCCGGTCTACGGCGCGACGACGGGCGTGGGGGCGATGAAGGACATCGAGTGGTCGCCTGAGGACCTTGATACCTACAATATGGGCCTGGTGCGGGCGCACCACTTCGGCACCGGCGCGCCGTTTCCGAGCGCCGTCGTACGCAACGCCATGGCCATCCGCGTCAATACCGCGCTGACCGGGCGCGTCGGCTGCTCGCCGGAACTGGTCGATACCTATCTGCGCCTGCTTTCGGCCGATGTGGTGCCGGTGGTGCGCCGCACCGGCTCGATCGGCTGCGCCGATATCGGGCTCATGGGCCAGATCGGGGCGGTGCTGACTGGGGTCGGCGAGGCCATCTATCATGGCCGGCGGCTTTCGGCGGAAGCCGCGCTTGCCGAGGCGGGCCTCAAGCCGGTGCAGCTGGCGCCGCGCGACAGCCTCGCCTCCATTTCGATCAATGCCGTTGGCTATGCAGCGGCGGCGGGCGCCATGCGCGCTGCGGCGAGCGCAGTGCGCGTCATGCTGGCGACGGCGCTCATGACCGGCGGCGGGCTGGGCGCGTCGCGCGACCCCTGGAAGGCGGTGGCCCATGTCGGCACCGAGCGCGAGGCGCTGATCGGCACCTGGATGATGGACGCGGTTGCCGACTGGGAATGGCCGGTGACGACGCATGTCCAGGACCCCCTGAGCCTGCGCATGATTCCCCAGGTCTTCGGCACCGCGTTCGAGAGCCTTCTGGTTTCCGGCCGCACGATTCTGGCAGCGACCGGGCGAACGGACGACAATCCGGTGGTGGTCGAGGGCGAGGTGCTGACCTCGGGCGGCTCGCTGCCGCTCGACGTGACGGTTTTCCTCCAGACCGCGCAGCTCGCGCTGGCGCACGCAGCGCGAAATTCCTTCAATCGCTGCGTGTTGCTGGGGAACGGCGTACGGCGCGACCTGCCGATCAATCTCGTGGCGCCGGGCGCGATTGCAACCGGTTTCGGGCCGATCATCAAGCTGGCCGGCGAATTGTTCGCCCGTGTCCATTCCATGTCGACACCGATCTCGGCGCAGGCCATGGTAGTGGCAGCCGGCATCGAGGACGAGGCGGCTTTCCTGCCGTTGGTCGTCGAGCGATTCGAACGGCAGGTGCGGGCCCTGCGCCGCATGGCGGCGCTCGAGGCCCTGCTTTCGGCCCAGGCCATGGATATCCTGGGTGACCGGCCGGCCGGCGTGCCCGGCATGATCTACGAGATCGTGCGCGGCCATGCCGAGTTCTACAGGCTCGACCGTCCGCTATCGGCGGAGGTGGAAGCGATCGAGAGCGATCTGGGTTCGGACGAAACGATGGGGAAACTTATTTCCCAAGCACCGTTACCCCAGTTGGACGACTTTTTCGCTTTGGGCCCCATTGCTTAGCAAGTGCGGGCTGGTCGCGCGGGCCTGAAACGTTAGGGTAGGCAATAGCTTGGCATGAGCCAAGGCAACACGGGAGTGCATCATGCGACTGACTACCAGGATTCTCGGCGCCCTTGCGGCGCTGGCACTGACAGCGACTGCGGCCCAGGCCCAGGTCGTGGTTTCCTCAAAGATCGACACCGAAGGCGGCGTGCTGGGCAACATCATTCTCGAAGTGCTCAAAGCCAACCAGATTCCGGTGACCGACAAGATCCAGCTCGGCGCGACCCCGGTCGTGCGCGAGGCCATCACGGCCGGCCAGATCGATATCTATCCGGAATATACCGGCAACGGCGCCTTCTTCTTCAACGAAGCCGACAAGCCCATCTGGAACAACGCGGCCGAAGGCTATGCTGAGGTCAAGAAGCTCGACTACGACACCAACAAGATCGTCTGGCTCGACCCCGCCCCGGCCAACAATACCTGGGCCATCGCGCTGCGTGACGACGTGGCGGGCCCGAACAACCTGAAAACGCTCTCCGACTTCGGCAAGTGGGTTGCCGGCGGCGGCGAAGTGAAGCTGGCCGCTTCTTCCGAGTTCGTGAACTCGCCGGCAGCGCTCCCCGCCTTCCAGACCGCCTATGGCTTCACCCTGAAGCCCGAGCAGCTCATCACGCTTTCCGGCGGCGATACGGCAGCAACCATCGCGGCGGCGGCGCAGCAGACCTCGGGCGCCAATGCGGCCATGGTCTATGGCACCGACGGCGGCATCGCGCCCTCCAAGCTCACCGTGCTCGATGACGACAAGGGCGTGCAGCCGGTCTACGAGCCCGCTCCGATCATCCGCGAAGCCGTGCTGACGCAATATCCGCAGATCGCGGACCTTCTGAAGCCGGTCTTCGCCAAGCTCGACCTCAAGACCCTGCAGGAGCTCAACGGCCGCGTGCAGGTGGCGGGCGAACCGGCCAATGCCGTGGCGCTCGACTTCCTCAAGACCAACAGCCTCATCAAGTAGGCTTTTGCGACCCGTGGCGGGGAGGGCACCTCCCTCTCCGCCCCGAAGTCGACTTTCCCAATCGATCCGAGCAAGGGAGGCCCGGTGACGATGGCTCAAAGCGTCGCCACAGCATTGCCGAAACGGGTTATCGGCCTCGACAAGCTCGGCGTCGTCATTACGCTGATCGTGTTGGTGGGCTGGTTCGCGCTGCCCTTCGTCGATTTCAAGCCCAACCGTATCCTGCCGGGCGAACCACGCTCGATCTTCGCGGCGCTGCCGCCGCTGCATGCGGCCATTCTCGCAGCGGTGCTGGCGGTTTCCATTCCGGTGAGCGCGCTGCGCACGCCGACGATATTCCGGCTGGCGATGAGTTTCGTCGCGCTGGCGGCGATTGCGATCTATGTCGGCATTGCCGGTTATTTTCTCACTCCGGAAGGCGACAAGCTGGTGCGCATCGCGCCGGGCGCCGGCTTCTGGGTGCTGACCGGCGCCTTTGCGCTGCTGGCTGCCGATTCGCTGACGCGCCTGCGCCTCGGGCCCTGGCCGCGCATCGCCATTCTGGCGGTGGTTGCGATCGGGCTTGGCGCGCTGCTCTGGAGCGGGTCCTGGAGCGACCTTTCGATCCTCAAGGAATATGCCAGCCGGGCGGACGCGTTCTGGCGTGAAGGCCAGACGCATGTGCTTCTCGCCTTCGGCTCGCTGGTCGTGGCGACAGCCGTCGGCATTCCGCTGGGCGTTGCGTGCTATCGCAATCGGCGGCTGCGCACCGTCGTGCTTAATGTCCTCAACGCCGTCCAGACCATCCCCTCGATCGCACTGTTCGGTCTGCTGATCGCCCCCCTTGGCGCCCTCGCTGCTGCCGTACCCGCGCTCGCAGCCATCGGGGTTTCGGGCATTGGCGCCGCGCCCGCCATGGTGGCGCTTTTCATCTATAGCCTCCTGCCGGTGGTCTCCAACACCGTGGTCGGCCTTGTCGGCGTGCCCGAGGCCGCCAACGACGCGGCGCGCGGCATGGGCATGACCGATCGCCAGCGCCTGTTCTCGGTCGAGCTGCCCTTGGCCTTTCCGGTCATCCTCACCGGCATCCGCATCGTCCTGGTGCAGAATATCGGCCTCGCCACCATCGCCGCGCTGATCGGCGGCGGCGGCTTCGGCGTCTTCGTCTTTCAGGGCATCGGCCAGACTGCGATGGACCTCGTGCTGCTGGGCGCCGTCCCGACCGTCGCCCTGGCCTTCGCCTCCGCCGTCATCCTCGATGCCATAGTCGAAATGGTCTCGCCACGGGAACCCGCCAATGATTGAGATCGAAGAGATCACCAAGACCTATGGCGACACCAATGTCGTCGATCGCGTCACCATGACGGTCGATCCACATACCATTACCGTCATCGTCGGCACGTCGGGCTCGGGCAAGACCACGCTCCTGCGTATGATCAACCGCCTGGTCGAGCCCACTTCCGGTACCATCCGCATCGACGGCCAGGACACCCGCTCGGTCCCCGCCTATGAGCTGCGCCGCCGCATCGGCTACGCCATCCAGGGCCACGGCCTCTTTCCGCATCGCACCGTCGGCCAGAACATCGGCACGGTCCCGAAACTGCTCGGCTGGGACAAGGCGCGCACCGACAAGCGCGTCGATGAACTGCTCGACCTCTTCCAGCTCGATCCCGGCCAGTATCGCGACCGCATGCCGAGCGAACTTTCGGGCGGCCAGCAGCAGCGCGTCGGCGTCGCCCGGGCGCTGGCCGCCGAGCCCAATATCCTCCTCATGGACGAGCCTTTCGGCGCGCTCGATCCCATCATCCGCGCCAAGGCGCAGGAGGACCTGCTCGATATCCAGAAACGTTTTGGCACCACCGTCGTGCTCGTCACGCACGACATGGAAGAGGCCATCCATCTCGGCGACAAGATCGCCGTCATGGACAAGGGCCGGCTGCTCCAATACGCGACGCCCGAAGAGATCATCGCGCACCCGGCTACCGACTTCGTCAACGAGCTCATCGGCACCGGCGAGCGGCCCTTCCGCCTGCTTTCGCTGGCCTCGATCCGCGAGGCCGTCGAGCCCGGCGAAGCCCTCGGCGCTCCCATCTCCGCCGATGCCTCCCTGCGCGATGCCTTTGCCGAACTCCTGTGGTCCGGCCGCGCCGCCCTGCCGGTCGAGGAAAGCGGCAAGCTCGTCGGGCGCGTCACCCTCACCGAACTCAACCGCCGCGCGGCCCGCCCGCAATGAAATGGCCCCTGCTCATAAGGCTGGTGGTGCTGGCGCTGCTCATCGCGTTCCTGGTGACGCCGGAAAGCTTTGCCTTCCTGCTGCAGCCGCTCACCAAGAATGGCCAGCCCGCCATCTATGATCGCGGGAGCCTCTGGAGCCTGACGCTCAGCCACCTGACCATCACCTTCGCCGCCACCGTCGCGGCGACCATCGTGGCCGTTGGGCTCGCCATCCTCGTCACGCGCCCGTTCGGGGCTGAATTCCTGCCGCTCTCGCGCAGCCTCGCCAATATCGGTCAGACCTTTCCCCCCGTCGCCGTGCTGGCGCTTGCCGTGCCCATCCTCGGCTTCGGCACCGCGCCCACGCTCGTCGCGCTCTTCCTCTACGGCCTCCTGCCCATCTTCGAGAACTCGCTCACCGGCCTCACCACCTTGCCGCCCGCCGTCACCGAGGCGGCACGCGGCATGGGCATGACCGGCACGCAGCGCCTGACCCGCGTCGAACTGCCTTTGGCGCTGCCCGTTATCCTGGGCGGCGTCCGCCTTTCGACCGTTATTTCGCTCGCGACCGCCACCATCGGCTCGACCGTGGCGGCGCGTACGCTGGGCGAAGTCATCATTGCCGGCCTTACGGCCAGCAATACCGCGTTCGTCCTGCAGGGTGGCCTCATCGTCGCCGTGCTGGCCGTGCTCATCTACGACGGCCTTTCGGCCTTCGAACGCTTCCTCGTGGCGCGCACCGGCCGCGCCCAGCAGGAAGCCGCATAGGAGACTTTTGGAACATGTCCGATTTCGATCTCGTCCTCTCGGGCAACGTGGTGCTTTCCAGCCGCATCCTCGAAGCCGGCTACGTCGCCGTCCGCGACGGCAAGGTCGCCGAGGTCGGGCAGGGACCCGCACCGGCTGCCCGCGAACGCCACGAACTGGGCAATGCCCTCATCCTCCCCGGCGCCATCGACGCCCAGGTGCATTCGCTCTCCCAGAAGGACCAGGAAGATTTCGTCTGGTCCACCCGCTCCGCCGCTGCCGGTGGCGTCACCACCATCGTTGACATGCCCTATGACGAAGGCAACCTCGTCTGCTCGGCCGAAGCCGTCCGCAAGAAGGTCGATCATGCCGGCCCGCAGGCCCGCGTCGATTTCGCCCTTTACGGCACCGTCGATCCGACCGAAGGCGCCAAACGCATCCCCGAACAGGTCAAGGCCGGCGTCGCCGCCTTCAAGTTCTCGACCTTCGGCACCGACCCCAAGCGCTTCCCCCGCATCCCGCCGGGCCTGCTCGAAGAATGCTTTGCGACAATCGCCAAAACCGGCCTCACCGCCGGCGTCCATAACGAGGACGACGAAGCCGTCCGTGCCGCCATGGAAAAGGTCAAGGCGCTCGGCATCACCGATTACCGCGCCCACGCCCTCTCGCGCCCGCCGCTGACCGAACTGCTGGCTACGCTGCAAGTCTACGAAACCGGCGCCCTCACCGGCGCCGACGCTCACATCGTCCACTGCTCGCTGTCGCGCGGCTACGACATCGCCGCCAGCTATCGCGCCCAGGGTTTTGCCGCCTCCATCGAGTGCTGCATCCACTACCTGACGCTCGACGAGGAAAACGACGTCAGGCGCCTCGGCGGAAAGGCCAAGATCAACCCGCCGATCCGACCCCGCACCGAAGTCGAGGCCCTCTGGCGCCAGGTTGCCGCCGGCAATGTTACCCTGGTCTCGACCGACCACGTGAGCTGGTCGGAAAACCGCAAGACCCGTCCCGACATGCTCGCCAACGCCTCGGGCGTTCCGGGCCTCGAAGCCATGGTCCCGCTTTTCGTCAAGGGTGCGCTGGATCGCGGCATCTCGCTGACCTGGGCCGCCAAACTCATGGCCGAAAACCCGGCCCGCCACTTCCGCCTCGACCACGTCAAGGGCGCGCTTACCCCCGGCCGCGATGCCGATATCACGGTGCTGGTCCCGGTCGAAAAGACCTATGACGCCGCCGCCTCCGGCAACAACGTCGTCGGCTGGAGCCCCTATAACGGCATCAAGCTCCCCTGGACCACGGCCGCCACCTACTTGCGCGGCAAGCTGGCCTTCGACGGCACCAGGGTCCTCTCCGAACCCGGCACCGGAAAATTCGTGCGCCCGCCACAGCAGATCGTGGTGGCGTCATGAGCATGCGGCCCACCCCTCCCAGCCTCCCCCGCAAGGGGGGAGGTGCCTACCGTGGGTGTAGAACGCTCAATGCTCAAGCAACTGGATCGAAACACCTCCCCCCTTGCGGGGGAGGCTGGGAGGGGGGTGAGCCACACCCACCGCCCTCACCCGGGAGCCCCCACATGAGAAACCTCCCCACCAACCCCGACCGCATCGCCGAGGATATTTCCGACCTCGCTGCCATCACAGAGCTGGACCACCCCTATACCCGCCGGGCCTTCACCCCGATGTTCCTGGCCGGCCGCTCCTATCTCGAACGCCGTTTCGAGAAGGCCGGCCTCAAGATCCGCATCGATGCTGCCGGCAATCTCATCGGCCACCGGCCCGGCAGGAAGCCCGGCCTCGGCACCATCCTCCTCGGCTCGCATTCGGACACCGTGCCCGATGGCGGACGCTATGACGGCATAGCAGGCGTTTCCGCCGCCCTCGAAGTCGCCCGCGCGCTCCACGACCAGGATGTTCAGCTCGACCACGACCTCGAAATCGTCGACTTCCTCGCCGAGGAGGTCTCGATCTTCGGCGTCTCCTGCATCGGCTCGCGCGGCATGGTCGGGCTCGTCCCACCTGATTGGCTCACTCGTACCTCTGGCGACCTGACCCTCGAACAGGGCATCGCCGAAGTTGGCGGGCACCCCGAGGTCAGCGAAAAGCGCACCGACATAAAGGCCTTCCTCGAACTCCACATCGAGCAGGGCCCAGTCCTCGAAGACAAAAAACTCGATATCGGCGTCGTCACCGCCATCGCCGGGATCACCCGCATCGAGATCGTCGTCGATGGCCGGGCCGATCACGCCGGCACCACGCCCATGGGTTCGCGCCGCGATGCCTTGACCGCTGCCGCGCGCCTCGTGCTCGCCATCGAGCAACTGGCTCATCAGTTCGCGCAAAGCGAAGCCCACTTCGCTGCAACCGTCGGCGAATTCCGCATCGAGCCCAACGCCGCCAATGTCGTGCCGTCCCGCGCGGTGATGCTCATCGACGCCCGCGCCGAGAACCGCGCCGACATGGAGCGCTTCTGCGAAGCCCTCGATGCGCTCGCCCTTGAAGTCGCCGACGAGACCGATTGCTCGGTCGCCAAGCCACGCCGCATTTCGGACAACCAGCCGACCCCCTGCGACCCGGACCTCCTCAAGGTCCTCGACGCCGCCTGCGAGGCCACGGGCGCCCGGCATCGCCGCATGGCCTCGGGAGCAGGCCACGACACCGCCTGGATGGCCCGCGCCACCAAGGCGGCCATGATCTTCATCCCCTGCCTTGGCGGGCGCAGCCACGCCCCCGAGGAATCCGCCAAGACCGAGGACATCGCCCTGGGCGCCGCCGTGCTGCTCGAAGCGGTCAAAACCCTCGACAAGCAACTACAGGAAGCCAAGTAATGGGCCGCATTCTCACCGAAAAAGACATCGAACCGGCGGTCAAGGGCGGCTCCGTCTATGCAGCGGGCGGCGGCGGCTGGGCCGATCATGGCCGCATGCTCGGCCGCGCCGCGGTCTCGATCGGCAAGCCCGAACTGGTCTCGATCGAGGAACTCGACGACAACGACTGGGTCGCCACGGCCGCCGCCATCGGCGCCCCGGCCTCGACCACGCCCTGGGAAATGCAGGGCGTCGACTACATCAAGGCCGCCCAGCTCCTCCAGGACGCGCTTGGCGAAAAGCTCTCCGGCCTCATGGTCGGCCAGAACGGCAAATCCTCGACGCTCAACGCCTGGCTTCCCTCCGCCATGCTCGGCACCAAGGTGGTCGATGCGGTCGGCGACGTGCGCGCCCACCCGACCGGCGACATGGGCTCCATCGGCATGGCCGGCAGCCCCGAACAGATGATCCAGACCGCCGTGGGCGGCAACCGCGACGAGAACCGCTACATCGAGCTGGTCGTGCGCGGCGCCACCGCCAAGATTTCGCCGGTCCTGCGCACCGCCGCCGACCAGTCGGGCGGCTTCATCGCCTCCTGCCGCAACCCTCTACGCGCTTCCTATGTGGCGAAAAATGCGGCGCTCGGCGGCATCTCGATGGCGTTGAAACTGGGCGAAGCCATCATCGCCGCCGAAGCCGGCGGTGGCTCGAAAATCATCGATGCCATCGTCAGGACCACGGGCGGCACCATCCTCGCCCAGGGCAATGTCGAGGCCAAGGACGTGGTCTACACCAAGGAAGCCTTCGACATCGGCACCATCACGCTGGGAACCGGCGACAAGGCGACAAAACTCCACGTCATGAACGAGTACATGGCTGTCGAAGACGCGGGCGGCACACGCCTCGCTACCTTCCCCGACGTCATCACCACCCTCGACGCCGCCGGCACTCCGCTCAGCGTCGGCCAGGTGCGCGAAGGCATGTTCATCTTCGTGCTGCACGTCCCCAAAACCATCATTCCCCTGGCCTCGTCCGTCCTTGACCCGACGGTCTATCCGTCGGTCGAAAAGGCCATGGGTATCGAAATCGCCAAATACGCGCTCGACCTGGGGCGCAGGAAGACAGACCGGGGCTGACGGCTCACCCCCCTCCCCGACCCTCCCCGCAAGGGGAGTGCAAGTGGGGGTATTGGCTTGCCGCAAACTGGATCGAAACACCCTCCCCCTTGCGGGGAGGGTCGGGGAGGGGGAGGGCCTCCCGCACTGAAGGACCAAAAGATGCCCACACCCAATCCCCGTCACCCCAATTTCCCCATTCCCGGCGGCAAGGAGCTGCGCGCCAAGGGTTGGCGCCAGGAAGCCCTGCTGCGCCTCCTCGAAAACGTGCTCTCGGTAGGTGAAGACCCCGATAACCTCGTTGTCTACGCCGCCCTCGGCAAGGCCGCCCGCAACTGGGCCGCGCATGACGCCATCGTCACCGCGCTCAAGACCATGGACGAGGATCAGACCCTCATCATCCAGTCGGGCAAGCCGATCGGCCTGCTCAAGACCCACGCCAAGGCGCCGCTGGTCATCATGGCCAATTGCAACATCGTCGGGCAGTGGGCCAAAGCCGAGAACTTCTACGACCTTGAGAGAAAGGGCCTCATCGCCTGGGGTGGGCTGACGGCGGGCGCCTGGCAATATATCGGCAGCCAGGGCGTCATCCAGGGCACCTACGAGATCTTCATGCGCATCGCCGAGAACCGTTTCGACGGCGACCTGCGCGGCCGCTTCATCCTCACCGCCGGCCTCGGCGGCATGGGCGGCGCCCAGCCGCTTGCCGGCCGCATGGCCAATGCCGCCATTCTCGTGGTCGACGTCGATCCCGAACGCGCCCGCAAGCGCAAGGAGATCGGTTATTTGGAACATGTCGCGCCTGACCTCGACACGGCGCTGGCCATGATCGATGAGGCGGTGAAGGCGAAGCGCCCCACCTCCATCGGCCTTGTCGGCAACGCCGCCGAAATCTACCCGGAGATCGCCCGGCGCGGCATCACGCCCGACATCGTCACCGACCAGACCTCGGCCCACGACCTTGTCTACGGCTACGTGCCAAAAGGTTATTCGCTCGAAGAGGTCCGGCGCCTGCGCAAGGACAACCCCGCCGAGCTCATGGCCGCCAGCCGCGCCTCGATCGTCGAGCACGTCAACGCCATGCTCGAATTCCAGCGGCGCGGCGCCGAGGTGTTCGACAACGGCAACCTCATCCGCACCCAGGCCCGCGACGGCGGCGTCGCCAATGCCTTCGACATAAAAATCTTCACCGAAGCCTATCTCCGCCCGCTCTTCGCCCGCGCCATCGGCCCCTTCCGCTGGATGGCCCTCTCGGGCGATCCCGACGACATCGGCAAGATCGACGAGCTGGTGCTGAAAATGTTCGCAGGCAACAACATCGTCACCAACTGGATCGGCCTCGCCCGCCAATACGTCCCCTTCGAAGGCCTCCCCGCCCGCATCGCCTGGCTCGGCCATGGCGAGCGTACGCAGCTGGCGCTGGCGGTCAATGAGCTGGTGGCCAACGGCACCCTCTCGGGCCCGGTCGCCTTCTCGCGCGATCACCTCGATGCCGGCGCCATGGCGCATCCCAACATCATGACCGAGCGCATGAAGGATGGTTCGGACGCCATCGCCGACTGGCCCCTGCTCGACGCCATGCTGCTCACCGCCTCCATGGCCGACCTCGTAGCCATTCACTCCGGCGGCGGCGGCTATGCCGGCTACATGACCAGCGCCGGCGTCACCACGATCGCGGACGGCACGCCAGAGGGGGCAGAACGGCTCAGGCATGTGCAGACCAACGATACCTCACTGGGCGTCATGCGATATGCGGATGCGGGGTACGATGAGAGTTTTGACGAGATCGAGAAGAAGGGGATTCCGCATATCGATCTGCGGTAGGGGCTACCCCCACCCTTGTTCCCTCCCCACAAGAGGGGGGAGACCTGCTGGCGCGATTTTGCCCCATCGACTCGCTCCTCCTTGTGGGGAGGGATTGTGAGTGGGTTGGCCAGATGGCGCGGTGCCTGCTGCACCGGGGCGCACCGCTTCTGTCACTGCTCCATCCCCGCCCCCGATCTTCCCCGGACTTGATCCGGGGCCCACGGATGCCGCCACTCGAGTGGAGCGGTGCAATAGGCCCCGGGTCTCCGCCCGGGGAAGCTCTGTGGGGGTGGCGAGATTTCAAAACCTTCGTCCACCCGGACGAAAACAGTCGCCCTCGTCGAGAGGTGCAACGCCTCAAAACAAAAAGGGCGGCCCCGAGGACCGCCCCACAACCACCTGAGCCCAGATCAGCTCGGCAGCGCCGCCACTGCGATCATTTCCACCTTGAGGCGCGGGTCCGCCAGCCGAGCCTCGATCGTCGCACGGGCCGGCGGGTTGGCCGGGTCGATCCACGTATCGTAGACGGCGTTCATCGCCGCGAAGTCAGCGATATTGTTGAGGATGACCTGCATCGAAAGCACGTTGGATTTGTTGGTCCCGGCCTTGGCGAGCACGTCATCGATGGCAGCCAGCACCTGCTGGACCTGCTCGGTGATCCCCGCATCGTAGTTGGTCGCTACCTGGCCGGCGAGGTAAACGGTGTTGCCATGGATCACGGCTTCGCTCATGCGCTTGCCGGGCTCGATACGCTTGATGGTCACGAGAAAGCTCCCTTTAGAGAAACGTGGCTTCGCTCTTAGTGGCAGATAGGCCGTGACGCAAACGCTCTCTCGCGTTACCCAAGGACACCAAGGAGCCCCCGATGACGCAGTTCGTGATTCCCGCCCCGCCCGTTGCCGCCGTTCCCGTGGCCGGAGGCGGCGCGTTCCCTGTTCGCCGCATCTATTGCGTGGGCCGCAACTATGCCGAGCATGCGCGCGAAATGGGCCACGACCCCGACCGCGAGCCGCCCTTCTTCTTCGGAAAGCCGGCCGACAGCCTCGTGACAGGCGGCGCCGATACGCCCTATCCGGCCAACACGCAGGATTTCCAGTTCGAGGTCGAACTCGTCGTCGCCCTTGCCGAAGGCGGCTCCAACCTTTCGCCGGAAGCTATTCCTGCGAAGATCTTCGGCTACGCCGTGGGCATCGACATGACGCAGCGCGATGTCCAGTCAGTGGCGAAGAAAGCCGGCCGCCCGTGGGATATGTCGAAGGGCTTTGACCATTCCGCGCCTATCGGCGACCTCATCCCGGCCACCCGCATTGGGCATCCGTCCAGGGGCGTCATCACCCTCAAGGTCGATGGCGTCGAAAAGCAGCGCGGCGATATCTCCGATCTCATCTGGCCCATCGCCGATGCCATCGCCTACCTCTCCAACTGGGTTGAGCTCAAGCCCGGCGATCTCATCTTCACCGGCACCCCCGCCGGCGTCGGCCCCGTGGTTCGCGGCGATCTCCTCGAAGGCGCGGTCGAAGGCGTCGGCTCCGTCACCACCCGGATCGCCTGATGGTACAATGGACGCCCCAGCAGGATGAGGCCCTCGGCAAGGTTTCGGCCTGGCTCAAGGATAAATCCGCCCCGCAGGTCTTTCGCCTCTTCGGCTGGGCGGGCACCGGCAAGACCACGCTCGCCAAGCATCTGGGCTCGGGCGTCAAGAGCGTCAAATACGCCGCCTTCACCGGCAAGGCGGCGCTCGTCATGCGCAAGCGCGGCTGCCGCGGCGCCTCCACCATCCATTCCTTGATCTATAAACTTGAAGGCGAGGGGCAGGGCGAGGGTAACGCCTCCGAACCCCGCTTCGTGCTCGATCCGGAATCCGCCGCCGTCACCGCCGACCTTATCGTCATCGACGAGGTCTCGATGGTCGACGAGGCATTGGCCGTCGACCTCCTCTCCTTCGGCACCAAGGTGCTCGTCCTCGGCGACCCCTTCCAACTGCCGCCGGTCCAGGGAGCGGGTTACTTCACCCAGGTCGAGCCTGACATCATGCTCACCGACATCCGCCGCCAGGCCCAGGAAAACCCCATCATCCGCATGTCCATGGACATTCGCGAAGGCCGCAATCTCGAGCGCGGCAACTATGGGGAATCCAAGGTCATCAGCGCGCGCGAGGTCGACCAGTCCGAAGTGCTGGGTGCCGACCAGGTGCTGGTCGGGCGCAACAAGACGCGCCTCATGTACAACGACCGCATCCGTGAGCTGAAGGGCCTGCCACACCAGGAACCCGTCGTCGGCGACCGGCTCGTGTGCCTGCGCAACAACCCGATCAAGAAGCTCCTCAACGGCCAGATTTTTACCGTCGCCCAGATCAACGCCCGCGCCAACGGCCGCATCCAGATGTGGCTCGACCCCGAAGAGGACGGCACCGGCGTCGGCCAGCAGGTCAAAGTCGTCACCCACAAGGCCTTCTTCACCGGGGAGGAAGCCAACCTCTCCTGGCCTGAACGGCGCGGCTACGACGAATTCACCTTCGGCTATTGCCTCACGGTCCACAAAGCCCAGGGCAGCCAGTGGGACAACGTCTACCTGTTCGATGAAAGCAGCGTTTTCCGCGAGGACAGGCGGCGCTGGCTCTATACGGGCGTGACGCGAGCGGCGGAAAAGCTCACCGTCGTCGGCTGACACGCCGACTTTCCTGATAGATGGCGTCAACTTAAGTTGACAAAGTTTAGAACTATTATAAAGTGTGGCGATCGCTCGGGGCCTTGCTGAGGCTGCAAACCCGCGCGATTTCAACGGGTTGATCCCCCTTGAGACGACATCGACTTGGCGTTAGAGGTTAACCATTGGTTGCGCTCTGCGCCGCCTCAAAACCTGAAGGAATGGCCATGCGGCTGACCAAACAATCGAGCTACGCGATCCGCAGCCTCATCTATTGCGCCGTCAACGCGCCCGAGCTGAGCCGCGTCGCCGATATCGCCAAGGCCTATTCCATCTCCGAGCTCTTCCTGTTCAAGCTCATCAAGCCGCTGGTCGAGGATGGCATCATCGAGACCGTACGCGGCCGCCATGGCGGCATCCGGCTCGGCCGCCCCGCCAACGAGATCACGCTGCTCGACGTCATCAAGCGCACCGAGGAGAGCTTTGCCCTCGCCGAGTGCTTCGAGGATGACGGCGTCATTTCCTGCCCGCTCCATGTCGGGTGCGAACTGAGCTCGGCGCTTTCCGAAGCGCTCCAGGCGTTCTTCAACGTGCTCGAGAGCTATACGATCGCCGATCTGTCCGACAAGAAGCGCAACCTGCGCGCGCGTCTGGGCATCGATCTGGGCGAACCGCTCCTCGCCGCTCACTGACAGTTTCCGTTCCGCGCCCTTTTCCGGCCGCGGAACGGCTTTGTTTTAAAATATGAGTTTGACACTCATAATAAACTGTGGCCTATTGCTCGTCAGCGGAGCGTATCGCTCCACCTGAACGACGAGGTCGCTTGCTGCACTCGTCTCCCCGGCCAGCCAGGATCCTCAACATTCTGGCTGGTCTCCCTTTTTGGGGCATTGCGTGGGAGCTGGGAGATGGCGGTTCAGGCGGCCTGAGCCAGGCATTCCCTGCAGGTGCCGCGCAGCTCGATCGTGGTGCGGCTCGGCTTGAAGCCGTTTTCGCCGGCCCAGCCAACCAGGCGCTCGCGCACCGTATCGTCGGCAAATTCATCGACACGCCCGCATTTCTCGCAGATGGCGAAGGCGATGATGCCGCCGGCGCGGTGGCAATGCGCATCGGCGCAGGCGACGAAGGCATTGAGGCTTTCGAGGCGATGGGCGAGGCCGCGCTCCACGAGCTTGTCGAGCGCGCGGTAGACCTGGAGCGGAGCGCGCAGGCCGTCATCGCGCAGCCGGTCGAGAATGTCATAGGCCGAAAGCGGGGCATCGGCCCCGGTCAGCGTGCCCAGCACCAGTCCCTGGTTCCGGGTCAGTGCTTCCGCCGGTTCCTCGTGAACATGTGTCATCGTCTTCTCCATGCTCCCTAATCTAGGGGAGTCTTGGCTCGCGTCCAAGCGGGGGAGCGATCACTCCCCCTTCATCGCAGGCACCAGCAGCGCCACGTTGTGCCGGAACATGTCGAGATAGGTGCCGGCGCCTTCGTCCTTCGTACTCAGGGCATCGGCATAGAGTTCGCCGCCAAGCTTGACGCCGGTCTCCCGCCCGATCTGCTCGACCAGCCGTCCGTCGCTCATGTTCTCAACGAAAAGTGCGGAAACGCCGTCCTTGCGGATCTGCTCGATGAGCTTGGCGACATCGGTCGCCGAAGCTTCGCTTTCGGTGGAAACCCCTTCGGGCGCCTCAAAGCGCACGCCATAGGCAGCGCCGAAATAGCCGAAGGCGTCATGGGTGGTGATGACCTTGCGCTTGTCCTCGGGGACGGTGGCGATCTGGGCTTTGACTTCGGCATCGAGGGCCGAGATTTCGTCCGAATAGGCTTTGGCATTGGCCTCATAGACCGGGCAGCCCTCGGCATCGACCTCGCAGAGGCCCTTGGCGATGTTGGCGACATAGATCAGGCCGTTGGCAAGGCTCTGCCAGGCATGGGGATCCGTGATGGTCGCGCCGTCCTCGTCCATGCTGCGCGAGGAGACGCCGTCGCTCGCCACGACGAGCTTGCCCTTGTAGCCGGTAGCCTCAACGAGGCGATCCATCCAGCCTTCGAAGCCAAGCCCTGAGACGAAGAAGATCTGCGCCTTGCCGACATTGGCGGCGTCGGCGGGCGTGGGCGCATAGACGTGGCTATCGGCATTGGGGCCGACAATGGTGGTGAGCGCGATGCGGTCCCCGCCGACGCGCGCCACCATGTCGCCAAGTATCGAGAAGCTTGCCACGGCATTGACGGGAGCCGCCAAGGCGGGCGCGGTCATCAACGCGAAAGTCGAAACCAGAAGGACGCGGGCGAACATGGGCAAGCTCCTATGCGATGCGATGTCTGGGCGAGGTCATGCGCGTGCGGACGATGCCGCGCGTGCCGAAGATCAGCGACAGGGCGTAGAAGCCGCCGGCCACGAGAATGATGGCCGGTCCCGAGGGCACGCTGAAATAGTATGAGAGCAGAAGACCGAGATAGCTCGAGGCCATGCCGATGCCGATGGCGAGGGCACAGAGTGCTTCCAGGCTGCGTACCCAGAACCTTGCGGCGGCCGCCGGCAGCATCATGAGGCCGACGGCAAGCAGGGTGCCGAGCGCCTGGAACCCGCCGACGAGATTGAGCACGACGAGGCCAAGGAAAAGGAAGTGCACTACCGGCCCGGCCTTGCTGACCGAGCGCAGGAAGGTCGGGTCGAGGCATTCGGCAAAGAGCGGGCGCCAGATGACGGCGAGCGTAGCAAGGCTGATGGTCGAAACGGCGCCGATCATGACCAGGGCGTCGTTGTTGAGCGCCAGGACCGAGCCGAAAAGTACGTGCATGAGATCGACGCTCGAACCGCGCAGGCTCACCAGCATCACGCCGAGCGCGAGGGAGATGAGGTAGAAGGCGGCCAGGCTCGTATCCTCGCGCTGCACAGTGAGGCGGCTGACAAGACCGGCGAGGAGGGCCACGATAAGGCCGGCGGCAAAGCCCCCCAGCGTCATCGGCAGGATCTGGAGGCCGGCAATGAGAAAGCCGACAGCCGCACCGGGCAGGATGGCATGGGCCATGGCGTCGCCGGCCAGGCTCATGCGCCGCAGCATCAGGAAAACGCCGACAGGGCCCGCCGAGGCGGCAAGGATCATCGAGCCGGCCAGGGCGCGGGTGAGGAAGCCGTAGCTGACGAAGGGGCCGACAAGGAGATCGAAAAGGTTCATCGGGCCGCTCCGTGGTGATGGGCATGGCCGTTCTCATGCCAGGGGGCCTGCTCGTCCCAGGCCTCGGTCATGCGGCGGGCCTTGAGCAGGTTTTCGGCCTTGAGCGCATCCTCGGTATCGGCCCAGGCCACCGGTTCGCGCGCCATCAGCAGCGTGCGGGGGAAGATGGCCTTGACCATCTCGGCGTCGTGCAAGACGGCAACCACCGTGCGGTCTTCGGCATGCCAGCGGCGCACGAGTTCGATGAGGTCGATCACGGTCTTCTCGTCGATGGCGGTGAAGGGCTCGTCGAGGAGGATGATATCGGCATCCTGCAGCATCACGCGGGCGAAGAGCGCGCGCTGGAGCTGGCCGCCGGAAAGGGTATCGAGGGGTCGGTTTTCGAAGCCGGTCAGCCCGACATTGGCCAGGGCCGTCTCGACCTCGCGATAATCGCTGCCGGTAATGGCCGCGAAAAGACCGCGCCGCCGCCAATGGCCCAGCGAGACGAGATCGGCCACCGTCGCGGGGAAGGTGCGATCGATCTCGGCGCTCTGCGGCAGGTAGGCGATGGTGCTGTCAGGCGCGCGTTCGATAGCGCCGGTCAGCGGCTGGAGCATGCCCACAATACCCTTGAGCAGCGTGGATTTGCCCGAGCCGTTCGGCCCAACCACGGCGGTGAGCGAACCGCTCTCGAACGTCCCGTCGAGATGATGCACGGCCGGGTGTCCCTCGTAGCCGAGCGTCACGTCCTTGAGGGTAATGGCGCTCATGCCTGCACCAGCGCGATCAGCACCACCCAGATGGCGGCGATGAGCGTGGCCGCCACGCCAAGCCGCAGCATCAAACCGTGCTGCGCCAGGCTGAAGGCTCGCTTCTGCACGGCAGGACGGCGTTGATGGACATGATCGTGGTGTGGCTGTGCGGCCATGATGCGGCTCCGGAATGGCTCGCGATGTAACGTAATAACATTTTTCTTGTCAACGCTTGCCAGCGCGAAAAACGAAACGTTATACAATTACATTTGTTCGGGCAGCAGCGACGCCATGGATGGCGACCCTATCAATCAACGTTACGTTATAAAATATGGAGCTTTCATGAGGTATGTTCCCTCCACTCTCGCGGCGCTGGCAGTGCTCGCGATTCCCGCTTCGGCTTTCGCCGAGGAAGAGGTCGCCTGGCGACTTTTCGTGGCAGACCACGATCAGCCGCGCGTCACGGCGATCGATCTGGAAAGCGGCGCAGCGCTTGATAGCTTTGCCATCGACGGCCCGGCGACGCTCTACGCTACCAAGGGCAAGCGCGCGGTCTATGCCGTGCAGGGCGAGCAGAACCGCGTCGCAATCATCGCCTCAGGCGTCGAGATCGAGGATCATGGCGACCACGGCGACCTCAAGCTCGGCGAGCCGGCGCTGACAGATGCCGTGCTGACGGGCGAGCGGCCGGTGCATTTCGTCGAGCACGATGACCAGTTCGCGATCTTCTATGATGGAGAGGGGACCGCGCGGATCTATCCGGAAGCGGCTGTGCTGAAGGGCGATACGGCTTTCCGCGAGGTTCACACGTCGGCGCCACATCACGGCGTCGCCATCCCGATGGAGGATTACACCCTCGTCACCCAGCCCAACGAGGCCGACCCCAAGGCCTTGCCCACTGGTATCTGGGTCCTCGACGCCGCGGGAGAAAAGCTTGGTGATTTCCATCCCTGCCCCGATCTTCACGGCGAGGCGACATCCGGCAATCTGCTGGCCATAGCCTGCGGCACCGGCCTGTTGTTGGCCAAGGAAGGCGCCTCGGGTCCGCAGATCGAGTTCCTGCCCTATGCCGCCGATCTGCCCCCGGGCAAGGTGACCACGCTCCTCGGCGGCTCAGGCTTCCAGTATTTCCTCGGCAATTACGGCGCCGACCGCGTAGCCGTGATCGATCCCTCGGCCACCGATGCCTTCCAACTGGTGACCCTGCCGACCCGGCGCGTCCATTTCGCGGTCGATCCCGAACAACCGAAATTCGCCTATGTGTTCACCGAAGACGGAAACCTACTGCAGCTCGATATCCTCTCAGCCGCCATCACCGGCACGCTGCACCTGACCGAGCCCTATTCAATGGACGGCGAATGGAACCTGCCGCGTCCGCGCGTCGCCGTTGCGGGCGGCGAGATCGCCGTGACCGATCCGCTCAAGCGCCTCATCCACGTGGTCGACGCGAAAGCGTTCGCCAAGACGCGCGAGATCGCCGTCGAAGGCAGGCCCTACAACATCGTGGCCGTCGGCGGCGCCGGCGAGACGCACGGGCATCACCACCATCACTGAACCCCTTAATCGCCTCTCCCGGCGGGTCTGGGGGAGGCTTCTCGCACCAATGGTCGCCTCATGAAACGTCTCCCCGTAACCGTGCTTTCCGGCTTCCTCGGCGCCGGCAAGACCACGCTTCTCAACCACATCCTCAACAATCGAGAGAACCGGCGCGTGGCCGTGATCGTCAACGACATGAGCGAGGTCAATATCGACGCTACGCTCGTGCGCGACGGCGGCGCCAACCTTTCGCGCACCGACGAAAAGCTCGTCGAGATGAGCAATGGCTGCATCTGCTGCACCCTGCGCGGCGACCTGCTGGCCGAAGTGCGCAAGCTCGCCGAAGACGGGCGCTTCGACTACCTGCTGATCGAATCGACCGGCATTTCCGAGCCGTTGCCGGTGGCCACTACCTTCGATTTTCGCGACGAGAACGGGCAGAGCCTTGCCGATATTACCCGGCTCGACACCATGGTCACGGTGGTCGATTGCGCCAACCTGCTCAAGGATTACGGATCTTCCGATTTCCTTAGCGATCGCGGCGAAACGCTGGGACCCGAGGATGAGCGGGCGCTGGTCGATCTCCTCGTCGAGCAGATCGAATTCGCCGACGTCATCGTGCTCAACAAGGTCTCTTCGGCCTTGCCGGAAGCGCGCGAGGCGGCGCGCCGTATCATCAAGGCGCTCAATCCTGCGGCCGAACTCATCGAGACCGATTTCGGCGCGGTGCCGCTCGATCGCGTGCTCGATACCGGGCTTTTCAACCTAGAAATGGCCGAGCGCAATCCGCTCTGGTTCAAGGAATTGCATGGCTTTACCGACCATGTGCCCGAAACGCTCGAATACGGTATCCGCTCTTTCGTCTACCGCGCCCGGCGTCCTTTCAACCCTGCGCTGCTCGATCGCTTCATCGCGCGCACTTGGCCGGGCGTCGTTCGCGCCAAGGGCTTCTTCTGGCTGGCCACGCGCCCGCATTTCGTCGGCGAACTGAGCCAGGCCGGAGCGCTGGTGCGTACCGGGCGCCGCGGCCTCTGGTGGGCGGCGATTCCGCGCCAGCGCTGGCCGGACGACCCTGAATGGCTGGCTGCGATGACACCCTATCTCGATCCCGTCTGGGGCGATCGGCGGCAGGAACTGGTCTTCATCGGGCTCGAGGGCATGGACGAGGCGGCGATCCGCCGAGAGCTCGATGCATGCCTCGTCCCCGCGCGCGGCTTCGCGCCCGAAAACTGGACAAGCCTTCCCGATCCGTTTCCGGCCTGGAGCTAGTTGAGCGGTCCCTTGAAGATGAAGAAGGCGCCGGCAAAGATGAGGGTGAAGCCCACGGCATGGTTCCAGGTGAGCTTTTCCCCCAGCACCAGCACGGCAAAGCCCACGAAGACCGTGAGCGAGATCACTTCCTGGATGGTCTTGAGTTCGGCAGCGCTATAGGTGCCGTAGCCGATGCGGTTGGCCGGCACCGCCAGCCAGTATTCCACCAGCGCAATGCCCCAGCTTGCCATCACCGCAGCCCACATCGGGGCATGGGGGAATTTGAGATGCCCGTACCAGGCCACGGTCATGAAGACATTGGAGCCGACAAGGAGGAGGATCGGCAGCACGGCGGAAGGATTGAACGGCATGGAGCACCGGAAGGGCAGGGGTGGCGCACACTCTCCGCCTTCCGTTCGGCCGTCAACGGGCTTCGTTCATCTTGCAGTCATGCGACGCCCCGTACACACTTCCGTGTGAACGACTCGCGAGGCTAGAAATGATCCAGCGCACCTCTGCCGCCCTTGCCGCCTTGCTCGTTGCGGCCGCCCCGGTCGCCGCAGCCGAGCTTACCTGTTCGGGCGCCCTGGGCCCCGATTCGTCCGAGGCCCGGCTCATCGAGACCTATGGCAAGGAGAACGTGATCACCGGCGAAGTACCCGGCGCCGAAGGCGAAACCATGCTCGCCACCACGGTCTTCCCCAATGACGAGGCCAAGAGTTTCCAGGTCGGCTGGTGGGACGAGGAAAGGCACGAGCAGCTTGCCTGGTTCACCGTGCCGGCCAGCGATGTCGCGCCCGGCGGCGTCCAGGTCGGCCAGACCGTGGCCAAGGTGCAGGCGCTCAACGGCGAGCCCTTCACGCTGCTCGGCTTCTATTGGGATTACGGTGGCACGGCCGGCTTCGATTCCGGCAAGCTCGCAAGCCTTCCCGGCGATTGCAGCCTGTCGCTGACCTTCCAGCCCACCAAGGACCTGGGCGCAAGTGTCGATGACACGCCGGTGGTGGGCGACAAGGAGGTGGCCTCCACCGAGCCACTGCTCGTCGATCTCGACGCCCGCGTCGAAAGCATCACCATGAGCTACCCCGACCCCAATGCTTCCGAGGAAGAAGCGGGCGGGGGCGAGGAAGCGGGCGGCGAGACCGCCCAGCCCTAGATGTCGATATCCGGCTCGTCCGGCTGCTTGTTCGCCTTGGCCTCGTCGGCGTCTTCCACCGGCTCGATCCGCACGACCTCGATCTTGACGCGGGCAAGGAGCCCGGCAAGCGAGCCGAGCAGCGCCAGCCACGGAGCGGCCAGCACCACGATGCCGCCAAGGCCGACGCCCGCGTTAAGCGGGATTTCGGCATAGATGTCGCCGCGCTCGGATTTGACGCGCAACTTGCGTACATTGCCTTCCTTGAGCAATTGCGTGATGCGCTCCACCAGCTGGCTGCCCGCTACCTCGATTTCCTCGGTAAAGGTCTTCCAGTGATCCTTGGGCTGTTCGTCCATGGGGCTCTCCATTCGGGGACAAAACGTCTCTTCCCCATAGATAGGGACTTTTCGCGCCATTTCACCCGCATTGACCTGCGACGAGCATCTGTGGCAATCCTAACCCTACGTTGGTTCCCCCGAACGAAAGCGTAAGGGGATGAAAAGGGAACACGGTGCGGATTACCCATCAGGGGCCTAAACCGTGGCTGCCCCCGCAACTGTAAGCGGCTAGCTCTGCCACACGCCACTGGATCCTCGCGATCCGGGAAGGCGGCAAGGGCGACAAAGAGGCCGTGAGCCAGGAGACCTGCCAGCGCAACCGGGCGATGACGCCCAAGTTTCAATCCGCGCGCACGGAGGGTGTCCGCAAATGACCACTGCTACGCAGACCCAGACCATCAACCTTACCTTGTCTCAGCGGCTTATCGCTGGCGGCCTGGCCCTCATCCTGGGCTTCGTGCTGCTGGGCGGCATCGGCTTTGCCAGTGACATGCGCGTCCACAACGGCGCTCACGACACCCGCCACGCCCTCGGCTTCCCCTGCCACTAAGCTCTCAGAGACAAAAATGAATCTGTTCCGGCGAATCTTTTTCGCTGCGGTCCTTGCCGGACTCGCGGCCGGTCTTGCCATGTCGGCTGTCCAGCAGTGGCGCGTCGCCCCGCTGATCCTCGAGGCCGAAACCTATGAAGGCCAGGAAGCCCCGGCCGTTCACGATCATGCCGACGCCACCGCTGCTACCCCTGCCGCGGCTCATGAACACGAGCACGACGAAGACGCCTGGGCGCCCCAGGATGGCGCTGAGCGCATCTTCTATACCGTCCTTGCCGACATCCTCGCTGCCATCGGCTTCGCGCTGGTCCTTGCCGCCGTTTCGGTGCTCGTGGGCCTGCCCGTCACCGCCGCCAACGGCATCGTCTGGGGCCTGGGCGGCTTCATCGTCTTCCAGCTCGCCCCCGCCTTCGGTCTGCCGCCCGAACTTCCGGGCATGCCGGCCGCGGACCTGGGTGCTCGCCAGCTCTGGTGGTGGGGTACGGTCATTGCCACCGGCGCGGCGCTTCTGGGCATCGCAAAATTCCGTAACTGGCAGGCCATTGCTGTCGGCGCCGTGCTGATCCTCCTCCCCCACCTTATCGGCGCCCCGCAGCCGCCCCATGAACCGAGCGCCGTGCCGGCGCACCTCGCCACCGCCTTCGCCGCCAGCGCGCTCTCGGCCGGTGCCGTCTTCTGGTTCATCGTCGGCCCGCTCCTGGGCTATCTCAACACCCGCTTCGCCAAGGCCGAAGCCTCCCAAACCAGAATGGTGCACGCATGAGCGAAAAGATCCCCGTAACCGTCATCACCGGCTTCCTGGGCTCGGGCAAGACCACGCTCGTCCGGCACCTGCTCGGCCATGCCAAGGGCAAGCGCATTGCGCTCATCATCAACGAGTTCGGCGACATCGGCGTCGACAAGGAAGTGCTGGCCGGCTGCGGGGACGAAACCTGCCGAGAAGAGGACATGATCGAGCTGGCCAATGGCTGCATCTGCTGCACCGTGGCCGACGATTTCGTTCCCACCATGAAGACCCTGCTGGGGCGCGCCGAGCGCCCCGACCACATCGTCATCGAAACCTCGGGCCTGGCTCTGCCCCAGCCCCTGATCCGTGCCTTCAACTGGCCGGAGATCAAGACCGAAGTGACCATCGACGGCGTGGTGACTGTGGTCGACGCTGCCGCGCTCTCGGAAGGCCGTTTTGCCTCCGATGAAGAGGCGGTCGATGTGCAGCGCAAGGCCGATTCCATGCTCGACCACGAGACGCCCCTGGGCGAGCTCTTCAAGGACCAGCTGGTTTCCGCCGACCTCATCATCGTCAACAAGACCGACCTCGTCGACGAATCCGGCCTTGCTCCCGTGGAAGCGGAACTGCGCGCCGCCATGCGCCCCGGCACGGGGATCGTGCGCGCCGCCAACGGCCATGTCGATACCGTCGCGCTTCTTGGCTTGGGCATGGCCACCGAGGACAATCTCGACGGCCGCGAATCCGCCCACGAACTGGAGCATGGCGGCGAGGGTCACGAGCACGACGACTTCGACAGCTTCTCGGTCCGTCTCCCGGCCGGTAGCCGCGAAGCGCTGCTTAGGACCATCGAGCAAACCATCCGCACCCACGACGTGCTGCGCCTGAAAGGCTTTGCCGCCATCGAAGGCGCCCCGGCGCGCCTCGCCATCCAGGCGGTCGGCCCGCGCGTAAACGCCTATTTCGACCGTCCCTGGAAGGATGGCGAAAAGCGCGAAACCGCGCTGGTGGTGATCGGGGAAAGTCCGCTCGACCGCGACGCGATTACTGCCAGCCTGCAGGCGGCCTGACCCCTCATCCGGCCCTGACGGGCCATCTTCTCCCCGGAGGGGCGAAGGAACAGCGGCACGATCGCGCTACAAGGTCACCTCTCCCCCTCGGGGAGAGGTCGCCGCGCAGCGGTGGGTGAGGGGCGGCCCCAACCACCGCACCCCAAAGGACACAGCATGCACCTCCTCGCGGCCCAGGCCGGCGCCATACAGCAGGAAGGCGAGGCGATTGATCTCAACCAGTCGCCCGGCGAGATCGTCTTCGGCACCTCCGCCGACAGCGAACTGGCCATGCTCGCCGCCGCCACCGACCGCGCCGGCTACAAGGGCTTGCGGCTCGCGAATCTCCTGAAGCTCTCGCACAACCTTTCGGTCGACCTCTGGCTCGACCAGACCGTGCAACACGCCAGGCTCATCGTCCTCCGCCTCATTGGCGGCCCCGCCTATTGGCAATACGGCGTCGACGAAATCTATGCGCTGGCCATGCGCAAGAACATTCCGCTGGTGATCCTCTCCCACGACGCCGTCCCCGATCCGGTGCTGCGCAGCCGTTCGACCATTGCGGGGGAGGACTGGGACCGGCTGCTATCGCTGTTCGTCGCCGGAGGGCCGGAGAACGCGGATACGCTGCTGGAGGGGTTCCGGTTGCTGGCCATCCCCACCCCGACCCTCCCCACAGGGGGGAGGGAGGCGGTGTTGGCCGACCTCCAGACAAAACCCTTTGCCCGCTTCGGCTACTGGCACCCAGACCTTGGCATGACCGACGCCGAGAGCCTGCGCACCGAACACGCCAAAACGTCTCCCTCCCCCTTGTGGGGAGGGAACAAGGGTGGGGGTGAGCCCCGAACTCAGAACGGGCGGCCTACCCCCCTCCCATCCTCCCCCGCAAGGGGGGAGGTGCCGACCGTGGGTGTTGACCACTCCGCCAGCCAGCAACTCGATCCAAACACCTCCCCCCTTGCGGGGGAGGCTGGGATGGGGGTGAGCCACACCCACCGCGCCCACACCCCCATCCTCTTCTACCGAGCCGCCCTCGAAGGCGCCGGCACCGGCACGCTGACCGCCCTCATCGCTACCCTCACCGAGGCAGGCCTCACCCCGATCCCACTGGTGGTCTCCACCCTCAAGGAGCCCTCCTGCGCCCGCTTCATCAAAGCCGCGCTCGCAGAGTTCCCGCCCGCCGCCATACTCAACCTCACCGGCTTCGCGCTGGGCCTCGACACCCTCGACCCCGCCCAAAACCCCTTCGCCGACACCGACGCGCCAGTGATCCAGCTGGTGCAATCGGGCCGCTCGCGCGAACAATGGGCGACCGACTACCAGGGCCTTTCCGCCAAGGACCTCGCCATGCTGCTGGTCCTGCCCGAACTCGACGGCCGCATCGGCGGCCTCATCGTCGGCCACAAGGAATCCTCGGTCTGGCATGAGGCTACCGAGTGCGCGCTCTCATCCTATTCTCCCGACCACGACGGCATCGCTCGCACCGCCATACTGGCGGCCAACTACGCGCGCCTCCGCAGCCTCGCCAACGCCGACAAGCGCGTGGCCCTGGTCCTCGCCAACTACCCGATCCGCGACGGCCGCCTCGCCAATGGCGTCGGCTACGACGCCCCGGAGTCGACGGTCGAGATCCTCCACGCCATGGCCGCCGCCGGTTACGATCTAACCACCGCGTCTCCCTCCCCCTTGCGGGGAGGGGACAGGGGTGGGGGTAAGCGCCAACCACCAGCCGAAGTTCAGGCCCCCACCCTCCCCTTGATGGGGAGGGCCAGGGAGGGGTGGAGCCCCATCCCCGATACCACCACCCTCATCGCCCGTCTCCAATCCGGCCCCACCAACGCCGCTCCCGCGCGCGGCGAAGGCATCCCCTTCCCGCTCGCCCGCTACCGCGCCCTCTTCTCGGCCCTCCCCGAAAAGATCCGCACCGAAGTCACCACCCGCTGGGGCGACCCGTCGGCGGACCCCTTCGTGCGCGGCGAAAACTTTCATCTCCCCGCGCTCACCCTCGGCAACATCGCCATCATCCTCCAGCCCTCGCGCGGCTATTCGGGCGACGAGACCCTCAATTTCCACGATCCCGACCTCGTCCCGCCGCACGCCTATCTCGTCGCCTACCTCTGGCTGCGCCACGAGTTTGGCGCCCACGCCCTCATCCACAACGGCAAGCACGGCAATCTCGAATGGCTGCCCGGCAAGGGCGCCGCGCTCGATGCCGCTTCCTATCCCGATGCCCTCTGGGGCCAGCTTCCACATCTCTACCCCTTCATCGTCAACGATCCGGGCGAGGGCACGCAGGCCAAGCGCCGCACCGGCGCCACTATCATCGATCACCTGACCCCGCCGCTCACCCGCGCCGAGACCTATGGCCCCCTAAAAGACCTCGAAGCGCTGCTCGACGAATACTACGCCGCCCTCGGCCTCGATCGCCGCCGGCTGGACGATCTGCGCAAGCGCATTCTCGACTTCACCCGCGACGCCCGCCTCGACCGCGACATCGGCCTGCCCGAAGACGAGAACGAAGCGCTCAAGACCATCGACAATTTTCTGTGCGACCTGAAGGAAGCGCAAATCCGCGACGGCCTCCACGTCTTCGGCCGCTCCCCGCAGGGCGAGATGGAGCGCGATCTCATCGTCGCCTTGGCCCGTGTCCCACGCGGGGATAACTCTCCTGCAGACGCCTCCCTCATCCGCGCGCTCGCCGATGACCTGAAGCTCGGTTTCGATCCCCTGACCGCCAAGCTCGGGGAGCCGTGGTCGGGTCCGCTCATCGTCGTTGATCCGCCGTTCACCGGCCCGGCAAAACTGCGGCGCGTGGGCGATGTGGTTGAGGCCCTCGAGAGCATTGCCGCCCAACTGGTCCAAGGCACTCCCGCCCCCGCCGAATGGACAGCCACCCGCGCTGTTCTCGCCACCGTCGACACCATCATCCGCCCCCGCCTCGCGACCTCAGGTCCCAACGAAATCAAGGCCCTGCTTGCTGGTCTCGACGGCAAGCACGTGCCCCCCGGCCCCTCCGGCGCCCCTTCTCGCGGGCGCCCAGACACCCTCCCCACGGGCCGCAATTTCTATTCCGTCGACACCCGCGCCGTCCCCACGCCCACCGCTTGGGAACTCGGTCGCAAATCGGCGGAAAACCTCATTACCCGCCACTTTCAGGACCACGGAACCTACCTCCGCTCTGTCGCGCTCTCGGTCTGGGGCACCGCCAACATGCGCACCGGCGGTGATGACATCGCCCAGGCCATGGCGCTGATCGGCGCCAAGCCGCAATGGGACCCGTCCTCGCTGCGCGTTTCCGGCTACGAGATCATCCCGATGGCGAAACTCGGCCGCCCCCGCGTCGACGTAACCCTCAGGATTTCCGGTCTTTTCCGCGACGCCTTCCCCCAGCAGATCGCGCTCTTCGACCGCGCCGTCCGCGCCATCGGCGCGCTCGACGAGCCGGAGGACCAAAACCCCATCGCGGCCCGCATGCGCACCGATGCCCTCGGCCTGATGTCCGAAGGCGCCAGCGAAACCGAAGCGGCCCTGCGTGCCGGCCACCGCATCTTCGGCTCCAAGCCCGGAACCTATGGCGCGGGCCTCAACGCCATGATCGATTCCGGCCAGTGGCAGACCAAGGCCGACCTCGCCAAAACCTTCCTCGACTGGGGCCAATACGCCTTCGGCGCCCAGGCCGCCGGCCTCCCCGAACGCGCCCGCTTCGCCGCCCGCCTTTCCGACATCGACGCCGTCCTCCACAATCAGGACAACCGCGAACACGACCTTCTGGACTCGGACGATTACTACCAGTTCGAGGGCGGCCTCTCTGCCGCCGCCGAAACCCTTACCGGCCGCCAGCCCGCTGCCTATCACCTCGATCATTCCCGCCCCGAAAACCCGGTCGCCCGCACGCTCGATGAAGAAATCTCGCGCGTCATGCGCTCACGCGTCGTCAATCCCAAATGGATCGGCGGCATGATGCGCCACGGCTACAAGGGCGCCTTCGAGATCATCGCCACCGTCGACTTCATGTTCGCCTTCGCCGCCACCACCGGCGCGGTCAAGACGCACCATTTCGACCTCGCTTTCGAGGCCTATGTCGAAAACGACGCCGTCCGCGAATTTCTTCAGTCCGCCAATAGCTTCGGCTATGACGAACTGCTCAACAAGTTCCGCGAAGCCCTCTCCCGCGGCCTCTGGACGCCCCGCTCCAACTCCGCCTACGCTTTCCTGGAAACGGGGGCGTGATGGAAAACAAAGTCATCTATCTCATCGGCCATTACGGCGTCGGCAAGCTCACCGTCGCACGCGAAATCTGCGCGCGGACCGATGCGCGGCTCTTCGACAATCACCTCATCAACAACGTGGTCTTCTCGCTGATCCGCGCCGACGGCAAGACGCCGCTGCCCGAGCGCACCTGGGAGCTCATCCAGGTCATCCGCGATCAGGCCGTTGCCGCTATCACCGAACTGGCGCCAGCCGAAGCCAGCTACGTCCTCACCAATTTCCTCGTCGATGACGAGATCGACCGTGCCGTCTATCTGCAGATGGAAGACATGGCCCGTCGCCGCGGCAGCGCCTTCGTGCCGGTGGTCCTGAGCGCTACCGACGAAGCCCACGCCCAGCGCATCGCCTCGCCCGACCGCGAAGAGCGTCTCAAGCACACCGACATCGCTTCCGCCGAGCGGGTGCGCCGCGAAGTGCCCATGTTGCGCTTCGAGCATCCCAACCGGCTCGACCTCGAAACCACAAATCTATCGCCCCGAGAGGCCGCCCAGGCCATCATCAGACACGCGGAGCAAGCCCAGCCATGACTGAACGCCCCCCCAAGAAGACCGACCTCATGACCGAGGCTGAGCGTGACGCCTATCACGCCGAAAAGATGCGCAAGAAAAAGGAGGCGCGGAACAAGATTCTCGCCACCAAGACCGAGGAAAAGGGCCTGCTCATCGTCCATACCGGCAAGGGCAAGGGCAAATCCACGGCCGCCTTCGGCATGGTGTTCCGCGCCATCGGGCACGGCTTCAAGGTCGGCGTCGTGCAGTTCGTCAAGGGCGCCTGGGAGACCGGCGAGCGCGACGTGCTGCTCAAATTCCCAGACCAGGTGACCATCAACGCCATGGGCGAAGGCTTCACCTGGGACACCCAGGACCGCCAGCGCGACCTCGCCGCTGCCCGTGCGGCCTGGGACCAGGCCAAGCGCCTCATCGCGGACGAGAGCTACAAGCTGATCCTCCTCGACGAACTCAATATCGTGCTGCGCTACGACTATCTGCCGCTCGAGGAGATCGTCGAGGTCTTGAAGAACAAGCCGCACGACACGCACGTGATCGTCACCGGGCGCAACGCCAAGGACGAACTGATCGAGATCGCCGACCTCGTGACGGAGATGACCGAGATCAAGCATCCCTTCCGGGCAGGCGTGAAGGCACAGGCAGGGATCGAGTTCTAGCGCGCGGCGGCATGGACATGCAGAGCAGGGCGTCCGCAAGGAACTGCGAGGCTGGCTCTTAGCCATGGGGGCGCTCCATCGTTCCCCCACGGCCCATCCCCGCCACCGCGCTTCCCCGGACTTGATCCGGGGCCTATTGCACCTCGCCACCCGAGTGGCGCCATCCACGGGGCCCGGTCTTCGTCCGGGGAAGTCCGGCGGTGGAGGGTGCAGCGACGAACGCGCGACAGCGGCTATTGCGTCGCCAACTCCTCGATGCCGGCCGGCATCGCCAGCCAGGCGGCCTTGCGCGACGACCAGCAGAGCTTGGTCGGCGCAGGAAAGTCAGGCTCGTTGAAGCACCCGACGGCTATCTTGGTGACGCCGGGATAGCCTTCAACCCAGCCGAATACGGTCGCTCCACAATTGGGGCAGAAGCAGCTGTCGTCGTACCGGCCGGTTTCTGCCAGGCGCCGCCAGGTGCGATACTCGCCGCTCACCGTGATCTGCATTTCGGGCGCGAAGAACGCGGTATAGGTGAAGGCGCTGCCCGAGCTGCGCTGGCAATCGCGGCACGAGCACATATGCACTTCGAAAGGCTCGCCCTCTACGCGCACCTCGAGTGCGCCGCAGGCGCAGCGTGCGGTTCTCGTCTTTCCCTCGGCCATCATTCCCTCCGTTGCCCCGTCATGGTCGCCGCCCGCGCCCTCCAATCGACAAAGGCGTCCCAGAAAAACGCGCCGGGAAAAATACGCTAGAGTGTCGAAACCGCCTGCCGCCACTCGACCAATGGCATCCACCAGACTCGAACGGAGCCGGAAATGAAATACCTCTGCCTCGTCTACGCCGATGAAAGCGCCTTTGAGGGCATGGACGCCAGGACCAAATACGAGCTCGACCGCGATTCCCTGGCCTATGACCGGGAACTGGCCGAAGCCGGCCATTTCATCGCCGCCGAAGCGCTCGATGCGCCGACGACGGCCCAGACCGTGCGCATGCGCAATGGCCGGGTCTCCACCACCGACGGCCCTTTCGCCGAGACCAAGGAGCATCTGGCCGGCTTCATCCTCATCGACGCGCGCGACCTCAACGAGGCGGTGCGCATCGCCGGAAACATCCCGATGGCACGCTACTCGGCCATCGAGGTGCGCCCGATCCTGCAGATCGTGCCCGTTCCTGCATGAGCGATATCCCCGCCACGATCGAGGCGATCTACCGCGCCGATTCCCGGCGGGTGCTCGCCTCGCTCATCCGGCTTCTCGGCGGCATGGAAGCGGCCGAGGAAGCCTTGCACGATGCCTTTGTCGCCGCCGCCCGGCAGTGGCCGCAGGAGGGCGTGCCCCGCAATCCCGTGTCCTGGCTGATCTCGGCCGGGCGCTTCAAGGCCATCGACCGCATGCGCCAGCGCGTCCGGTTTGATGCCGCCCAGGGCGAATTGCTTCGGCAAGTCGAAGAGACCATGGACGAACAACCCGATGAAGAGGACATCGCTGACGATCAGCTCCGCCTGATCTTCACCTGCTGCCACCCGGCTTTGCCTGCCGATGCCCAGATCGCGCTGACGCTGCGCGAAGTCTGCGGCCTCAGGACCGAGGAAATCGCCAGCGCCTTCCTCGTCGGCGCACCCACCATCGGCCAGCGCATCGTGCGCGCCAAGGCGCGGATTCGTGACGAGCAATTGCCCTATCAGGTGCCCGAGCCCGAAGAGTTGTCCGAACGGCTGGGGATGGTCCTGCACGTCGTCTACCTGGTGTTCAACGAGGGCTATTCGGCCTCCTCCGGCGATCGGCTGGTGCGCCGCGAGCTTTCATCCGAAGCCATCCGTCTGGGCCGCCTGCTGTTCGATCTTCTGCCCGAGCCGGAAGTGGCGGGCCTACTGGCGCTGATGATGCTGCATGAGGCCCGTCGCGCAGCGCGGATGACGGCGGATGGCGACATCATCCTCCTCGCCGATCAGGATCGATCGCTCTGGAACCGCGGGATGATCGCCGAAGCCGGCCGGCTGGTGGCCGATGCGATGCGGTCGGGGCGGCCGGGCGTCTATACGGTGCAGGCTGCAATCGCGGCGCTGCATGCCGAGGCGGAGACGGCCGAGGCAACCGATTGGGTGGAGATCGTTGGGCTCTATGATCTTCTCATGCGGCTCGATCCGTCGCCGGTGATCGCGCTCAATCGCGCGGTGGCCGTGGCGATGCGGGATGGCCCGGAGGCTGGGCTGCGGTTGATCGAGGGGATACTCGAAAGCGGCGAGCTGACGTCGTACCACCTGGCGCACGCGGCGCGGGCCGATCTCTATCGGCGACTGGGCAAGAAGGACGAGGCGCGAGGAGCCTATGCCGAGGCGCTACGCCTAGCCCGGCAGGAGCCGGAGCGGCGGTTTCTCGAGCGGCGGCTGGCGGAGCTGGACTAGTCCTCCTCAGCAACGCCCCGCCTTGAATGTCTGTACCAGTTTCTCGACGACCGGATTGAGCTTGACCACGTCCTGCTGCGCGTATTCCAGGCGGAACATGGCGTATTGGTCGCCGCACCTGGCGATGCCGCGGGCATAGAGCACGTGGCCGCCGCGACTGCCCGAATAGCTGATCCATTGCGGGGACGAAGCTTCGTAGCTCATCGCCCAGCCTTGGTCGGCATCGCCCTGCTTGCGCTGCTGCATGTCGGCGGAAAATTCCTCGTCGAGGAGATAACCGCCCCAGACGGTCAGCGTCTGCGAGCCATCCTTTGAGCGAAACACCTGGCCGTCGCCGCTATCGGACTCGCCACCGCCCGAAAAACCGGGCGGCACGCCGATCTCGTAGCCATAGCGGGTGTTGGCGTAATTCCCCCAATCGGCGGCAATGGCGGGGGAGATGAACAACAGGCAAATAAAGGCAAATAAAATACGCATGCGGCCAGTGTGCCGCGCAAAGGCGGCGTCGCGCAAGGGCGCGCGGCGCCACGCGGGGAAATTGTGATCAGGTACCCCTGAGCAGGCAGCCTACGGCGAGAACCACGAAGCCCAGCAGCAGGATCCAGAACGAATACCCGCCGATGGCCGCTCCGAGCACGCCGAACCAGCCGATAAGAGCGATGATCGCCAATACAATCGCGATCCAGAATACGATTTGGGTAGGTGCGCTAAGTGTCATCTTGGCCTCCCCTGCCAAAAACGAATCACTTTTCGAGTGTTGGACCGGCCGCAATTGTGTGCAAGTAATCTGCGTGGCATTTACACAAAACTTGCCATGCATTGCACGCATTCGCGCTGCGCGCGGCTTTCGTGATTGCGTACGGACGCGTTCTCCGCGATTCTACGGAGGGGGCTTGGTGCGTCGGGGCTATTGACCGCTGGGCCGAATTTCATTCAGCCAGACGGGGGAACCGGTGTCGATCCGGACCAGCTTCTTCTTGCAAAGAACTATCGGCATACTCGGTGGCATGAGCAATCACGCCACGGGCGAGTATTACCGCTTGCTCAACGACCAGCTTGCCGAAGTCAACAACGGCAACACCGGCGAGATCGCCATCGTCTCCGCCAATTACGGGAACATCGAGCACTTCGTGTTCAATGACCTGTGGGCCGAGGCCGAGGTTTACCTCGCCGAAAAGCTCGACCGCCTCGAGGCGGCCAAGCCGGACGTGGTGCTCTGCGCCTCCAACTCGATGCACCTGGCCTTCGAGCCGGTCGTCGAGAAGCGCCACACGCCCTATATCCACATCGTCGACCCGACGGGTCACGCTATCCGCGAGGCGGGACTGACGCGCGTGGGCCTCCTGGGCACCCGCTTCACGATGAACTCGAGGAAGATGCACCAGCGCTATCTCGACCTCTGGGGCGTCGAAATCATCGTACCCGACGAGCAGGATCGCGACCTCATCGACCACATCACGCTCCAGGAGCTTTGCCACGGCGTGGTGAGCCCTGAGAGCAAGGGCGAGGCGCTCGACGTCGTGGCCGATCTCGAGGCGCGCGGCGCACAGGGCATCATCCTGGGCTGCACCGAACTCTGCCTGCTGCTCGGTCCCGATGACGTGCCGCACCTGCCGACCTTCGATACCACCGCGCTTCACATCTCGGCGGCTGTCGATTTCGTGCGCGGCGACGATCGCCTGGTCCTGGTCGGCCGGCCCTCGGGCTTGGCGCGTTCGGCGTGAAGGCCTATATCTGACCTCTAGAGACTAGAGGTTGTGAGATGCGCGACTACGCTATCGGCGAGCTTTCGTCGCTTTCGGGCGTCAAGGTTCCGACCATTCGCTATTACGAGGAAATCGGGCTCCTCGCCGCCCCGCCGCGTACCGAGGGCAATCAGCGTCGGTACGATGAAACGGCGCTGAGCCGCCTGCGCTTCATTGCCCATGCCCGGGCGATGGGGTTCCCGATGGATTCGCTCAAGGCAATGCTGCGGATTTCGCGGCACCCGGAGGACCCGTGCGACGATATCGACGATCTGGTCCGCGGCCGCCTGGCCGAGGTCGAGGAGCGTATCGCCAAGCTCACCAATCTGCGCTCCGAGCTTCAGGGCATGCTGACCAGCCACGCGCACGGCAAGGTTGCCGAGTGTCGGGTGATGGAGGTTTTGTCCGATCACGATAATTGCCGGCACGAGCATTAGGCCGGCTGTACTGCGCTCAGCGAGTGGGCGGAACAGTAAAGATTACCCCGCGAACCCCGGCCGCATCCGGGCCATTCGGTTCGAGTGCCCGTACCTTCCGGCAGTGAAGATGTCGAAGCGGGACTGTCCCTCAAGGACGAAGCCGAATTTCTCGTAGAGGGCGATGGCGCCCGTGTTATCGGCCGCCACGCTCAGTTCGATGCGCACGAGATTGAGCCAGTTGTCCGCCTGGTTCAGCATTTCGGTCATCAGCGCCTTGCCGACGCCGCGCCCCTGGAAGTCGGGATGCACCGCGATGCCGAAGCTGGCGACGTGCTTGCGGCGCGGTGCGCGGTTGGTGAGGAGGCCGAGATGGCCTACCGGCCGGCCATCCACGACCCCGACGAGTTCGAGCCCATCGGGATCGCGGGTCTTGTAGAAGTCGCGCCAGAACGCATCGGAGCGATGCGGCACCTGCGCCGTGTTGGCGATCACCGCCTCGTGGGCATAGATTTCTGCCAGGCTCGGAAAGTCGCTTTCCTCGACCCGCCGGACGGTGACCGCCTGGCTCATGGCTGGACGATGACCGGGCTGCGCGAGAGCTCGGAAAGCACCTCGGCCTGGTTGCCGCGCACGATCACGATCTCTTCGAGACGCACGCCGAACCGGCCCTGGAGGTAGATGCCGGGCTCGATCGAAAAGACATTGCCTTCATCGAGGATCGTCTCGGACGCGCCGGTGATATAGGGCGGCTCGTGGACGTCGACGCCCAGGCCGTGGCCGGTGCGGTGGAGGAAGAATTCGCCATAGCCGGCGGCGGTGATGACATCGCGCGCCGCCTTGTCGACCTCCTTGGCGGCAACGCCCGGCTTGGCGGCGGCCAGGGCGGCCTGCACGGCGCGCTCGAGCACGCCCACCACTTCATCGAACCCTTCCGGCTTTTCGCCGATCACCGCGACGCGCGTCATGTCCGAGGGGTAGCCATCCTTGCGGCCGCCGATATCGATCAGCACGGCCTCATTGGCCTTGAGCATGCGGCTGCCGGTATGGTGGTGCGGGAAGGCGCCGTTCTCGCCGAAGCAGACGGACACGAATTCCGGCTTGGCGCCGTTGGCGAGGTAATAGTCACGGATAGCCTGGCCGACTTCGAGTTCGGTCACGCCTGGCTTGAGGGCGGCAAAGCCGGCCTTCATGGCGCCGTCGTTGAGCACGGCATTCATCTTGAGCGCCGCGTATTCGGCATCGTCCTTGCGGGCGCGCAGGTATCCGACCGTGTCGGTCAGGAACTTGCGCTTGGCGCCGGGCAGGGCGTCGATCACCAGCAGCGCGAAATCGGCGCGCATGGTTTCATCGAGCGCGATGGTGAGGTTCTCGCGATTGGCGCCGAGGTCGCCGAGCAGGGACGCGAGGGCGGCATTGGGGCCGTCGGCATCGGTCCAGGTGTAGAAGGGCAGCTTGGTATAGGGGCGCTGGCTGTCGGCATTGAGCGCCGGCATCAGGAAGCCAGCATGGTCCTTGCTGACGATGAGGAGCACCGGACGCTCGTCGCCATGCGGCGACATGCCGGTCAGCCAAACCAGGTGAGAGGAGGGGCCCACGACGACCAGGTCCGTCCCGGTAGCTGCCATCTGTTCGCGCAAACGCGCCAGGCGTTCTTCATACATGTCGGATTTCCATTCGGTTGGTAACGACTGAGCCGCCCCGTGGGGCGGCTCGTTGCTTGCGGTTTTCGAAACTTAGTTCTTCTTGACCAGGCGGTAGAAGACGAAGTCGCTGGTAGCGCCGTTCACATAGCCATCGACCTTCTTGTCCATGGCGACCTGGGTCGCGGCCTGGAACATGATGACGATGGGCGAATTGGCCTGAACCTTCTTCTGCAGGTCGATATACATCTCGTTGCGCTTGGCCGGATCGGCTTCGGCGCGGGCAGCCTTGGTCTCTTCGTTGAGCTCGGCCGGGACAGCCCAGCCGTTACGCCAGGTGGTCGTCGACTGGTAATTGTCGTCGGCATTGTTCTCGTTGAAGGCGAAGGCCTTCGCGTTGGAATCGGGATCCATGAAGTCCGGGCCCCAATAGAGCAGCATGCCTTCGTGGGTACGGGCACGGTACTTCGTGATGACCTGCGAGCCGGTGCCCGGGATGATCTCGAAGTTGATGCCGGCCTCGGCGAAGGAAGCCTGCAACGACTGCGCCATGTCGGTGAACGGGGTCGAGTTGATGACGTCGAGCGTGACGGTCATCGGGGTCTTGACGCCGCCGTCGGCCAGGATCTGCTTGGCCTTTTCGACATCGTAGCTATAGGGCGTGTCATCGAGCGAGCCCGGGAAGCCCTTCGGCCAGAAGGCCTGGTGGATTTCCATCTGGCCCTTGAGGAACGAGTCCGTCATGCCCTTGTAGTCTACGAGGTAGCGCGCGGCTTCCCAGATCGCCGGGTTGGTCAGCGCTTCGTCCTTCTGGTTGAAGGAAAGGAAGTGCACGGCCGCCTGCGGGTAGGTCTCGACCTTGACGGCGTCCTTGCCGGCGAGGCTCGAGATCTGGTCCGGGGTCAGGTTCTTGGCCATGTCGACGTCGCCCGATTCCAGCAGCAGCTGCTGGGTGGCGGCTTCGGCGACGTGACGGATGATGACCGACTTCATGGCGGGAGCGCCGCCATAATAATTGGGGTTGGCGTCGAGGTTGATCAGCTCACCCGGACGGAAAGCCTTGAGGATGAAGGCACCGGTACCGGCAGAAGCGCCCTTGAGGTAGGCATTGCCGAAGTCGCCGTCCTTTTCGTTGGCCTGGACGGTCACCGCATCCACGACCGAAGCCGGGCGGGCAGCGAGCACGTTGAGCACGAAGGCGGACGAGAAGTCGCCGTCATAATTGACCACGACCTTGTTGCCGTCGGCGGTGACCATGGAGTCGATATTCTCCGGGGTCCAGCCGAGCTGGGTCAGGATGAAGGCCGGGGCCTTGTTGAGCATCACGACGCGCTTGAACGAATAGACGACGTCCTCGGCGCGCAGCGGGTTGCCCGACGAGAACTTGACGCCGTCGCGCAGGGTGAAGGTGATCGACTTGTTGGCATCGTCCGCAGCCCATTCGGTAGCGAGGCCCGGCGCCAGCACCTTCACGTCCGGCGCATCGTACTGCACCAGGCGGTCATAGGTCTGGGTGACGTATTCGCCCGACGAGAACTCATAGGCTTCCGCCGGATCGATCGAGACGATGTCGTCGATGTTCTGGGCCACCACGAGCACATCGGCCGGGGTAGCGGCAAAGGTGGCGACCGATGCCATCGGCATGGTCAGGACAGCCGCAAGGAGCGCGGCCTTGAAGAGCTTCATTCGGTGTTCTCCTTCTGATGCGAAGTCTTTTTGGTTTTTCCCGTGGCCCTTGAACTGCGCAGGGCCGGGCGCTCGGCGCGCGACCTGAACATCGGCAGGGTGCCGGTCCAGAGGAGGCGCGCAATCTCGTCGCTGTCATTGGTCCAGGAATGCGGGCGGTTGCCGCGGAAGTGCATGCTGTCGCCGTCCGAAAGTGTCACGTCCTCCTCGTCGAGCCGCAGCGAAATGCTGCCCGACAGCACGAAGAGAATTTCCTCGCCTTCATGGCTCACCGTCTCCGAGCGATAGCCCGGCGGCACGTTGAGGATGAACGAGGAGAGGACATTGCCGGTAAAGTCGGCGGCGATGCGCTCGTAGATGATCGAGGAGCCATCGACCGAAAAGCGGTTTCGCTCGGTCGAGCGCGTCAAACCATCTTCCGCGCTGGGCGTGGCGATGAAATAATCGACCCCGAGATCGAGGCTGCGCGCGATCTGCGCCAGCGTGCCGAGGGAGGGAGTGGCGTGGTCGCGTTCCACCTGGCTGAGATAGCCGACGGAAACGCCGGCGGCGTCGCCCAGCGCCTGCAGCGTCATGCGCAATTGCTGGCGCCGGGCGCGGATCAGCGCCCCGACCTTGGGCTGCGTCTGCGCAGCGGGTTTGCCGGCGGCAGGTGACACCCTCGTTTCACTCCCACTAAAATTTTTTTGATCTAAGCAAAGTTGTTTGTATAGTCCAAGCGGAATTTTGAATACGAGGGCGGAAAGCCCCAGCGCTCTCGCGTATAGTGAGGGCCAGGCGTCTGACATCAGGAAGCGTATAGCGCGTGGCATTCGAACCGGACTCTGCAACAGAGGTCGTCATCGCAGAAGAAACCCAGACCCGCGGCGGGCGACCGCATGGGGTGCTGAAGTTCCTCCTCGCCGTTGGCGGCTTCATCCTAACCATCGCCCTGACCTTCCTCGGGCTCCTCGCCATCACCTTCTTCATCGGCCGCGTCATCCCGATCGATCCGGTGCTGGCGGTGGTGGGCGATCGCGCTCCGCGTGCCGTCTATGAGGCTGCGCGGGTGCAGATGGGGCTGGACCAGCCGCTGCCCATCCAGTTCTTCCGCTATATCGGCGCCGTGCTCTCGGGCGACCTCGGCACCTCGGTCTCGACCGGCAAGCCGGTGGCGCAGGATCTGGCGCGCGTCTTCCCGGCAACCCTCGAAATGGCGACGCTCGGCATCATCATCGGCGTGGTGCTCGGCGTGCCCATGGGCGTCTGGGCCGCAGCGCGCCAAGGCAAGCCCATCGACCAGGTGATCCGCGTCGTCGGCCTCCTCGGCTATTCCATCCCCGCCTTCTGGCTGGGCCTTGTCGGTCTCGCCGTATTCTATGCCCGCCTCAAATGGGTGGGTGGCCCGGGTCGCGTCGATATCTTCTATGATGGCCTCGTGCAGCCCGTGACCGGCCTGCTGCTCATCGACAGTCTCATTGCGGGCGATTTTGATATCTTTATGAACGCGGTCTGGCACCTGCTGCTGCCCGCTTCCGTGCTCGGCTTCTTCAGCCTCGCCTACATCGCGCGCATGACCCGCTCCTTCATGCTCGACCAGCTGGCGCAGGAATACGTGACCACGGCCCGCGTCAAGGGCGTGCCCGAGCGTCTCGTCATCTGGCGCCACGCCTTCCGGCCCATTCTCGTGCCGCTCATCACGGTGATCGCCCTCTCCTATGCGGGGCTCCTCGAAGGCTCAGTGATGATCGAGACGGTCTTTTCCTGGCCGGGCATCGGCAACTACCTCACGACGGCTCTGCTCAATGCGGACATGAATTCGGTGCTGGGCGCCACGCTCGTCATCGGCGCGGTCTTCATCGCCATCAACAAGATTTCGGACGTGCTCTATCGCGTCCTCGACCCGAGGGCCCGCTGATGGCTTCCACCCGCGACTGGCTTCTCGACGATTCCCCGTCCTCGCGCCTGCAGGCCCGGCTCGGCCGCGGCTATCGCGTGCTGCGCTCGCTGCTGCGCAATCCACTCGCCGTCGTCGGCGCGATCATCGTGCTCGGCCTCATCATCATGGCGGTCTTCGCGCCGGTCTTCGCCACGCATTCGGCCACGGCGCAGAACCTCTCGATGCGCCTCATGCCGCCATCGGCCGACAACTGGATGGGCACGGACGAGCTTGGCCGCGACATCTGGAGCCGCGTCGTCTACGGCTCGCAGATCACCCTCGTGATCGTGCTGCTCGTGGCGGTATTGGCAGCGCCAGTCGGCCTCATTGTCGGCGCCGTCTCGGGCTATTTCGGCGGCTGGGTCGACAAGGTGATGATGGGCATCACCGACATCTTCCTCTCCATGCCCAAGCTCATCCTGGCGCTGGCCTTCGTTGCCGCCCTCGGGCCTGGCATCCAGAACGCGATCATCGCCATCGCCATCGCCACCTGGCCGAGCTATGCCCGTATCGCGCGTGCCGAAACCATCACCATCCGCAACTCCGAATTCATCTCGGCGGTGGAATTGCAGGGTGCTTCCAAGCTCCGTGTGATCGTGGCGCATATCCTGCCGCTCTGCACCTCATCGATGATCATCCGCGTCACCCTCGACATGGCCGGCATCATCCTGACGGCGGCCGGCCTCGGCTTTATCGGCCTGGGAGCGCAGCCGCCGCTGCCCGAATGGGGCGCGATGATCTCGCGCGGACGCTCCTTCATCCTCGATCAATGGTGGGTCGCCACCATGCCCGGTTTCGCCATCGTCATCGTCAGCCTCGGCTTTTGCTTCCTCGGCGACGGCCTGCGCGACGTGCTCGATCCCAAGCACGGAGAACGCCAGTGACGAACCTGCTCGAAGTCCGCAACCTGCGCGTCACCTTCCCCTCGGCCCGCGGGCCCGTGGAAGTGGTCAAGGGCATTTCCTTCTCGCTCGGCCGTGAACGCCTGGGCATCGTGGGCGAGAGCGGGTCGGGCAAGTCCATGACCGGCCGTTCGATCCTCAAGCTGATCCGTTCGCCTGGCAAGGTGACGGCCGACCGGCTCGATTTCGACGGGCTCGACCTGCTGCGCCAGAGCGACAAGCAGATGCGCGCCATTCGCGGCGCCCGCATCTCGATGATCATGCAGGACCCGAAATTCTCGCTGAACCCGGTGATGACCATCGGCGCCCAGATCGCCGAGGCGCTCCTCACCCACCAGCGCCTGGGGCGCGGCGATATCCGCCAGCGCGTCCACACCATGCTGGAATCCGTGCGCATCGCCGATCCCGCACGTGTGGCCAAGCTCTTTCCGCATGAGGTCTCGGGCGGCATGGGCCAGCGCGTCATGATCGCCATGATGCTGATCCCCGAGCCCGACCTGCTGATCGCGGATGAGCCGACCTCGGCACTCGACGTGTCCGTCCAGGCGCAGGTGCTCGACATCATCGACGATCTCGTCAAGCGCAAGGGCATGGGGCTGATCTTCATCAGCCATGACCTCAACCTCGTCTCGAGCTATTGCGACCGCATTCTGGTCATGTATGCCGGAACGGTAGTCGAGGAATGCGTAGCCAGCGAGTTGCAGCACGCCAAGCACCCCTATACGCAAGGCCTCCTCGCCGCCATTCCGCGGCTCGACGAGGATCGCCCCGAACTCCCGGTTCTCGACCGCTCGGGATGGGCCGCATGACCGCCATCGATATCCAGAAACTCGACGTCTCCTACGGCGACACCAAGGTCACGCGCGATATCGGCTTCGCCGTCGCCGAGGGCGAAAGCTTTGCGCTGGTGGGAGAAAGCGGCTCGGGCAAGACCACGGTGCTCAAGGCCATTGCCGGCCTCGCCCGCACCTGGACAGGCTCGATCTCGGTCTTCGGCAAGCCGCGCAGCCACGGCATCGACCGCGACTTCGCCCGCCAGTGCCAGATGGTCTTCCAGGACCCCTATGGTTCGCTCCATCCGCGCAAGACCGTGGATGCGGTGCTCAGCGAACCCCTCGCCATCCATGGCGTCGGCGGCGATCACGGCAAGCGGGTCGAAGCTATGCTCGATGCCGTCGGGCTAGACCGCAAATTCCGCTTCCGCTTCCCGCACCAGCTTTCCGGCGGCCAGCGCCAGCGCGTTGCCATTGCGCGCGCACTGATGCTCGAACCCAAGCTGCTGCTGCTCGATGAGCCGACTTCCGCGCTCGACGTTTCGGTGCAGGCCGAGATTCTCAATCTCCTCAAGCGCCTGCGCAAGGAGCAGGGGCTGACCTATCTCATGGTCACGCACAACCTGCCGGTGGTGTCCTTCCTCTGCGACCGGCTGGCGGTGATGCGCCACGGCCGGGTTGTCGAGATCGCCGATGTCGGCCAGCTCAAGCGCGGTGCGCTCACCAATCCCTATTCCCGTGAGCTGATCGAACTCAGCGCCACTCCCTCCCAGACCTGACTATCCCGAGGACAGAAATGACCGCTCCCGCAATCGCCAAGGCATTGGCGGATTTCGACCTTGCCATTGCCAACGCCAAGGATGCCGAGGCGCCCTGGCGCGCGCTCGAGGCGCTGGCGCAGGTCGTGGTCGGCGCCAAGCTTTTCACGGTCATGAAGGTCGATTGGCCCAATGACCGCTCCGGCCGCGTCTATAGCAGCGACCCGGCAGCCTACCCGGTTTCCGGCACCAAGCCGATCAACCGCACCTATTGGTTCGACACCATCCATACTCAGCGCAGGCCGTTCGTGGCCAACACCATTGCCGGCATTGCCGAGGTGTTTCCCGACCACGAAATCATCTGGTCGCTCGGCTGCGGCTCGGTACTCAACTACCCGGTCTCGATCGCCGGCGAGATGATCGGCACGGTCAACCTCCTCCACGAGGAGCATTTCTATACGCCCGAGCGCGTTGCGGCTGCCGAGCAGCTTTCGCTGCCCGCCAAGCTCGCCTTCACCGCCGCCGAGTTCATCGCGCGCAACAAGGCGACAGCTTGATTTTTATTCAAGTGTTGCCGCCATAAACTAGCCGCATAAAGGTCCACCTGTTACCTTCGCTTGGGTGGTTCCGTGTTCCAGACGCGCGACCGTTAACGGGATATTGGTCCATTTGGGCCAAAATCTCCTTTTGGCCGAGTGGGTTGAGTGTTTACCCCCGGCAGCTACAGGGAGCAGGGCTCTGCAGCTTAGTCGCGTCATATTGTGCGTTTCGGCACTGAGTATCATGGCGGCCACGGTGCCGCCGGTGTCCGGATTCGAGTTTTTCGGCATCAAGCTTTTCGAGGACCAGAGCGAAAAGGACGCAGATGCCGTCATCGCCGATCCGGTCTCCTATAGCGTCACTTTCAACACCACCGGTGCTGAAAAGGACATTGCCGATATCATCCGCAATTCGTCCGATCTCGGCGCCGGCCAGAACGAGCCGGCATCGGGTGTCGCCGGGCTCGTGGCCAAGGCGCGCGGCGACTATCGCCGCATCCTCGGCAGCCTCTACGACCAGGGCTATTACGGCGGCACGGTCAGCATAACGCTCAATGGCGTGGAAGCGGCCAAGGTCGCGCCCGATGCGAAGATGACGCGGCCCGTCGCGGTCGCCATCGCGGTCAACCCCGGCCCGCTCTTCCATTTCCGCAATGTTTCGATCGTCAACCGCGCGCCCGCCTCGGGCGATCCGAACGATCGCTCGCCGACGCCCGAAAGCCTCGGCTTCGTCATGGGCGGAGTGGCGCGTGGCACCATCGTGCTGCGGGCCGAGCAGGCGCAGATCGAAGCCTGGCGCCGGCTGAGCTATGCCAAGGCCGCGGCCGGCGAGCGCAAGGTCGTCGCCGATCATCGCGCCAATGCGCTCGACGTCGTCATCACTATCGATCCGGGCCGGCAGGCTGCGTTCGGCGAGGTGACGGTTACCGGCACCGAGCGCATGGACCCCGAATTCGTGCGCCAGCAGACCGGCCTCGCCGTCGGCGAACCCTTCAGCCCCGACGCCGTGAGCCGCGCCCAGAAGCGCCTGGCGCGCCTCGAGGTCTTCCGCTCGATTCGTCTGGAAGCCGCCGAGAGCATCGGCATCGATGGCTTGCTGCCCTACAACATCATCGTCCAGGAGCAGGCGCTGCACCGCTTCGGCGCCGGCGCGACGTTCTCCACCGTCGATGGCCTGGGCTTTGAAGGCTTCTGGCTCAAGCGCAACCTCTTCGGCCGTGCCGAGCGCATCCGGCTCGACGCCAAGGTCGCCGGCATCGCCTTCCCGATCAACACCGCCCAGTTCGACTATGCCTTCGGCGGCACCTTCACCAAGCCGGGCTTCCTGACGCCCGACACCGATCTCATCGCAGCCGTCTCGGCCGAGCGCACCTTCCTCGACAATTACACCGAGACCTCGCTCACCGCCCGCGCCGGCCTCACCCATTATCTCAGCGACGAGATCACCCTCGAAGGCGGGCTTGCCTACAAGCGCGCCCGGTTCGATGACGACTTCGGCACGCGCGACTTCTCGACCCTCTCGGCCTATGGCGGCGGCACGTTCGACAATCGCGACGACAAGACCGACGCCCATAGCGGCTGGTATCTCAACGGTCGCGTCGAGCCGTTCTACGATCTCAACTATGGCGTCTTCGCCGCCCAGACCATGGCCGAAGCCCGCACCTATTTCGCGCTGGGCGACAGCATCGTGCTGGCAGGACGCGTCAAGGCCGGCCTCGTGGTCGGACCCTCGCTCGCCGAAATCCCGCCCGACAAGCTGTTCTTCGCCGGCGGCGGCGGCTCGGTCCGCGGCTATGGCTTCCGCAGCATTGGCGTGGACGGGCCTAACGGCACGACGACCGGCGGCCGGTACCTGCTCGAAGGCTCGGTGGAAGCCCGCTATCGCTTCAACAACGATTTCGGCGCCGTGGCCTTCGTCGACGGCGGCTATGTCGCTGCCGACACCTTCCCCGATATCTCCCAGCTCCGGCTCGGGGCGGGCGTGGGGCTGCGCTACTATACCGGCCTCGGCCCGCTGCGCCTCGACGTGGCCATCCCGCTCAACAAGCGCTCGGGTGACCCGAACTACGCACTCTATCTCGGCATAGGACAGGCCTTTTGAGACGACTGCTTGCATTCCTGCTGTTCGCGCTGGCGCTCGTCGTCGCCGCGCCCGCCTTCGCCCAGGCTCAACCTGACGCGGAAGCGGAGAAGAACGGCTTCCTGCGCTTCGTCCAGGATCGCCTGTCGACGCCCGATCGCATCATCCGCATCTCCAATATCGATGGCGCGCTGTCCTCCGACGCCTCGATCGCGGAGATCACCATCGCCGACCCCGAAGGGGTCTGGCTGCGCATCGTCAATGCAAAGATCAACTGGAACCAGGCCGCGCTGCTCCTCGGCCGGCTGGAGATCAACACGCTCTCGGCCGACAGCATCGAGTTTCTGCGAAATTCGGCGCCGCCCCAGCAGTCCGACCTGCCTTCGCCGGAAGCCGGCGGCCTCTCGATCCCGCAGTTCCCGGTCTCGATCAATATCGGCAAGATATCGGTCCCCAAGATCACCTTCGGCCAGCAGGTCTTTGGCCTGGGCTCGGAGATTTCGCTCGAAGGCGCGCTGCGGCTCGATGGCGGCTCGCTCGACACCACGCTCGATATCGTGCGCCTCGACGGTCCCGGCGGCACGCTCAACGCCAAGGTGGTCTATCAGGCGGGGACGCAGAATCTCGACCTCAACATCGCTCTGGCCGAGCCCAAGGATGGCATCATTGCCAACCTGCTCAATATCGATGGCCGTCCCGATGTGAAGTTCACCCTCGCAGGCTCCGGCCAGGTCAAGGACCTGCGCACCGACCTGACGTTCGACGCCGGCGGCCAACGCGTGCTTTCGGGCGTGGCGACCATCAACCAGGTGGCCGAAGGGTTCGACGTGGGGCTCGATCTCCACGGCCCGATCGCGACCCTGGTCGACGAGCCGTTCCGTCCCTTCTTCGGCGCCGACTCGCTGGTGACCGGCCGTGCGCTCATACGCTCGGAAGGCGGCATCGACCTCACCGGCATCAAGCTTTCGGGCGGCCAGCTCGCCCTCACCGCCGATGCCCGGACGACCCCGGACGGTTTCCTGCGCCAACTCGCGCTCTCCGCTCAGGTCGCCAGCCCCGATGGCAGCAAGGTGCTGCTGCCGGTGCCGGGCGCGCAGACCCAGGTGCAGAGCGCCGACCTCAAGATCGACTTCGGCGCCGAGAACAGCGAGAACTGGTCGGCCGCGCTCAACGTCGTCGATTTTGACGGCAAGACCTTCGCCACCAAGGCGCTGACCTTCAAGGCCTCGGGCGTCGCTGCCAATCTCGACGACCCCGCGCAGCGCCGCGTAACCTTCAACGGCGATGGCTCGGCGACGGGCCTGACGGCGACCAATCCCGATATCCAGGCCGCGCTCGGCGATACGATCGGCTTCGGCATTGCCGGGCTCTGGAATGCCGGGCAGCCGGTGCGGCTGGCGCAATTGCTCATCGAGGGCAAGGCGCTCGACCTGGCGCTTGCCGGCACTATCGACAACTGGGTCTATGACGGCGACGTGGCGATCCGCACCGCCAATATCGCACCCTTCTCGGACATGGCCGGACGGCCGCTTGCCGGCGCGCTCGACCTCAAGGCCAAGGGCACGATCAGCCCGCTGGTCGGCGGCTTCAACCTCAACCTCGACGGCACCGGCACCGACCTCGCCATCGGCGAGGAAACGGCCGACCGGCTGCTGGCCGGCGAAGTGCGACTGACCGGCCGCGTGGCGCGGACGGAGCAGGGCCTCGAGACGCAGGATTTCAACCTCGGCAACCAGCAGGTGCAACTGACGGCTAACGGCAACTTCGCCACCGGCACCGCCGATTTCCGCTTCGACCTCGGCCTCGCCGACCTCGCTCTGCTCTCCAAGGATGCCAGCGGCGCGCTCAAGGTCTCCGGCACCGCCAAGGGCCAGGACAATAACATCGCCCTCAACCTCGACGCCGGGGTCGCGCAGGGTGCGCTTTCGGGCCGGAACCTCCAGGACGGCAAGCTCGGCTTTGCCGGCACGCTCCGCGAGGGTGTCCTGGCCGGCGCCATTACCGGCAACGCCTTCCTGGATGGCCATCGCATCGACCTCGCGGCCGATATCTCGGCCGACGAGCAGGCGCGCAACCTCACCAATCTCGATTTCAATGCCGGCGGCACGCGGCTGACCGGCGGCATCTCGCAGGACAAGGCCGGGCTGCTCACGGGGCAGCTGCAGCTGGCCTCCTCCAACGTCTCGACCGCCGCCGCGCTCTTCCTGCGCGAAGCGACCGGCGCGGCCAATGCCTCGATCTCGCTGACCGCAGCGGACGGCAAGCAGGCAGCGGCGGTGAGCGGCACCGTCGAGGGCCTCGCGACCGAAGGCATCAGGATCGGGGCAGCCGACATCCAGGCCAATATCGCCGACCTCTTCGGCATTCCCCAGGTTCAGGGCAGCCTCACCGGCAGCAATATCTCGGCGGCAGGTGTCGACGTTGCGACCGTGAGCGCTTCGGCGAACCTTGACGGCAACACCACCAATTTCGATGGGCAGGCCGCCCTCGTCAACGGCACCAACCTCGCCCTTGCCGGGGCATTGGCGCCGCTCGACGCCGGCTATCGTCTCTCGCTCGACAAGGTGACACTCAACCAGGGCCAGCTCTCGGCCAGCCTCGCGCAGCCGACCACGCTCATGGTCAATGGCGATACCGTCAGCATGGACGCCATCCAGTTCAATGTCGGCAGCGGCCGCATCACTGCGACCGGTACGGCGGGCAACGAGCTGGCGATCGACCTCACCATCAATGCGCTGCCGCTCTCGGTGGCCAATGCCGTCGCGCCGGACCTGGCGCTGTCGGGCACGCTCAACGGCACCGCCCGGATCGGCGGCACGCGCTCGTCGCCGCAGGCCAGCTTCACGCTGGCCGGGCAGGGAATCGACGCGGCGGCGCTGCGGCCGATCGGCATCGCGCCGGTCTCGTTCTCGACCAGCGGCAACTTCGCCAACGACACGGTTCGGCTCGCGAGCCTGACGGCCAACGGCGCGGGCGGGCTGAGCATTTCGGGCAACGGCACGGTTCCGCTCAAGGGCAACGGGCTGGCGCTCAACCTCACCGGCTCGGCGCCCCTCAGCCTCGCCAATCGTTTCGTCGCCGATCGCGGCGGTCAGGCCAGCGGCACGGTCTCGCTCAATGCACGGGTGAGCGGCAGCATCTCGGCGCCGCAATTCGCCGGCGAGGTTTCGACGCGCAACGCGCAGTATATCGACCCGCTGACCAACCTGCGCCTCAACAACATTACCGGCTCGGCGACCCTGACCGGCGAGCGCGCGACCATCAACAGCCTGACGGCCAGCCTGGCGACCGGCGGTTCTATCGCAGTCTCGGGTACGGTGGGGCTAAAGGCCCCGGCCTTCACGACGGACCTGACGCTCAACCTCAACGATGCGCGCTACGCCGATGGCGACCTCGTGGTCGCCACCATGTCCGGCGCGCTCAACCTGCGCGGGCCGCTGCTGCAGGGGCCGCTGCTCTCGGGCAACATCCTCGTGCGCCGGGCCGATATCTCGATCCCCGAGCGGCTGGGTGGTGGCGGCGCGGTACTCGACGTTACCCACAAGGCGCCTTCGCCGGAGGTCACGCAGACGCTGGCGCGCGCCAAGGTCGACGTGCGGCCGGGCGGCGCCCCGGCGCCGCGCGAGCGGCCCTCGGCGATCCAGCTCGACGTGACGATCAACGCGCCCAACCAGGTCTTCATCCGCGGCCGCGGGCTCGATGCCGAACTCGGCGGCGCGCTGCGGCTGACCGGGCCGGTGACCAATGTGCAGCCGGTGGGCGGGTTCGACCTCATCCGCGGCCGCCTCTCGATCCTGGGCCAGCGCGTGGTCTTCGAAAGCGGCTCGGTGACCCTCTCGGGCAATCTCGATCCGGACGTGCACCTCGTGGCCAGCACGCAGGGCGACGGCATCACCGTCTACGTGACGGTTTCGGGCACGGCGTCCGACATCAACGTGACGTTCACCTCCGATCCCGCCCTGCCGCAGGATGAGGTGCTGGCGCGGCTGATCTTCAACCGCTCGATGGGCGAACTGTCCCCGCTCCAGCTGGCCCGGCTGGCCGGCGCGGCCGCCGAACTGGCGGGCGGCGGTGGCGGCGACCTGGTGGGAAGCCTGCGCGACGCGGCGGGGCTGGCCGATCTCGATATCGTCACCGACGCCAAGGGCAATGTGGCGGTGCAGGCAGGCAGCTATATCCAGGACAACGTCTATCTGGGCGTGCAGGCCGGAGCCAATGGCCAGAGCAAGGTGACGGTGAACCTCGATATTACCAACGACCTCAAGGCGAAGGCCGCGCTTGGCGCGGACGGGAATTCGAGCGTGGGTGTGTTCTACGAGAAGGACTACTAGGGGCGGTTGCGCGGCGGGAGTTTCCGCGCGCGCTGCGTCTGGGGCCTTGGCAGGTGAGAGGCGGGGCGGTTGGTCGCCTGGCGCGACCGTTGAGATCAGATCATACCCCGCCTGGTCCACTGCCCGCCTAGGTGCACGGCGAGTTGCCCTTGCACCGACTTATCCTCTCCGTCGAAGGCAGGGACTAGTCGCGCGGTCGGGTGTTTTGCGTGCGACGCGCGTTTTTTCGCTCTTTTTGGCAGCAATATGCAGTCAAGTCATTGATATATATGTACTAACTGCGTTGGCTCTCCGTCAAATCGTTAAATTTTGACTCAATTTCGGGCAATGTTTGCCCATCTTGCGCGGGTTTTCGCGCGGTTTAGAGCCAAATTGGCCAATCCGAAATTCGTGTCTCTATCCTCCTGAGCGCATCCGGCTGCCGGGGGAGTCTAGGCTGGCCAGGCGGCGCGGGGATTAGTTTGCGCTAGAGGCTGTCGAGGCGGACGGGGGCGCCACCGTTGAGCGAGGACTGGAGCGCGGCCTCGGCGATGGCGAGGGTCATGACGTTGTTGCGGCCCGAGGGGAAGTGCAGGGGCTCGGTGCCGGTGCGGATGGCCTGGGCGAAGGCGGCGAGCGTGCCGGCGCGGTCGTGGAAGCGCATTTCGGGGAGCGCGACTTCCTCCATCGTCGCATTGGGACGGCGGATCTGCACGGTGTCGCGCTTCATCGGCCAGGGCTGGTCACCGCGCGAGGTCCAGGTGATGGAACCCTTCTCGAAATCCATCTTCCAGTCGCCGCCCCAGGGCGTCTGCGGGCCGAAATCGACCCAGCTGCCGCGATAGCTGACATGGACGCCGCTGGGGAAGGAGAACACCATCGCGCCCGCCGGATGCATTTCGTAGGGACTGCCCGGCGGGTTCCAGGTGCGGGCACTGACCTCGACCGGGTCCTCCCCGATCACCAGCCGCATGAGGTCGTAATGGTGGATGGCCATGTCGCGCAGCAGCGGATGTGGAATCTTGAGATTGCTGCTGCGCTCGGCAAAGGCATTGCGCCGGAAATCGACGTTGACCGAGGCGAGACGACCGAGATAGGCGCCGCGCGTGAGCTGGGCGGCCATCTGCGGGGCAGGGTAGAAGCGGTAGTTCTGGCTGACCGCCAGCACGAGCCCGCGGGCTTCGGCCAGCGCCACGAGATCACGCGCCTCCTGGAGGTTTTCGGTGAAGGGCTTTTCGACGACCACGTGCTTGCCCGCTTCGAGCGCCTGCCAGGCGACCGGCGCGTGGAGCGCGATGGGCAAAGCGACGATCACGGCCTCGGCGTCGACGGCGGCCATCGCGGCTTCAAGGCTGGGGAAGAACTTTTCGGGCGGCAGGCCGAGGCGCTGCTGCATGCGCGCCACGGTGGCGCTGTCGCGGTCGACATAGGCGAGAACATCGACCTCCGGATGCCCCGCCAGCACGCTGGTTGCCCAGTTCGAGCCCCAGGCTCCCAGCCCCACATGGATCGTCCGAATCGGTTCCATACGCGCCCCCGTTTGCGGGAACGATATCCGGCCGTCGCGCGGCGAAGAAGGGGTCAGGCCAGCTCGAAAACGTCGGCTTCGGCAAGGCGCCTGCCCAGCGCGTCCTTGGGGGAGAGACGGGGCGTGGCGGTCGATGGCCATACGATGCCGATCTCGGGATCGTCCCAGATGATGCAGCGCTCGCTGGCCGGGGCGTAGAAATCGGTGGTCTTGTAGAGCACCTCGGCGCCCTCGGTGAGGGCGAGGAAACCATGGGCGAAGCCTTCGGGCACCCAGAGCTGGGCGTGGTTTTCTGACGAGAGGGTTTCGCCGACCCATCGGCCGAAAGTGGGCGAGCCGCGGCGGATATCGACGGCGACATCGAAGATCTCGCCGCGCGCCACGCGCACGAGCTTGCCCTGGGGATTGGGCGGCAGCTGGTAGTGAAGGCCGCGCAGCACGCCCTCGGCCGAAACGGAATGATTGTCCTGGACGAATTGCCGGTCGAGCCCGGTCAGCTCACGGAAAAGCCGCTGGTTGAAGCTTTCGAAGAAGACGCCGCGATCATCGCCCAGGACCCGGGGTTCGAGGCGGATGACGTCGGGGATGGCGAGGCGGGTTGCCTTCATACGGGGACCAGCGTGCGTTCATCGGCCAAGCGGCGCAGATACTGGCCATAGCCACTCTTGCAGAGCGGATCGGCCAGCCGCAACAATTGCTCGTCGTCGATCCAGTGATTGCGCCAGGCGATTTCCTCGGGGCAGGCGATCTTGAGCCCCTGCCGCTTCTCGATGGTGGCGATGAACTGCCCCGCTTCGAGGAAGGAATCGTGGGTGCCGGTATCGAGCCAGGCATAGCCGCGCCCCATGAGCTCGACGCTCACGTTGTTGGCCTTGAGATAGAGCTTGTTGAGATCGGTGATCTCGAGCTCGCCGCGGGCGGAGGGGCGGAGCGACTTGGCGTAGTCGACCACCTGGCTGTCGTAGAAATAGAGGCCGGTGACGGCGAAATTGGATTTCGGCCGCTCGGGCTTTTCCTCGATGCTGACCACGCGCCCGGCGGCATCGAACTGGGCGACGCCATAGCGCTGCGGATCCTGCACCTGGTAGGCGAAGAGCGTGGCGCCCCGATCGTGATGGTCGGCCCGGTCGAGCAGGTCGCTCAGCCGGTGGCCGAAGAAGATGTTGTCGCCAAGGATCAGCGCGCTCGCATCGTTCCCGAGGAAATGCTCGCCGATGAGGAAAGCCTGGGCCAGTCCGTCCGGGCTCGGCTGGGCGGCGTAGGAGAGGCTGAGGCCCCACTGGCTGCCATCACCGAGAAGGCGCTGGAAGAGCGGCAGGTCGGCCGGGGTCGAGATGACCAGGATGTCGCGAATGCCGCCGAGCATGAGCGTGGTCAGCGGGTAATAGATCATCGGCTTGTCGTAGACCGGCAGCAATTGCTTGGAGATGGCGAGCGTGGCCGGATGGAGCCGTGTGCCGCTGCCGCCGGCGAGGATGATGCCTTTGCGCTTCATAATCGTGCTCCTCCCCGCTCAGGCATATTGCCTGGCGATCCAGTCCCGGTATTCCCCGCTCGTCACCGCCGAGACCCAGGCCGGATTGCCCAGATACCAGTCCACGGTGCTGCGGATGCCGTCGGTGAAATTGCTTGCAGGCGTCCAGCCGAGCTTCTTTGCGATCTTGCTCGCATTGATCGCGTAGCGCCGGTCATGTCCCGGCCGGTCGCGCACGAAGGTGATCTGCTGGGCGTAGGATTTGCCCGAGGGCAGCGGCCGGACCTGGTCGAGCACGGCGCAGATGGCCTGGACGACCGCAAGGTTCGGCAATTCGCTGTCGCCGCCGATATTGTAGGTTTCACCCAGCTCGCCCTTGGCCAGAACCTGGCGCAGGGCGCTGCAATGGTCGCTGACATGGAGCCAGTCGCGCACCTGCATGCCATCGCCATAGATCGGCAGCGGCTTGCCGCCGATGGCGTTGAGGATGACGAGCGGAATGAGTTTTTCGGGAAACTGGTAGGGCCCGTAATTGTTCGAGCAATGCGTGGTGAGCACCGGCAGGCCATAAGTCTCGCCATAGGCGCGCACCGCATGGTCGGCGGCGGCCTTGCTGGCGGCATAGGGGCTGTTGGGCTCGAAAGGATTGGTCTCGCGGAAGGCCGACGCATTGGGGCCGAGCGAGCCGAAGACCTCGTCGGTCGAAACGTGGAGGAAGCGGAAATCGGCGGGCGCCTCCCCGCTCTCGATATATTCGCGCGCCGCTTCGAGGAGGCGGAGCGTACCGATCACATTGGTCTGGAAGAATGGCTCGGGACCCGAGATCGAGCGGTCGACATGGCTCTCGGCGGCGAAATTGACGATGGCGCGCACGCTGTGTGCGGCCAGCAGCCGGGCGATCTTGCTGGTTTCCTCGATGCCGAGGCGGAAGAAGAAGTATTCCTTGCGCGCCGAGACGCTCGCGAGATTCTGCAGGTTCCCCGCATAGGTGAGCTTATCGATATTGAGGACCGGTTCGTCGCTGCGGGCGAACCAGTCCAGAATGAAGTTCGATCCGATGAACCCGGCGCCGCCGGTAACCAGGATCGTCATTTTCGCTACGCCTGCACCGCGAAGGCCGAGGTCGAGTCCCGGTAATAGGCGGCAGCCTCGGTCCGGTTATGCGTACGCAGCTTGGAGATCACGTTGTGGACGTGAATCTTGACCGTGTACTCGGAGAGGTTGAGCGAATTGGCGATGGTCTTGTTCTGCAGGCCCCGCGACACCAGTTCGAGCACTTCGAGCTCGCGGGCCGTGAGATGGGCCAGCGCCGGAGGCGTGCCGTTCCTGGCGGGACGGGTCGGCGCTTCCGGCTCGACCGTCTCGGCTTCGCGCCGGTGGCTGTCGAGCAGATCGCGCGGGAAATATTCGCCGCCACGCAGCATCAGGCCGACCACGGAGAGCCAGAGATCGCTCTTGCCGCCGAGCGGCAGCACGCCGCGGATGAAGCGCGAGGAGAGGATGCTGCAGGGCAGGGCATCCTTGCCGCCATCGAGCACGGTGATCAGCGCCAGCGGGTGGCGATCCCCGATCTCGCGAGCCATCTTGGCGACCTCGCCCAGAAGCGAGGGATGCACCACGATGAGCGCGACGATGTCGCAATAACTCTCGAACAGCGCCGAGACCGTTTCGACACGCGTCACCGTAGTCCACGGGAAAGCGCTCTCGATGGCATCGACATGCCGTTCAGCGATGGATTGTACCGGATCCACGAAGACGACTGCCCGATGCGATGGGGCGCTGGCGCGGCCGTGTCCGACGAAACTTGCGGTGGTGTGGAACATCTTGAGCCCCCGACCTCCCTGTTGTGATGGTCAAAGCCTAGGGAACGCGCCCCGTAACCGGGAACTTGCCAATAGTGATGAAGGGGGGACTAGACGGCGCGTCAAATTGGGTAGGGGGCGTACTAACCCCCTACCCCCATTGATCTATGTCTGGCTGCATCGGCGCTCGGCTATCGTTTCCCCGTATTCACCACCAGCGGGCCCAGCCACGTGCCAAACGCAGCGCATGCAAGTCTCGAGATAACCGGCATTCCGATCGACCTGGTCGATATGGAAGAGGTGGTGCGCGAGATCGACGCGGCGGCGCGCAGCCGCGAAACGCTGCTGATCTCGACGGTCAATTCCAACTTCGTGGCCCTGAGCGCGCGCCATCGCGGCTTCCGCGATTCCCTCATCGAAAGCGACCTCTGCACCGTCGACGGTGTGGGAGTTCTGCTGCTCTGCAAGCTGGTTTCCGGCCGGCCGATCAGCCGCGTTTCGGGCGCCGACATCCTCGAAGTCCTGCGGGCGCGGGCCGAAAATTCCCTTGGCCGGCCGTTGCGCGTCTTCTTCCTGGGCGGGGCGAACGGGGTGGCCGACCAGGCCCGCCGCCGGCTCAATGCCGCGCGTTCCCCGGCCATCTGCTGCGTGGGCGCGCTTGATCCGGGCTTCGGCAGCATGGACGAACTGAGCCGCGCGGAAGTCATCGATGCCATCAACGATGCGCAGCCCGATTTCCTCATCGTGGCGCTGGGCGCCGAGCGCGGGCAGGCCTGGCTGATGCGCAATGGTTCACGCCTCAAAGTGCCGGTTCGCAGCCATTTCGGGGCCGCCATCAACTTCCTCGCGGGCACGATCGAACGGGCGCCGAGCCGCTGGCAGGCCTTCGGCATGGAATGGATCTGGCGCATCACCCGCGAGCCGAAACTGGCCCGCCGCTACTGGGCGGACGCGCTAAGCCTGGGGTGGCTCCTGTCATCGGAAGTAGCACCCCGAGCCCTATCCATTTGGGTAGGTCGCCTAGTCCAGACGGTCTATCCGAGCCGCCCCCGCATCAGCTCAACGGAGGAGGCAGACCGCGTTTTGGTGAGGCTGGGAGGCCGGCTGGCCGATACCCACCTCGACCAACTCCAGACGACCTTCGCCGCAGCCATCACTTCGGGTAAGCCCATCACCCTGGATCTCGCCGGAATCGTCTCGGCTTCGAGCGAAGTGAGGGGGGCCGTGTTGCGCCTGCGCCGCGAGGCGAGTCGCCGGTCGCGGCCGCTCCACCTCATCGGCGCGCGCCACGGCATCCAGCGCAGCCTCGCTCCGGATACGGAGCTGGTCCGGTGAAACCCATTCCGCGCGTCAGCGTCGTCATCCCCCATCTCAACGACAACGAGGAACTCGGGCGCTGCCTCGCGCGGCTCGACGCGCAGGTGGAGGAGACGCCGGCTTTCGAGGTGATCGTCGCGGACAATGGTTCGATGGCCTTGCCCGAGGCGGTATCGAAGCGGGCGGTGTCGACGCGGGTCGTCGTCGAACGTCATCCGGGCCCGGGGCCGGCGCGCAATGCCGGGGCGGCCGTGGCGCGGGGCGATATCATCGCCTTCATCGATGCCGACTGCCACGCGGACCCGGATTGGCTCGCGAGGATCGTGGCGGCGTTCGATGCCGATCCCGACCTCGATTACACCGCCGGGCGGATTCTCGTGGAGGCGGCGACGCCGGGCCGGCCCAATGGCGTCGAAGCCTATGAGGCCGTGTTCTCCTATCGGGTAAAGCTCTTCGTCGAGCGCGACCGCTATGCGGCAACCGGCAACATGGCGGTGCGGCGCAAGGTATTCGGGGAGGTCGGGCCCTTCGATGGCCTCAGCCGCGCCGAGGATCGCGCCTGGGGGCAGAGGGCGGCGGCGCTGGGCTACAGAATCGCCTATCTGCCGGAGGCACGCGTTTCGACCTCGGGTTGCCGCAACTTCGCGGAACTGGCGACGCGGCTCGATCGGCTCGTGGCGCATAACCATGCCGAGCGGCGGTCCGACCTGCACTGGATCGTCCAGAGCGCAATGATGGCGGGGTCGCCGCTGCGCGATCTCTTCGTGCTCGCCGCCTCGCCCGAAATTTCCGGCCCTAGGGCAAAGCTGCTCGCCGCCGGCATTCTCATCCGCATCCGGCTCTACCGGGCCTGGCGCATGCTCGAACTCATGACGCGCAACTGGTCCGACCAGCATCTGGCAAGCTGGAACCGGTTGACGCCAACGGGGCACAAGGATGGCCGCCGCTAGTCTCTCCATCATCATCGTCACCTATAACAGCGCCGATGCCCTGACGGGCCTGCTGGATTCGATTGCCGGGGAGCTGGAAGGCTTCGGGACCGCCAACGTGCTCGTCATCGACAATGCGTCGCGCGACGAGACGCTCGAGGTGGCGGCTGCTCATCCGGTGGGGCCGAGGATCATCGAGACGGGCCGCAATGCCGGCTATGCCGCCGCGATCAATATCGGCTATGGCGCGATTTCGCCCGACGACCACGTGCTGGTGCTCAACCCCGACATGCGCCTCGCGCCGGGGGCGATAAAGCAGCTTTTCGTGACGGCGGCAGAGATCGGCGCAGGCATCGTCGCGCCGCGATTGCTGCATCCGGATGGCGAGGTGGCCCATTCGATCCGCCGCGAACCGTCCATCGCGCGCGCCATCAGCGACGCGCTGCTGGGCTGGCGTATCGCCGGGCGGCTGGGCTGGAGCGAGATCGTGACCGACGAGAGCCGCTACGCAAGAGCGGGGGAAGTCGAATGGGCGACGGGCGCGGCGCTGCTGATCACGCCCGAGGCGCGGCGCGCCATCGGGATGTGGGACGAGCGCTTCTTCCTCTATAGCGAGGAGACCGACTATATGCGCCGCGCACGCAGCGCGGGCTTTGCTGTAGTGTTCGAGCCGCGGGCGAGCGTCATGCATGTGGGCGGGGAATCGGGGACCAACCCGACCCTCCATGCACTCCAGGTGCGCAACCGCATCCGCTATTACGCCAAGCACAATCCGCTCTCGCGGGCAGTGGCTTTTCGGCTGATCGTCGCGGCCAATGAGGGACTGCGGCTCTCGCGCAGCGAAGCCTATCGCGCGGGGCTGGATGCGGCCCTCGCCACTCGTGCCGGAGACTGAGATGGCCGGACTGCAATTCCTCACCGCCTCCTATCGCAACGACCTGGTGCCCTTCGAGGACCTGCACCGGTCGATCCTGCGCTACGGGCCGGAGGATGCGATGCATCTGGTCGTGGTGCCCGATTGCGACGTGCCGCTCTTCGCTCGCTTCGGCGGCGAGCGGACATTGGTGCGGCCGGTAAGCTCCTATCTGCCGCGACCGCTGATGTCGGTGACCGGAGCGACGCAATGGTTTCGCGGCGTGCCGGGACTGTCCTCGCTGGCGCGCATCGATGCCATCAACCCGTTCCGGCCCTATCCGCCGGTTCGCGGCTGGATCCGGCAGCAGATCACCAAGCTTGCCGCCGCCGCCGCTTCCGATGCCGAGGCAGTGGTCATCGTCGATTCCGACGTCTCGCTGGTGCGGCCGGTGACGAGCGACACTTTCGTTCGCGACGGCGTCGTGCGCTTCTACCGATTGCCCGAGGGGATAACGCCCGACATGCGGCGGCATCGGCGCTGGGTGGAGATCGCGGCAGGGCTGCTCGATATTCCGGCGCCGCAGGGGGCGCTCGAGACCGACTACATCGCCTCCTTCGTGAGCTGGGACCCGGCGATCGTGCGCCGGCTGCTTGCGCGGATCGAGGCCAATGGCAGGGGCGGCTGGGCCGCGCAACTGGCGGCGCAGATCGAATTCTCCGAGTGCATTCTCTATGGGCTCCATCTCGATACGCTCGGCAGCGAGCGGGAGCGCAGCTTTGCCGCCAACGAGACGCGCTGCCACAGCCATTGGGACCCGGTACCGCTCTCGGAAGGGGATGCCGCTGCGTTCCTGGCGGGAATGTCGCCCGAGGACGTGGCCGTGCACATCCAGTCAAACTCGCACACGACCGAGCAGCTTCGCCGTCGCCTGATCGCTACTGCACAAGTCTGAGCTTGACCTTGCCCGGGCTCGGTTGCCGGGCCGGCTCTTCCTGCTTTGCCAGCATCCAGCTCCCGCTGCCGAGGACGAAGAACAGCAGCGCCGCCGCCGCGCCCCAGATGTGGACGGTAAGGCCCGTGAGCGCGAAGCTGATGAGCGAGATGAGGATGGCGAGGCGATATTCGGCGATGCGCGGCTCGACCTTGGCGCGGATGAGTTCGATGAAGACGCTCACGAAGATCAGGGCCAAAAGGATCAGGGCCGGGTAGCCGTAGAAGACGCCGGTCAGGAGCCAGAGATTGTCGATGCTGGCCGGCATCCAATAGGGCCGCGCCCAATTGCCAGGCGTACCGAAGAGGCCGTTCGCCGCGATGGCGGCCATGGCGTATTTCCAGATCAGGGTCCGGAACCAGTAGGATTGCGGATCGAAGACGATGAGCGATGTGATGATCTCGATGGGCGGCCGCCGCGCCACGAGCGAGAGCGCGGTAATGCCGGCGCCGACGAGCGAAGCCAGCACGATCCAGCGGCCATGGAGCTTGCGCAGCAGCGTGTTCCAGAGCAGCAGTCCACCCTGGAGACCGAGAATGCCGATGGGGCCGGCCGAGAGCGAGCTGATGGTGGCGGCCACCACCGCGGCGCAGCGGACGAGGCGCACGTAGAGCCGCGTGCCGGGCGCGTAGACGAGGGCGGCAAAGGCCAGGAGGCTCCCGAAGAAGGTGCCGTTGAGGATCGGGTGCTCGAAGGGGCCGGCGGCGCGGAAATAGCTGTTCCGCATCTCCCCGCTCGCCTCGTAGGTATGAAGACCCGGAATGCTGAAGCGGGTGAAGAGGTTGGTGCCGGTCAGCGTCTCGAAGACCAGGAGCGGGGCGGCAAGGATCGCCAGGCGCAGGGCGAGGCGCCAGATGGCGACGAAGTCATCGGCCGAGCGAATGGCGCAGCGGGCGAGGAGATAGGCCCCGAAAAGCTCGATGAACTGGATGCCTACCGACTGCCAGGCGCTGCCGATGCCGTTGGCATTGACCATGCTCAGGCCACACCAGACGCAGAAGAGCACGACCAGCAGGTCGGTGACCCTTACGCCGCCGGCGCGCCCGCTGAGCCAGCGCACGAGGCAGAACGGGAAGGCGAGCAGCAGCACGATGCGATAGGGCGAGAGATTGAGCGGCCCGATCGACACCAGCCAGGGCAGGAGGAGCGAGACGACGAAGACCGCCGCCAGCCGCTGCCAGCCCGTCGTGACGGGGACAGAAGCCGGCTTCTCCTTCGCCTCTGGCGCGGCCATTGCCGGCCCGCGCGTATAGACCGTCCCGGACCGGGGAGGCCTTGTGCGCGGCGCCGTTGGGGCAAGACTCATGCTCGTTCCGGACCTAGATCGAATTATCTGTATGCTGCCGCAGGGCCTGAATAATCGGCATTCCGGCGCTGCGACGACCCCAACTTACCCGCCCCTAAACCCCTCGATCCATTAGCACCATTTAGCTATTCGACCCCTCGCACCCCCCGCCTAGTGTCGACGCCATGGCGTGAGACGGCCGTCTGCCGGCGCCGCGTGAGGGTATTATGATCAAGGGTGTCGTGATGGGTGAAGGGGCGGTGATCTATCACCCCGATCTCGTCAATCTCTATGACTGCACGATAGGGGCTGGTGCCCGTATCGGCACGTTCGTGGAGATCCAGCGGGGCGTCGTCGTCGGCGCGCGCTGCAAGGTGTCGAGCCACAGCTTCCTCTGCGAAGGGGTGACGCTCGAGGACGAAGTGTTCATCGGACACGGCGTCATGTTCACCAACGACAAGTTCCCCCGCGCGACCAATGCCGACGGCAGCCTGCAGGGCTCGGACGACTGGTCCGTGGCCCCCATCCTCGTCAGGAAAGGCGCTTCGATCGGCAGCGGCGCCACCGTGCTGGGCGGCGTCACCATCGGGGCCCATGCCCTGGTCGGCGCCGGCGCCACGGTGACGCGTGACGTGCCTGATTTTGCCATCGTCGCGGGTGTCCCCGCGCGGATCGTCGGGCGCGTGCCCGACGCCAGGAACCATCTACAGAGCGAGCTTGCATCATGATCGGAGTCGCGGTCGTCGGTTACGGCTATTGGGGGCCGAACCTGGTCCGGAACCTCTGGGAGCTGCCCGGCGCCGAGCTGCGCTGGGTCTGCGACCTGCGCACCGAGCGGCTGGCGGGCGTCCGCACGCGTTATCCCTCGGTCAACATCACCGAGGATTTCGACGAGGTGCTCGCCGACCCCAAGGTCGATGCCGTGGCCATCTCCACGCCGGTCGCGTCCCACTTCCCGCTGGCCATGAAGGCACTGCAGGCAGGCAAGCACGTGCTGGTCGAAAAGCCGATGGCCGCTTCCGCCGAGAAGGCGCGGCGGATGGTGGATGAGGCCGACAAGCGCAACCTCGTTCTCGCGGTCGACCATACGTTCGTCCACACCGGCGCCATCCGCAAGATGCGCGAGCTTATCGATACGGAAGTGGGCGACCTCTACTATTACGATTCCGTGCGCATCAATCTGGGCCTCTTCCAGAGCGACGTCTCGGTGCTCTGGGACCTCGCCGTCCACGATCTTTCGATCATGGACTACGTGCTCCAGGAGCGCCCGGTCGCGGTGTCGGCGACGGGCAGCAGCCACCTGACGGGCAAGCCCGAGGATATCGCCTACCTGACGCTGCACTATCAGAGCAATCTCATCGCCCATGTGCACGTCAACTGGCTGGCGCCCGTCAAGGTGCGCCGGACCCTGGTCGGCGGCAGCCGCAAGATGATCGTCTATGACGATCTCGAGCCGTCCGAGAAGATCAAGGTCTACGACAAGGGCATCGTCGTCGACACGAACGCGCCCTCGCCATCCCGCCGCAAGAAGGAAGACCAGCTCCGCGTCGGCTACCGCACCGGCGACATGTGGGCGCCCCAGCTCGACCTGAGCGAGGCGCTCGCCGTCGAGCTGCGCGAATTCGTCTCCTGCGTCGAACACGGAACCACACCCATCGCCGATGCGCAGGCAGGCCTGCGCGTGGTCTCGATCCTCGAGGCCGCATCGCAATCGCTGGCCCGCGGCGGCCGCATGGTTGAACTGGAAGGTATGAAATGCCCGGCGTGATCCCGCTTCTCGATCTGCGCGCGCAATATGCCGCGCTCAAGCCCGAGCTCGACGCTGCCGTGCTCGACGTGCTGGCTTCCGGCGCCTATGTGCAGGGCGAGCCGGTGGAACGCTTCGAGCGGGCCTTCGCCGATTATTGCGGCGTGCGCCACGCCATCGCCGTCAATACCGGCACGAGCGCGCTGCACCTGGCGCTGCTCGCCGCCAATATCGGGCCGGGCGACGAGGTCATCACCACCCCCTTCACTTTCGTGGCGACGGTGGCGGCGATCCTCTATGCCGGCGCGCGGCCGGTGCTGGTCGATGTCGAGCCGGAGAGCTTCAACATCGACCCGTCGCTGATCGAAGCGGCCATCACCCCGCGCACCAAGGCCATCGTGCCGGTGCACCTCTACGGCCAGATGGCGGACATGACCGCCATCCAGGCCATCGCCCACAGCTACGGGCTGACCCTGATCGAGGATGCCTGCCAGGCCCATGGCGCCGAATATCGCGGCCGCCGCGCGGGCAGCATCGGGCTCTCCTCGGCCTTCTCGTTCTACCCGGGCAAGAACCTGGGCGCCTGCGGGGAAGGCGGCATCGTCGTCACCAATAGCGACGAGCAGATGTACACCATGCGCTCGCTGCGCGACTGGGGTCAGGCCGGGCGCTACAACCACGTGCTCAAGGGCTTCAACTACCGCATGGATGCCATCCAGGGCGCGATCCTGGACGTCAAGCTGCGCTATCTCGAGGACTGGACCGAAGCCCGCCGTGCCCATGCCGCGCGCTATCGCAGCCTCCTCGCCGATATCGGCTCGATCAAGCTGCCGGCCGAAATCCAGGGCCGCCGCCACGTCTACCATGTCTTCGCCATCCGCACCCGCGACCGCGAGGCGCTGCGCAAGCAATTGGGCGACGAGGGCGTGCAGACGGGGCTGCATTATCCCATCCCCGTACACCTCCAGAAGGCGCATGCCGATCTCGGCTATGTCGAGGGCGATTTCCCCGTGGCCGAAGCTTTGGCTCGCGAAGTGCTCTCGCTCCCCATCTATCCCGAAATGTCGCCGCGCCAGATCGAAACCGTGGCCAATGCCATAAAGCAGGACGCCTATGTCGTCTAACGTGTCCTCGCTGACCGATCGTCTCGTTCCGGCCGTCCACGCCCAGAAGGCGCCGGTGGATGTCGACTATCTCGAAGGCCTGGTCCTCGACCTGCGCGAGAACTACGACACCAAGGCGCTGGTCGAGCTCTATGGACGCTTTTCGACCGCCGACGGCATGGTCGACCGGCTGATGCGCAAGGCCATCGTCAACGCCACGGCCCATCGCTGCGGGCCGGGGCTGCGCGTGGAGGCCAATGTCGGCTTCAAGCACCTGGAAACCATGGATATCGGCGCCGGCGTCTTCTTCGGCTTCGGCTCCTACATCCAGGGGCGCTATGACGGCCGCTGCCGCATCGGCGACCATGTCTGGATCGGCCCGCACGCCTTTCTCGATGCCCGCGACATCATCATCGAGGATCATGTCGGCTGGGGGCCGGGCGCCCGCGTCCTGGGTTCGGAGCATACCGGCTCGCCCATCGACCGGCCGATCATCGCCACGGACCTGCTCATCAAGCCTGTCAGGATCGAGGCCTGGGCCGATATCGGCACGGGCGCGGTGATCCTGCCCGGCGTCACTGTCGGCCGCGGCGCCATCGTCGGCGCGGGGGCGGTGGTGACCACCGATGTCGAACCATTTTCGATCGTGGCCGGCGTGCCGGCCCGATTGCTGCGGATGCGCGAAGACAAGGAGGCGCACCTTGAAAGGTAAGCGGATACTCATCACCGGCGGAGCCGGGCTCATCGGTTCGCACATCGCCGAACTGGTCGCCATGGAGGGCCCGCGCGAAATCGTGGTGCTCGACAATTTCGACCGCGGCCGTCGCGAGAACCTGGCGCCGGCAAGCGCCATCTATCCCATCACCATGGTCCAGGGCGATATCCGGGACACGCAGGTGGTCAAGCGCGTGATGGAGGACATCGACATCGTCTTCCACCAGGCGGCCATCCGCATCACCCAATGCGCGCAGGAACCGAGACTGGCCCATGACGTGCTGGCGACGGGGACGTTCAACGTGCTCGAAGCGGCGGTGGCGGCAGGCGTCTCCAAGGTCGTGGCGGCATCCTCCGCCTCGGTGCTCGGCGCGGCCGATTTCTTCCCGACCAACGAGGATCACCACCCCTATAACAACCGCACCATCTATGGGGCGGCCAAGGTCTATAACGAGGGCCTGCTGCGCAGCTTCGCCGAGATGTACGGCCTGCGCTACGTGGCGCTGCGCTATTTCAACGTCTACGGCCCGCGCATGGACGCCTTCGGGGTCTATACCGAGGTGCTGATCCGCTGGATGGAGCGCATCGCGGCCGGCCAGCCGCCGCTGATCCTGGGCGACGGCCTCCAGACCATGGACTTCATCAACGCCCGCGACGTTGCCCGCGCCAATGTGCTGGCGGCCAAGGCCGACGTGACAGACGAGGTCTTCAACGTCGGAAGCGGGGAAGAAACCAGCCTGCGTGAGCTGGCCGATACGCTGCTGCGCGTCATGGGTTCGACGCTCGAGCCGGAATACGGCCCGGCCCGCAAGGTGAACCCCGTGCCCCGGCGCCTCGCCGATGTGAGCCGCGCGCGCAAGCGCATCGGCTTCGAGGCCTCTATCCCGCTTGAGGAAGGCCTGCGCGAGCTCGTCGAATGGTGGACGGACGAAGTCTCCGTCCCGCAGCGCAAGGCGGTCTGACCATGCCCAGAATCCCGGTTGCAGCGCCCAATCTGGGCGAGGAAGAAGCCGAGGCCGCCCGCCGCGTCATCCTGTCAGGCTGGGTGACGCAGGGGCCGGAAGTGGCGGCCTTCGAGAAGGAATTCGCCGCCTATGTCGGCGCGGCCCATGCCTGCGCCGTCTCCAATTGTACGACCGCGCTGCACCTGGCGCTGATGGCGGTGGGCGTGGGGGAGGGCGATGAGGTCATCACCGTCAGCCACAGCTTCATCGCCACGGCCAATGCCATCGTCTATTGCCGCGCCAAGCCGGTCTTCGTCGATATCGGCGAGGGCGGCTTCAATATCGATCCGGAACTGGTCGAGGCGGCGATCACGCCGCGCACCAAGGCCATTCTCTGCGTGCACCAGCTGGGCATGCCCTGCGATCTGGCAACGCTCGTCGCCATCGGGCGGCGGCATGGCATCCCGGTCATCGAGGACGCGGCCTGCGCCATCGGCAGCGAGATCGAGTGGGACGGCTCCTGGCAGAAGATCGGCCGGCCGCATGGCGATATCGCCTGCTTCTCCTTCCATCCGCGCAAGGTCATCACGACCGGCGACGGCGGCATGCTGACCACCAACAATCCGCGCTACGACGAGAAATTCCGCCTCTGGCGCCAGCACGGCATGACCGTGCCGGATTCGGTGCGCCATTCCTCGGCCCAGGTGGTCTTCGAGACCTATGACGAGGTGGGCTACAATTACCGGATGACGGACATGCAGGCGGCCGTCGGTCGCGTCCAGCTCCAGCGCCTGCCGGGGATCGTCGCGGCGCGGCGTCGGCTGGCGGGGCTCTACGGAGACCTGCTGGCGCGCGTGGCCGGAGTGGCGGCGCCCTCGGAGGCGAACTGGGCACGCAGCAACTGGCAGAGCTATTGCGTGACGCTGGCCCGCGATATCGACCAGCGCGAGATCATGCAGTCCATGCTCGATGGGGGGATCGCGACGCGCCGCGGCATCATGAATTCGCACCTTGAGCGGCCCTATGCCGGCGACGGCTATCGCCTGCCGCGGAGCGAGGCGGCGCAGGCGCATTCGGTGATCCTGCCGCTCTATGACCGGATGCCCGACCAGGATGTCGAGGCGGTGGTGAGTGCCCTCGATCACGCGATCGGGGCGACGCGGCCGAAGTTGAGGGCCAGCGCCTAGCGGGGCGGTGCTCGTCTGCCTGCTACGCGATTTGTCTTCCCCGGCGACGGCCGGGGTCCAGGGATAGTTCCGCGTGTGCTGAACGTCCTGCTGGGCCCCGGCCTTCGCCGGGGAAGAGACCTTTTGGGTATAGGCAGGGCGGTGCCCTACGCGGGGTTCTGAGACCTTCCGAGGATACGAGGAGGCGCTAGGCGGGCCGTCGCACAGGATTGCCGACTCTTTGAGGGCTCATGCGCTGACCATGGCCACCTCGGCACCATCTCCCCTTCGTCTTCGTCTGGGAGGGTACTGGCGCCGAGGCGCTGCCTTCGCGAGCAAGGCTGAGAACTGAAGCCGCTTCCGCGAGTGCCGGATCGCCTACAGCGCGGCGTTCGCCGTCGCTTCGTCCTTGCCGACCGCGGTTACCTTCACCACGTCGCCGGGCGAGAGGGTCGTCGTTTCGTCGGCGTTGAGCTGCTGGACGCCGCCGGTGGCGGACTGGCGGACGATGCTGTAGGCGAGCTGCTGGCGGCCGTCGGGGTTGGAGGTGGTGTCGGCGGGGAGGCCCATCAGCAGCAGGCGGGCGGTGGCCTGGCTGTTGCGGAGCTGTTCGAGCTTGGCCTGCTCGGTCTGCAATTGCGAGGAGGCGTCGGTCTTCTGCTGGTCCTGCACGGCAGCAAGGTTGCGTTCGGCCTCGCTCAAGGCCTGACGGGCGCGCATGGTGGCGGTGATGTTGTCGAGCCGGTCCGCGCGCAGGCTGGTGAGGGCGGTTTCGAGATCCGTGCGGCGGGTGACCGTGGCGATGCCCTGGTCGACCAGCGTCTTCACGCCGTCGTATTCCTTTTCCTTCGACGTGATGGCGGTTTCGAGGTTGTCGCCCTTCTGCTTGAGCACGTCGATTTCGGAAAGCAGCAGGGCTTTCAATTCCTCGAACGAAGCTTCCTGGCGCTTTGCGGCCTCAACGCGCGAATGGAAGACGACCTGTTCCTGCGCGATGATCTGGGCGATCTGGCCTTCCTTGGGCGCCGAGGAGAGTTCGGGCGGGAAGGCGATGTCGGCCGCCCCGCTCAGCTCCGCCTCGTAGCGGGCGATGTGCGCCATGGTGCGCAGGATATCGCCTTCGCCGGCCTGGAGATCGCCGAGGAGCTTGGTGCGCGTGGCGCCCTGTTCGGGGCTGGCCTGGGTCGGTCCGCCGCCAAGGGCAAGCGCCTGGAGCACGGTCATGTCGGGGCGGAAGGGATATTCGCCGGCCTTGGCGACGTCGCCCACCACATAGATGGGCGGATAGGCAGCGACGTCCACCGTGACCTCGGGGAGGTCGACGAGGCCGATCTTGGCCTTGATCCGGTCGGCGATGATGGCGGCGAGCTGCTCGACGCTGGTGTTTTCCACCGGCAATTTGCCGACCAGCGGCACGGTGATCGAGCGATCGGGCGCGACGGTGATTTCCCCGCTCACCGCGTCGAGCTTCTGGTATTGCCCGAGCACGGGATTCCACTGCACGACCGAGAGCTGGAGCTTGGTGAGGGGCGTGAGGGCGCTGGGTTCGACTGCCTGCGCTGGAAGCGCGATGCCCGCGAGCAATGCCGCCAGCAAGAGGCCGCGCTTTCCCTGTTTCCATGCTGCTAGCGCGATCATCGCGACACCCAATACTACCACCTTAGGCCTAGAGCCGACCATGAAACGCCGACCCGCTCCATAGCTCCAACGGTCGATAGCCCGTCCTGCCCGCCTGTCGCAGCATGCCGGTCAATCAATTACTGGGTGGCAATTTTGAGCGGCGCCGACATTCTATTTTACGTAGCAGTGTTCTGGAGACGTTTGCCCTATTTCGCGGGCGTCGCGATTCTCATCGCCACCGTCGGCATCGTCACCGCGATCCTCCTGCCGCCGACCTATCGGGCGAGTTCCAAGATCCTCGTCGAGTCCCCGCAGATTTCGGCCGACCTCGCGCGTTCGACAGTCGCCGCCGACTCCTCGTCCCAGATCCAGGTCATCACCGAGAGTATCCTGACGACGGCGAGCCTGGTGAGCCTTGCCAACCAGTTCGACGTCTATGGCAACCGCGAGAACATGACCGATCTCGACGTCGCCCAGGACATGCAGAAGCGCATCAGCATCGGGCAGTTGCCGGCGGACCTGCGCGGCGCGGCCTCGTTCGAGGTGTCGTTCGATGCGGAAACGCCCGAACTCTCGGCCGTGGTCACCAACGAGCTGGCCAACCGGATCCTGAGCGAGAACATCCGCCAGCGCACGAGCCGCGCGGGCGATACGCTCGATTTCTTCAAGCAGGAAGTGACCCGGCTTGCGGGCAACCTCAAGGACCTCGAAGGGCGCATCCTGGCGTTCAAGAACGAGAATTCGGAAGCCCTGCCCGACAGCCTCGATTTCCGCCGCAACCAGCAATCGTCCCAGCAGGAACGGCTGCAGCTATTGGTGCGCGAGGAGGCGACGCTGCGCAGCCGCAAGACCAACCTCACGGAAGCCTTCGAGACTTATGGCCGCGTGCCCAGCAGCGGGCCCCAGACGCCGCAGGAAAAGCTGCTTGACCAGTTGGAACAGACGCTGGCGGCCCAGAGCGGCATGTTCTCGGCGGACAGCCCCAACATCACCGCCATCAAGTCGCGCATCGCCGCCGTCAAGGCCGAGATCGCGGCCAGCGCCAAGGCCGATAGCACGGGCGACGTCAAGCGGCCGGCCTCCGATCTCGACGTGGAGCTGGCGGGGATCGACGACCGCCTCTCTTTCATCGCGCAGGAAAAGGCGACGATCACCACGGACCTGGCGGACCTGGCCAAGTCGATTGCCGCGACGCCTGCCAACGAGGCGGTGCTCAATGCGCTCGAACGCGACTATGACGACGTCAAGACCCAGCACAGCGCCGCCGTGAGCCGGCTGGCAGAGGCATCGACCGGCGAGCAGATCGAGCTGCGCTCCAAGGGCGAGCGGCTGACCATCCTCGAGCCCGCCGTGGCGCCGCAGCGCCCGTTCAGCCCCAACCGCACGCGGCTGGCGCTGCTCTCGATCTTCGCCGGGTTGGTGGCGGGCGGAGGCGTCGTGGCGCTGATGGAATATCTCAACAAGACGGTTCGCCGTCCCGTCCAGCTCAACCGCGCGCTCCATATCGAGCCGCTGGCCGTCATCCCGATCATCCGCACCAAGCGCGACCGGCAACGGCAGCGGATCGTGGCGGGCATGGCGCTGGCGGCGGGCATCGTCGTCGCGGTCGTGCTGGCCCTCGTCGTGGTGCACTACACCACAGGGTCCATCAATGGATTGGGGATCGGCGTTGCCAAGATCTGATGGCTCCTTGCCAACCAGCGTAAACGAACCGGCGCGCGACGTGAGCGGCCGTTCCGGCCCACGAGGATCGAAGATGTTTGCAGCCAACTTGCCAACGCCTTCCGCCGACGACTTCTGGAGCGCGCTGCGCGAGCTGCGTCCGAACCAGAGCCGGCTCGAAGACAACAGGCTCATCCCCACCGCCCAGGCCGACGCCGCCCACGTGCCCATCGACATGCTGCGCACGCGCGTGGCCGCGATGATGGAGGAAAAGGGCTGGAAGACGCTCGCCGTGACCTCGCCGACGGCCGGGTGCGGTAAGACCACGATCGCGGTCAACCTCGCCTTCTCCATGGCGCGCCGGCGCCAGGGCAGGGTGGTGCTGATCGACCTCGACTTCCGTCGCCCACGCGTCGGCACGCTGCTCGAATTCTCGCCCAAGAGCCAGCTCGAAGACCTGTTCGAGGGCAAGGCGCGGCTGGCCGATTGCTTCTCGCGCATCGGCAACAATCTCGCCGTGGCGGTCAATACCCAGCCGGTAGGGCGCGCGGCCGAACTCCTGCATTCGGAGACGACCAAGAAGGCGCTCGCCGAAATCCAGCGCGACCTGCAGCCGGACATGATCATCTGCGACCTGCCGCCCATGCTGGTCAACGACGACTTCCTGGCCTTCCAGCCGAGCATCGACTGCTCGCTGCTGGTGGCCGGCGCGGAATATTCGACCATCGGGGAGATCGACGTCTGCGAGCGGGAGCTGGGGCAGCACGAGACGCTGCTGGGCGTGGTGCTGAACAAGTGCCGGTATAGCCCGGCGCGATATGGGTATGGGTATTGAGGGGCGGGCTCGTGCCCGCCACTGAAAGCGCTTCCCCGGCCTTCGCCGGGGAAGAGAGATCTGAGGTTTGGGTAGCGCGCAGGCCCTAGTCTGCGTTGACCTTCAGTATCCCGTGCCCTTGAGCACGATCCCCACCGTCCGCAGCAGGATGGCGATGTCTGCGGTCAGCGACATTTCCCTTGCGTAGCGCAGGTCGTAGTCGGCGCGTTCCGAGAAGGTGGAGGCGTTGCGGGCGCTGGTTTGCCAGAGGCCGGTAATGCCCGGGCGCAGGGCGAAGCAGGCGCTGCCGGGATAGATCTGGCGCTGGCTGGGGAACATCGGGCGCGGGCCGACAAGGCTCATGTCGCCCTTGAGGACGTTCCAGAGCTGGGGCAGTTCATCGATCGAATACTTGCGCAGGAACCGGCCGACCGGCGTGATGCGCGGATCGAACTTGAGCTTCTGGTGCAGGTCCCATTCGCGCTTGGCCTCGGGGTTTTCCTCGAGATAGCGGGCGAGGTGCGCGTCGGCATCCATCACCATAGAGCGCAGCTTCCAGATCTCGAAGACCTCGCCGTTCCGGCCCAGCCGCTTCTGATGATAGAAAGCCGGCCCGCCATCGCGCCGCACGAGCGCGGCCGCGACGAGAACGATCGGCAAGGCCACGGCACCCAGCGTCAGGCCGCCGGCAATATCCATGCTGCGCTTGACCAGGGGGTAGAGGCCACGCCGCACCGGGCCGACGGATCCGTCTTCATCCTCGTAGAGGGGAATCTTGGAAAACGACGTCTTGTCGACCGACATGGCGCTTGCCTCGTACCTTTAGATACGACAGCAGGCGTCAACGGCCCGGCGCTTGCATTACCCAATTCGATCTATCGCAGGAAAATACTTATCCTGCAATGAGTTAGCCTGTGGAATGCCGGAAAACGGGGTGTTATTCCGACATCGCATGGGCGCGTTCGAGGGCCTTTTCCTCTTCCGTCTTCGGCTTGGCGCTGGCGGCCTTCTTGGGACCGCGCAGCAGGAAGATGAGCGGCACGCACGCGGCGCTGAGGATCGCCATCAGCCAGAAGTCGTCGAGATAGGCCAGAATCGCCGCCTGCTGCTGCACCAGCCCGTTGATGATCGCGAGGATCTGCGGGTTGCCGGTGAGGAGGCCCGGCATCTGCTGGGCCACCGCCTGCGAGGTCGGCGTCAGCCGCTCGGCGAGCTCGGCATGGTTGACCTGCATCATGTTGGCCAACACCGCCGAAACCACCGAGATGCCGATGCCCTGGCCCAGGTTACGCACCAGGCTGAACATCGAGGTGGCGTCGGCGCGCAGGTGCGTGGCGATGGTGGTGAAGGCCATCGAGGACAGCGGCACGAAGACGAAGCCCATGCCGAAGCCCTGCAGCGCGCCGGTCCAGACGATCGGCCAGTAATCCATCTGCAGGTTGAAGGCGGTCATCTCCCAGAGCGAATAGGTCATGAGCACGGCGCCGAACAGCATGAGGATGCGCGGATCGACCTTGCCGCTGAGGCGCCCCACGATCATCATCGAGAGCATCGTGGCGAGCCCGCGCGGCGCCATGAGCATGCCGGTGAAGATCACCGAATAGCCCATGAGATTCTGGAGGAGCGGCGGCAGCAGGGCCAAGCCGGAAAAGAGAGTGATGCCGACCGCGATCATGAACAGCGACGCCAGGACGAAGTTGAAGTCCTTGAAGATGCGCAGGTCGATGAAGGGGTTCTCCGTCGTCAGCGAGTGGACGATGAAGACCCAGAGACCGGAAATGACGAGGCCCAGTTCGATCCAGGTTTCGGGCGAAGAGAACCAGCTGTTCTCGGCGCCGCGGTCGAGCATGAGCTGGAGCGCGCCTATGGCGAGGGCGAAGGTGCCGAAGCCGAAGAAATCGAAGCGGCGATGCCGGATCTCTGTGGTGGGCATGTAGAGGAGCAGCATGGCCACGCAGGCAATGCCCACGGGCACGTTGACCAGGAACACCCAGCGCCAGTCAAAGCTCTCCGTCAGCCAGCCGCCGAGGGTCGGCCCCACGATCGGGGCCACCATGATGCCCATGCCGTAGATGGCCATGGCCTGGCCCAGCTTTTCCTTGGGATTGATATTGAGGATCACGGTCTGCGCCAGGGGCGCGATCATGGCGCCGCAAATGCCCTGAAGCACGCGGAAGAGCACCATTTCGGGAAGGCTCGTGGCGATGCCGCAGAGCGCCGAGGCGATGGTGAAGCCGATGACGGCCATGACGAAGAGACGCCGCTGCCCGAGCCGGTCGGACATCCAGCCGGTCAGCGGGGTCGCGATGGCGGCAGCCACGATATAGGAGGTCAGCACCCAGGTGATTTCGTTCTGGGCGGCGCCGAGCGAGGAGGCCATGTGCGGCAGCGCGACATTGGCGATCGTCGTGTCGAGCACCTGCATGATGGTGCCCAGCATGATGGCGATCGTCAGCAATGCCTTGTTCTTGACGACAAGGGCCGGCGCCGAGATTTGAGCTGTATTGGCCATACTGGCCTCCAACCGGAAGAATAGGGCGCGGTCCTTGGGACCGCGCCGAACGGTTTACTTGCCGAGCATCTTGTCGAGGGTCGAGGCGCCGGTATCGACGCTCACCACCGTGCTCATGCCGGTGCGCAGGGCTTCGGCCGACGTCTCCGGGCCGAGTGCGATGCGGATCGGAATGCGCTGGACGACCTTGACCCAGTTGCCGGTCGCGTTCTGGGCCGGGATCAGGGAGAATTCGGAGCCGGTCGCGGCGCCGATGCTCTCGACCTTGCCTTCGAAGACCACGCCCGGATAGGCATCGACCTTGATCTCGGCCGGCTGGCCGACGCGAATGCCGGTGAGCTGGGTTTCCTTGAAATTGGCTTCGATCCAGAGGCCGTTGGTCTCGACGAGCGAGGCAATGGTCGTGCCGGCGGCGACGAACTGGCCGGGATTGAGGCTCGAGACGTTGGCGACGATGCCATCGGCAGGAGCCACGACCTTGGTCTTGTTGAGGTTGCGCTGGGCAGCCTCGACCTGGGCCAGGGCGGCGAGCACGGCCGGGTGCTTGTCGGTCGCGATATTGGGATCGCCAGCGAGAGCGGCCGCAGCGGCGGCAACCTGCTGCTCGGCGGTCACCACGGCCGTCTGCGCCTGCTGGAGCGAGAGCTTGGGCTGGTCGAGCGCGGCGCTGGAATTGACGCCCTGGTCGACGAGCGCCGACTGGCGGTCATAGGAAACCTGCTGGATATCGAGCGTCGTCTGCGCCGCCTTGAGCGCAGCCTGCGCCGTGCCATAGGCAACGCGCAGCTGCTCGACATTGACCCGCGCCGAAGCAAGGGCCGCCGTCGCCTGGTCGAGGGCGATCTGGTAGGATTCGGGATCGATCGTGAAGAGCGCGTCGCCGGCCTTGACGGTCTGGTTCTCGATGACGTTCACGGCCGTGATGCGACCGGCAATGTCGGCCGAGATGGCGACCTTGGCCTGCTGCACATAGGCGTTGTCGGTTTCCTCATAGCGTCCGCCATTGAGGTAGAACCAGGCGCCGCCGGCGACGAGGATCACCGGCACGACGGCCATGAGCACGATACGACGCGGATTGCGCTTCTTGGGCTGCGGCGCGGCGGGAGCAGGTTCGGGGGCCGGCTTGGCCTCTGCGACCTTGGGTGCGTCCACTGCGACCGCTTCCCCCTGCTTGGGTTCGGTTACACGAGCATTCATTTAGACGGCTTCCTTCTACTCAGCGGTCGTATTCTGAAGATTGTCACGAATATGGGTCAGGCCCCTGGTGAGGCAGGACCTCTCCTCCTCGCTCAGGCCCGTGATGGCGAGAGCGTGGAGTTCCTGGCCCACATCGGAGGCCACGCGCACCAGTTCCTCGCCTTCGGCAGTCAAGCGGGCCAGCTTGGCGCGGCTGTCGTCGGGATCAGGATAACGCTCGACGAGCCCGCGGCGTTCGAGCCGCTCGAGCACGCCGCTCATCGTCATCGGGTCGCTGTCGATCGCGCCGGCAAGCGCCACCTGCGAAATGCTCGGCTGCCGATGAATCTGCGCAAGCGCGCGCCATTGCGTCAGGGTGACGCCGTGCTCGCTGGCGAAAGTCTCGAAACGACGACGAAACAGCCGGGCTACCTCGTGAACGAGATATCCGATCGTCGCTTCCTTGGGATTCTTCGGCTGCATTTCCATGTGTCCGCTTATAATATGCGTGCATATAATAAGTGCTCGAACTGCCGTCAATGAAGCTCAAGCATGGCTGCCGAGCGATTCGCGCAGGGGCGGGGCAGGTCGCCAAACGGGCCCGCCACATGATCGGCCAGTAATTCACACCCCAAATGGCAATGACCAATATCGGCATTGCGCTACTTTCAGGCCCCGGAGATGTCCAATAACGTCGCGCCGATCTTGGGGCAGGTTAAGCTGCGCGAAGGGCCATCAGAATATTGCGCGGCGCAGGGGCGTCGGTTGCTTTTGCTTGGGTGGCCTTACATAGTCGCATGGCGAACGGCGGTTCTGTTCGGTATCACTGCGCAGCACGGGCAACTCGACAGCCCGACACATGGAGACGTGTTTTTGAGCCTGATTTGCATTAATTGCGTCGACTATTGCCGGCGGGATACAAATTGATCATCACTGCGCGCCAAGACGCACGTCTCTCTTTCTAGATGTTGCGCTCTCTCCTTTCTCCCACAGCACTGATCATCTGCGGCGTGTTCGCCCAGCCGGTCCTGGCCCAGGCCGAGCCGGCCAAGCAGGTTCATATCGGCGTGATCCTGCCGGCTGCCACCGATCCGCAGAGCCTCGAGGCGTCCGTCGCCAAGGCGGCCCAGCAGGGCGCGGCGATGGCCGAGGAAGAATTCCAGCTCAATGCGAGCATGTTCGAGATGGACTTCGCGGTCGTGACTGCCCAAGCCAATGGCGCCGACGTCGTGGCCGCCGCGGACAGTCTCGTTGCGGACGGCAAGGCCTTTGCCATCGCTGGAGCGTTCGATGCCGAAGAAGGCCGGCTCCTCAGCGACTGGAGCGCGGCCAAAGGCGTGCCCTTCGTCAATCTCTTCGCGGCCGATGACCGGCTGCGCAACGAATTGTGCAAGCCCACGAGCTTCCATGTCGCGCCGAGCGCGGCGATGTATCTGGATTCGCTGGCCGGCTGGTTCGTACGAGCCGGGTTCCGCAACTGGTTTATCGTCGAGGCGGATACGGAAGAGGGCGCAGGGCAATATGCGCGGCTGGGTCGCGCACTCAACGATCGCCATTTCGGGGCCCGTGAAGTCGGGCATGCGGCAGTACCGGCGGGCGGCGCGATCGGCGAGGACGTGCTCGGCAATATTTCCGGGTCGGGCGCCGATGTCGTCGTACTGCTGACGTCGGCCGAAGACCAGCTCACGGCGCTCAAGGCCATGGAGGCGGCAGGCATCAAGCTGATGGTGACCGGCTTCCCCTATCCCGAGACGCAGACGCGCTCCTTCTTTGCGCTTTCCCGTGAGGCTGCGCCCAAGCTCGGCAGCGGCATGCGCGCAACCGCCTGGGAGCCGACGCTCGATGCCTATGGCGCGCGCGAACTCAACGCCCGCTACATGGATCGCTGGGGCGAGCCGATGGAGGCTGCCGCCTGGGCGACCTATCAGGGCGTAAAGGTGTTCTTCGAGGCTGCCATGTTCGGCGGCTCGACCGAGCCCGATGCCGTACTCAATTATCTCAGCGCGCCGACCTCGGTCTTCGACGTCTGGAAGGGGATCGGCACCTCGTTCCGGCCCTGGGACCACCAGCTGCGCCAGCCGCTCTATCTCAGCCAGATCGACGAGACGGCGACCGACGCCAAGCAGATGGGCCTGCTCGTCGGCGAACTGCCTGCCATTTACATGCCCGGTACCGATCCGGTCGAACGCCTCGACCAGATGGGTGACCTGGCCTCGCAAAGCCAGTGCCGCTTCTAGGGCTGGCCAAAAACAACACCAGGGGAGAACTCGAATGAGGTTGTTAGCGCAACCAGGGCGCGTGAAAACTTTGGCGGCGATCAGCACGGCGACGCTGCTGCTGAGCCTGCCGGCCTTCGCGGAGGAGACCTACCGCGTCTATGTCGCCAACGAATTCGGCGCCGATATTTCGGTGATCGACTCGGCGACCGGCGAGCCCATCAAGACCATCACCATTTCCGATCGCCCGGGCGAAGTGCGCCCGCGCGGGATGGCCGTCTCCCCCGACGGCAAGATCATCTATGTGGCGGTGAGCGACTTCTATCCGCAGCGCGAGACGCCGGAAGACAAGATCCTCGCCATCGACGTCGAGACCAACGAGAAGCTGAGCGAATTCCGCGCGGGCGGCAATCCGGAGCGCCTCGCCGTTTCGCCGGACGGCAAGCAGATCTGGGCCTCGCTCGAAGCCATCGCTTCGGGCGCCGGCTATGACGTCGCGACCGGCAAGCAGTTTGCACTGCACAAGGTGGGCATCGAGGCCGAAGGCGTCGCCGTGAGCCCGGACGGCAAGTGGGTCTACATCACTGCCGAAGCCACTCATACGGTGAGCATCATCGACGTGGCTAACAACAAGGTGGTCAAGCACCTCCTCGTCGGCAACCGTCCGCGCGTGGTCGAGTTCTCGCTCGACGGCAAGCGCGCCTATGTGTCAGCCGAGATCGGCGGCACCATTTCGGTGATCGATACCGAAAAGCAGGCCGTCATCGAATCCATCAACCTGGGCCTCGATTCCCGCCCGGTGGAACTGGCTGTGGCGCCCGATGGCAAGCGGCTCTACGTCGCCGGCGGCGGCACCAGCGCGGTCTACGTCATCGACACCGAGACCAATGCGGTCGTCCAGACCATCAAGGAGCAGATGGGCCGGCGCCCCTGGGGTATCTCGATCACGCCCGACGGCAAGCGCGTCTTCACGGCCAATGGCCTCTCCGACAGCGTCTCGATCATCGATACCGACACCCTCAAGGTGATTGCCAATGTTCCAGCCGGCCGCGGCGCACACTCGGCCGAAGTAGGGGTGGTGCCGTCCAAATGACCCGACCGATCAATCTTCTCGCCGCGCTGCTGCTCGGCACCGTGAGCCTGCCCGGCGTGGCCGTGGCGCAGCAATATGCCAATAGCCCGTTCTACGAACACACGGTCGATCTCAGCCGTGCCTATGGGCTCGAATCCATCGGCCTGCGGCTCGATCTCGCGGCAGCCTTCAAGGCGCCTTATGACGACGAGCTGATCGAGACCATCGAAGGCGTGACCGGCCCGGCTTTCGCCCGCTTCGAGGGGACGCTCGAGGAGCGCAATCCCGAGCTGGCCAAGTCGCTGTCCGCTGCGCTGCACGAGGTTTCCGAGGCTGTCGAGGAAGGCGAGGACCCGACCGAGGCCGTCGCCGAGGCGCGCGAACTGCTCGAGCAGGCTTATGGCGTGGTGATCGACGCGGACCTGCGCGCCAACCCGGCCTTCAAGGGCGGCATCATCCTCAACCTGCTGCTGGCCGAGGAAGGCGTGGCGGAGGGCTACGAGGAAGCCGTCGAGAACAACGAGCCCTGGGAATATCCCAATGGCTGGGCCGCGCTGCAGCGTGTCAAGGCGCTCTGGAACGAGGTCAAGGTTTCGGCCGACCCCGAGCACGTCGCCGACGGGCAGGAGATGCTCGACCTCCTCGATACGCTCTACCCGCAGGCGCAGCCGCCCGCTTCCGTTGCCGGCCTCAATCCGGAAGAAGCCGAAAGCCCGTCCCAGCGCCTGGGCGGTATCGTCGAGACGGTGGTGAACGCCGATCTCTATCCCGGTCGCGACCTGGCGCGGCTTGTCGGGCATCTGGGTGAACTGACGGCTTCGGCCTGCGCGGTCTATCCCAAGGAAGACGAGGTTGCCGCCGAGACGATCTACGCCGTCTTCGACCTCTATTCGGCCCATGTCGAGCAGGTAGCGGGTCTCTTCTCGCCCGAAGTGCAGGAGCGCGCCTCCGGTCTCTTCGGCGCCATGATCGCCGCTGACGACGATGATGATGACGACGGCGAAGAGGCTGCGACGACCGAAGCCAGCAACGACGATGGGGATGACGACGATGTGGCGTTGTCTGCCGTCGAGGCCTGTGGTGAATTGGCCGAAGCATTCACCGAACTCAAGACCGTGTTCGGTGGTTAGTCCGAGGATGGTAACTTGGTTGCGGCAATCGCAGTCCAAAGCGTGCGCTACAACTATGGCGACCACGTTGCAGTCGATGACCTGTCATTGAACGTCGAGAATGGCGAATTCTTCGCCATTCTCGGACCCAATGGCGCGGGCAAGACGACTTTGCTCAATATGCTCATGACGGTGACCCGTCCGCGCGGCGGGCAGATCAGCGTCATGGGCCATGATGTCGTCACCCAAACCGAGGCGGTGCGGCGGGCGCTGGGCGTCGTGTTCCAGGACCCGGCCCTCGACGATCGCCTGACGGCGGCCGAAAATCTCGAAATCCACGCCGTGCTCTATGCGCTGCCCAAGGCGGGGCGCCGCGAGGCGGTGCGCAGCGCGCTCGAATGGGCGCAGCTGGAGCAGGCCGGCTCCAAGCCCGTGCGCTCGTTCTCGGGCGGCATGAAGCGGCGGCTGGAGCTGGCGCGGGCGCTGATGCACAAGCCGTCGGTGCTGCTGCTCGACGAACCCACGATCGGGCTCGACCCGCAGGGGCGGCGGCACCTCTGGGAGCGTATCGGGAGCCTGCGGGCGCAGGGCATGACCGTGCTCATGACCACGCACAACCTGAGCGAGGCGGAAGCCTGCGACCGCGTCGGCATCATCGATCGCGGCAAGCTGGTGGCCATCGGCGCACCGGCCGAGCTGATCGCCGCGACGCCAGAGGCCTCCTCGCTCGAAGACGTCTTTATCGCCATCACCGGCAAGCAGCTTTTCGACGACAGCGCCTCCGGGCGCGATCGGCTGCTCAGCTTTGCCAAGCAAGGTGGGGAATTCACCCAGTGAACGCACTTGGATTGAACCCGGGTGTCGTCGGCATCATGTGGAAACGCGAGATGCTGCGCTACGGGCGGGACCGCTCGCAGATCTTCGGCGCGATCTCGCGCACCATTCTCTGGCTGGTGATTCTGGGCTTCGGGCTCGGCGCGGCCCTGCGCGAGATCGAGGGCTATAGCTATGCCCAATACATCCTGCCGGGCGTGATTACGCTCAACGTGCTGTTCAGCTCGCTCCAATGCGCGATCTCGCTGGTCTGGGATCGCGAGGTGGGGCTGCTGCGCTCGGTGATCGTCTCGCCGGCGCCGATGCTGTCGGTGACGCTGGGCAAGCTCTTCGGCGGGGCGACCATCGCTACGATCCAGGGCGCGATCCCGCTGCTCTTCATTCCGGTTCTGGGCGTGCGCGTCTCGCCGCAGACGATCGTCGGGGCGCTGGCCATCATGTTCGTGATGGGCGTGGCGATCACCGCCTTCGGCATTATCGTTGCTTCGCGCCTCAAGACGTTCGAGGGGTTCGGCGCCATTTCCAACGGCATCATCCAGCCGCTCTATTTCCTCTCCGGCTCGATCTTCCCGCTGCGCGGGGTGATCGGGGGCGTCGGCTTCCTCGATATACCGGCGCATCTGCGCGATGAACTGAGGCAGCTGGGGATATTCGCGATCGGCGGGGGCTGGGTGGTGCAGCTCCCCGTATTCATCCAGGTGCTGGTCTATATGAACCCGGTCAGCTACCAGCTCGATCTGCTGCGCTATGTGCTGCTGGATTTCCAGCAATTGCCGCTCTGGGCGGACTTCGCGGTGACCTTCGGGCTCGCGCCCGTGCTGGCGGTCGGGGCCGCCGCGTCGGTCAAGACCATGCTGGACAAGCGGCGGTAGGGGGCCCTGCGGAGGGAGCCGTGGGCCCCGGCTCTTCGGCCGGGGAAGTGCAGTGGTGGGGACGGGGAAGAGCTCAGAGCTCTAGAGCCTAGAGCCTAGAGCCTAGAGCCTAGAGCCTAGAGCTTGCCCTAGTCCTTGAGCGGGAAATCGTTCTGGCCGACATAGACCGAGGCGCCCGAGGAGGTGCCGTAGCTGCTGGTGCCGGTGCCGCCGCCGCCTGCGCCACCCGCGCCACCGTCGGGGCCTTCATTGTGCTCGCGCTGGACTACGCCATCGCCGCGCTCGGGCTGGGCGTTGAGGTCGAGCATGAGTTTGCCCCCGGTCTGCCGGCTTGCTTCCTTGGCTTTGTAAAGGCCAGCGGCCATGGATTCGCTCCAGTCGAGCGCAAGGTTCATGGGGATATTGTTGCTGTTGCGGGCCCAGATGTAGATCGCGACATCGGGCACGGTCTCGAAGGAGATGATTTCGACCTGCGCGGTCTCGAAAGGATAGGCGAGGGCGTTCATCGAGGTGGCGTGCCGGGGATAGCCGGTGAGCATGCCCGAGCCATAGGCCACGGCGACAACCACCGCGATCCAGCAGAGCGAGAGGGCGATGGCGCCGCGGATGTTGCGTGCCGCAAAGACGATGGCGAGCGCGGTGAGCGCGGTGAAGCCGATGAGGATGGCACTGACCCAGGCAACCATCAGCGGCCTCCCCGCACGGTGAATTCGAGCTTGGGCATGATGTTCTCCTGGTAATTGGAGATCGAGGTGGGATCCACCTTGCCCTCGACCACGAGGAACCGCGCCAGGGTCTTTTCCACCTGCACGGCATCGAGCACGACCTTTTGGGACAAGGCCTGCTCGGAAGGCCCGTTGACGGTCTTGAAGTCCTTCATGTTGACGATGAGGTTCACCTCGACCGGCAATTGTCCGTCATTGAGGGCATAGACATAGGCGTTGACCACATACCAGCCGTCGGGAACGGCGCGGCTGAAGGCGTGCTCGAAATTGATCCCGGTCGTGTCGTTGAGAAGACCGCGATCGTCGCGCACGAGGTTGAAGGCGCGGGTGGCCGAATTGCGGAAGAAGATGACTTCGTCGTTCGGGTCCTTGATCATCAGGTCCACGTCGACATTGTTCGTACTCGGCCAGACGAGCTCGACATACATCTGCCCCGGCTGGTCGATGGCCCCGGTCTCTTCCTCGGGCTTGGGATGCACGTGCGCGATGAGGATCGCGGTGATCAGCAGGAAGACCAGCAGGCAGTTGAAGACGATGTCGCGGAAAACGACATTCGCCGAGGAAACGCTGGGCCTCATGCGGCGACGGGCCTCTTGAGGGTCCGCAATTGCAACTGGTTCATCGCGCCGGTGAGGATGAGGATGTTAAAGCCCAGCCAGATGTCGCCGATGCTGCCGATGAGCGTGGTGTAGAACGCGATGCCCACGCCCTGAAGGATCGTGCCAAGGCTCGCCAGCATGGTGGGCAGGTCGGCCATGGTGTTGGGGTCGATGCCGTTGAGCCCGAAGATGAAGCCCACCACCGTGCCGATGAGGCCCAGCACCACCAGCGAGTACCCCATATAGACGATCGGGTTGAGGCGGTTCTCGAAGGTCAACTGCACGAATTCGGACGTCTGCCCGACCCACCAGGTGCTTTCGTGCAGTTCATCGTCGATCTGCCTGGCGCGGTAGAAGACCAGCCCCATGGCCACGATGAAGATCGCGGTGATGAGATAGACGATATTGGTCGAATCGGCCGCGTAGGATTTCTGGACGAGGCCGAAGACCCAGGCGAAGAACAGCGCGACCAGCGGGACGATATTGAAGGCGATCAGCTTGGCGATTGTGCGGTATTTCACCAGGTGTCCTGTTCTGACTGCGGCTGCATCTAGTTGCTGTTGAGGGTGAGCACGCGCACCAGCGCGTTCTTGAGGTCTTCTTCACTGCGCGCCCAGACCACGAAATTGCCGGGGCCGCGCGCCACGAATTTTCGGTAATAGGTTTCGAGCTCGTATTCGTCCGCCGATTCCAGCGCGATGCCGACAATGGTCGTCTTGAGCCAGCTCGAGATTTCTTCGCTGATCGGATAGGGCGGAAAGCCCACATTGTTGGGCCCGTCACCGCTGACGATGATGATCGTCTGGACGGCCTGGATCTTGGTCTTTTCGATCATCTGGCCGGCCTTGCTCAGCCCGAGCCCGATACTGGTGGAATCCGGCCGGAAGCGCGGAACGGTGCGCAGCTTTGCGGCAAAGGCCTCGATATTGGAGGGATCGATGATCGTCCAGTCGAGCGAAACCGAGACGCGCGAGCTGAACTGCACGAGAGCCATGGCGATCGAGGAATTCTTGCCCTCGGCGATGGCTTCTATCGATTCGTCGGAGAGAAAGGCGTCGGCGAAGCCATTGAGCTGCCAGCTATAATGCTCATCGGTCATGCTCCGCGAGGAATCGATGAGCAGGATAATGCGCTTGTCGACCATCGGCGGCGGCTTGGCGGTTGCCGCAGCCTGCGCCAGGGCAGGGCCGGCGAGAAGGCCGAAGGCGATGCACAGGGCCAGACAGATACGCGCCAGCAGCCACGTCGCGGCGCCGGTTAATCTTCGGGTCTGGTTAATGAAAACTGCCATCCGCGCCAGCCGAAACCGGTTTTGGCCGGTGAGAAAGTGGCTGCGGGATGCGAGCCCGATCTCGCAGCTGCGAGGCAATGGAGGGCTCCGCGCCGGTGAAGGCGCGGGCCCTGCGAGCCGGAAAAAGCGCTATCGGGGATAGCGCTTAAATCAGCTTAGTTGGAGGTTTCCGTACGGCGCAGCTCGACCGAACGCGGCAGGACGATGCCGGCCTTGTTGCCCCAGGAATTGCGGATATAGGTCGCAACCTGAGCAACCTGCTCGTCGGTCAGCACCGGAGCGAACGGCGGCATGCCGTGGTCGGTGGCGCCGAACAGGACCTGGTTGATCACTGCGGCGCGGCCATTCACGAAGCCGTTCTTGGCCAGGGCCGGACCACTGCCGCCCTCGCCATTGGCACCATGGCAAGCACTGCAATAGTCATTGAAAACGACTTCACCCTGCTTGATGTAGGCCTCTTTGGTCGCTTCGTCATTGGCGGGCTGTGCAAATGCGGCCCCCGACGTCATGACCGTCAAGGCGAGCGCAGCAGCCCAGCTCTTCACGAAACTCGTCAACGGATATCCTCCCTTAGTAGCATACGGCTCAACTGCGTTGCGGCCGATCAATCAAGCACTGTTTTGGTGCTACCGAAATACAAGCATGTAAAATGCAATTGTTGTGGGTTTTGCTGGAATAGCTGATTCGACAATCTTTTCAAGCTCACCACGCACCAACCGGCATTTTGCGCCTCGACAAAACAGCAGCACGCTGCGACTATAAACAGCAGGCGCCCGGTGGTTGCGTCAAGGGGGAAGGATATTCTTATAAGACACATAGTTTGTCTTTATGTAATTCCCTCTAGGAGATGATAGGCTTAGAACCAGAATGGGGGCCGAGACATTCGTCTATGGCGTGCTCGTATAGTGGTTTAGGCTCTGAAATGGAGGAGTTAAAATTATTATCAAGGCTTTGAAAAACATCGCCTTTTCGGCAGCCGTGGTGGCGGGCGTCTGTTCCGGTGCCCTGGCCAACGAGGACGTGCTGAAGCTTCAGGCGGATCCGGCCAACAACGTGATGCCCAGCATCACCTACAATGGCTGGAACTTCAGCCAGCTCGACCAGATCACCCTCGACAACGTCAACAAGCTGAGGGTCGACTGGACGTTCCAGATCGGCGTTGCGGACGAAGCCCAGGCCCCGCCGCTCGTCGTCGGCGATACGATGTACATCGCTACGCCCAAGCCCAACCGCATCTACGCGCTGGACCTGAGCGACGCGGGCGCCATCAAGTGGGAATTCCGCGCTGATTCGTCGAACCTGTCCGAAGTCACGCCGCTGGCGTGCTGCGGTGCACAGACGCGCGGCATCAACTACGCCGAAGGCAAGCTGTTCTTCCAGTCGCTGGGTGGCAAGGTCTACTCGCTCGACGCCGAGACCGGCGCTCTGCTTTGGGAAAAGCAGGCGACCGACATCAAGGCCGCCGAGACGATGGTCGGCAACGGCATCGTGATCAAGGATCTCTACATCGCCGGCATGGCTGGTGGTGAATACGGCGCCCGTGGCTACGTGGTCGCTTTCGACATCAATACCGGTGAAGAAAAGTGGCGCTACTACAGCATGGGCCCGAACAAGGACGTGGGCATCGGCCCGCGCTTCAAGCCCTTCTACAAGTTCGACCAGATCGAGAACCCGGCGGAAGCCTCCTGGTTCGAAGATTCCTGGAAGCACGGTGGCGGCACCAACTGGGGCTACTTCACCTACGATCCCGAACTGAACATGTTCTACCACTCGACCGGTAACTGCGGTCCGTGGAACCCGGACTATCGTCGTCCGTGGGGTGAGCTCGACCTGGACGCAAATGGCGTTCTGCAGAGCTACCGCTCGAACTACTGCGCCTCGATCCTGGCTCGCGATGCCACCACCGGTGAGCTCATCTGGGCCTACAACGTGACGCCGCAGGACCAGTGGGACCTTGACGAGCCCAACATCAACCCGCTCGTCGATCTCGAGATCAATGGCGTGAAGCACAAGGCGCTCGTCCGCGCTGCCCGTAACGGCTACTTCTACGTCCTCGACCGTACCACCGGCGAACTCCTCAACGATCCCTGGCCGTTTGTTCACCAGAACATCATCAAGGGCATCGACAAGGCCACCGGCAGCCCGATGTACAACATCGACACCATGCTGTTCACCAACGCCGAAGACCGGCTGAAGTACACGCAGGCTGGCGCTCTGACCGAGAAGGACAAGGCGATCGCCGCCGAGGAAGCCGAGCTTTATGGCGAAGACGCCGGCGACGCGCCCTCGGGCACGGAAGCAGTCATCTGCCCGACCATCGCTGCCCGTAACTGGGAAAACGACGCCTACTCGCCCTCCACTGGCCTGCTCTATACCAGCGTCCAGTTCGGTTGCCGCTCCATGCGCATGACCGAAGGCCAGTACGTCTACCCGATGACGGCCGAAGGCTATAAGCTGTTCGAATGGACCGGCGAGAAGTTCTGGGTCGACCGCGACGGCAACAAGACCGACGTGAAGAACCAGCTTCAGGCCAACGATCCGGTTACCGGCAAGACCGTCTGGAGCATCGACTACGTCCAGCCGTCCCAGGACCCGATCATGGCAACCGCCACGGACATCCTGTTCGTGGGTGGCGACGACAAGGGTGCGTTCCGCGCGATCAACGCCAAGACCGGTGAAGTGGTCTGGGAGTTCCGTACCGGTAACAACACCTCGGTCTCCCCGGTCACCTACATGCACGACGGCAAGCAGTACATCGCCGTCATCGCCAGCGCCCGTCCGGGTGTCCTGCCGGTGGCCGCCGATGCGGCTCCTGACGCAGTGAACCGCTACCAGCGCGAAGGCAGCACGCTCTACGTGTTCGCCCTCGGCGAGTAAGGCTCAAGTTTGGTGCGGCGGCCATTGAGCCGCTGCATCGAACCGACGACAATACGCCCGGCTGGCCCCACGGCCTGCCGGGTTTGTTTTAAGCTGGAGTTGTAAGATGATCCTGTCCCTGCAGCGCCTTCTTGCGCGCGCTTGCAGACGTTCGGCGACCGCCCTCGTGCTGGCCGGACTCGCGACCGTTTCCGCCAATGCCTGGGAAATGCGCGTCTGCGCCGACCCCAATTACATGCCGCAATCGCACGGCACGGGCCAGGGCTATGAAAACCGGATCGCGCAGGTTCTCGCCGACGAGATGGGCGCCAAGCTCACCTATCAATGGTGGACGCTCTCCCCGAGCATGATCACCGAGCAGCTTCGCGAGGGCAATTGCGACATGATGATCGGCGTGCCGGACGGGCGCGACGGCGTCATTCCGACCATCGCCTATTACCGCAGCCCCTATGCCTTCGTTTATCGCGACGGCGAGGGCTATGACATTTCCACGTTCGATGACGCCGTGCTGGGCGATCTCAAGCTCGGCGTGACCACGGCCACGGACAACCCGCACCTGGCGCTCAACAAGCGCGGCCATTCACGCAATGTCGTCGAAAGCTACGTGACGCGCGACCCCAACCCGGAAGGTCCGTTCGCGACGCTGGTTGAATCGGTGGCGCGCAAGGAGATCGACGTGGCCGTGCCATGGGGCCCGGTCGCCGGCTATTATGCGGCGCGGCAGAACCCGCCGCTCAAGGTCGTGCCGGTTCCCGAATTCGACATGCCCTTCGTCCCGATGTACCGCACCATCGTGATCGCCGTCCGCACCGGCGATGAATCGCTGCGCGACCAGCTCGACGTCGCCATCGCCAAGCGCTGGGACGACATCTACGCCATCCTGGACGAATACCACGTACCGACGCTCTTCCTGCCTCGGCCGACCCTGAGCATCGAGGAGCAGAAGCCGTGACCCTTTCGAGACGCGCTTTCCTGGCGGCCGGCGCCGCCGCCCTGTCGCTGCCCGCCATCGGCCGGATCAATGCCGCCGAAGCCAAGGCAGTCCGCATCGGCACTGTCTTTCCGTCCAAGACCGGTCCCTCCTTCGTGCGGGCCTCGGTCAACGACTTCATCGGCGACGGCGGCCGCATGGGCGCGATGCTGGCCGAAAGCCAGCTCGGCGGCGTGGCGGAAGCCAATGGCCTGCAGCTCAAGCTCCTGACCGCGACCTCGCCGACCGTCGAGGCGGCGGTGCGTGCCGGAGAACGGCTGGTGGAAACGGGCGACATCTGCGCGCTGGTCGGCGGCATCGGCGACGGGCAGGCGCATGAGCTGGCCAAGATCGCGGCCAAGGCCAAGATCCCGTTCTTCAATGTCGGGGAAACCGACGACGCGCTGCGCGGGGCCGGCTGCAGCCGCTACGTCTTCCACGTCGAAGCCAGTGACGCGATGTATCTCGACGCCATGGCCATGGTGGCGCTCGCCCAGGGCCAGAAGAAGTGGCACGTCGTTACCGACACGACCCGCCGTGGCAAGGCCATGCTGGCGCGGCTGAAAACGGCAGCCGGTAAGGTCGGCGCGACCGTGGTTGGCGAGACTGCGGTGCCGGCGGCGCTCTCGATCTATTACGACGATGTGGACCGCATGAAGGATACCGAGGCCGATCTCGTGATCGTCTTGCTGCAGGCCTTCGACCAGTTCAGCTTCATCCTCCAGATGGAAGAGGCGGGCATCAAGGTGCCGGTCTCGAGCTTCCCGCACACGATCACGCAGACTCGCGACTTCATCGCCGCGGCGCGCTATCGCCTGCCCACGCTCAACCCGCGCCTGCGCGTGGCGCTCTGGGAAACCACCAACCCGGCGCCGGACGCTCATGCCTTCAACGAACTCATCCGCGCGCAATGGGGCGAGGGCGCCGATCCGACCGCCTGGTCGTCCTATCACGCCATCAAGATCATCCTTGAAACGGTGATGGCGACCGGCTCGACCGAGGCCGAGGCCCTGATCGATCATCTCGAAAAGCCCGACTCCGCTTTCGATGCGCTCAAGGGAACCAAGCTCTCCTTCCGCCCGTGGGACCATCAACTGCGTCAGCCGCTCTATACGGTGGCGATCGACCAGGACGCGGAATGGTCGCGCATGGACCTCGATTCCCGCATCAACGTCGCAAAGCTCGACGGCTCGCTGCCATCGGGCGAGGCGGGCGCGGACCCGCAAGCTTGGCTCGATAGCCTGGGCGACCTGGGTGAAGGCACCTGCGGCGCCTAAAACCAAAAGAGCGGCCCGGCAGATGATCCTGCCGGGCCGTTTGCCTATTTCGCGGCTTCGAGCTGGGTGAAGATCGCCTCGAACCGGTCGGCAGCCTTGCCCGGTTGCTTGACGCCCTTGGCCTCGTCGAGGTTCGTCGGCTCGCCCACCACGATCATGGCCACCATGCCCATGCCGTAATGCGGCGTGCAGCGGATGCCGTAGATCCCGTCTTTCTCGAAAGTGAAGCTGAAATCCTTGCCGATCGGGCTTTTGAAGGCTTCGGCGCCTTCCGGGAACATGCCCGGAATGGTCTCGGCGTTGTGGCCCTTGCTGGCGGCGATGAAGTGCACGGTGTCGCCGGGCTGAATCTGGGTCAGGGCGGGTTCGAACACCATCGGGCTGCCGTCCGAGCCCTTGTTGAGCATCTTAACCTCGAAATCGGCGGCAAGCGCAGGAAGGCTCGAAAGTGCCGCGACGACGAGACCGGCGAGCGTGAGACGGGTTAGGCGCATGATCAGGTTCCTCAGTCCAATAATATGAGTATAATAATCATGTTTATAAATGCGCGATCAACCGTTGTCATGCTCGGGGGCGAGAAGGGCGGCCTGAGCGGCGTTGCGAAGAGCCCGTGTTTCCATGGTTTCAGCGGCGCTTCCGCGTCGCGGTGCCGCATGCGGTCAGCGCTGGCATGGGGGCTTTGCCCGTCGGCGGCATCGTCGGTGTCCTCGGCCGACTGTCTCAGCGGGTGGACGCCTGCTCAAACTTAACCCTTGCGCTCAGGTTTTCCTGGTTCTAGGTAGGTAGCCCCGGGCCGGGCAAGACCCGGTGCTAGAAGGTTAGCCATGCTTGTCCCATTCCTGATCATGCTGCGCGAGGGCATCGAGGCCGCGCTGATTGTCGGTATCGTCGCCGGATATCTCAAGCAGACAGGACGATCGGGCTTCATGCCGATAGTCTGGATCGGGATCCTGCTCGCCGTCGCGCTGTCGCTTTTCGTCGGCGCCGGGCTGCAGTTCGCCAAGGCCGAATTTCCGCAGAAGACCCAGGAATTGTTCGAGGCCATTGTCGGGCTCGTCGCCGTGGCGATGCTGGTCAGCATGGTGTTCTGGATGCGCAGGGCTTCGCGCTCCATCAAGTCCGAATTGCAGGGCTCCATCGACCGCGCCTTCGACGGTCATCACGCCTCGACCTTCGCGCTGATCGGCATGATCTTCCTGGCGGTGGCGCGCGAGGGCGTGGAATCCGTGTTCTTCCTGCTCGCCGTCTTCCAGCAGTCCGAAGGCGCGCAGGCGCCGCTCGGGGCGCTGCTGGGCATCCTGGTCTCGGCCGCGATCGGCTACGGCATCTATGCCGGCGGCATCAAGCTGAACCTGCGCAAATTCTTCCGCTGGACCGGCGTTTTCATCCTGATCGTCGCGGCGGGCATTATCGCCGGCGCGGTACGCTCGCTCCATGAGGCGGGTATCTGGAACGGGCTGCAGGCGATCGCCTTCGATCTCAGCGGCGTGCTGCCGGTCGATAGCCCGCTGGGTACGGTGTTTGCCGGCCTCCTCGGCTATCAGGACACGCCCACGATCGGCGAAGTGCTGGTCTATGTCGTCTTCCTCGCCGTCACGCTGCTGTTGTTCCTGATGCCGACCAGCCCGCGCCCGGCCGTTCCCTCCAATGCAGCGCCGACCCGTTCCTGATCGATGAGCCCTCCTTCCGCTTCTCAACCGCAAGGCAATCTGCAATCCGGGCTTGTCCGCTTCGGGCTGGCCGGTGCCATCCTGCTGGTCCTGCTCGGCGGCGCCGCCTTCTATTACACTTCGACGTTGCGCGGAGGCGACGACGCCTCGGCCAAGGCGCTGCGCGTCACCATCAGCGCCAATGCCTGCGACCCCAACGAGTTGACCGTGCCGGCCGGTACGACGCTGTTCGAGATCGCCAATGCCTCGGACCGCGCCGTCGAATGGGAAATTCTCGATGGCGTCATGGTGGTCGAGGAGCGCGAGAATATCGCCCCGGGCTTCGTCCAGAGCCTTTCTGCCAAGCTCAAGCCCGGCGACTACGCCATTACCTGCGGCCTGCTGAGCAATCCGCGCGGCGTGCTGCACGTGACGCCTTCTGCTGCCGCCGATGCCGAAGCGGCCGCGCAGCCCACACTGACCGCCTTTATCGGGCCGCTGGCCGAATACAAGGTGTTCCTGACGCTCAAATCCAACGCCTTCGTCAAGGCTGTCGGCGCGCTGTCCGACGCCGTCAAGGCTGGCGACGTCGAAACGGCGAAGGCGCTCTACCCCGCCGCGCGCGCCGCCTATGCCGAGATCGAGCCCGAGGCAGCGCGCTTCGCCGATCTCCACAACAGCATCGATGGCATCGCCGACTACCTCGCCCAGCGCGAGGCCGATCCGGCCTTCACCGGTCTTCACCGTATCGAATACGGGCTTTTTGCGCAGAACAGTGTCGATGGCCTTGCCTCGGTTGCCGACAAGCTGGTGGCTGACGCAGCTACGCTCCAGCAGCGCCTCAAGGAAGTGAAGGCGCAGCCGGCAGACCTCGCGGGCAATGCCGAGCGGCTGGCCTCGGCTGCAGCCAGCGCCATCGTCGCCGGCGAGGATCACTATGCCAATACCGACCTCGTCGCCATCGCTGCCAACGTCTCGAGCATGCGCAAGGTCGTGGGGCTTCTTGGTCCTGTCGCGCCGACCGGCGCCAAGGATCTCGTGGCGAACCTCGATGCAGATGTGAAGGCGCTCGAGGCCAAGCTCGACGCCTTGCGCAAGGGCGATGGCTTTGTGCCTTACACCGACGCCTCGGTCGAGGCCCGGCAGGGGCTGGCACAGGGCTTTTCTACGCTCGCCGAGCATCTGGGGGCGCTCAACGCCGCCCTGGGGTTGAGCTGATGGGGGTGGACGATCCGGAGGACAAAGGCCTTTCGACCAACCGGCGCCGGTTGCTGCTGGGGCTCGGTGCGGCTGGAGGATTGCTGGCCAGCAGTTCTGCTCTGGCCGTCACAGCTACAGACCCGGCCAGCCAGGTCGCCGATGCGCCTGAAAGCGACGAGACGCAGGAGGCGCAGGCCTTCCATGGCGTCCACCAGTCGGGCGTCGTTACGCCGCGGCCGGCCTTCGGCATGGTGGCGAGTTTCGATGTGCTGGCGCGAGATCGCGCCGGGCTCGAGCGCCTTTTCAAGACTCTCACCAGCCGCATCGCTTTCCTCATGCGCGGTGGGGACGTGCCTGAGCTCGACCCCAAGCTGCCGCCTGCCGATTCCGGCATTCTGGGGCCGGTCGTCGCGCCCAACAACCTCACCATCACGGTGTCGGTCGGCGCCTCGCTTTTCGATGATCGCTTCGGGCTGGCGGCGGCGAGGCCCAGGACGCTCGATCGCATGAGCGCCTTCAAGAACGACGCGCTCAATGCCCGGCTCTGCCACGGCGATATCTGCGTGCAGATGAGCTCGAACGGCGCGGACACCAACATGTATGCGCTGCGCGACATCATAAAGAACCTGCCCGACCTGCTCCTGCTGCGCTGGCAGCAGGAGGGTTCGGTGCCGGTGCTGCCGGCCAAGCCGGGCGCGCATCACGAAAGCGCCCGCAACTTCCTGGGCTTCCGCGACGGCTCGGCCAATCCGGATTCGCGCGACGAGGCGGAGATGAACCGCCTGGTCTGGGTGCAGCCCGAGAGCGGCGAGCCGGAATGGGCTGTTGGCGGCACCTACCAGGCCGTGCGCATCATCCGCAATTTCGTCGAGCGCTGGGACCGCACGCCACTGCGCGAGCAGGAGCGGATTTTCGGCCGCCGCAAGGCGACGGGCGCGCCGTTCACCGGCCAGGTCGAAAGCGATGTGCCCGACTACAGCAACGACCCCAAGGGCGAGGTGACCGCCCTCGACGCCCATATCCGGCTGGCCAACCCACGCACCCATGCCGCGCGCGAAAACCTCATCCTGCGGCGCCCGTTCAACTATTCCAATGGCGTGGCCAGCAATGGCCAGCTCGACCAGGGACTGCTCTTCATCTGCTACCAGCAGGATCTCGAACGCGGCTTCATCGCCGTGCAGAACCTGCTCAACGGCGAACCGCTCGAGGAATACATCAAGCCCGTCGGCGGCGGTTACTTCTTCGTCCTTCCCGGTGTCGTCGATGACACCGACTACCTCGGCCGCAACCTGCTGGCAGCGACCGCTTCACCTGCAACCTGAACCTGGAGCGCTCAATGAAGCCCCTACTGCCCGCTGCCTTCGCAGTCCTGTCCCTCGGCATCGCCTCGCCTGCCATGGCCGAAGTCTCCGCCCTCGACCTTGTGCAGCCCATCTCGGACTACAAGCTCTACGTCTCCGAGCACTTGGCGACCCTGGTCGACAACACCAAGGCCTTCACCGACGCCGTCAAGGCAGGCGATATCGACAAGGCCAAGGCGCTCTTCGCGCCAACCCGCATCGACTACGAAAGCATCGAGCCTATCGCCGAGCTCTTCAGCGACCTCGACGCCGCGATCGACTCGCGCGCCGACGACCATGAGCAGGCCGAGAAAGACCCGGGCTTCACAGGTTTCCACCGCCTCGAATATGCGCTCTTTGCGGAAAACACGACCGAGGGCGTCGGCGAGTTTGCCGACAAGCTGATGCAGGACGTGACCGACCTCAATAGCCGCATTGCCGACCTCACCTTCCCGCCCAACGTCGTGGTGGGCGGTGCGGCCGCGCTGATGGAGGAAGTCGCCGCCACCAAGATCTCGGGCGAGGAAGACCGCTACAGCCACACCGACCTCTGGGACTTCAAGGGCAATTTCGACGGCTCGCGCAAGATATTCGAGCTGGTCAAGCCGCTGCTCACCGACGACGCCGACTTCGTCGCCAAGGTGGACGACAACTTCAATACGGTCGACGCCACCCTCGCCAAGTACAAGGAAGGCGACGGTTATCAGTCCTACGACAAGCTGAGCGAAGACGACCGCCGCGTCCTGGCGGGCGCCGTCAATACGCTGGCCGAAGACCTCTCGACGCTCCAGGGCAAGCTCGGCCTGGAATAAGCGCTTCGCACTCCGCTCCATGCGGCGGAGGTGTGAATCGGATACAATAACTGAACTGACGGTGATCTTCCGATGGTCCACGGACCCTCGGGGGATCGCTGCTTTGCGCTGGGGAAATGGATGACAGCGCGTGACTTGCGTGAACGAGCACCAGCGTCATTACGCCGTGCGGGTAGATGTCGGTACCGGACGGATGAGGGGACGCGTGCTGCCGCGTGAAGGTTTGCTACAAAGTTTGTATCACGAAATTAGAATTTATGTATACAGTTTGTCAGGCGGCGCCTAAAGTGGGGTGCTGATCGACTGAAGTGAGAGAACTCAGATGACCGATGACGGACTCGTACCCATTATTGACGCCTTCCGCGTCCCGCTGGACCACAGCTCCGACAGCTCTGGCCTGGAGCGGCTCGTGGCCGAGGGGCGGCTGCGGCCCGATGACATCATCGCGGTGACCGGCAAGACCGAAGGCTGGCAACCTGGCGAAACGAGCCGGCTCGACGCCGACCGCGCGGTCCGTCGCTTCCTTCTCGATCGCGGCACGCGCTCGGCTGACGCCATCAACCAGATCCCGATGGTCTTCACCACCGGTGGCATCGGCATGCTGACGCCGCACGTCGTGGTCTATACCCGTACCCGCGGCGAGCCCTCCAACGACAGCGCCGGCCGACTGGCAATGGGCGTCACGCGTTCCGAGATCGTCCGTCCGGAATGGCTGGCGAGCACGCAACTGATCGAGGCCAATGTCAGGGCGATCCGCGCAGGCGCGCAGGATGCCGGGATCGATCCGAGCGCCATCGAATATGTCGTCGGCAAGGCCTATTACCCGACCCAGCAGGACTTCACTGAGGCCCGCGCGGCCGCACACAAGATTCCCGAATACGACGACAAGACCCTCTTCCGTCGGGCAAGCGGCTCGGCCGGCCTCGCCGTCGCCGTTACCGCCGATGGCCTGGCGATGCCGTCGGCCGACGACATCGGCGAAAAGCTCGACCTCTGGACGGGCAAGGTCGCGGTATCGGCCAATCCCTGGGAGCCGGTGGGCGGCGAAGGCCCGCAGACCCAGCTGGTGGTGATGGGCAACCGCGTGGGCGCCGGCGGCCGGCTGCGTGTCGGCCATTCCGCCATGGCCGATACGCTCGACATCGACGCGCTTACCCGCGCGCTGCGGCGCGCCGGGCTCGACGTCGGTCCGGGGCCGCTCTCGGCCGAGCATCGCGCACGTGTCGTCGCCGTCTATGTGAAGTTCAGCGCGACGCCGGACGGTCGCCTGCGTGGGCGCCGCCAGGTCATGGAAAATCCGCAATATGTGAACCAGGTAAAGGCCGCGCTGGGTGGCATGTTCTCGGCCATGCTGCAGGACAATCTGGTGTGGATCTCCGCCGGGGCCACCCATCAGGGGCCGGTCGGCGGCGGCACGGTGGCGGTGGTCGTCGACGTAAGCTGACGGTTGGCGGCTACTCCGAGAGCCGCTTTTCCAACTCCATGGCCGGGGCAAGCGTCGTCATGACCGCCCCGGTTACGTCATACCCCGAGGCTTCATAGAACGGCCGCGCCCGTTCGCCAGCGACGACGTGTACCGAACGCGCGCCTGAGGCGATTGCACGGCGTTCCGCTTCCGCCAGCAGCAGCTTCCCTATTCCTCTTCGCCACGCCTCGGGCGCGACAAACAGGTCTTCAAGTTCGGCCCGGGCAGCACCCTCGTGACGGAGGATCGTCGCGAAACCGACGACATCTCCCGAAGCTTCGGCGACGATAATATGCGGCAGATGCGCAGCTGGAACTTCACGGGCTTCGCGCATCGCGAGCAGTTCTTCGACGTGATCTCCCCAGGCCAGCGAAGAGCGCAGCTTGAGGGCGCCGAGAATATCCCGGTCTTCGTCTCGCGCTGGTCTAGTGACAATCGCCACGCTCAACTCCTATTGTGGGGGTGCGGTCGCAATTCTATGCGTCCTCAAACCTGTGCGTAAAATTGTCGGGACAAAGGCCGCGCGCTTGCGGCAGTCTCGCAAATCCAGTCAGGTTCAGGGCAAGTTAAAGGGCGCGCACTACTACAGTAAACGCCTGCGTCTTTTAATTCCGACTAACCCTAGAGCCTTGCCTGCCATGACCGCACTATTTCCCCCCGAAAATCGCCCTAGGAAAATCGAGGCGCAGGCTGGGCGTCCGGCGCATAGTACGAAAAGGGCCGGCCCGCTGGTTCAGGTCTTCTCAAGGCTCTTTAGAATATTGGCGGCAATTCTGCTGGTCGCCGCCGCGAGCAGCGCCTGGGCACAGGAGAGCGCTCCACTCGGCGGGCGCGCTTCGCCGGCCATGCTCAAGGAGTTCTTCCCGACGGCCGACCGGTTCGAGCTGTCCGAAGGGGAGCCGCCCTACTACCGCGTCTATGCCGGCGAGGAGCAGGTCGGCTACCTCTATTCCACCCTCGATGTGGTGCGGGCGCGCAGCTATTCCTCGACACCTTTCGACGCGATCGTCGGCATGGACATGGCCGGCAACCTGACCGGCGCCAAGGTCATCAAGTTCCACGACCCCTATCTCCAGGGCTTTCCGGAGCGTGTCGAACGGCTCGGCAATTTCATGGATGCCCATGTCGGCTATTCGGTCGAGGCGACGACGCCCGCTCCGTTGAAGCCCGATTTCGTGCAGGGCACCACGGTTTCAGCGCGCACCATGCGCGCGGGCATCCTGGATGCAGGACGCGTCATCCTGCAGGCCAACGATCCGCGCCCACAGGTAACCGCGCCGACGCTCGACCGGCAGGGTTTTGGGCTGCGCAACTGGAAGCAGCTTCTGGAGATGGGCGCTGTTTCTGACCGCGTCGTTACCTTCGGCGACGTTGCCGCTGCTTTCGCCGCTGATGGCGTTACGTCCGCCGCGATGGACGTGCCGCTCGACAAGGCCAAGCCGGAAAGCCGCTATACCGAACTGGTCTTTGCATTGGTGACGCCGTCCATCATCGGCCGAAACGTCCTCATTCCGGATGCCTACGCCAAGGTGCAGGCGGCGCCGGATGATGTGGTGATGCTCGCCGTCATGTCGGGCGGCTACTACGATTTCCGCGGCAGCCAGTATCAATCGGCCGAGTTCGGCCACAAGTTCGATCGCGTCCGGCTGGTGCAGGGTGATCTCAAGCTCGATTTCCACGAAAGCGACTTCGAGCGGGTAGGGGCATCGCTCGGCTTCTCGGGCGGGCCGATTCTTTCAGAGGCCGGACTTTTCACCATTCCGCTCAGCTCCGGCTTCGATCCCCTCGCGCCGTTCGATCTCGTGCTCATGGTGCAGGCGACCGACGCAGCAGGCGCCGAGCATATTGTCGAGTTCCCCGTTGCCTACAAGGTGCCCAACGAGGCCCTGCTTCTGCCCTATGTTGCGCCGTTGCCGGCCTGGGCGGAGGCATGGCTTTCCTCGTGGCTCGACCTCGCCATCCTGGCTGTCGCGCTGACGGCGCTGACGCTGATCTTTGTCTTCCAGGCGCGTTTGAGCCAGAACCGGCAGCTCCACAAATGGATCCGCAACGGCTTCCTGGTCTTCACGCTCGTATGGCTAGGCTGGATCGCCGGCGGGCAGCTCTCGATCGTCCACATCGTCAACTACCTCAAGGGACCGTTCGACGGCGCCGATCTCGGCTTCTATCTCGCCGAACCGCTGATCGTCGTCATCTCGATCTACGTGCTGCTCTCGCTGTTCCTGATCGGACGCGGCGTCTTCTGCGGCTGGCTGTGCCCGTTCGGGGCCTTGCAGGAACTGACCTCCAAGCTCGGCCGGCTCCTGCGCCTGCCGGTGTGGAACCCGTCCGAAAATATGCAGCGCTGGATGTGGCTACCCAAATACGGGCTCGCCGCACTGGTCATCGGTACGGCTTTCGCCGCGCCGGAAGTCCTGGCCAGCGTCGAGGAGGTCGAGCCCTTCAAGACCGCGATCACGTCGACCTTCACCCGGCCCTGGCCCTATGTCGCCTATGCCGTGGCGCTGCTGGTCATGGGACTCTTCACCGAGCGCTTCTTCTGTCGCTTCCTGTGCCCGCTCGGTGGCGTGCTTGCGCTGGGCGACCGGCTGCACCTCTTCACCTTCCTCAAGCGCCGCGCGCAATGCGGCACCGGCGGCTGCCATCTCTGCGAGCGCTCGTGCCCGGTCAAGGCCATCGAGAGCAGCGGCAAGATCATCATGTCCGAGTGCTTCCAGTGCCTCGATTGCCAGGTCGAGTATTACGACGACCACCGCTGCCCGCCGCTGGCGCAGGCGCGCAAGCAGCGCGAGCGCGCGGCTCGCGTCAGCACCCACGAGCCGCTCGTCCTGACGCGCAACGGCGCTACGCCGCCGGCGACGGCATAAGGGGAAGCACCATGACCACACGCGATCTTCCCCTTGCCGCGCCGCACATGCCCTCGCGGCGACAGGCCCTCAAGATACTGGCTGCCTCTGCCGCATTGCCGGTCGGCGCCATCGGCTTCCGCATGTTCGGGCCGCAGCCGACCTTCCACGAATGGCACGGCGAAGCCCTGGGAGCGGCCTCCTCGCTCAGCCTCTGGCACTCCAATGCCGGCCATGCACAGCGCACGCTCGCGCGCATGGTCTCGGAGGTCGCCCGGCTCGAAGCCGTCTTCAGCCTCTATCAGCCCGATAGCGAGCTATCGCGCCTCAACCGCGACGGCGTCCTCACCAATGCCTCGCGCGATATGGTCGCCGTTCTCGAAACCTCGCGCGCCATCGCGTCGGCCAGCAACGGCGCGTTCGATCCGACCGTGCAACCGCTCTGGACGCTCTATCAGGATCACTTCGCGCAGCCGGGTGCCGATCCCTCGGGCCCGTCCCCCAAGGCCATCGCGGCGGCGCGCGGCCTCGTCGACTATCAACGCATCGATGTCTCCAGTCGCGGCGTGCGCCTCGCATCGCAAGGCATGGCTCTGACGCTCAACGGCATTGCCCAGGGCTACATCACCGACGTCGTCGCCGATCTCTTGCGCAACGAAGGTTTTGACCACGTCGTCGTAGAGCTGGGCGAAACACGCGTCCTCGGCACCCACCCCGACGGTCGCCCCTGGCGCGTCGGCCTGCGCGATGCCAGCGGCGGCGCCGGCAGGACGCTCGAACTGGTCAATGAATCCTCAGCCACCTCTGGTGGCTACGGCACCGTATTCGACCTCTCAGGTGAGCATCACCACATCTTCGACCCCAATACCGGCCAGAGCGCCCACCGGCTGACCGAAGTCGTCGTCACCGCCCCCCGCGCCACCGACGCCGACGCGCTCGCCACCGCCCTCTTCGTCGCCGGCGAGGACCGAGCGGCCAAGGTGCTGGCGACGGTGCCGGGTGCACGGGCATTGCTGACGCGTATGGATGGAACGGTGGTGCGGGTCTAAACGGACGCTGCGGTCCGCAACATCGCCATCGGAGCGCTATTCGAAGTCCCCGAACTGATCCTGCAAGTGGGTCAGTGCTTCCACGCGATCGCTGGCGCTGTGGCCTAGCTCGACCACGACGTTGCTGATGAGGAGGTCCATCACAGCGGTGAGGGCGGCGGCGCCGTCCCAGAGGGGGCCGTGGGCGCCGGGGAGGACGAGGGGGATGTCGGAGACTTCGTTGGCCCAGGGGCAGAATTCGTCGGTCATGAAGATGACGGTGACGCCGGCCTTTCGTGCGGCTTCTGCGAGAGGGCGCGCCTTTGAGGCGAAGCGGCGGACGTCGAAGAGGAAGAGGCAGCGGCCCTCGACCGACTGGTCGAGGATTTCGGCATAGGTGCCGTTGAGGCCGTCCGAGAAGGTGACGCCGGGGCGGGAATAGGAAAGCTGGGCGGCGAAGTATTGGGCGATGCCGCGCACGTTCTGGTAGGCGGCGACGTAGACCTCGCTTGCCGAGACCAGGGTTTCGACCGCTCTTTGCCATTCGGGCGCGACGGTGAGTTCGTAGATGTGGCCGAGATTGTCCATCTGCTGCTGGATGAGGCCGGCGAGAAGCTTGCCTTCCTTGATGTCCGCCTGGAGCCGCTCCATCTGGCCCTTGACCTGCCAGGCCGGATTGTTCGAGGCGCCGCGGCGCAGCTCGGCCTTGAGTTCATCAAGGCCGTCAAAGCCCAGCCGCCGCAGGTAGCGTCCGACAGTCATCGGGCTGACGCCCACGCGCCCGGCGATCGACCGGGCCGTCTCGAACGGCAGCTCGGCGATATTGCGCTCCATATAGTTGGCGATCAGCTTGTCCGAATTGGATTGCCGCAGCCGGTCGCTGCGCAGACGCTCCAGTATGGCCTTGGACATGCTTCACCTTCAGGACGAGACCGATCCGAGCCTTAAGGTCCAGACCGGCCGGGTCAAGCCTATTCGGCCGTCTTGATCTTGGTCCAGGTGCGGTCATAGAGCCGCACCGCCTGCCCGAGATCGGAGAAAATCTGCAGCCGTTTCATCACATCCTCGGGCGGATTAATCTCCTTGCTTTCAGCGATCTGGGGCGGGGTCATGGTCCGCGCGGGAACGTTTGCGGTGCCATTGGTCTGCTGGGCGATGTTGAGCGCCACGATCTCGGGCTTGGTATAGAACTCGAGGAATTTCCTGGCATTGTCCTTGTTGGGCGACGTCTTGAGGACACAGATATCCTCTTGGTACATCGTCGCCCCTTCCTCCGGGATCACATAGCCTTCGAGGTCGGGATTGGCGAAGACGTCGATCATCGCACCGACAAAGGCGTGCGCCGCCGCAAGCTCGCCCGCCATGACCATCGGCCGGGTATCGTAGCTGAAGGCGGAGACGACCGGCTTCATGGCGATGACCGTCTCGGCCGCCTGGGCCAGATCGTTGGGGTCCGTCGTATTGACGTCCTTGCCGTTGAGAATGAGGCCGACGCTGATCACCTCGCGCATGTCGTCGAGAAGACCGATCTTGAGGCCCTTCTCCTTGACCGTCGCCAGGAGATCGTTCCAGCCGGTGATGTCCTTACCGAGCACCTTCTTGTTGTAGACGATGCCAACGGTGCCCCAGGCATAGGGCAGGCAATACTCGCCCTGCGGGTCGCTCTTGGCGCGCAGGAAGGCCGGATCGATGTTCTTGAAGCCTTCGTACCGATTGATGTCGGTCTTCTCGAGCAGGTCGAGCTTGGCCATGATGTCCTGCATCCAGACCGACGGAAACACGATGTCGTAGCCTGTGGTGCCACCCTGGACCTTGGCCAGCATTTCCTCATTGGAGGAATAGGTGGAGAGGTTCACCTTGATGCCGGTTTCGGCTTCGAAAGCCTTGAGCACTTCCGGGTTGATGTATTCGCCCCAGTTGAAGACGTTGAGTTCCCCGGCTGCCGAAGCGGCGCCGGCGAGGCTCAGGGCGGCGGCGGTTCCGAGCAGCAGGCCGCGGGCCAGGCGCTGCAATGCGGACAGCCTGTTCGTCTTGCGCGTTGTCATCGCGATTTTCCCCTTTCCCTTGCATGAAATCAGCGCCCTCATCCCTCTGGGCCGTTGACTTCCCAGCAAGAATGAAATCCAGATATCGCAATGGCACAAGAGTTATTTAGATAACATTCGGTCGAGGGGACGAAAAATCGAGATGTCGGACCAGATCGTTACACTCGAGAACGCGACGCGCAGCTTCCCGGTTTTCGAGGGTAAGCGGATCTATGCGCTGCGCGGCATAGACCTCGAGGTGCGCCGCAACGAATTCCTGACACTGCTCGGTCCTTCCGGATGCGGCAAGACTACCTTGCTCCAGGCCGTTTCCGGCTTCATCGACCTCGAGCAGGGTCGCATTCTGATCGACGGCAAGGACATCACCGATGTGCCGCCGCACCGCCGTCCGGTCAACACCGTGTTCCAGAACTACGCGCTCTTCCCGCATATGAGCGTAGGCGAAAACACCGGCTACGCCCTCGAAATTGCCGGCACGCCGGTCGCGGAGCGCCGGAAACGTGTGGCTGAGGCGCTGGAAATGGTGGGTCTCAAGGATATGGAGAACCGCCGCCCGCGCCAGCTGTCGGGCGGCCAGCAGCAGCGCGTGGCGCTCGCGCGTGCCATCATCGCGCGCCCCAAACTGCTTCTTCTCGATGAGCCGCTCTCGGCTCTCGACAAGAACCTGCGCGAGGCCATGCGGATGGAGCTCAAGACGTTGCAGAGCGAGCTCGGCATCTCTTTCGTTTTCGTCACGCACGACCAGGAAGAGGCGCTGACCATGTCCGATCGCGTGGCGGTACTCGATGCCGGGCAGATCCAGCAAATCGGCACGCCGCGAACGGTCTACGATGCGCCGGCCACCACCTTCGTCGCCACGTTCGTCGGAGCCAGCAATCTCTTCGAAGGCAGGCGCGAGGGCGAGCGTGTCGTGACGCCGGACGGCATCGCGATCCATAGCAGGTCGCCGGCGGCGAACGATGCCGCCGTGACCGCGCTGATCCGGCCGGAACAATTCTCGCTCACCCCTGCCAATGACGAACCCAGTCTCGAAATGGAGGTCGATCAGGTGGTCTTTGTCGGCTCCGCCTTCGAGCTTCTGGGGCGAACGGCCGGCGGGCGCAAGCTCACCGCGCTGATCCCGGCCAGCGCCCGGGGCCAGGTCGGCGCCATCGAGGCCAGCCGCAGGGCGAGGCTCTACTACGATCCGGCTTCGGTCCACCTCATTGCGCCCACCGAGGCGGCGCAATGAGCGCGCGCTCCCGACACCGGCTCGAACTCGGCATCCTGCTGACGCCGGCCACGCTTTTCCTCATCGCCTTCTTCGTCGTGCCGCTGGGCATCATGGTGGTGATGAGCTTCCTGATGCCGGGGCTTTATGGGGGCGCCGAGTGGGAATTTTATCCCCATAATTTCGGCCGCATCCTTGGCTTTGCCGATCCGATGTTCGAGGAGTTCGACCCGGTCTACCTCGCCATCTTCTGGCGGTCCGTGCGCATCGCTGCATTGACGGTGCTCTGTACCTTCCTCGTCTGCTATCCGGCAGCCTTCCAGGTGGCGCGCCTCCCCGACAGGTGGAAGAATTTCTGCCTTTTCCTCATTGCACTGCCCTTCTTCACGAGCCTCATCGTGCGCCTCTTCGTCTGGGTGCTGTTGCTCCGCCAGACCGGGCTTATCAACGAAGTGCTGCTTGACCTGCACCTCATCGATCGTCCGCTCGACATGATCTATACCGACGGCGCGATCATCGTCGGCATGGTCTATATCTACGTGCCATTCATGTTCCTGCCGATCTATGCCAGCGTCGAAAAGCTCGATTGGGCCCTCGTGAGGGCCTCGCAGGATCTGGGCGCGGGGCCGATCCGCACGTTCCTTCGCGTCATCTTCCCGCTTACCCTGCCTGGTGTCATCGGCGGGGCGATCATCGTCTTCATACCGGCGCTGGGAAATTTCGTGGTGCCCGAAGTGCTGGGCGGGGCCAAGGTGCTCATGCTCGGCAACCTCATCGAGCAGCAATTCCTTTCGGCCCGCAACTGGCCGTTCGGCTCGGCCCTCGCCATGCTCGTCATGGCAGCGATGCTCGTGGCGCTCCTCATCTACGTTCTCACCGAAGGCCGGCGCGGCAGCGACCCGGCACTCAGTCTCTAGGGAGGCGGTCATGCGCATAGCCCGCACCATCGGCCGCGGCACGCTCGCCCTCTACACCGCGCTCTTCTTCGGCTTCATCTACCTGCCGCTGGCCCTGATCGTCGTCTATTCGTTCAACGCCAACCCGATCAACATGATGACGTGGTCGGGCTTCACGACCGATTGGTACCTGCAGGTCCTGGGCTTCAAGACCAAGATCAGCGAAAACGCGCTCTATCTCGAATCCACCGATCAATTGCTTGCCGCACTGCGCAACAGCCTGATCATCGCGGCCTCGACGACCCTGATCGCCACGGTTCTGGGCACGGCGCTCGCCATTGCCATCTACCGCTACTATTTCTTCGGCAAGAGCTTCTATCGCGTGCTGCTCTTCGCGCCCATGCTGATGCCGGACATCGTGCTGGGCATCGCGCTTCTCATCTTTTTCGTCGGTGTCGGCGCCCATCTGGGCCTCATGACCATCATCATCGGCCAGTGCACCTTCCTCATTTCCTACGTCTTCATCGTCGTCTCGGCGCGCCTCGCCAGCATGGACCGGACGCTCGAAAACGCTTCGGCGGATCTGGGCGCCAATCAATGGGTCACCTTTCGCAAGGTGGTGCTGCCGCAATTGATGCCCGGTGTACTCGGGGGCGCGCTCCTCGCCTTCATCATTTCTATGGATGACCTGGTGATCACCTATTTCATCTCGGGCGTCGACGTCACCACCCTGCCGATCTTCATCTTCTCGATGCTGCGTCGCGGCATCAAACCGGAGATCAACGCCATCGCCGTGATGATGCTGGCCTTCTCCTTCGTCGTCGCCTCGCTCGGCCTCTATTTCCGCTCCCGCCAGAAATGACCATGCTCAAGACTCCCAAGCCGCGCGCCCGCGAACTCGGCCTTCCGTTCCCCGGTACACCCGGCCTATTCAACGCCATCACCGACGTTCCCGGCATTGCTGTGGGCTTCAGGACCCTCATCGAGGAGCAGCCGCGGCCCGGCCGCAGCATGCCGGTTCGCACCGGGGTCACGGCAATCATTCCGCACGCCGGCGAGGACGAGCCCGTGCCGGTCTATGCCGGTCTCCATCGCTTCAACGGCAATGGCGAAATGACCGGCACGCACTGGATCGAGGATGGCGGGTATTTCCTTGGCCCCGTCCTCATCACCAACACTCACGCCGTCGGCATGGCGCACCACGGCGCCGTCAAGTGGATGCTCAAGCGCTACGAAAAAACCTATACCCGCGGTGATCACCTCTGGATCATGCCGGTCGTCGCCGAGACCTATGATGGCGCCCTGAACGACATCAACGGACTGCCGATCGGCGAAGCGGATGTCCTCGCAGCCCTCGACGGCGCCAGATCCGGCCCGGTCGCAGAAGGCTCGGTTGGCGGCGGTACCGGCATGATCGCCTATGGCTTCAAGGCCGGCACCGGCACCGCGTCGCGAAAGATCAGCATAGCAGGCAAGGACTTTACGGTCGGCGTTCTCGTCCAGGCCAACCACGGCCAACGCCCCTGGCTCACCATCTGCGGCGTGCCCATGGGTCAGCATATGCAGGATGGCATCGCGCCGATCCACGAAACCGAGCGCGGCTCGATCATCGTCGCCATCGCCACCGACATTCCCCTCATGCCCCACCAACTCAAACGCCTGGCCCGCCGCGGCACCATCGGCATCGCCCGCAACGGCACAATTGGCGGCAACAATTCAGGCGATATTTTTCTGGCGTTCTCGACGGCGAACAGGAACCCGATGGCGCACAGGGCACCGGAGGTCCTGCACATGGATATGCTCAACGACGAGCATATCGACGTGGTCTATGCGGCGGCCGTTGAAGCCGTTGAAGAGGCTATCGTCAACGCCATGGTTGCGGCCGAGGGGGCAGGGGGCGGGGCTTTCGACAGATACAAGGTCGAAGCGATTGATACTGCGGCCTTGTGCGAAATCATGGCACGATATGGTCGACTAGAGCGCGCTACTCGCTGAGGAATTGCTGCAATCGCGGCACGGCGAAGTCGAGGAAGACGCGGACGCGTTGGGGCATGCGGGCGCCGCCCAGGAAGACGGCGTGGATTTGTTCCTCGTCCGATTCCACTACGTCCGCCAGCACCTCGACCAAGCGTCCGGCGGCGATGTCGGCGCGTACGTGGTAGTCGCCGACCCGAGCCAGGCCTACACCCGCAAGCGTCATGCGGCGTACGGTTTCGCCATTATTGGCGAGGAGCTGGCCTCTGACGGCGCGATCGACGATCCGGCCGCTTTCCTTGATCGGCCAGACCGGTGCAGCGCGGCGGAAATTGAAGCCCAGGCAATTATGTTTCGAGAGATCCTCGACCGTGCGGGGTATCCCATGCCGTTCGAGATAGCTCGGCGCGGCGACGATCTTGCGGCGCGCCACGCCTATCCGCCGCGCCAGCATGCCCGAGTTCGGCAAGGGGCCGACGCGGAAGGCGATGTCGGTGCGGTCGAGATAGAGGTCCACAATTTCGTCCGATAGCGAGAGGTCGATCACCACATTGGGATAGAGGCGCCAGAATTCGGGAAGGATCGGCTCGAGCGCGAGCACACCGATGGCGACCGAGACATTGACGCGCACAGTGCCGCTGGTCTGCACCGCGCCCTGCGAAAGTGCACACTCCACTTCTTCGAGGTCATTGAGGAGCGCCTGGCTGCGCTCGTAGTAAATCTGGCCCTCGGCCGTGAGGGAAAGTCGCCGCGTCGAGCGCTCGACAAGCCGAACGCCCAATCGCGTTTCGATGCGGGCGACCAGCTTGCTGACGGTCGAGGGCGTCATCCGCAGCAGGCGCGCTGCTTCCGAAAAGCTGCCAGTCTCCACGACGCGCTGGAATACCAGCATCTCGCCCGCGCGATTATCCATTTTCCCATCCAATCTTGGATTTCGTTTCACAGATAATGTGCAATTTAAGCTGATTATCAAGTCAATGGCTGCGCCCTATTTCATAGCCGGCCATTTGAATGCCGCCGCCGCCTTTCCGGCTCCGGAAGCACGCCGGAGCGCCGCATCGGGGGCGGGAGAAAGATGCAGACGATCGATGACGGTGACGCGCCTGGGGCGGCAATGCTTGTCAAACCGGATAGCCGCCGAGCCCCGTTTAGTCTGGCGCCCGAAAGGGACGCCTGAGGAAATCACCATGACACTCGCCACCGCCACGGCCGAAACGGCCGATACATCCACGCGTGCCCGCTGGGCGCTTCTTGCCCTCGCCATCGGCGCCTTCGGCATCGGCACGACCGAATTCTCGCCGATGGGCCTGCTGCCCGTCATCGCCGACGGCGTCGGCGTCAGTATCCCCACGGCGGGCCTGCTCATCAGCGCCTATGCCATCGGCGTCATGCTTGGCGCACCCGTCATGACGCTGGCGTTCAGCCGGTTCGGCAAGCGCAAGGCGCTCATCCTGCTGATGGGCATCTTCACCATCGGCAACCTGCTGTCGGCCATGGCGCCGGGCTATTTCACGCTGCTCTTCGCGCGCCTCGTGACCAGCCTCAACCATGGTGCCTTCTTCGGCCTCGGCGCCATCGTTGCGGCCAGTGTCGTGCCCAGGGACAAGCAGGCGCGCGCCGTCGCGGCCATGTTCATGGGCCTGACCATTGCCAATATCGGTGGCGTCCCTGCCGCGACCTGGATCGGCCAGTTGATCGGCTGGCGCATGGCGTTTGTCGGGACGGCTGCGATCGGTCTCGTTGCCATTGCGGCCTTGTGGATGGCCCTGCCCGAGGGCGCGTCAGGTGCCCGCCCGAACGTCAAGCGCGAACTGCGCGTTCTTGCCCGCCCCACGGTGCTTCTCGCCATGGCGACAACGGTGATGGGCGCCGGCGCCATGTTCGCCCTTTATACCTACGTCGCCCCCGCACTCGCGACTCTCATTGGCGCATCCGACGGTTTCATTACCTTCGGCCTGGCCTTGATCGGCGTCGGGTTCACAATCGGCAATTGGGTCGGTGGACGTCTCGCCGACTGGTCCCCCGATGGCGCCATCAAGATCTTCCTCGGTGCGCTTGCCGTTATCATGCTTGCGATGCCGCTCCTGCTCACCAGCCAGATCGGCGCGATCTTCGGCCTCCTTCTCTGGGGCATCACCGCCTTCGCTATCGTTCCGCCGGTGCAGATGCGCGTGATGGAGGCCGCTGCCGAGGCTCCCGGCCTGGCATCTTCCATCAATGTCGGGGCTTTCAACCTCGGCAACGCCATTGGCGCAGCCCTGGGCGCCGGCGTGCTCAGCCTCGGCCTCGGCTATGCCGCGGTGCCGATCGCCGGCGGACTGCTCGCGGCGGCGGGTTTGGGACTGGTCATGATCGGTGGTGGCCGTCGTCCTGCGGTGGCCAGCCAGGGGGCATGACCAACCGACCTCGCGCCGACGAAGCGCGAGGTCGCCTTCCTGGCGTCAGATCAAAACTTGTCATCCGGCTTGCGGTCGGGGCAAGATGCGAGCCCGCTACTCGATGGCTCACGATGGTTTCAAGCTTACCCTCTCCCATATCCCAGTCGGTCACCAGCAGGCTGACACGCGCGGCGATTTTCCTGGTGGTGACGATCAATCCAGGATCGGAGGCGGAGCGAACGGTTCGCGAACTCTGCGGCGATCTTTCGAGCCTCCTGCGCGGTGTTGGCTTCCGGAGCCTTGAAGGGCAGCTTTCCCTGGTTACGGGTTTTGGCGCTGACGCGTGGACGAGGCTTTTCGGCGCGCCGATGCCCAAGGACCTGCACCCCTTTCGGGAAATCCGCGGCGTGCACCACGCAGTTTCGACGCCTGGCGACATGCTCTTCCATATCCGCGCCGCCAGCATGGATCTCTGCTTCGAGCTGGCCACCCACATCATGGCGCGGCTGGATGGGGCCGTCATTACCGTCGATGAAGTGCATGGCTTCAAGTTCTTCGATGACCGCGACCTTATCGGCTTCGTCGACGGCACCGAGAACCCTGTCGACCAGGCGGCGGTGGATGCCACCATCATCGGCGAGGAAGATCCGGCCTTTGCCGGCGGCAGCTACGTGATCGTGCAGAAATACCTCCACGACATTGCGCAGTGGAACAAGGTGCCGGTCGAGGAGCAGGAGAACATTATCGGACGGCACAAGCTCTCCGATATCGAGCAGCGCGATGCCGACAAGAAGCCCTATGCGCACAATGTGCTGACCTCCATCGAGGAGGGCGGCCAGCAATTGCAGATCGTTCGCGACAACATGCCGTTCGGCTCGGTCGGCAAAGGCGAGTTCGGCACCTATTTCACCGGCTATGCCCGCTCGCCCGCTCGCATCGAGAAGATGCTGGAGAACATGTTCATCGGCAATCCGCCGGGAACCTATGACCATCTGCTCGACTTCAGCAAGGCAGTGACTGGGTGCCTGTTCTTCGTGCCGACCGCGGACTTCCTCGATAACGTCGACCCGTGATGGAGGTGAGCGAACGATGGCCAGGAGATTCAAGATTGGCGACCACGTGAGCTGGAATTCGGAGGCCGGGCGCGTGTCGGGCGCCATCATTGCGATCCATACACGCGATTTCGACTACAAGGGGCACACCCACCACGCTTCGGAAGATGAGCCGCAATACGAGATCAAGAGCGACAAGACCGACCACATAGCGGCCCATAAAGGCAGCGCGCTCGATCTCTCCTGAAGGGCAGATCGATGGATCTGCCGTTCTTCACCATCGGCCATTCCAACCGCAGCATCGAAACCTTCGTCGATCTATTGCGTGAAGCGGAGGTCGAGCTGCTCGTCGACATCAGGACGATACCGAAGTCGCGAACCAACCCGCAATTCAACATCGACGCCTTGCCCGAGACCTTGGCGGGTTTCCAGATCGCCTACGAACATATTGCCGCGCTTGGCGGCCTGCGCGGCAAAGCGCGCGACGTGCCGGCGGACCTCAATGGTTTCTGGACCAACGACAGCTTCCACAACTACGCCGACTACGCGCTATCCGAGCCCTTCCGCACCGGGCTCGAGCGCCTGCTGGACGAAGGAAGCCGCCGGCGCTGTGCAATCATGTGCTCGGAAGCCGTCTGGTGGCGTTGTCACCGCCGCATCGTCGCCGACTACCTGATCGCAGCAGGAAAGAGCGTTTTCCACATCATGGACAAGGGCCATATCGAGCCAGCGCATCTCACGCCCGGCGTGATTGTGCAGCCCGACGGGACAATCCTGTATCCGGTCTCAGATCACACGAATTGAGGATGTTCGGTAGAGAACGTATCGGGTGGAGACGGAAACTGCGAGAATGCGGTCATGATGCGCCAACGCCGACCTCTTCTTGAAAGCCCGCTCAAGCTGATTGTCATTGGCTGCCTGCTGTTGCTTGCGGCAGCGGCGGCGCTGGCCTTTGTCGAGCGCAATATGCTGGTTGCCGAGCTGGAGCAGGAAAGCAATATCCTGCATCGCCTGGTCTCCCAGCGTGCCGACCAGCACGATGCGCACATGACGGCGTTGTCGGCCGTGGCGACGGCGGGCGAGGGGGAGCGGCGGGATCTTTTCCTCGATGTTGCCGCGACCATTTCGCGCTTCTATCCGCGTATCGATGAAGTGCAGCTCGTGCCGCTGGACCCGCAGGGCACGGTGGTGGGCACGGAGACGCTCGATCCGGCTCTCGCCGAGATCGTTCGCGCGGCGGCAAAGGCGTCGGACGGCAGCATCGCCATCCTGCCGCATCCGGGCAAGCCGCATCACTACATCATGGTCAAGCGCAGCCCCAATTCGGAAGCGGCGCGTTATGGGTTGATGCTCGGCATCGATGCCGAAAAGCTGCTTGATGAGGCTGGCTCGTTCTGGACGCGGCCCGGTGTCGACCTCACGCTCTCTCTGCCGGACGGACGCCCGCTCTTCAATCGAGGCGAGACCGGTGAAACGCTGCGATTCTCGCGGGTATTGGGGAGTGCGTCGCAGCCGCTGCTGCTCGAAACGGGAATGCAGATCGGACTCGCCGATCTCCTTCCGCCGCTGGTCACGGGGTTGGCGCTTCTCGCTACGGCGCTCGCCTACCTCGCAATCCTCTCCGCTTTGCGCCAGCGTGCCCGTACGCGTCAGGCGGTGGAACAGGCGCGGCTCAGTGCGTTGGATTCGCGCCTCGCCCATGCTTCGCGCGTTAATGCCCTGGGCGAAATGGCCAGCGGCCTCGCCCATGAGCTGACACAGCCGCTGACCGCTATTCTGGCGCAGGTTCAGGCCGGGCGACGGCTGTTGGGTCGAGGCGATGTCGAGGCTTTGGCGCCTGTGCTCGACGATACCGTGACGCAGGCGCGTCGCGCGTCCGCGATACTGGAGCGCTTCCGCAATTGGTCCCGCCCGCAGGACGGGCTGAAAAAGTCCGCCTTCGACATGCGCGATGCCGTGCGGAACGTCGAGGCCCTGCTTGGCCCGCAGGCCGGTGCCAGTGGCATGAAGCTGGCTCTCGATCTGCCCATGCGTGCCGTTCCGGTGATCGCCGATCCGGTGGAAATGGAACAGGTGGTCTTCAATCTGGTGCGCAACGCCATCGATGCCACGGCCGGGCAGGGCAGTGCGGCACGCGTGACGATCGCACTCAGGGAGCAGGCTGACCAGGTGGTGCTGGAGATCGCCGACAATGGCCCCGGTGTTGCGAGAGAACTGCGCCCGCGCCTCTTCACGCCCTTTACAACGACACGCGCCGACGGCACCGGATTGGGTCTGGCGTTGAGCCAGCGCCTGGTGGAGCGCGCCGGTGGCGAAATCTCGCTGGTCGATACCGAAACGGGGGCGACCTTCCGCGTCGTCCTGCCCCGCAAACAGCCATTGGCGGAGGCCGCGCAATGATCCACCCCGTCTATCTCGTCGATGACGACGAGGCCGTACGCCATGCGCTTGCCTTGCTGCTGTCGACCGTGGGCATAAAGGTCATGGGCTTTGCCGACCCGCAGGCCTTTCTCGCGCAGGTGCCCAAGCTCGCGCCGGGCTGCCTGATCCTCGACATCAGGATGCCGGCCATTTCCGGCCTCAAGCTCCAGGAGCGCCTCCTCGAACAGGGCATCGACTGGCCCACGATCGTCATTTCCGGCCATGGCGATATCGAGGCCTGCCGCCGGGCTTTCCGCAACGGCGCCGTCGATTTCCTCTCCAAGCCGATCGATGAGCAGGACCTGATCGACGCCATCCAGAAGGGGCAGGAGGCGCTGGAGCGCGTGCTCAGTCGCCGGGCGGAAAAGGCCGAGACGCTGGCGCTGCTGTCGTCGCTGACGGCGCGGGAAAGCGAAGTGCTGGATCGCATCGCCGAGGGTTTCACCACGCGCCAGATCGCCGAAGGGCTTGGCCTCTCGCCCCGAACGATCGAAAGCCACCGGGCCGCGATCGGCGCCAAGCTGGGCACGACATCCCAGGCGGAAATGACCCGGCTCTGGCTCGAGGGGCGCGACACTCCGTAGAACTACGGAGACGCACGCCAAGCCTACGAATATCTGGCGGCGAGGGCGGGAGCTAGGTTCCTTTCATCACCTGAAAGGAAACCGTGATGATCCGGAACCTCGTTATCGCCGCCGCTCTGCTGACCCCGTTCGCCGCCCAGGCGCAGGAACTGCCGACCGCTCCTTATCTCCCGCTCGCTCTGGCCACCCAGGCTGCCGATGCCGCCCTCCAGGCTTGCGTTGCCGAAGGCCATAATGTCAGCGTCGCCATCGTAGCGCGCGACGGTGCGACCAAGGTCCTGCTCAAGGCCGACAATTCGGGCCCGCATACCGGCTCCAGCGCCGAAGGCAAGGCCTTCACCTCCGCAGCCATGGGCCGAGATACGGCCGGACTCGCCGAATTCATCTCGACCGCCCCGGCCAATGCCGGCCTGCGCGACATGGATGCCCGCATGGTCATCCAGGCCGGCGGCCTCCCGATCCGCATCGGCAAGGCCCTGGTCGGTGGCATCGGTGTCGGCGGCGCGCCGTCGGGCGACATCGACGCCGGCTGTGCCGTCGCAGGCCTCAAGGCCATCGGCGCGGCCGAGTAAGCCTCGCATGTGATCCCCGAACGGCCCGCCTTGCTGCGGGCCGTTCTTGTTTGACGGAGCTTTGAATGCTGCGGATGATCCTCGTTTCAGTGATGCTCGTCACATCGAGCGTCGCCTATGCCCAAACGGCCCCTTCGGCGCCCGAAATCGCGGCCTATCAAGGCCTGCTTCGTGCCGCTCAGATCGGCGATGCCGCTGAAATCGGCCGCCTCGTGGCTGCGGGCGCTGACGTCAACGTGCGCGACAGGAACGGCCGTACACCGGCTCACGTCGCGGCTTTCTTCTCAAGCGAGGCTGCCCTGCGCGCGCTTGCCGCCGCTGGCGCCGATATGAACGCGCTGGAAAATCAGGCCTACGATGTCGTGACTATTGCTGCCGTGGCCAACGATCCCAACCTCATGTCGCTAGCCATCACGCTCGGCAACGATCCTGGGCTGATCACCAGCCCCTATAACGGAACGGCATTGATCGCGGCCGCTCATCTCGGCCACGCCGAAATCGTCCGCCGCCTCATTGCCGCCGGCGCGCCTCTCGACCACGTCAACAATCTTGGCTGGACCGCTCTCATAGAAGCCGTGATCCTCGGTGACGGCGGCCCGGACCACCAGGAGGTTGTGCGTCTGCTGCTCGAAGCCGGCGCCGACCGCGAGTTGGCCGACCACGATGGCGTAACGCCCCTCGCTCATGCTCGTGCCCGAGGATTTGCGGAAATCGCGAGATTGCTGGAGCGCTAGGCTGCCTCCGATTGAAGCGCGTTTTGCATGGCGAAACGCGCGCCTTCGGCTGCATTTCGAGAAGGACTGCCTCCGCGCCAATATAGGTCTGGTCCCCACTTTCGGTACTTGACCATCAGGTTTCGGAAATCTGCATTTTTCACTGCCAACACGAACAGCGGGTGATGGAGACGCTCGCACCCCGTTTGCAACGTGTTTCGGTATGCGAGATGTCCGTTTGTTGACTCGAAACTTGCTCGCCGATGAAATGTGCAGTCGGCTGCCGAGGGAATGCTTAGGGCGGTCGGTGCTGCAAAGGGAGCAGAAATCGATGAGGGAACACAAACCGCAATCCGGTGTGCGCGGCCTTGGCCGCGTCGGCCGGCTGGCGCTGGCGAGCGCAGCGGTGCTGACGCTGGCTTTGGCGCCGCAGGCGGCGTTCGCGCAGGTGGGGACGACCAACCTGGTGATGTCCACGCCGCAGGAACCGCCGAACTGGGACTATACGGTGGGCACCGCCACGGCCATCAACGGCGTGCTGTTCCTCAACGTCATCGAGCCGCTGCTCGAGACGCAGCAGGACGGATCGCTCAAGCCGCTGCTGGCCTCCTACGAGGTGACGCCGGACGGGCTGACCTACACGTTCAAGCTGGTCAAGGCCAAGTTCCATGACGGCACGGACTTCGACGCCGACGACGTGCTCTATTCGTTCGAGCAGTACAAGAAGTCGCCGCGCCCGGAGATTTCCAAGACCTTCGACGCGGTGAGCAATATCGAGAAAGTCGACGCCTCGACGATCAAGGTGACGCTGTCGCGCCCGAGCCAGGCGTTCCTCGCCGGCATGTCGGGCCTTGCCGGCATGATGCTGCCCGAAGGCGGGCTCGATAACCTCGCCAAGGCGCCTGTGGGCACCGGTCCCTTCAGCTTCGGCGAATGGAAGCCGGGCATCGAAGTCGATGTGAAGCGCTTCGAGGACTATCACGGCGACAAGCCCTATTTCGAGAATGTCCGCATCCGCTTCATCGGCGACGAGATCGCCGCCGTGAACGCGCTGATGGCCGGCGATATCGACCTCATCAACGTGCTGGTCGGCGACGGCAAGGAACGCGCGGATGCAGTCAAGGCCGATCCGAAACTGGCGGTGCTGACCACGCCGTCCAATCAGGTCAACTATATCGCGCTCGATGCCAAGAACCCGAAATTCGCCGATATCCGCGTGCGGCAGGCCATCGCCCATGCCATCAACCGCGAAGACATCGCGATCGGCGCCTATTCGGGCTTTGCCGAGCCGGCGTGCCTGTTCGTCAACCCGGCCAACCTGCCGTGGAACAGCGATTATTGCCCTTATCCGTACGATCCGGAAAAGGCGCAGACCCTGCTGACCGAGGCTGGAGTCGGTAACCTCGACGTCGAGCTCAAATACTACAACATCTCCGACGGCCCGGCGATGTCCGAGCTCCTGACCGATGAGCTTGGCGCGGTGGGCATCAACGTCAAGGGCGCGAGCCGCGAATTGGCGGCCTATCTCGATGAAGTGCTCGGCTCGACGCCCAATTTCGAGATGACGACGCTGACCGGCCCGCAGACAGTCGACAGCTTCCTCTGCCCCGGCTGGTTCGCCAGCGCCTGCGTGCCGGAATTCGACGAAGCCTGGAACAAGGCCGACGCCGCCGTCACAGCCGACGAGGCCACGGCCCTGCGCAAGCAGGCGGTCAATGCCTTCGCCGACGCAGCCTGGGTGATCCCGACCGTGGCCTGGATGGACGTGACCTACGCCAACGCCAAGCTGGCCGGCTGGAAGCCCTATCGCTCGCAGGCCGAAGCTGACCTGCGCGGCCTGCACTGGGCCGAGTAACAACCGACATCGGGCCGCGCGCCAGACGCGCGGCCCGGCTTTGCCGGAGAGACCCTTGTTCCGACTTTTCCTGCGATCTGTGGTGACGCTTATCGGGTCGGCCCTCATCGGGTCGCTCGTGGTGTTCCTGCTGCTGCGTCTTCTGAGCGGCGATGTCGCCACCATCATCCTGGGCAAGGGCGCGACGCCCGAGGCCCTGGCGGCGCTGCGCGACGAACTCGGGCTCAACCGGTCCTGGCCGCAGCAATATTTCGACTGGCTGTTCGGCCTCGTGCGCGGCGACCTCGGCAAGTCCTATGCGGCACAATACGACATTTTCCATGAAATCTGGTCGCGGCTCGGCCTGACCTTCAGCCTTTCGGTGGGGACGCTCCTACTCTCGGCCATCGTGGCGCTGGCGGCGGGCATCTATTCGGCGCTGCATGCGCGCGACTGGCGCGGCGGGCTGATCGACGTGATTGCCCAGCTCGGCCTCGCCATCCCGACCTTCTGGGCGGCCCTGCTGCTGATCGGGCTGGTTTCGGTGCGCCTGGGCTGGCTGCCGGCAGGCGGCTACGTGCCGTGGTCGGAAGACCCGGTGGGCGCCATCCGCAGCCTCATCCTACCGATCCTGGCGCTTTCCATTCCGATGATCTCGCTGCTGGCGCGCTATGTGCGCTCGAGCATGCTAGAGGTCACCAACGAGGACTATATCCGCACCGCCATGGCCAAGGGCTATACGCGACCGCGCGCCGTGGTGCTGCATGGCACGCGCAATGCCTCGATCCAGCTCCTGACGGTGGCGACGCTGCAGTTCGGCACGCTCATCGCCGGCACGGTGGTGATCGAGAACATTTTCGCGCTGCCGGGGCTGGGCAAGATGCTGATCGAAGCGGTCGGCAATCGCGAGGCGGTGGTGGTGCAATCGCTGGTCTTCGTGGTCATGCTCATGATCCTCGTGCTCAACTTCATCATGGACATCAGCTACGGACTGCTCGATCCGCGCATCCGGCATTCGAGCGCGGGAGGCGCCCATGGCTAGCGAAACGGCCGGTGCGTCGATGGCCGGGGACACCAGGAGCCCAAGCCTGCGCCAGCGGCTTTCCAGGCTGCCGCTGAGCTTTCTCGTCGGGGCATTCCTGGTGGCGCTGTTCGTGGTGGTGGGGTTCGTCTCGCTGTTCTGGACGCCCTACCCCGAGGGCGCGCTGAGCGTCGCCAACCGCCTCAAGGCGCCGCTGACCGATGGCTACATGTTCGGCACCGACCGCATGGGGCGCGACGTGCTTTCGCAGGTGATGGCCGGCGCGCGCAACTCGCTGTTCGTGAGCGTGATCTCGACACTCATCGCGCTGGTGCCTGGCGTCCTGCTTGGCCTTGCAGCGGCTTCGGCGCGCGGCCTGCCGCAGATATTGCTCAGCCGCGTGGCGGACGTAGGCGTGGCGCTGCCGGGCGTGCTGGTGGCGCTGGTGGTGGCGACGGCCATCGGCGCGGGCAACCTCGCCTCGATCATCGCCATCGTCGTCTGGTTCGTGCCGCTGGTGGCGCGCGTCACCATCGGGCCGGCTCGGCAGATTCTGGCGCGCGAGTTCGTGGAGGCCAGCTATTCCTATGGCCGCGGGCGCTGGTTCGTGCTGTTCCGGCACGTGCTGCCCAATATCGGGCCGCTCATCATCGTGCAGGGCTCGGTGATGTTCGCTTCCGCCATCCTCATCGAAGCTTCGCTCTCCTATCTGGGCGTGGGTGCACAGCGGCCGACGCCATCGTGGGGGCGGCTGCTCAACGAAGCGCTGCCGCTGATCGACAAGGCACCCTCCCTGATGATCTTCCCCGGCGCCGCCATCATGATTTCCGTGCTCGGGTTCAACCTCCTGGGTGACGGCCTGCGGACGATGCTCGACCCGCAGCAGCAATCAGGGAGCGCCCGCATTGCTTGAGATCCGCAACCTCAAGGTCGAGATCGGCGGCCGCGAAATCGTGATGATCGACGCGCTCGACCTGGGCACCGGCGAGCGGCTGGGCCTGGTCGGGGAATCCGGTTCGGGCAAGACCATGTCGGCCATGAGCGCGGTGGGCCTGCAGCCGCTGGGCGCGCGGGTGACGGGATCGGTCAAGCTCGGCGGGCGCGAACTCATCGGACTTTCGGACGGGCAATTGGCACAATTGCGCGGCGCCGAAGTGGGCGTGGTGTTCCAGGACCCGCTGCGCTCGCTCAACCCGCTGATGCGGGTGGGCAGCCAGGTGGCAGAGCCGCTGCGGCTCCATGCGGGACTTTCCAAAGCTGCAGCCATGGAGCGGGCGGTGGCGCTGCTCGAGGAAGTGCGCCTGCCCGATCCGCAGGGGCTGGCCCGGCGCTATCCGCACCAGCTTTCGGGCGGGCAGCGGCAGCGCGTGCTCATCGCCATGGCCATTGCCTGCTCGCCAAAGCTGCTCATTGCCGACGAGCCGACGACGGCGCTCGACGTGACGGTGCAGAAGGACATTCTCGAACTGCTGCTGCGCCTCAGCCGCGAGCGCGGCATGGCGCTGCTGTTCGTGTCGCACAATCTGGGCGTGATTCGCGCCGTGAGCGAGAAGGTGGCGGTGCTTTATGGCGGGCACCTGATGGAAATCGGGCCCGTGGACGAAGTGCTGCGCAACCCGGGCCATCGCTATACCGAGGCACTGGTGGGAGCCAATCCGGGACGCAGCCGCGTCGCCGACCTGCCCAGCCAGCAGGGCCAGCATCTGACCACCATCGAAGGCGCGGTGCCGGCGGCGGGCCGCTTCCCCTCGGGCTGCCGGTTCCGCAACCGCTGCGCCTTCAGCCTGCCCGGCTGCGCCGGGGACATTCCGCAGACGCGCCTGGCCTCGGGACACATCTTCCGCTGCCTCAACCCGGCTATCGAGGGAGGCGCCGATGTCGCTGCTGGTTGAAGCCGAGAACCTGCATTTCACTTATGCGCAACCCCTGCCCTGGCAGAAGCAGGCGGCGGAGCCGTCATGGATCATCGACGGGGTGTCGCTGGCCGTGGAAGCGGGCACGACGCTGGGCGTGGTGGGAGAATCCGGCTCGGGCAAGTCGACGCTCGTGCGCCTGCTCTGCGGGCTGCTGGCGCCGGGCAAGGGCGAAATCCGCTTCGGCGGGCGCGGCACCGGCGAATGGCTGGAGCGCGATGCGCGCGAATTCCGGCGGCGCAACCAGATGGTGTTCCAGAGCCCGGCCAGTTCGTTCGACCCGCGCATGAGCATTTTCCGCTCCCTGCAGGAGCCCGCCCGCGCCATCGAGCGCCGCGTGCCCTCGCGGCAGGAGGTGACCGGCTGGCTGGAGCGCGTCGGGCTGGGCCCGGAAGTGCTGGACCGCTATCCGCACCAGCTTTCGGGCGGGCAATTGCAGCGCCTGGCGGTGGCGCGGGCGCTCTCGCTCGGCCCAAAACTGCTCTATGCGGACGAGCCGACCAGCGCGCTGGACGTTTCGGTGCAGGCGAAAGTGCTCAACCTGCTCATGGACCTGCGCAAGGACCTGGGGCTGACATTGGTGCTGGTGACCCATGACCTCGCCGTGGTCGGGCGCATCTGCGAGACGATGATCGTGATGAAATCGGGCAGGATCGTCGAGACGGGCGCAACCGCCGACGTATTGGCCAATCCGCGCACCGACTACACGCGAAAACTCATCGAGGCGGCCGACGCGACGTCGCTGTTCTAGGGGCCCAGCAGTGCCGGTTGGGTATGGAGGGCTGTCGCGCGATTGCGCTCACCTGCCGCCCGCTGCTGCGGAGGACACGCGGTTCCGCCCGCTGTTCTTCGCCTTGTAGAGCGCATCGTCGGCTCGACGCAGAATGTTGTCGAACGTATCGAGGTGGTGTTCGCCGGTGGAGAGGCCTGCGCTCACCGTGCCTCGAAATCCTCCCTGCGGCCCCTGTAGAATCTCGCACGCGAAATCCGACCGCACGGCCTCGGCGATGGCGAGAGCCAAGTCCCGGTCGGTATCCGTAACAACCAGCAGAAATTCCTCGCCGCCGATCCGGGCCGCGGCTGATCTCGGCGGAACGCGTTGGCTGAGGACGGAGGCAAAGCGGCGCAGCGCCTCGTCCCCGGCAGCGTGGCCGTGCTTGTCATTGATCGATTTGAAGTGATCGAGGTCGAAGATCAGGACGGCGGTATCTTTTCCCAGGGACGTGGCGCCGAAGCGCTCGAAAACGGCGCGGCGGTTCAGCAATCCCGTCAACGGGTCGGTATTCGCCTCGTCGCGATGCTGCCGGGCGATGCGCGCCTGGTTGAGGGCAAGCGATAGCGCGCCTATGCCGGTCACCCCGACCAGCCCCATGATCGAATTGAGATCCTCCGCCCAGCCGCTGGGCGGCGCCTGCAACACCAGCGGGCCCTTGAGGTAGATCATGATGGCGCAGGGAATGAATGAGAGCGCGGTAACGCCATAGAGGGCCGCTATGCCGTTGACCCAGAGCGGCGCTTCCGACCGACCCCGCCAGAACTCCCAGGCCGTGCCAATCAACAGCGCGGCATTGACCAGGTTGCCCATGATGGCCCCCAGCGCATCGAAGCCCAGCAGGAACGGGATCGTTACAAGCGCTGCCGATGCGGTCGCTACAGCGACGATGCGTGCGCGCGGCAGCTTTCGCTCGGTGAAGAGGCACGCAGCGCTGAACAGGACGACGAATCCGCCTGTAAGCAGCATGTTGGAGCCCCAGAGCAGCACATAATTGTTGCTGACCGCGTTTATTGAAAAACCAGCGAAGGCTGCCATGAGAGTGCCCGCGCCAACAGCCCAGATCAGGATGAACCGCTCGGTGCGCGCAGCCAGCCACGTGACGAACAGCGTGGCCGAAAGCGCGAATGCGGCAAAACCGAGCGCAAGAAGCAAGGAGGTCTGGTCGACAAACACGGGGGCGATCTCAGATCGGAGCTGACAGTGCTTGTTAACGAGCGCGTCTGAGCAAATTCTTACGTTTACTTCTAGAAATCACAGCTTTCCCTCTTCGCGAAATTCCCGTCCGCCCGATCCGCCCGCCGCCGCGACTTTATCAGGCATCCGATCATACACGCAGATAACTAATTTCATCACGCGCCAAGTGCACGGGCAATATTTCTGTCGGCGTCTTCGGGCGAAGATTAGCGATGAGCTCAGGGACTATCATGCGTTCTAAGGCGAAGAACACGTCGTGAGCTGCTCCAGACGTTTTTCGCTATTGGCGCCCGGAATCGGGCGCCAGAAATCTCTCGGGGTGGAGACAAAACCGCGAAAGTCCTCTCACCTCCCCACGGCATAAGCCTGCATCATGCGCGGGGTGGCGGCAGCCAGTAATTGGCCGTCGGGGCGGCGTTCGGCGCAGGTTAGTCGGCCGCCGGACCAGGCGGGTGTGACAGAAACGTCGTGTCCGCGGCGTTTCAGTTCGGCGATTACCTTGGCGCCGAGCGTTTCTTCGACCGACAGGCCGCCGGGGGAGAAGCTGCGCGGCGCGAAAGAGGCCTGAACGTGGGTTGAATGAAATACGGGCGTATCGAGTATCTTCTGGAGGCTCTGCTCGCCGCGCAGGAGCTGGAGGAAAAAGACGAGCTGCCACTGGTCCTGCTGGTCGCCACCCGGCGTTCCTACGGAGAGGATCCGGCCATCCTCATGGATGGCAAGCGAGGGGGAGAGCGTGGTGCGCGGTCGGCTTCGAGGGCGTAACGATGATGGCAGGCCTTCCTCCAGCCAGAACATCTGGGCTCGAGAGTTCATCGGGAAACCGAGGCCCGGCACTACTGGCGACGACTGCAGCCACCCCCCCGACGGGGTGGCCGAAACGACGTTGCCCCATCTGTCGGCAACGTCGATATGGACGGTGTCGCCCTCCTTGAGGGTGAGGTGCGCCATGGTCGGCTCACCCGTGCCTATGCCGCCGACAGACAGACTTCCGGCCGTTGCGCGCTCGGCTGCACGTTCCGCAAGGTGACCGAGGCCGGCCAGGTCGCCGGGACGCTGTTCCAGAGAGGCCGTTTCGCCGATCAGTGTTGCGCGGCGGCGTGCGTAGTCGTCCGAAAGGAGCACATCGAGCGGAATGTGCGAAAAGTCCGGGTCGCCATAGAACGTATCGCGATCGGCGAAGGCGAGCTTGAGGGCTTCTGCAGCGAGGTGCACGAATTCGGCACTGTTGATCGGCGCTTCTTCTATGCGCGTGTGACGAAGGATGTTGAGCGCCTGCAGCAGAACCGGCCCTTGCCCCCATGGGCCGGTCTTGTGGATGGTCCAGCCGTTATAGCTGCCGCTCACCGTCGGCTCATAGTGTGCTTGCCAGCCAGCCATGTCCGCTGCGGTCAACAGGCCTTTGTTGCGCTGGCCGCTCGAATCCATGAGTTCGCCGCGCATGAGCGAGTCGACGCCTTCTGCGATGAAACCCCGATAGAAGACGCTGCGTGCCGCCTCGATCCGCGCCTCGCGGCTCCGAGCGCCTTCCGTTTCGCGCAGCAAGCGGCGCCAGGTTCGGGCCAGCGCCTCGTTCCGGAAAATGGCATGAGGAGCGGGGACCTTGTCGCCCGGCATCCATACCTCGGCAGAGCTGGGCCATTCCTTGCGAAAGAAGTCCGCGAGCTCCGCGACAGTGTTGGAGAGCCGCGGCAGGGCGGGGTGGCCTTGCTCGGCATAAAAGATCGCCGGCTCCAGCACCACGTCGAGCGGCAGGTTGCCGAAGTCGCGCAGAATCAGCATCCAGCCGTCGAATGCGCCTGGCACGACCGAGGCCAGAAGACCGGATCCGGGTACTTCGGTGAGACCTGAGGCCCGATAGGCTTCGATCGTTGCCGCGGCAGGCGCTGATCCTTGCGCGCACAACACCTGCGGCTGCTCGCCGGGCCGCACGAAAATTGCCGGCAGGTCGCCTCCCGGGCCGTTGAGATGCGGCTCCACAATCTGCAGCACAAAACCTGCGGCAGCTGCGGCATCGAAGGCATTTCCGCCTCTTTCCAGCATTGCCATGCCCACCGATGAGGCAATCCAGTGGGTCGTGCTGACGACGCCGAAAGTGCCGCGAATATCGGGCCGAGTCGTAAAGTCCATGGCTAAGGCGCTTCCTTCTGGTTGCCGTCGGCATCGCCTGCGCCGGAGGCGTCATCTCCAGTTTCTGTTACTTTTCGACCGGACGGCTCCGCTCCTGGCGTTGCCGCCAGCCCGTTGCGGAACCATTCGGCCCAGTTCCATTCGCTTTTGAGGACTTCGCCGAACTGCAGCGTTTCCGAGCTGATGAGGTCGGGCACGATTTCGAGGAGTTGGCGGGACACGAAGTCGAACAGTTCCTGGAAGGAATTGTGCAGCGTCTGGATGACGATGTCCGACGAGCCCATGGTCACCCCGACAAAGCGGACATGGTGGCGTTCGGCGAGCAGCGCGGCCGCATGTCGCACCGATTGCGGTGGGACCTTGAGCAGGACCATGGCGTTGCAGGCGATGCCGAGCGCACTGGGGCGTCCGACGGCGGCTATACGGATGTAGCCCTTCTCCTGAAGCCGGGCCACGCGCATGCGCACGGTGCCTTCGGAAATGCCGAGCTTGCGGGCGATTTCACGGAACGGACAGCGGCCGTCTTTGGAAAGTTCCACAACGATATCAAGGTCAGTCTGGTCGAAATCAGCGCTCATGGGCTTTCTCTCAGCAGCTCGCTCGAAGCGAACGTTTGACATCCGAAACTACGCATTGCGTGACAAAAGTCCATATCTGCTACGTAAGTCGTCTTGATATGAGCATTTCTTTGTGCAAACCTTCATATATCCGTAATCTCGAGGGGATTGGAGGTCTTCGGTGTCTCGCCCTGTTTCATCACCGCTTTCTCGCTTCCTGCGCATGGGTTGCGCAGCCTTGGCTCTTGCTGCGTCTTCGCCGGTGGTTCCGGCCTTGGCGCAGGACGGCAAGGTAAACGTCACCTTCTTCATCTGGGCTGGGTCCAACCAGGGGGTCATTCCGACCAAGGTGATCGAGGATTATCGCGCCGCGCATCCAAACGTGACGATCGATATCCTGGAATCGAACAACACCATCACCTATCCGAAGATGGTAGCTGCTCGTCGCACCACCCCGGATGATCCGCTGGTGCATTGCGGCTTCTTCAATGTCGACGCCATCACCAAGGGCAAGGTCGATGACATGTGGGCGCCGGTTTCGACCGCGGATGTCCCGAACATGGCCAACGTGCTCGAGCGCTTCGTGCGGCCCGAGGGCAAGGGGATCGGTTACCAGACCTCCACCATCGGCATTATGTACAACACCGACAAGGTGAAGGAGCCGCCCAAGAGCTGGAGCGTGCTGTGGGCTGATGGCAATGACAAGCAGGTCACGTTCTTCGACTACGACACGCGCATGCTGGCCATCGCCGCCCGACTGAACGGCGGGGATGAGCGCAATATCGATCCGGGCTTCGAGGTCTGGGCCAATCACGCCGGAAATATCCGCGCACTGGTGGATTCCAACGATGCGGTGAAGAACCTCATCGTCTCAGGCGACGCCTATTATTCGCCATGGTTCGCTTCGCTGGCCTCGGTCTGGATGAAGGAAGGCGCGCCGCTCGGTTTCGCCGCACCCGAAGAGGGGATGATTGCTTTTCCTGTGTACCTGGCGATCGCCAATGGCGTCACGCCCGAGGAGAAGAAGGTCTGCGGCGATCTCATCAATACCCTACTGGAGCCCGAGAACGCGGCCCGGTACGGCGAACTCACCTATTCGGTTCCCGTGACCACTAATGCCGCGCTCTCCGACGAGCAGAAGGCCAATCCGCTGCTAAGCCTGGAGGCCGCCGAAAAGGCGATCCTTCTCGATTACGACTACATCGCCGAGATGTCGTCCGACTGGCGTGAGAGATGGGACCGCGAGGTCAAGTTCAAGATGCGCTGACCCGACCGGTCGCCTGAAACAGACCGGCGGGCCGATAGAATGGCCCGCCGATCATTGAAAGCAAGAGTTAGGAGCGCGTCGTGCGCCAAGGCGTCGAATTTGTCGGTGTGTCGAAGGTCTTTGGCGGCCACGTCGCAGTGAACGGCATCAACTTTCACATCCCGGAAGGTTCGTTCTTCTCGCTGCTCGGTCCTTCGGGCTGCGGCAAGTCGACGACGTTGCGGATGCTGGCCGGCTTCGAGGATCCCGATCAGGGGCAAATCTGGATTGGGGACCAGCGCTCCGACGGTGTACCCGCCTACCGGCGGCCCACCAATATGGTGTTCCAGCGTTGGGCGCTCTTTCCGCATATGACCGTGCACGAGAACGTTGCCTTTGGGCCAAGCGTTCGCGGTGCGAGAGGCGGAGAGCTGAACCGGCAGGTGGCCGAGGCACTGGAACTGGTTGGGCTTGGTGCCTACGGCGCGCGTAAGCCGCGCCAGCTTTCGGGTGGTCAGATGCAGCGTGTGGCGCTTGCCCGTGCGCTCGTCAACAAGCCCAAGGTGCTGCTGCTCGATGAGCCGCTGGGCGCGCTGGACCTGAAGCTGCGCATGCAGATGCAGATCGAGCTCAAGCGCCTGCAGGAAAGCGTCGGCGCCACATTCGTCTATGTCACGCATGACCAGAGCGAAGCGCTGACCATGTCGGACAACATCGCCATCATGAGCGAGGGCAGCATCCACCAGATCGGGTCGCCGCATGAAGTCTATGACGCTCCCAAAACGCGGTTCGTGGCAACCTTCCTCGGAAATGCCAACGCTCTGCCTGTGGATGTTGAGAGCGTCGCCGGCGACACAGCTGCCGTCTCTCTGAAAGGCCTGCGCTTTGCGGCTTCGGTCGGCGCAGCTCCGACAAACGGCAAAGGCGATATCGTACTGCGCTATGAAGCCATCCGCATTGGCGCCGCTGCCGCGGCGATGGATGTGCGCACCAAGGCGCGTATCCGCGAGGTCGTGTTCTCCGGTTCCGCCATCGACTATGTGCTTGAAACCGAGCAGGGCATCGAACTCACCGCCCAGCAACCGCACATCGCCGATGAGAAGCCTCACGAGCGCGGGGTGCTGGTCGATATCGGCTGGCAGGCACGCGCCGCGAGGTTGTTTCCGCAAAAATGAGCGTCCAGACCCTCCCCACGGATGTCATCGCTCCGCGCTCGCGGTTTTGGCAAAAGCTGCGGCCCTGGCTGCTCCTGTTGCCGGCGTTCGCGTTGATGACTTTCCTTTTCGTGCTGCCTATCGGCGCTTTCCTGGAATACAGCGTCTACAGCTATGAGCGTGGCCGGCTGGTCGAGGATTTCACCTTCAAGACCTACCTGCTCTTCCTGACCGATCCCTACTACCACGCCATCATCTTTGACACGCTCAAGATGGCAGCGATTACCTCGTTCGTGTCGCTCATCATCGGCTATCCGCTGGCCTATGGTCTGTGGCGCTGCCGCTGGCCGGCGCTGCAACGCTGGTACGGGCTCATTATCTTCTCGCCGATCCTGGTCAGCGTCGTGGTCCGCTCCTATGGCTGGAGCGTGCTGCTCTCGGACCAGGGCGCGGTGAACTGGACGCTGATGAAGCTTGGCGTGATCCGGGAGCCGCTCGAGCTGGTCTACAATCTGACGGGCGTTGTCATCAGCCTTTGCCACGTATTCCTGCCGCTCGTCGTGTTCCCGATCTTTTCGAGCCTCGTGCGCATCGATCCAGCCCTTCGCGAGGCCGCCATGGATCTGGGTGCCGGTTGGTGGACCACCTTCCGCCGCGTCATCTTCCCACAAAGCCTGCCGGGCGTGGTGTCGGCTCTCCAGATCAGTTTCACGCTGGCGCTCGGCGCGCTGGTGACGCCGGCCGTGCTCGGCGGTGGTCGAGTGCTCGTCCTGCCCCTGCAGGTTTATCGGGCCACCTCCGACATCAACTGGCCGGTAGCCTCGGTCGGCGGCCTCGTCCTTCTGGTCATGGCGCTGATCACGGTCGCCCTGTGCAACCGGCTGTTGGCCTATAGCGAGAGCTGAGCGATGACACGCAACTGGCCCCATATCCGTCATATCGCTCTCGCGCTTTTCTGCGCGGCCGGCGCGATCTACATCGTCGCGCCGTTGGCGATCGTCGTGCTGAACTCCTTCTCGTCCACGGCCTACAATGTCTTTCCGCCGGAAGGCTATTCGCTCCGCTGGTACGAGAACCTCGCGCAACAAGGCGCGTTCCTGGGAGCGGCCGTGCGCTCGGTCATCCTCGCGACCCTGGCAACTGCAATCGCCCTGGTGATCGGAACGCTCTCTGCCTATGCGCTGGTCAAGTACCGGCTGCGCGGACGCGATATCGTCAAGGCATTCCTGATGGCGCCGGTTGTCCTGCCGAGCATCGTGCTGGGCGTCGCGCTCTTCATCTTCTTCGTTCGCGTCGGTATTGCCTATTCGTATCCCGGCCTGCTCCTGACCCACGTGCTGGTGGTTACGCCTTTCGTTATCGCCATCACGGCAGCGGGCTTTTCCAATTTCGACTGGTCGACGGAAGAGGCTGCCATGGACCTGGGAGCCGGTCCGATACGGACGTTTTTCCGCGTCGTGCTCCCGCAGATCCGCGCTGGTGTGCTGACGGCGGGCCTGTTCGCCTGGATCACCTCGTTCGATCAGGTGGAGACCACGCTTTTCCTCGTTCGGCCCGGCGACAACACGCTGCCGATCGAGATGTTCCTCTATCTCCAGAAATGGCAGGACCCGACGATTGCTGCCCTTTCTAGTCTTTTGATCCTGCTCGCGGTCGCGATCGTCATCGTCATGAGCATCGCGGGCCGCAATCGCACGCCGGACGGCCTGGTGATGCAAGGAAAGGAACCCAGCAAATGACCGATATTTCGAGCGTCCGCGGCGCCGTCGATGGCGACATCATGTGGCGCCACCTCGAGGAATTCGCCAAATACCAAAAGGAAGCCGGTACACCGGGCGAGCTCGAGAGCCTGCGCTATTGCGAAGACGTTATGCGGTCCTACGGCTATCGCACCGAGCTGTTGTCGCACGAGGCCTATATCAGCCTGCCCAAGCCGGGTGCCTCGGTGAAGGTGGGAGGCGTCGAAGTCGGCGCTATCACCCATTCCTTCTCGCGCTCCGCTCCGGCCGGTGGCCTTAAAGGCAAGGTCGTCGATGTCGGCAAAGGCATGCCCGACGACTACAAGGGCAAGGATGTACGCGGCAAGATCGTGCTGATGGATGGCATCGCCAATCCGGTGGTGACCATGATCGCCTGCCGAATGGGCGCTATCGGACAGATCCACGTCAGCCCGAGCGAGCAGCGCCATGAAATGTGTATCTCGCCGGTTTGGGGGAGCCCTGACGATCACAAGGCGAAGAACCTGCCCACGAGCGTGGTCTGCACCGTGCGCGAAAGTGACGGGGCGAAGCTGCGCGAGGAACTGGCAAAGAACGGCGCGGCTGACGGCGTATTGGTTGCCGATGTCGACACGGGTTGGCGCCCCACGCCTATCCTGGTCGCGGATATGTCCTCAAGCGCAGGGGGCGACGAGGAGCCCTTCGTCTTCTACACCGGCCACCATGACACCTGGTATTATGGCGTGATGGACAATGGCGGCGCCAACGCCACCATGATCGAGGTGGCCCGTATCGCCGCGCTGCATCGCGACCAGTGGAAGCGCGCACTGCGCGTCGTATTCTGGTCCGGCCACAGCCAGGGCCGCTATTCTTCCTCCTCCTGGTATGCCGACCACAATTGGGAAGAGCTGCAGAGGCGCGCCCTCGTGCATGTCAATGTCGACAGCACCGGCGGCAAGAACAACACCGTCGTTGCCGACACCGCCGCAGCGGCCGAATTGCGCGGCCTGGCCAGCGAGGCCATCCGCGAAGTGTCCGGTCAGACTTTCGGCAATGCCCGCATGGCGCGAGCCGGCGATCAGTCTTTCTGGGGCATGGGCGTGCCGGCGATCTTCGGCAATATGAGCACTCATCCTATCGAAGCTGCACCTGCCGCCAACGGCCCTGTCGCCATGTTCCGGCCCGGCAAGTCCGGCGGCTTCGGCACCGGCTGGTGGTGGCACACGCCGGACGATCTCATCGAGCAGATGGATAGTGATATCCTCGTCCGCGACACCCAGATCTACATGCATACCGTATGGCGGCTTCTGACCGATGCTGCCCTGCCGTTGGACTATGCTGAGCATGGTCGCTACCTGTTGGAGGAACTGGCCTCGTTGCAGACGGCCGTGGGCGCCCGCTTCGATCTTTCCGAATTGCAGCGGCGCGCAGAAAAGCTGGTGGCGCTGGCTTCCGCCCTGCCTCCCGACGCCGACCCGGTGCTGGTCAACGGCATCCTCTTCAAGGTTTCCCGCGCCCTCGTGCCGGTTGACTACACCGATTGCGACGCCTTCGATCACGATCCGGCTCTGCCGATGCGCGCCTATCCCTCTCTTCAGGGTGTGCGCGATCTGCCGACGCTGCCGACAGGCTCCGACGAAGAAAAGTTCATGACCACGCGCCTGGTGCGAGCGCGCAACCGCGTCGCCGTGGCTCTCGCCGCGGCATGCGCTGCGCTCGAAGAAGGCCTTGCCGAGTTGAAGAAAGGAAAGCCGCAATGAGCGGGACGCAATTGCTGTCGGGTCGGACTGCCGTCGTTACCGGCGGTGGCGGACGGATCGGCAAGGTGATCGGTGCGACGCTGCTTCGAGAGGGGGCCAAGGTCGCCTTCGCCGACATGACGCTTGCGGCCGCCGAAGCAGGCCGTGCGTTCGCAGCCGGTTCGGATGCCAATTCTGTTGCTGTTGCCGGCAACGTCGTGGATGAGGTTGGCGTCGATACGATGTTCGAGGCGGCCGAGAAAGCAGTCGGCCTGCCCGACCTCCTGGTCACCGCGCACGGCATCTATCCCAACCTGCCGCTCGTCGACATGACGGCGGAAGAATGGGATCGGACCTTCGCCATCAACGTCCGCGGCCCCATGTTCCTGTCGCGCTGGCTTGCCCGTCGCTGGATCGCCGAAGGCGTGAAAGGCGGCATCGTCAATATCACCTCGGGCGCCGGCCGCTCCGCCCGCGCTGGCAGCAGCCATTATGCCAGCTCAAAGGCCGCGATGAACATGGTGACCGAGGTGCTGGCCATTGAACTCGGACCGCATGGCATTCGCGTCAACGCCGTCGCGCCCGGTCTCATTCTCGATGACGTCATTTCCGAGGAATCCACGGGTCTGCACGGCTATGTCAACGACATGATCCGCGCGACCCCGATGCGCCGGACGGGCGCTCCTTCGGACATCGCTGAGGCCGTAGCCTTCCTCGCCTCCGAGCGCTCGCCCTGGACCACGGGAGCCGTGCTCGAAATTACCGGTGGCTCCCATTGCGGCCGCCCGCATGTTCCGCTTACCCGAGACCTCAAATGAACTATACGATCATCGGCGCCGGTGCCATCGGCGGTGTTGTGGGCGTGGCGCTCCACGAAGCGGGCCATTCCGTCACGCTGGTTGAGGCGAACCCCGACCATCGTGCGGCGATTGCCCGTGATGGCCTCCAGATTTCCGGCTTCCGTGAGAGCACGACCCGTCTCAAGGTCATTGCGCCTGAAGACCTGCAGCCCGGCCAGGAGCGCGTACTGCTTGCCGTCAAGGCGCCGCATACCAACGCAGCAATTGATCTCCTCAAGGGAAAGCTCGCGGAAGACGGCTTCATCGTCTCCCTGCAGAACGGCCTCAATGAATACGCCCTGGCAGAGGCCTTCGGCGCCCACCGGGTCATCGGCGCCTATCTTACCTTCGGCGGCTTCATCGAAGCGCCGGGCAAGATTCGCTATGCCGGTGAGGGAAGCTTCCGTGTCGGCGAAGTCGACGGCACGATCAGCCCGCGCGTTGAAGAACTCGCCGCCCACCTACGAAGCCTGCAGGCCTGTGAGGTGACCGACAACATTTTCGGCTACCTCTGGGCCAAGATGGTGGTTGGTGCCGTCTACTACGGCACGGCCGTACTCGACCGCGACGTGCTCGACATCTATGCCGATCCCGACGCCATCCGCCTCCTGTCAAGCGCCGCACGTGAGGGCGCAGAAATCGCGCGCCTGAATGACGTCCGACTCGTAGATGTCGACGGCTTCAGCCCCGACGCCTTCGCCGACGACGACCCCGCCCGCATCGCAGCCTCCTGGGACGCGCAGCGCGCCTATTGGGGCGGTCATACCGGAGGCGTGGGCCGAACAGGCGTTTGGCGCGATCTCGCGGTACACCACCGCAAGACCGAATGCAGCGAACACGTCGGCGCCATCACCCGTCGCCGCGGCAACCACCCCACACCGACCCTGGACCGCATCGCCCAATGCGTAGCCGAAATCGAAGCGGGCACCCGCACTGTCGGCTGGGAAAACCTCGCTTTTCTCGCGTAGGCCGCAAACTAGAACGGCTTGCTACATGGGTGGGGCCGTTCTGAGGCCGCTAGCATACTCGAGCAGCTATCCCGCCGCCACTACCCCAACTAGGCCGCCACCCCGAAGACCGTGCCGATGACGGCGGTTGCGGCCATGGCCAGGGCGCCCCAGAAGGTGACGCGAATTGCGCCTTTGGCGATGCCTGCGCCGCCGGCCGATGCACCGAGGCCCCCCAGGATGGCGAGACCCACTATGGTAGTGGCGGCGACGGTCCAGCCTGTGGCTGCCGTCGGGGAGGCGATGGCCACGAGGATCGGCACGATCGCGCCGGCCGAGAAGGTCAGGGCCGAGACGATAGCGGCCTGAATCGGCCGGGTTTCGACGGTTTCGGATATGCCGAGCTCATCGCGGGCATGTGCCGCCAGCGCATCGCCAGCCATCAACTGTTCGGCCACCTGCCGCGCGAGCGGCTCGCTCAAGCCGCGGGCAACATAGATGTCGGTGAGTTCGTCGAGCTCACCTGCCGGATTGTCAGCCAGCTCCCTCCGCTCGCGCTCGAGGTCTGCCTTCTCTGCGTCGGCCTGAGAGCTCACCGAGACGTATTCCCCGGCCGCCATCGACATTGCACCGGCAACGAGGCCAGCGAGACCGGCGATAAGTATCGCCGACCGATCCGAGCCTGCTGAGGCGACGCCCACTACGAGGCTGGCAGTAGACACCAAGCCGTCATTGGCGCCGAGTACCGCTGCGCGCAACCAGCCGATCCGGTGCACCATATGGACTTCGTTATGGGTCAGACGGCTCATGGGGACCTCGGCGTTCGACTGGCTGCTGCCACACTAGCAGCAACGAGGGTTTGAGGAACTGGCGATCCTGTCGCTCCCCCCAGGAACGAATGGGGAGTCTCTTGACTGACAGGCACTCACAGACGATCACTTTTCGCGTGCACTTCAGGCGGTCGTTCGGCGCCGTCCATTTGATCGCGAGCTCGGGGCGTTTGGCTCTGGACTGACAGCTGGTACGAGTAAAAATGTTCAATCGCATTATTTCCGCGCTTCTTCCCTTTGTTCTTTTCACCGGAATCACCGCGACGTCGCCGGTACAGGCGCAGGGCAAATACGACGACCTGCTCGGCCCGCTGGGGGACGGCGTCTCTCAGCAGTTGTTGAAGGGATGGCAGGCGGGGGTGCGGGACGGCTGGTTCGTCCTTCGCAACGAGTCAGAGGCTGAATCGGAGCAGACCCTGACGGTCAAGGCCGGCACCGCGCCCGAGGATGGGCGGCTCACGTCGGTCAACATCTCGCTCAACGCCAAGAAGGACACCGCTTCCGTCGGCATATTGGTGCAAAACGGGGAAGACCTGTGCCTGATGGAGATCGTCGCGAGCGCGACGGCGCGCCTCTTCTGCGTGTCGAACGGCAAGTACCGGGAAGTAGCCTCCGTGCCCAATGCCGCCAAGCTGGACGGCAGCGACGTCATCTCGATGATTGATATCCCCGGGGCAGCCCGCTTCTACGTCAACGGCAACAAGATCGGCGACCTGGACGGGGAGCCGGCACTGGGCTCCGAGATCGGCATCATGGCCTATGATGTGGGGACTTTCGGTCTCGCCGATTTCTCCATTTCGGCGTTGCAGGCCGCCAGCGACAGTAACGGCGGCGGCAATACCGACAGCGGGCTACCTCCGAGGGGCGGTGGTTCGACGGGAAAGGGTAATTCGGCCGCGACGGCGGAGGCCGGGGATGGCGAAGGGCCGCTGCCCATGTTCGGGGGCGACAACGTCCGTATCGTTGCTGTCTATGCCGGGCTGATCGACAGCATCTTCATGCATGAATTCGGCCACGCGCTGATTGGAGAGCTGCAACTTCCCTCGACCGGGCCCGAAGAGGACGCCGTCGATATTTTCTCTGCCCTGCGGGTGATCGAGCCCACGATGTATCCATCAGGGGACGCAGACACCGACAAGATCGGTAGCGGGGCTGCCAAGTACGCGGCTCTGCAATGGTACTATAACGGCAAGCTGGGCGAGCAGCAGGGTGCCTCCACACCCTGGCAGGACGAGCACACGGCCGACCTCAAGCGCTTCCGCAACATCTTTTGCGTGATGTATGGCGGCAACCCGGCGATCTTCGAGGATATCGTCGCGCAGGTTGGCTTCAGCGAACAGACGCTTGGCCGCTGCGAGGAGGAGTTCAACAAGCAGAACCGTGCCTGGCGCACGATCCTGGCGCCTCATACCCGCGTCGGGGCGTGGAATCCTGACGGGCTGCTGTCCGCCGAGGCCCCCGGCGCCTCGATAAAGGTCACCTTCGAACAATCGCGGTCGCGCGTCGGCAATTTCATCGCGACCCTTCTCGCCGAACCGCTCCAGGGTTTTGCGGATGAACTGGCGAAATCCTACGCGCTGCCGCGTCCGCTTTCCGTCATCTATCGAGATTGCGGCGAGTTGAATGCCTGGTACAGCCCGAAGGAAGCCAGCATCACGATGTGCTACGACCTGATCGAAAACCTTGCGGTAATGATTTCGGAGGTCGAGTCGGACGCGCCAGATAGTGGCACGGCCAGCCCCAAGCCTGCGGGCTTGGATGTGCCCGCCAACAGCTCGTTCGATGCCATGGACGAATTGAAGGACGCGGGTGTGCCGCCCACCATCTTGCTCTTCACCGCGCCCTATCGAGGGCCGACACCCAATTCGCACCCGCGGGCAACGATCGTGTCGACCGCAGAGGTGGTCGACGCCCTCAAAGGGGAGCCGAAGCTGATCCTGATCGATACCAGCGGGAAAAGTCAGACGCTGCCGGGGGCGATCGTGGTGGACGACGCCGGCCGCGATGGCAGCGTCACCGATAGTTTCCAGGGAGCGATGTCCCAGTTTCTGAAGGACGCGACCAGCGACGATACCTCGACGCCGATCATCGTCTTCGGAGCCGGTCCGGAGGATCGCTCTTCCTACAACGCCGCATTGCGGGCGGGGACGCTCGGCTTCAAGGTCTACTGGTATCGCGGCGGCGTCGAAGCGTGGGCCGCCAATGGCCTACCGCTCAAGCCGGTCGGGGCCAGTTCCGAACCCGAAGCGGAGGCGAACGCGCAACCCGATGATGGGCTGCGGTTTGCCGTCTATGAGGGCGTGGATTTCTATGGCTCGGACGTCGCCAAGTCGCGCGTCGAGGACGTGCCCCAGTGCCTGCAGGCCTGCCTCGCCAACAAGCAGTGCCAGGCTTTCACGATGAACGTCAACCCGGCGATCAAGAAGGGGCCGAACTGCTTCCTCAAGGACAGCACGGGTAAGGGCGAGTTCTACGAACAGGCAATCTCCGGCACGTTCCTCGCGCCCGGAAGCGACGGTGGCTTCAAGGTCGGCAACGAGGTTGTTCGCCCCACGGATATATTCACCGGCAATGGCAAGTGATCGTCGGTACGCGGCATTCTCGGAGACAAATCATGTTCAGGAAGACGATATTGATCGCGTCGCTTGCCGTTCTGGCAGGGCCCGTATTCGCCCAGGACGACGCCATCGATCGGTCCGGGATCTATGAAAGCGAGGGCGACGGACAATCCCTTCGCGTTGACCTGACGCATTTGTCCGGAGATCGCTATTCCGCTGCCATCTCCTCGACAGTGCCGATCACCGATGGCGTGCCCGGCTGCGGAGGCGGTGTTGCCGGTGAACTAAGCATCGATGGCACCGAAGCTATGCTCTCGGTTCCAAACGAAGGCTTTGTCGAGAAGGAAAAGGAAACCCTGCAAAACAGCCGGTTCTGCAAGGTGAGCCTGACGTTCCTCGACGAGTACACGCTGGAGTTGGAGGAGGATTCCGGCTGCTCCTACTATCACGGCGCCAGCTGCAGCTTCACCGGCACCGTCGTGCACGAGGCGAGCGGCATTTGACGGCCGGTCCTCAGTAGAAGTGACTCCATCGCTCGCCCGGAAGCGGTGATCGACCGACGCAATAAGGAATAGGCTGCCAAATCCGGGGACGCTGAGCACATCTAGTGCTGCCTGCCCTTGCTATGCTTGCCTCCCAACCAAGTTGCGTGGAGGCGTTCAGATGCAAGGTGCTGATGATTTCAAGATTGGGCGTAGAGGCCTGATCCTTAGTTCGGTAGCGGGCGCAGGAGCGTGGCCATTCTTCGGGGCCGGGATGGCCCTGGCGCAGGCGGCACCGGATGCTGCCGCGGCGGAAGCAGCCGCGGCCGCCGAGCCGCCGGCTTCTGCCAAGGTGGCGCAGGATGCGGTCAAGAAGGTCGAGGACATCATCCTGCGGATCTCGCGCGAGGTCTGGGAGAATCCGGAACTCTCGCTACACGAGGAAATTTCTTCAGAAATCCATATTCGCGAGCTCAAGGCGGCCGGGTTCGCTATCACGAGCACCGGCACGTCCGGTATTCCGACGGCCTTCGTCGCCGAGTGGTCACAGGGGGAGGGTGGCCCCAAGATCGGCTTCCTGCCCGAATACGACGCGCTTCCGGGACTGGGAAATGCCGCCGAACCGCGGCAAACGCCGGGGCCCAAGGGCGTGGAAGTCGGGCACGGCTGTGGCCACAATATGCTGGGGGCAGGCTGCACGGGAGCGGCCATTGCTCTCAAGGAAATGATGATCGCCGACGGCACGCCGGGTACGCTACGCGTCTACGGCTGCGCGGCGGAGGAGACCGAGGGCGCCAAGGTCTACATGGCCCGCGACGGGCTCTTCAACGATCTCGATGCCTGCCTCGCCTGGCATCCAGCGCCTGCCAACGGCACCGGCCTGCTGCGCACCGCGGCGATCGACATGATCAATGTCCGCTTCCGGGGCCGTACGGCGCACGCTGGTGTCGATCCCTGGGAGGGGCGCAGCGCCCTCAAGGCGGCAGAGCTCTTCGGCGCCGGCATTCAGTACATGCGCGAGCATGTCAGGCCGACGACGCGGCTCCACTACGTCTATACGTCGGCGGGGGAGACCCCGAACGTCATTCCAGACAATGCCGGCATCTTCATCATGATCCGCGATGCGGATCGCGACCAGGTGCGCGCGGTAAGCGACTGGGTGCGCGAGGTCGCTCAGGGTGCTGCGACGATGACGCGGACCGAAGCCGAACTCGACCTTTTCTTCGGCCTGCACGACCTGCTGCCCAATACGCCGCTGGTCCAGACGCTGCACCGGCACATATCGGCGACGCCGATCGAGTGGACCGAAGAGGAGCAGGAGTTCGCGCGTACCTGCCAGAAGGAAATGGGCCTGCCGCCGGCAGGCATTCTGGATTCCGTCCTCCCGATCCTGCCCGAGATCACCATGGGCGGGGGCACGGATGTCGGCGACGTCAGCTACAACACGCCGGTCGGTCTCTTCGCTATTGCCACCATGCCCGTAGGCGTGGGCTTGCATACCTGGCCGGTTACCGCCTGCGGTGGCATGACCATCGGCGACAAGAGCTCGCTCTACTCGGCAATGGTCATGGCCGGCGTCGGCCACGACCTGTTGACGGACAAGGATCTGCGCGATCGGGTAAGAGCCGATTTTGAGAAACGCCTGGGCGACAAGACCTTCATCTCGGCGCTTCCGCCCGACAAGCTGCGCCCATCCGGCATACCGCCTCATCTGCTGCTGAGAGACGGTAGCGGCGAACTCGTCGAGGAAATCGTCGAGTACGAGGCGGGGGAGGTCGATGGCCAGAGCGCCACTACCTGATCTCGACCTCTCGCCCGCCATTTCCTTCATCTCGACCGGCGGCCTGCCGCCCGCCAGCCGGGTCGGCGAACTCGTCACCGAGGCGCATTCCCGGTTCCGGACGGTCGAGCTGGGGGCCAACTCGACGGTCTATCCGGCCCTGACACGTGTGCCGAGCGAGCTGTTCGGGATTTGCGTAGCGGGAACGGATGGCGAGATTTTCTCGGTCGGCGACGCCGACCGGGAATTCGCCGTCATGAGTGTCTCCAAGCCCTTCATCTTTGCGCTCATCTGCGACCTGATCGGCCCTACCGGCGCGCGTGAAAGGCTTGGGGTCAACGCGACGGGTTATCCGTTCAATTCCCTGACAGGCATCGAGCGTAGCCAGAATGGCCGCACGAACCCGATGGTCAATGCCGGCGCAATCGCCACCACCAGCCTGGTTCCGGGCGACAGCATGGATGACAAGTGGACCTTCATCAGCGAGGGGCTGTCTCGCTTTGCCGGCCGCGGCCTGGCGGTGAACGAGGACGTCTATGCTTCCGCTTCCGAAACGAACTTTCGCAATCGCAGCATCGCGTGGATGCTTGCCAGCCGGGACAGCATCTATTGCGACCCGACGGAAGCGGTCGATCTCTATACGCGCCAATGCGCGCTGAACGTCTCCGCCAGGGACCTTGCAGTCATGGGGGCCACTCTGGCCCACGGCGGCGTCAACCCGATCACACGCGAGCAGGTCGTCAGGCCCGAAACGTGTCACTACACGCTCGCCGTGATGCTGACAGCCGGTCTCTATGAGACGTCCGGCGATTGGCTCTACGAGATAGGCTTGCCCGGCAAGAGCGGCATCGGCGGCGGGATTGTCACGGTATCCCCAGGCAAGAGCGGCCTTGGCGTATTCTCCCCGCCGCTCGACGACGAGGGCAATAGCGTCAGGGGACAGTTGGTTGCCCAGTTTCTATCGCAACGGCTTGGTCTCGACCTGCTCGTGTCCTCGCCGAGCGGATGAACGCTGCAAAAGCGCCGTGACTGATCCTGCTAGTGAGCGGGCTATCGCGCCTAGTGCGTGGCTTCCGAATGATCGTGAGACACATGAGCTGCGTTGTGTTTCCGAATGGGTAGCGCGCTCAATACCGACATGACGAAGTCGAAGGTCTTTCCATCTTCGAGCACGGCCATATCGATGTTCCCGTTTTCCATGTTTTCGAGCAGTTCGGCGCGGGCCGCATCGGCGGCATCCACTCCGAGCTTCTCGTCGATGCGGTTCAATAGAAATCGCAGCGAGAGATGGAGTGAATTGACGACTATCTTGATCTGCTCCAGATCCGAGCCGGCCGGTATTTCATGATTTTCCATTTCGCTACTCCTAGACGGTTGGCCTCAGCCCCAATGCGCAGACAATTCCGCCTGGACGGTCCACTGCCAACAAAATGCGGCCGGGACAGTATCTGTTCCATTGGAGTTGCGGGGCTGGCGCCGGTGCGTCGCCGGCGCGTCAGCTGGCCAGCAGTTCGCTCGAAATCGAGGGAGTGCCTTTCTCGACCTCGACGTGACGCTCGAAATCGGACAACGGCATCGGCCTGCCATAAAGATAGCCTTGGAACAGCACGCAGCCTGCTCCCGCCAGCAAGGCATGCTGGCCCTCGGTTTCGACACCCTCGGCCAGAACCGTCTGCCCGAGATCGCGCCCGATCCGAACTACGTTCTCGACGAGCGATGCGCTGCGCACCGTTTTTACGGCGTCCTGAACGAAGCCGCGGTCGATCTTGAGCTGCTGGATAGGCAGCCGCCGTAGGTACGAAAGCGAAGAATAGCCGGTACCGAAATCGTCCAGGGAAATGGTGATGCCGAGTTCATGCAGGGAATCGAGCTTGGCGGCAACCAGGTCGATATCGGTGACCAAAACGCTCTCGGTGAGCTCGAGAGTCAGGCGCCGCGGATTCGCGCCGGTTGTTGCCAGCGCCTTTTGCACCGCGGCCTCGAAGCCGTCGTGCAGCAAACTGGCTGGCGCTGACGTTGATCGCAAGGGTTAGCTCACGGAGGGCTGGATGCCGCGCCCAGTCAGCCAGGGTGCGGCAGCCTTGTTCGAGCACCCATTCGCCAATAGGGACCATCAACCCGGCTCTCTCCGCATGGGGAATGAACTGGGCAGGAGAAACCGTGCCACGATGAGGATTGGTCCAGCGCAGTAGGGCTTCGGCGCCCATCGTTTCATCAACACGTCTAGGCGCGCATCAATCCGCCGTAGTTGTAGGATGTACCTGTTAATAGCGAGTATTCTTCGCGGTGCGTCACTTGCGCGAGTGCAGTAAGTGCAGTTGTTGTATTTGAAGTAGCGTCGATCGCGAAGTTGATACTGCCCCATCGGGGTGATCGAAAGAGATTGCGGATCAGGGCCATAGTGACGTCGACACTTGGTATCAACCTGCATTCCCCAAGTGGCGTGTCGTTTGAGGTGAAGATCGCCTGTATCCGAGCGCTAGACAAGGATTTTCTGCCGCAAGCGGCACCTGCGGTCGCGCAGACTGCTGGATCTGGACGGATCAGACCGCGAAGCCGCTGTTTCCTTGCCCAGGGGCGGCGTTTTTCAGCGCAGCGGACAGATCTGTCCAGCCGCTTTCGTTCAGTTTGAGCGTGGATCGCGATCATGCGCATAGCGGTGGCGCTCGCAATCGGCGGATAGCGGCGAGGATGGCGCGTACCATCGTGCCGGTGACAGCGACCTCGGCCAGCTGGAAGGTGATGGTGCGGGCGTGACGGACCACACGTGCCCCGATCTTGATCAGCTTCAGTTGCAGGCTGGTCAACGACCAGTCGGCCATGGCCTCGCAGCTCGATGCAGCGCAAGAAGGTGGCCAGGTTGTACGCCAGGGCGTGCAGTTGCAGCCGCACCTCATTGTCGCGGAACTTCCGGCACGACAGCCGCGTCCAGCGAAAGGCGTATTTGCCCTCTTTGATGTGCTGCTCGGCGGTGCCGCGCTGGTTGTAGAACCGCACCACCCAGTCCGGCTCCATCGGCAGGTTGGTGACGATGAAGCCGAAACGCGGGAACAGTTCGCCCGGATGCCATTCGATCTTGGCGATCACCCGGCGTTCCTTGTCCCAGGACGCCGCCTGATACTCGAATTCCTCGAAGAACCGCTTGACCTTGGTCAGTGACGGCCGCCCGACAGGGCGCGTTAGCCGATGCGCGATCTTGTCCTTGAGGACCGCGTTTGCGGGCAGCCGGATGGCGTAGAAGAACCGCGCTTCTTCCAATCGCTCATAGATCGCCGGGATCGCGTAGGCAGCATCGGCCCGGAAGAACCTGCCACCAAGGTCGCGCTCCGCGTAGCGCGCAATGACGGGGTCGAGAACATCACGCCAGCCATCGGCGCTGTGGACGTTGCCATGGCGCAGGGCGCAGCGTTCCAGCATCCCGAACTGGTTGAACAGAAAGTTGGGGTGATAGCAGCTACAGTCGAAATGGCCATTCCAGGCGGACCCTTCCTGGTCGCCATGGGTCGGGCTGACCGAGCTGTCCATGTCCAGAACGATGTACTTCAGCCCGTTACGGTCATGGAACCGGTCGATCCATTGCCCGTTCAGGTCGGCCAGCGCGGCACGGTTCCCGGCCAGAGCCAGCGTCTCGGTCTCGAACCGTCCCATCTGCGATGCCGAGGCCGCTTGTGCATCGACCGCTCTGCCGCCGACAACTTGGCGCATGACCGGATCGCAGGCGAGACGGTTGGCGTCGTTGACATCCTCGTATCCGGCCAGCCGCCCAAAGACTGATTGCCGGAACAGGCCGTCGAGCCGATGGACCGTGTTCTTGCCAGAGCGAGTATCGCGCAGCGCCGCTGACGCCAAATCGGACAACCCGAGCGCGTCATCAAGCTCGCGCATCACCAGAAGGCCGCCGTCGGAACTGAGCTGCGTGCCGCGAAATTCCAGCCGCACGCGAGGGTCGAAATCCACCCGATCTGCCCGTTGCAAGCCCGCACCCTCTGGGTGATCCATGAAACGCGCCCCTCGCAGCCTTCAACACCATGTTTTATATAGGAAATATAATGGTCAGGACAGCGAAATCAGCGCCTTACTTGGGAAATGTGGGATCAAAGTCACCAGCGCGCGCTGGCCACGATCCTCACCGCTTCCGAACGAATTCGGTGCGCAGAACAAGACCTTTTATGGCGTCATGACGGCAGTCGATCTCTTCCGGATTGTCGGTCAGGCGGATCGAACGGATAACGGTGCCTTGCTTGAGCGTTTGGCCGGCGCCCTTCACCTTGAGGTCCTTGATCAGTACTACCGAGTCGCCGTCGGCGAGCAGGTTCCCTGACGCATCGCGCACTTCTGTCTGTGCAGCGGCTTTCTCGGCAATCTCGGATGCCGGCCGCCATTCGCCGGTTGCTTCATCGTAGATGTAGTCTTCATTTTCGCTGGTCATGCCGCGCTATCGCAGATCCGGCCTGCGTTGCCAATCATCAACACGATCGATGCCGCTGCTGTGTTGCCGCACCGCATGCGGTGAGAGGTGTTAGAGCAGGTCATTTTAGGCGCTGCTGCAGCAACGTCGTCCGATTTTGCCGTCGGTGCCATAAATCCGCCTTCAGTCCCGTGAGCCATCACAAGGTAAGAATCACACGTAAAATCCTAGTGCTAGAAGGGTATCCGATGATCCGCACGAAAGTTTCCGCGTTCTGCCTCGCCATTTTGCTCGCTGCACCCTTGAGCCCTTCCGTATTGGCGCAAGACGCAAATGACGCTGCCATGATCGACACCAATGCGCAGGGCACCAACGAGGCCGGCGTTACGGCGCGGGTGAAATCGGTGACCATCAGCGACGACGCAACGGTGCTCGGCGTGGTGCTGTCATTCGATAGCAGGGCGACCAACTACGTGGAACTGGCCGATGCCGACACTTATCTTTCCTATGGCGACAACCAGAGACTGCACCTGCGCCAGATCGCGGATAATCCCTACCTGCGCATTTCCAACGGCCAGAGCCTGACCGGAGAACTGGTGTTTCCCGGCGCCATCCCAGTCGACACCAAGGAAATCTCTCTGGTGTTCAACGATGGCAATGAAGGCAGCGATACGAGCGCGCCCGGTCTTGTCGTGACCGTGCCCTTGGCTGCCCAATGAGAACTCTTTCCACGATTGTTGCCAGCCTGATGGCCGTTGGGCTTGTCGGCACGGCGCAAGCTGGCGTGCTTCTGGCACGCAACTCGGAAAAGGTTGGCGAAAAGCCCAGCACTGTCGTCGAATACCAGCTGCCGCAAAGTCACCTAGACACAATTGCTCCCAGCGGTGGCCTCAGCGCCACAGGCGGCTCGCCGGCCTTCGCGCTGTCGAACATAAGTTCCGAGCTGCGCGAGGAAACGGCGGGGCTCCTGACCGAGCTCAATGCCAAGCAGCAAGGCGATGGCTCGATCCTCGTCGCGTTGCCTGGCGACGTGCTGTTCGATTTCGACAAATTCGACATCCGCGCCGATGCTCGGCCCGTGCTGGACCAACTGGTCAGGGTGCTGATCAACTACGCGTCGCCCAAGGTCGAGATTTCCGGCCACACCGATTCCAAGGGAAGCGACGAGTACAATCAGGTCCTATCGGAGAAACGAGCCGTGTCGGTCAGCGCCTACCTTTCCGACCATGGCGTCGACGAGGACAATCTGACCACCAGCGGCAAAGGCGAAAGCGAACCGGTGGCACCCAATGAAAAGCCCGACGGCCAGGATGATCCGGATGGCCGCCAGGCTAATCGGCGAGTGGAATTCGTGATCACCCCGCCGGGGGAGTGACATCGGTAGTTTGCTGGAATCCCGGGCCTAGTGGGCCAGCGTGTCACGATAATGGGCGATGGCTTCCGCCAGGGCCTTAGGAGAAGAGGAGGGCTTGATCTGTGCGCGTTGGGCGATGTTCTCCAAATGGCGCGTCATCAATTTGGTGGCCTTCTTCTCATCGGCAGCCACGAGGGCGTCGACCAGTTCAAGATGTTCGGTGACACCGCATTCGGAGGAATGCGGACGTGAATACATCGCCAGCGTCAGGCCGCAGCGGTAGACGATTTCGCGCAGGAACTTGAGCAGGATCGGGCTATTGGCCATCTCGCCGAGCAGCACGTGGAAGTCCGTGGCGAGGCGAATCGAGCGTGGCTCGATATGGGATTTAGCTGCCTCCTCGAGGGCGATATGATCCTTGAGGCGCTGGATCTGCTCAGGCGTGAGATTGCCGCAGAGACGACGAACGATAAGGTCCTCGATCACGATTCGCAGGTCGATGATGTCGCGGGCATCCTGCCAACTCGGGGTGGCAACGACCGCACCCTTATTGGGACGAATTTCGACCAGACCTTCCGACGCCAGCTTTTCCAATGCCTGCTTCGCCAGTGTTCGGCTTACGCCAAATTGCTCGCCGATGGCGTCTTCCGGCAGGCGAGAGCCGGCAACGATGACATTCTCAATGATGGCGCTGCGTAAGACGATGCATATCTGCTCCGTCTTGCCGATGACCTGTTTGTCAGACTTCTTGACCTGCATGCGTCCCCGGCTGGCTAACTATCGACATCATATATCTATTCGCTATCTAGGCGCGAAATTCCGCTCTGTTCCATACGCCGCTGCGTAGCCCCTGCTTCCGGAACTTCGCGTCGCCGATCGGCAGCAAAGAGGCCGCAAGGTAGCGCGCACGCGGAAATGAACAAGAACAGGAAAATCTGCGGCCCCCTGCCGACAAAGTACTCGCGTAGCAGCCCCACAATCAACGGTGCGGCCGCCGCTCCCAGATAGCCTAGGCTCTGCGCCATGATTGAAAGCGCAGCGGCTGTTTCTGCGGATGGCGAGCGCAACGCGATGAGATAGAGCGCCATGGCGAACGCTCCTCCCAGGCCCAGGCCAAGCACGAGGCTCCAGAATACCGACTCGGCCATCGGGGCACAGAGAACGCCCAGAAAGCCGACGCAGGAAAGGACCAATACCCCGGCGACGAACAAGCCAGGTCGGCCGGTGCGGTCGGCGAGAATTGGGGTGATCAGCGCCGAGACGGCTTGGGAGAGAATCGCCGAGGAGGTGAGTGCCCCCGCGGCGGCCATGTCCGCATTGCGATCGAGCAGCAATATGGGCAGCCAGCCGAGCACTATGAAGGCTAGCGCGGCCTGAAGCCCCATGAACCCGGTAATCGACCACGCCAACGGGCTACGCCACATCGTGTCGATGGTGCCCTTTCGCAGGCTGACTGGCTCCTCCCGGCGCGCCACTTCAAGCCAGAGTACGAAGCCGATGGCAGCAGGCAAGGCCCAGATTGCGAGCGCGCCGGTCCATGTGCCGAACAGGTTCAGCATTGGCGGCGTCAGTCCGGCACCGGCCGCGCCGCCAAGGCATAGAAACATGGTGTAGAGGCCGGTGACGCTCCCCAGCCGCTCATGGAAATAGCGGCGAATTATCGCAGGCGACAGCACGCCCACAATGCCGATTCCTGCGCCCGCGAGGATGGTGGATGCCAGCAGGGCGTCAGCGAATGGCCACATACGCAGTAGCAAGCCGACAGCGACGGCCACAAGGCCTAAGCCGATGGTGAGGCTAGTTCCTGCGCGGCGGACAATTGTGGTCGCTAGTAGCCCGAAGAGACCGAAACAGATGATCGACGTCGAATTCAGCGTGCCGAGAAGGAAGTCCCGCAGGCCAAGATCCTCCTGAACCTGGTGCAGGCTTGCGCCGAGGCTGGTCAATGCAGGTCGCAGGTTGAAGGCGGCCAAGATGATGCCTGCAAGGATCAGCCAGCGAAAAGGAAGGCGCTGCAGCATCTATGTCTCGTTCGCTCTACGCGGCGGCCTGGCCACGTTGCTCTGTTCTTTTTTCACAGTCAGGCACCGTCCGAGCCATTCGCGGACATTAGTTCATATGATAAATTGCATGCAATCAGAGTATATATGTGTACGCTATTTGTCGGTGAAACCAGAAAATTGAGCGGCGCGTGAGATCGCCTGTGGCTATCAGAACGTGGGTCGATGAACAAAAATAATCATTATGATGCAGCATCATGGGTGCGTTTTACGGCTTTGTCCAGAACTCGATAGCGCATGCGCGCAACCACCTTGCAATGGGAGTGATTGCGGAGAATGACGTTTGACAATCCAAAATATCGCATGCAATGAGTGTAGATGCGCGCATCCTGGAGGAGGTTTTAGTGCGATTGAAATTCTTGGCTTTGGCCACAATGCCGCTTTTGTGTTTGCAGCCGGCGGCCGCGATGGCCGAGCAATTGCGATGGGCTTCCGCCACCGATATTGCGACACTTGACCCCTATGCCCACGGCGAGAGTTTCACCAGCGGCGTCCTGGCGCATGTCTTCGACCCGCTGGTGCGCCGTGGTCGGACTTTGGAGATCGAGCCCGCGCTGGCTACCGAGTGGGAATTGCTCGACCCGGTGACGTGGCGATTCAAGTTGCGCGAGGGTGTCAAGTTCCACAACGGCAACCCGTTCACCGCAGACGACGTCATCGCCTCTATCACCCGTATCGGCGATTCCGGTTCGCGCCAGCGCAGCAACGTGGTGCAGATCGAGAGCGTCACCAAGGTCGACGACCTCACCATCGACATCGTGACCAAGGGCCCGAGCCCGCTCCTGCTGAACGACCTGGCCGGCGTCATGATCATGGACAAGGAATGGATGGAGGCCAATGATGCCCTGCTGCCCGGCAATCTGGGCGAAGGCATTACTACCGCTGCCTCCAACGAGGCAGTCGGTACCGGGCCGTTCAAGGTCGTCTCCTATCGGCCGGACGCCGAAACCAATTTCGTGGTCAACGAAGATTGGTGGGATACGCCTCAGCACAATATCACCGCCATCCAGTTCAAACCGGTGAAGTCGGATGCCACTCGCGTCGCTGCGCTGCTGTCGGGCGAGGTCGACCTGATCACGCCGGCGCCGCTGCAGGACCTGGCGCGGCTCGAAAGCGCGCCCGGGATTATCGTCGACGAAGAACCGTCGCTGCGCGTCCTAATGCTGGCGCTTAATCGCCGGCCGGAATCCCAGGCCTTTCCGGGTACACCCAATCCGCTCAACGAGCTCAAGGTGCGTCAGGCGCTCTGGCACGCCATCGATATGGACAGCATCCAGAAGCGCATCATGCGCGGCAAGTCACGCAACACCTCGACCTTCGTGGCTCCGCCCGTGCCGGGTTATTCGGAAGCCAATGACGTTCCATACGGCTACGATCCCGAACTGGCCAAGAAGCTGCTGGCCGAGGCCGGGTTCGGCGATGGGCTCAAGCTCCGCCTCAACTGCACCAATGACCGCTACATCAACGACGAGCAGATCTGCGTAGCGATCTCCTCGATGTGGACGCGCATCGGCATTGAGACCGACTTGCAGGTGGAATCGCGCGCTACCTTCTTCCCGCGCCAGGACCGCGGTGAGCTGGACGTGTCGCTGACCGGTTGGGCGACGCTGCCCTCGATGGACGGGTTCAGCATGCTCCGCTCGATGCTGGCCGACACCAAGGACGGCTTCGGTGGCGGCAATGACATTGCCTATGTGCATCCGCGCATCGAGGAACTTACGCGCCTGGCAGCTGTCGAGCTCGATGAAACCAAGCGTCGTGGCTATATCAGCGAAGGTCTGGCCATCGCTGGAGCGGACGTGGCCTATATCCCGCTGCACCAGCAGCCGGTGGCCGCTGCAATGAGTGATCGCTTCGACATCCCCCAGTTCGCGGATGAGTACATCCGTCTCTGGTACGCCACGGCGAAATGATCAAAGCGACCGGTGGCGCGGGAACCTTGTGTTCCGCGCCACCCGGCGCTGCGTCTGCCTGATACCCCACTAGGATTGAGCCATGTTTCGAGCCGTATCGGCGCGATTGCTGCAGGCATTGCTGGTCATGCTTGTCGTAGCCGCCGTCTCCTTCGTTATGTTCCGCTTCGTCGGCGACCCGGTCGCAATGATGGCCCCGGAAACTGCGACCGTCGAAGAGCGCCAGGAACTGCGCGTGCAACTCGGGCTCGACCAGCCCATGCTGCAGCAATTCGGACTGTTCGTGTCGCGCATCGCGCAAGGCGATCTGGGCATCAGCTATCGCAATCAGCGCCCGGTGGTGGAGTTGCTCATGGAGCGGCTGCCAGCAACCATGGAGCTGGTCTTGGTGGCGGTGGTGCTATCGGTGCTGGTGGGCATCCCGCTGGGCGTCGTCTGCGCGCTGCGGCCCAATGGCATCCTGGCGCGACTGATCCAATCGTCTTCGCTGATCGGCATTTCCACCCCCACATTCGTCACTGGCATTGTGCTTATCCTGCTGTTCTCGGTGACGCTGGGTTGGCTGCCCTCGTTCGGGCGCGGCGAGGTGGTGGACATCGGTTGGTGGTCGTCGGGCTTTTTCACCCTTAGTGGCCTCAAGTCGCTGATCCTGCCCGCCATCACGCTCTCGATGTTCAAGGTGACGCTGATCATGCGTCTCGTGCGCTCCGAAATGATCGACGTGCTCACGACCGACTACATTCGTTTCGCCAAGGCCCGCGGCCTGCCCAAAAACTACATTCATTACAAGCTGGCCCTGCGCAACGCGCTGATGCCGGTCATCACCGTCATCGGCCTGCAGATCGGCGCCCTGATCGCCTTTGCCATCGTCACGGAAACCGTTTTCCAGTGGCCGGGCCTGGGGCTGTTGTTCATCCAGGCCGTCAGCTTCGTCGATATCCCGGTAATGGCCTCGTATCTGCTGCTTGTGGGGCTGTTGTTCGTGCTGATCAACATGGCCGTCGACATCGTCTACGCAATCGTTGATCCGCGCCTCAGGACCAAGGCCGCATGATGACCAAGAGCGTTGCACTCAAACTGGGGCGATCCTTGCCGCCCCTGTCCGTATGTCTGTCTGGCGGCCTGGCGCTGATCATCATTGGTGGGGCATTTCTTGCGCCTTGGCTGGCGCCCTATGATCCGACCGACCTGGCGTCCTATGACCTGATGAATGCCGAATATCCGCCGGCCTTCGTCGAGGGTGGCGATCCACGCTTCCTGCTCGGCACCGACAACCAGGGCCGCGACCTCCTTTCGGCCATGATGTATGGCGCACGGGTTTCTATCTTCATCGGTGGCGGCGCCGTGCTGCTGTCGGCTATGATCGGCGTGTTTCTCGGGCTAGTCGCCGGCTATTACGGCGGCAAGGTCGATGCGCTGATCATGCGCTGTGCCGACGTGATCCTGAGCTTCCCCACTATCCTTCTTGCGCTGCTGGTAAGCGGGCTGGCCCGAGCGGTGTTCCCGCAGGCAGCTTCGGCACAATGGGCGCCGTTCATCCTCATCGCCGCGTTGGCAACACATGAATGGGTGCAATATGCGCGCACCGTGCGGGCTGCGACCATGGTGGAGGGGGCCAAGGACTATGTGCGCGCCACCAAGGTGATCGGCCTCCCGGCCCGCCGGATCATGTTGCGCCATATCCTTCCAAACGTGATGGGCCCGGTGCTGGTGATCGCGACCATCAACCTGGCCGGGGCGGTGCTGACCGAAGCGACCCTGTCATTCCTCGGAGTCGGCATGCCGCCGACTTACCCCTCGCTGGGAACGCTCATCCGCATCGGCAATGAGTTCCTGTTCTCCGGAATCTGGTGGATCGCGGCCTTCCCGGCCATCGTCCTGGTCCTTCTGGTCCTGGCCGTGAACGTGGTCGGCGATTGGCTGCGTGATCGCTTCAATCCCAAGCTGAGGGCCAGGTCATGACCGAACTTCCCCCTGCTCTCGAAATCAACGCGCTGACCGTGCAATACCCGGCGCCGGAAGGCGGCTTCGTTTCGGCCGTCGAAGGGGTGTCGCTGAACGTTCGTCGCGGTGAGATCCATGCGGTGATCGGAGAGTCCGGCGCCGGCAAGACCACGATCGGCAATGCCGCTATGGGACTGCTGGAGGCCTCGGCCCATATCCCGTCAGGCACCATCCACATCGGCGGCAAGCCCCTGGACATGGCGCGCGGTAGTGCCGAGGGCGTGGTGCTCGGCCGCGATATCGGCGCCATCTTCCAGGACCCGATGACCAGCCTCAATCCGCTGTTTACGGTGGAAAGCCAACTCATCGAGACGTTGCGCACCCATCTCAAGCTCGACCGCAAGGAAGCCAGCGCCCAGGCACTCGAGCTATTGCGCGCCGTGGGGATCCCCGAGCCGGAGCGGCGGCTCAAGTCCTATCCACACCAGCTTTCAGGCGGGCAGCGGCAACGCGTCGTCATCGCCGCCGCATTGGCCTGCGGTCCGTCGTTGATCGTCGCGGACGAGCCGACTACCGCGCTCGACGTCTCGGTGCAGGCGCAGATACTCAAATTGCTGCGCGATCTTTGCGATACGCGCAATATCGGCGTGCTGTTGGTGACCCACAATATGGGCGTGGTGGCCCAGATCGCCGATCGGGTCACCATCATGCACAAGGCGCGGGTGGTGGAGTCGGGACCGACCGCCGAAGTGCTGCGCCGCCCCCAGGCTGAATATTCGCGGGCCCTGATCGCGGCTGTGCCGCGGCTTGACGTGAAGCTCGACCGCTTCCCGGTACTTTCCGCTGCGGGCGACGCGGCCTCGGCGCAGGCGCGTGCCGCAATCGGAAGTGGGGCAGGGCGCGTGAGCGCGGCGGCCGATGGCAGCGAGATTTTGAAGGTCGACGGCCTCTGCGTCGACTATCGCAGCGCCGGCTGGAATCCTCTGGCCAAGGCGCAGCGGTTCCGTGCCGTGGACAACGTGAACTTCGCCGTACGCAAGGGCGAGATTTTCGGCCTTGTCGGGGAATCGGGCTGCGGAAAAACCACGATAGCCAATGTCATTTCGGGCCTCGTGCGGCCCACTGCCGGCCAGGTGCACTACGAGGGGCGGTTGATCGAAGGAAAGGGTGCGGAGCGCCGGACCGGCGCGCTGCGTCAATCAATCCAGATGATCTTCCAGGATCCCTATTCCTCTCTCAACGGGCGAATGCGGATCGGTTCGATCCTCGCTGAACCCATCCTCTTCTACAAACTGGCGCCCAATGCCGACCAGGCCGAGCGCGATGTTCGGCAACTGATCGAAGCGGTCGGCCTCGCGCCGGACGCGGCGGAACGCTATGCCCATGCCTTTTCCGGTGGTCAGCGGCAGCGCCTGTCCATTGCTCGCGCACTGGGGCCACGCCCGCAACTGATCGTCTGTGATGAACCAACATCCTCACTTGACGTATCGGTGCAGGCGCAAATCCTCAACCTGCTCAAGGATCTGCGGGATGCTACCGGCCTCACGCTGCTACTCATCAGCCACGACCTGGCGGTAGTGCGGCAGATGTGCGACCGCGTCGCCGTGATGCAGGCCGGCAAGCTGGTGGAAGAGGCCGACACCGACACGCTCTTCGATACGCCCCAGCACAACTATACCCGCAACCTGCTGTCGCTGGTGCCCACGCTGGATTCTATTCGCGGTGAGCCCCTGTCCTCGCCACTTTCGCAGCCCCTAACTTCAGGGAATAATCATGGCTGATATTATCATCAAGAACGGCACGGTCATCACCGTGGACGGCGAGCGCCGCGTCATCGAGAACGGCGCGGTCGCCATCACGGGCGACCGCATCGTGGCGGTGGGCAAGGCCGAGGATGTGCTTGCCGCGCACCAGGCGCCCGAAGTGATCGATGCCACCCACAAGGTGATCATGCCCGGCCTGATCGACGGCCACGCCCATGCCGGCCACGCGTTGATCAAGACTATGGGCGGCGGCAATAGCGAGCAATGGTACGATGCTTGCCATAAGGCCTATACCGTCGCCTCGACGCCCGAATTCTGGTACGCCGAATCCCGTCTCGCCGCGCTTGAGCGTCTTCGTTTCGGTGTCACCACGGGTGTGTCGCTGCTAGGTGGCGGCGCTACGGTTCTGCGTACCGACGATCCCGTCTATGGCAGTGCCCATTGCCGCGGTGTCGCCGAGGTGGGAACTCGCTCCTTTGTGGCCGTAGGGCCGACTTTCCCGCCCCAGCCGCGCACCTATGCCCGGATCGACGAAAACGGCGTAGCCCACGAATATCCGGTGGGATACGAACAGCAGTTCGAGACCTGCAAGCAGTTGGTCGCCGAATGGCATGGCAAGCACGGCAAGCGCATTAATATCGCGATGATCTATCCGGTGCTGCGGCCCGAGCGCTTGCGGGCGCTTTCTGAGGCCGACCTGGCGCTGGCGCGCAAGCAAGTGGTGGAGATTGCCGACTTCGCTCGCGAGAACGGTCTGGTCTTCACCCAGGACGGCCATGGCAAGGACTCGGTGACCTATGCCAAGGAGCTGGGCATTCTCGGCCCCAATGCGCTCCTGTCGCATTCGACCGACCTGACCGAAGAGGAAATCCGCATCGTGGCGGAGACGGGCGCCCATATCGCTCACAATCCCAGCGCCATCGGCTCGATCAAAGGCCGCTGCCCGGTTCCCGAACTGCTCGACGCCGGCGCCAATGTCTGCATCGGCTCGGACGCCACGGCGCCTGATCGTACGGGCGACATGTTCCGCCACATGCAGCAATGCATGCATTACCACCGCACCCACTTCAAGGATCCGGACCTGCTGCCGCCTGGTCGGGTGCTGGAAATGTGCACGATCGACGCGGCGCGCGCCCTCGGCATGGAAGACGAGATCGGGTCGGTGGAAGTGGGCAAGAAGGCGGACATCGTCATCGTCAACATGCGTCGGCCCCATCTCTACCCGTTCAACATGGAAGCTTCGCGCGTCATCTACTTTGCCAATGGCAATGACGTGGAAACCGTCATCGTGGACGGTCGCGTGGCGTTGGCAGACGGCAAAGCCCAGTTCGTCGACGAGGATGAGGTCCTGGATCAGGCGCAGCGCGAAACCGAGCTGATGCTGGACCGCACCGGCTTCCACCACATGCTTGCCGAGCCGCCTATGTTCTGGCGCCATACCCGGTTTCCGTCCGAAGTGACGGGCTGATCCGAGCGGTCGTCCGATAAGGCTCCGCGTCTGTGCCGGAGCCTTATCAATCCTGCCGAAGGTGGGCGCTGCCCCACCGAACTACGAATGATGTTGCCATGACCCTGCTGCTGAAAAACGTGCGTCCGATGGGCGGTCCCGTCACCGACATTTTGATCACGGAGGGACGCATTGCCGACATCGGGCCGGCGCAGGCCGCAGCCGAGACCGTCGTGGACGGAGGCAATGCTCTGGTGATACCGGGGCTTGTCGATGCGCATGTTCATCTCGACAAGACGCTTTGGGGAATGACCTGGCGCGGGCACCAGGCCGGGCCAACGCTGGACGACAAGATTTCCACCGAGCGCCGTCTGCGTACCGAATGGGACCTGAACCCGGAGCACCAGGCCGAACAGCACATTGCGCTCAGCGCCGCGATGGGGACGACTAGCCTGCGCAGCCATGTCGACATCGACACGGTTCACGGCCTCAAGGGGCTTGAGGGACTGCTGGCAGCACGAGCGCGCTACGCGGACGTGATGGACATCGAAATCGTAGCCTTTCCGCAATCGGGGCTCATGATCCGCCCCGGAACGGCGGAATTGCTGGACGAGGCGCTGGCCAACGGCGCCGACCTCATCGGCGGTCTCGATCCCTATGGTCTTGACCGTGACCCCAAGGGGCATCTCGACACTATTTTTGCATTGGCGGACAAGCACACCAAGCCCATCGACATCCATCTGCACGAGGGCGATGAACTAGGTGCCGTCACGACCGAGATGATCGTCGAACGCACGCTGGCTCTGGGCATGGAGGGCAAGGTTGCCATCAGCCACGCCTTTTGCCTTGGCATGCAGGATCGGCGGCGGGTGGCGGGGCTCACCGAGAAGCTGGCCAGGGCCGACATTGCGATCATAACCTCAATGCCGCCTTCGCGCCCTGTGCCGGTGGCGGATGAGCTGCGCAGCGCGGGGGTACGCGTCGCCGGCGCTTCGGACAACGTCCGTGACACCTGGGCGCCTTATGGCAACGCCGACATGCTGCAACGGGCGATGCATATCGGTCAGCGCTACAATTGGCGAATGGATGCCGATATCGAGGTGGCTCTGGATATTTGCACCTATGGCGGCGCGGCCGTCTTGGGACTGCGCGACTATGGTCTTTCGAAGGGCAGCATGGCTGACTTGGTGCTTGTCGAAGCCGAAACGGTCGCTGAGGCAGTCGTCGCTGCTCCGGTTCGAAAGCAGGTGTTCAAGCGCGGCAAGCTCGTGGCGGCCAACGGGAAAGCACTGGCGTAGTTCCCGGAAGCTAACGCGACGGGGAAACTGTCAGCGGAGGGGCATCGACATTTCCTCGACAATGAGATCTCCCGCCCTCTCATCCCGAAGTTTGAATTCGCGAGATGGTCATTGCGAGCGATGCCTTCGCGTTGCCCGCCAGCAAACTGGTGCCGTTGGGTTCGACGTTGGCGCTGTTTGGAAAGGTGGTCTGGGGTTCGAGGCAACAGAACTCAGCGGACGGGCCGGGAGAGAAGACGTGCAGGATCGGTGCGGTGCTGCGCATAGTCACGACGCTGTCGGCATTGCGCAATTTGGCGCAGCCGTCCCAGCCCAGGAACGAGTGATCAATGCGTCCATCGGGCAGTTCGCGGGGTATTCCGAAGTCGTCGACGAGGTTGCCGATCTGCGTTGGAAGACCTGAATCGTCGGTCATTACCTGCTTTGTTGCGTGAAACTGCAGGGACGTCCGGTCGTCGGTTGCGAACCACGGGTGAAGCCCGATGCCGAAAGGCATTGGATCGCGGCCGGTGTTGATGACTGTCAGCCGCACGGTCAGATCAGGCGGGGACAATGTGTATGAAATCCGGGCCTGATAGTTGAAGTTGTCGGTTGCGGGGACGTCGAGCATCATCTCTAGATGGGTGTCTCGCTGATCGACGACCGCCCACAAGTTCTGAAAGGCCGTGCCGTGCAGGGGCATCGGAAAGCCGTCGACATTGGGCGCAATGGGATAGAATCGATCACCCACCCGGACACCTCCGCCCCCGATCCTGTTGCACCAGGGCGCCATGACGATCATCGCCCGATCCAGCGGCGTTGCCGGAGCCGCGCTCGCAGGGCGCAGGATATGGTGGTGACGGCCATTCTGTTCGATCGACAGCTCAAGCAGCCCGCCGCCGTCCGGCGTCGCCACCGCTCTCAACGGCCCGGAAGTCAGGGTGATCGGGGCCAAGAGTGTTACCGGCTCTCGAGTGCGGCAATCAGCTTGGCGAAACCATTATATGGCCGGCCGCTACTCAAGGGGCTGGCAAGGCCAAACTGCGCAAGTGCGCGGCGGTACGAGGCCGCTAAGGGTGTCTCGCCGAGGACTGTAACGGTGTCAGGCCGATCCTCGCCCGCCAGCGCTTCCACGATCTCGGAACCGAAGACGACGCCTGTCAGGTAGTCGGCGATGTCGGCCGGCGGCAACTGGTCGAAGAGAACCAGCGAACGGGCCGAGAAGACGCGCTGCAATACGCCTCCGCGCAATAGAGACTTGTCGCGCGCAATCTCAACGCCACGGTCGAAGGCCGCGGCGTTAGGCACGTATTCTGCCGGGATTAGTCTGGAGACCAGCGAATCCCGACGCAGCAGATTGAGGATTTCGCCGGACATGTACGTGGTCAGGTCGACAATGCGTTGGCCGTCGGTTCGCACCCATTTGCTGTGGGCGCCTGGGAGCACGAGAAGATGGGGTAGCGGCAGTTCCAGTCCGAAAATGCCCATTTCCTCGCCCCGCATGACGTCGGGCAGCGGGTCGAGGCGCGCTATGCCTGGCAGGAAATAGAGGGGCGGCAGGTCGGGCAGGTCGCTGCGAATGGCTTGAGCCAGTATGTCGGCGACCCCGGCAGGTGTCATGGCGAAGGGGGTTTCCACCCAGCCGGTGCGGCTTGTCACCATTCCTGACAGCAGGATGGCCTTGCTTTGGGGCAGCCAAGCGCCGATTTCGCTGCGAAGGCAGGCTTCAAAAGAGCCGTCTCGCACGGAATTGACGCCGGCGAGGCTCTGGTGTTCGGCCGCGACAGCGCCGTTCGCTTGCATGAGCCAGGCGTGAAACGCTGACGAGGTCCACTCGATCGCAATGTACATATAGGGCCTCAGTAGGCGGGTTTGGTAGGGAACCAGTCCTTGCGGGAGGTATCGAGATAGGCCCCGGCGATGCCGTCGACGGTGTAGCGCTCAAGGGTGTCGACATCGACGTCGACGCCCAGGCCGGGTTCCTCGGGGATGGCAAAGCGGCCATCGGTCAGGATGGGGGAATTGGGGCTGATATCGCCGCCGAGATAGGCGCGCTCCGTATCGATGGCGAGCGAAAGGTTGGGAATGGACGCCGCCAGGTGAATATAGGCCGATTGCGACAAGGCTAGCTCGGCGCCGGAATGCAGGGTCACCGGAATGCCGACGGCTTCGCAGATCGCGGCGGCCTTGATGGTCTGCCACAGCCCGCCGGCTTCATGCGGATCAAGCAAGACGACGTCGGCGGCGCTGGCGCGAACGATGTTGCCGACATCGGCCAGGGTATAGGCGCTTTCGTCGAGGGCGATCGGAACGGGTGAGTTGGCGACGAGTGCGGCGTGCCCGGCCAGATCATCAAGCTCAAGGGGTTGCTCGACATAGGCGGGGTCGAACGGGCGTAGCTTTTCCAGCTGCCGCTTGGCGGTGCCGGGGTGCCAGGCGCCGTTGACGTCGAGGCGCAGCGGGTGCGAGCCGATAACCTCGCGAGCCGCTTCGGCGAGGGTGATGTCGGTGCGTTCGTCAAAGCCGATTTTGACCTTGAACGTCTCGTAGCCGCGATCGAGAAAGCGCTGGAGGCGCTCGGTCAGGCCCTTGGGTTCGTTGGTGAACAGATAGGCGGCCGCTTCCACGTCCTGGCGCCACTTGCCACCCCAGAGCGCATAAAGTGGCAGTTTGGCCTGCTTGCCCAACGCGTCCCACATGGCCATTTCCAGCGCGGCGATCGCCATTACGGCGGCGCGCTTGTGGTGATAGAAGCCAGCGCCCAGCACGTGGCGGTGCAGGCGCTCCACATCGGACACCTGATAGCCGATGGCCAGCGGCGCGACGATGTCGGCAAAGACCGCCGGCACGTTGGCGATGAGCGAAATGGTCTCGCCCCAGCCGATGATTCCGGCATCGGTCTCGATACGGCAGACCAGCCTCGTGGTGCCGATGCGCCGCCCAGAACCCCACAAGATGTCTTCGGTAAACGGCATTCTGACCAGCCAATGGTCAACTTTGGTGATGCGCACTTTTCCTCCTGCACGAGACCGTTCGCGCCTGGCGTGTTGACATGGAACTTAGTTCCAAGATATGCGATTGGCAACACGGCCAACGAGCCCTGGGTCGATCAGCCGGGCAATACCGGCGGCGGGAGAGAGTATGAGCAAGCCCCAGTCGAGCACGATCGTGCCGGACAAGGAGGTCGAGGTGGAGAGCCCTTCGACCCCCGGCGTGCAGGCTTTGACGCGCGGCATCCAGATTCTCGACATCGTGGCGTCAACGCCGGCCGGACTGCGCTTTACCGAATTGCTGGATCAGACCGGCATGCCCAAGGGCACGCTGCATCGGCTGCTGCAGGCGCTGGTCGAAGAGCGGCTGCTGGGGTTCGACCCGCGTAACCAGACCTATCGGCTGGCCACGCGCCTCTTCCAATGGGCGCATAAGGTCTGGGACGATTTCGACCTGCGCGGCGCAGCCGAGCCGGAACTGGAGCGCCTGCGCGACCTCACCGGCGAGGCTATCCGGCTCGGCGTGATGGATGGCGGCAGCGTCCTTTATATCGACCAGCGGGAAGTCCCGCAGCCGCTGCGGCTCAACAATGGCGTCGGCAGCCGCGCAAGCGCCTATGCCAGCGGTCTGGGCAAGGCCATTCTGGCCCATATGTCGCTGGAAAAAAGGCGCGCCTTGCTGGTCGACACCCCGCTTGAAGCCCTGACGCCCCATACGACGACGGACTTTGACGAGCTGATCCGCCAGCTCGATCTGACGAAGGCGCGCGGCTATGCCGTCTCCATCGACGAGCAGAATATCGGGATCTCGTCGGTGGCCGCGCCCGTCCTCAACCATCGCGGCGAGCCCATCGGGGCCATCGGCATTATCGGTCCGTCCTTCCGTCTGCCGGCTGAGCGCCTGCATGCGCTCGGGCGCGAAGTCATTGAAGCAGCACGCCGCACATCCGGCAATTTCGGAGAGTTCGCCATGTCGCTTGGCATCCAGCCCCGCCCGCTGGGCGTCGATCGAGCCGACGTGCGCTGCGTGATCCCGGCGAGCACCTTCCTGGGCGAGGGGCCGCATTGGTCCCAGCGCGACGGCAAGCTCTATTTCGTCGATATTCTGGCGCCGGCCGTGCATACCGGCGATCCCGTCCAGGGCACCTATACCAGCTTGCCGGTGCCCGAGCTGGTTGGCTTCATCATCCCCCGCACGCGCGGTGGGTTCGTAACCGCCATGCACGGCGAAATTCGCGGGCTGGACCTGGCCAGCGGCAGCATCACCACCATTGCACGGCCCGAGGCCGACCGCCCGGGCAATCGCTTCAACGACGGCAAATGCGACCGCAAGGGGCGGCTCTGGGCCGGCTCGCTGGCCATCGATACTTCGCCCGATCAGGGGCGGCTGTGGCGCCTCGATCCTGACGGGCGAACCTATGAAATGGATCGCGGTTTCCACGTTGCCAACGGTCTGGGCTGGAGCCCGGACGACAAGACCTTCTACTTTGCCGATACGGCCAAGCAGGTGATCTATGCCTATGACTTCGACCTTGAAGCGGGCGCCATTGCCAATCGCCGGACCTTCGTTGCCGTGCCCGCCTCCGAAGGCAAGCCGGACGGGCTGACCGTGGATGCCGAAGGTTTTGTCTGGGTCGCTCATTGGGATGGCTGGTGCGTCACCCGCTACGATCCCGAGGGCAAGGTCGAGCGCGTCATCAACCTGCCGGTACCGCGTCCCACCTCCTGTGTCTTCGGCGGCCCCGATATGCAGACCCTGTTCGTCACGACGGCCCGCATCCGCCTCTCGGCCGCCCAACTCGCCGACGCGCCGCTTTCCGGCAGCGTCTTCGCCATCGATACCGGCATCAAGGGTCTGGCTGACCCCATGTTTGCCGGCTGATTGAAAGACCATTATGGCCAAGCTCGAACTCAGCGGCATCAAAAAGTCATTCGGCGCCACCGAAGTCCTCAAGGGCATCGATCTTACCGTCGAGGATGGTGAATTCGTCGCCTTTGTCGGCCCCTCCGGCTGCGGCAAGTCCACCCTGCTGCGCCTGATCTGCGGGCTGGACGAGATCTCTGTCGGGCAGATGGCCATCGAGGGCGAGATCGTCAACGACGTGCCTCCGGCCAAACGCGGCATTGCCATGGTGTTCCAGAGCTACGCGCTCTATCCGCATATGTCGGTGGCCGACAATATGGGCTATGCGCTGCGCCTGGCCGGCACCAGCAAGGACGAAATCAACAAGCGCGTCGAGAAGGCCGCCAAGGTGCTGCGTATCGAAAACTATCTCGACCGCAAGCCGCGCCAGCTCTCGGGTGGGCAGCGTCAGCGCGTCGCCATCGGCCGCGCCATCGTGCGTGAGCCGCGCATTTTCCTGTTCGATGAGCCGCTGTCCAACCTCGATGCCTCGTTGCGCGTGGAAATGCGCATCGAGATCGCGCGCATGAAAGAGCGGCTGGGCACCACCATGGTCTATGTCACCCATGACCAGATCGAGGCGATGACGCTGGCCGACAAGATTGTCGTGCTTAATGGCGGCCGCGTCGAGCAGGTCGGCTCGCCTCTCGATCTCTACAATACGCCACAGAACCGCTTCGTCGCCGGCTTCATCGGTTCGCCCAGGATGAACTTCCTGACGCTCGGTGGGGCGGTGGGCGAACACCGGTTTGCCGTTGCGGGAGGGGAGGTGACTGTCCCCGCGGGTCTTTCGGCTGCGCCGACGGAGATCGGTATCCGGCCCGAGCATCTCCAACTGGTCGATCTCACCCAGCCGCATGCCCTGACCGGCGTGGTCAGCATGACCGAGCACCTGGGCAGCGATACCTATGCCTATGTTGTGCTGGCCGGCAGTGAGGACATGCTGGTCGTTCGGCTGTCGGGCGAACGTGCCGTGACGCGCAACCAGCCCATCGGCATCGCCTTCGATCCCGAGATGATCCACGTCTTCGCCGCCGATGGCCGTTCCATCGCTTCGGCCCGCGCAGTGGCGCTGGAGGCACTATGACCATTCATCCCGAACTGATCGCCAAGGTCGAAGTCGCGACGGCGCGCTATCCCAGCCTTGCGGGCAAGAGCGTGCTGATTACCGGCGGCGGCTCGGGCATCGGTGCCTCGCTGGTGGAGCATTTCGTCGGGCAGGGCTGCAAGGTCGGCTTCATCGAGCTGAACGGCGAGGTCGCCGCGGCCCATGCCGAAGCCGTCGAGAAGACCACCGGGACGCGGCCGTACTACGAAGTCGCCGACCTGCGCGACATTGACGCCCTGCGGACCGCCATTACGCGCCTCGCCGATCGAACCGGCCCCTTCCAGGTGCTGGTCAACAATGCCGGCAACGACGACCGCATGCCGATCGAAGACGTGACGCCCCAATATTGGGACGAGCGGCAGGCGACCAATTTACGACACCAGTTTTTCGCCGCGCAGGCGGTGCTGCCGGGCATGGCGGCTGCCGGGGGCGGGGCCATCATCAATATGGGCTCGATCTCCTGGATGAAGGGTGCGGCGGGCCTGATCTTCTACACCACCGCTAAATCGGCGGTGATGGGTATGACCAAGTCGCTGGCGCGTGAGGTCGGTGAGCGCAACATCCGGGTCAATTCCATCGCGCCGGGCTGGGTTCTGACCGAGCGGCAGGTGGTGCGCGCCAAGGCCATCTACCAAGGCAAGTTCCGCGAATACCTTGAGAGCCAATGCCTCAAGGAGCACCTGCTTCCCCCTGACATCGCCCGCATGGCGCTGTTCCTGGCCGCTGACGACTCGCGGCTGGTCACGGGGCAGACCTTCATCGTCGATGGAGGGGTCATCTAGGCATTTCCCGCTGGGGAATGCCGGTACTTCGACTTTTTTGCTTTGAAACACAGTTCCATAAAGGGAGGACAATGTGACGAAGATTACCAAGCTGATGGCCACTGCCCTGGCAGCAGGCATCTTCACCGTCGGGGCCGCACAGGCCGCCGATCTGAGCTGGATGGGCTACAGCTACGCTGAAGACTCGGCTAAGCCCTCCGTCGATCGCATTATCGACGGCTTCACCACCAAGACCGGTCTGACGGTCGAGCCTATCGGCACCGCCTTCGGCGACATGCAGAAGACCATGTTCCTGCGCGCCCGCTCCAAGACGCTGCCCGATGTCGCGCAGATTTCCGAACGCTGGCTGCCCATGTTCAGCACGCTGCCGGGCCTCGTCGACTACAACGAGGTGTTCGGCAAGGATTACCTCGCCCAGACCTATGCGCCCGAAGCTCTCGCCATGGGCCAGTTCAATGGCAAGCAATATGCGCTGCCGCTGATGTCCGGCTCGATCGGCATGGTGGCCAACCAGGCGGTGCTGACCCAGGCCGGCATCACCGAGCTGCCCAAGACCGTCGAAGAGTTCAAGGCCGACCTGATCAAGGTCCGTGACACTGTGCCCAATTCGGTGCCCTATGCCATGGCCACCAAGAACAATAGCGACATCCTCGTCGACTTCCTGATGTGGGCTTACAATTTCGGCGGCCACGTGATCGAGCCGAGCGGGAAGGTCGTGGTGGACAGTGATGCCAGCCGTCAGGCCCTGACCTTCCTCGTCGACCTGATGAACGAGCGCCTGGTTGCTCCCGAGATCGGCCGTCCCGATGCCCGCCGCCTGGTGGGCCAGAGCGCGGCCGCCTTCTATCTCGATGCGCCGCAATCGCGTGCCTTCCTGCGCAGCTTCTCGGGCCAGGACAAGGCCTTCGACGTCAACGTCAAGCCGATGCAGGTTCCGGTCGTGCATGAGGGTGACGAGGCCGTGTCGATCCAGTGGGCCCACCTGATCATCTCGTTCGCGCAGAGCAATCCGCCGACCGAGAAGGATCCCAACATGCAGTTCGTCAAGTATCTTGGCGACGATGCGGTGCAAACCCAGTTCCCGGTGGAACAGAGCGCCCTGCCGGGCACGATTTCGGCCCGCGCCAACCCCGTGGTTGCCGATGACGCCTATCTCACCGCCTGGGCGCAGAACAATGCCCATCCCCAGGTCAACGAGGTTGGCACCTGGAGCAATGGCGGCGAACTGACCGAAATCCTGGCCGAAGAGGTGCAGGCTGCCCTGCTGGGCCAGAAGACTCCCGATGAGGCCATCACCTCGATGAGCCAGCGCATGGCTGCCTCGATGACCAAGGCCGGTTTCGCGCAGTAAGCAGATCCGGAGCGGGCGCCCGACACGTGCGGCGCCCGCTCATCTTTCCCGACACACAAGAGAAGTGACGATGACCGATCTCGCGCCGCCCGGCGGTCGCCGCCTTGATTATCCGGTTTCCCCCCATGCGCGGCGTGGCGGGCTGCAGGCTGCGCAGCGCCGTATCGGCATGCTGATGCTGCTGCCCGCGGCCACCGCCTTCGTGCTGATTATCCTCTATCCGTTTGCGCAGGCGCTCGGCCTCTCGATGTTCGAGGACACGCTGCAGACGATCGAACCCATCTTTGTCGGGCTGGACAACTTCAGGGAAGTTCTGAGCAATCCCGACACCTGGCAGTCCTTCCTGCTGACGGCGATCTATGTCGGCACCGCCACCGCGGGTACGCTGGTGCTGGGGCTGGGCTGGGCGCTGATCCTCAACCAGCCGTTTCGTGGCCGTGGCGCCATTCGTGCGCTGACGCTGCTGCCCTGGGTGGTGCCGAGCACGGTCAGCGCCTTTATCTGGGCCTGGATTTTCAACAGCCGCTTCGGCGTCATCAATGGCATGCTGCTGGAATTGGGGCTGATCGATGTGCCGCAGGCCTGGCTGTCGACGCCCGAAGGCGCGATGGTGGCGGTGGTGCTGACACGCATCTGGCGCTCGATCCCGCTGTTCATGGCGTTCTTCCTTGCCGGGCTGCAGAATGTCGATGGCGAGCAGCTCGATGCCGCGCGCGTCGATGGCGCCAACAACTTTGCCATCCTGCGCGATCACATACTGCCGCACCTGCGGCCGGTGCTGATCGTGGTGGTCGTGCTGGGTGTCATCGGCGGCCTGCAGGACTTCGACACCATCTATGCCCTGACCGGCGGCGGACCCGTGCGCGCCACGGCGGTGCTGTCGATCGAAGTCTATCGCAAGGCTTTTGAGCAATGGGACATAGGCATGGCCTCGGCCATCGGCGTGCTGTGGGTCGTGACCCTGTTGCCGCCCGCCTATTTCTATCTGCGACTACTGGTGAAGGGGCGCTGAGATGTTCGACCTGTCCAGCCGTACCGCCAAGATCGTCTTCGGCCTCACGCTCCTGCTGATCGGCTTCTACCTTTTCTTTCCCATCTACTGGATGGTCACGTCCTCGCTCAAAGGCAATGCCGAACTCTATCGGGTCATCCCGACCTGGTTCCCGCAGGAGTTTACGCTTGCCCATTACTGGTCGGCCATCGCCGAGAGCAAGCTGCTGACCTATCTGGCCAACAGCCTGATCACGTCAGGATCGAGCGCCACCATCAACACGCTCCTGGCGCTCTATGCCGGCTACAGCTTTGCGAAATATCGCTATTTCGGTCGTCAGCCGGTCATGCTGTTCATGCTGAGCGCGCAGATGTTTCCATTCGGCCTGCTGCTCATCAGCCTCTATCCGACGATGAGCAATCTGGGGCTGCTGGATACGCGGCCGGGCCTCATCCTGAGCTATATCGTCTTCGCGCTGCCGGTGGCGACCTACATGCTCTACAGCTACTTCACGCAAGTGCCGGACGAGTTGATCGACGCTGCGCGCGCCGATGGCGCCAGCGACCTGCGCATCTTCCACACCATCATCATGCCGATCTCGATCCCGCCCATCGTGACGGTCTTCCTCTATTCCTTCATGTGGAGCTGGAACGACCTGCTCTATTCCATGACCATCATCGTGTCGGACGACAAGCGGACCATCGGGCCCGGCCTGCTGCTCACCTATCTCAACGAAACCAATGCCGACTGGGGCGGAGCCATGGCCGCATCATTGATGGTGTCGCTGCCCATCGTCATCGCCTTCATGTTCCTTCAGCGCTATTTCATCCAGGGCGTCACTGCCGGAGCCGTAAAATGACCAAACCCCTCGCCGGCGCGTTTCCCGTGCTACCCACCATGTTCCGCGATGACGGTGCCATCGACCAGGCCGACTTTCTGGCGGTGATCGACTTCGTCCTCGAAAGCCAGGTCGACGGCGTGGTCTATCCCGGCGTCGCCAGCGAGGTGGATACGCTGACGCCCGAGGAACGGCGCAGCCAGGTCAAATTGCTGGCCGAGCGCATCGATGGCCGTGTCCCCATCATTGTCGGCGCCAGCGATCCCGATCCCGCGGTAGCCGCCAGCCATATCGCCCAGGGCGCCGAGATCGGCGCCGCGGCGGCCATGGTGATCGCGCCTTTCGGTATCGGCAATGATATCGAGGGCCAGATCGCCTATTTCAAAGCCGTGGCCGCCGGGGCAGGGGTGCCCATCATGCTCCAGAACCAGCCCAAGCCGATCGGGGCCGGGCTGACGCCGGAAGAAGTCGCCGCGGTGGCCAAAGCCGTGCCGGAAATCCGCTATGTCAAGGAAGAGACGGCTCCCTGCGGCCAGCACCTGACGCGCATCAAGGCCGCTGCCGATGGCGCGGTCGATGCCATTTTCGGCGGGGCCGGCGGGCGCTATGTCACCGACGAACTGGCGCGCGGTGCCGCGGGCACCATGCCGGCGTCCGAACTGGCCGATATCCATGCCCAGATGATCCATGCCTGGCAGGCCGGCGACGTCGCCACCACGCGAAAGCTCTACAATGTCTCGCTGCCGCTGCTGAACTTCCAGGCCATTTTCCGCATGCACATGACCAAGGAAGTGCTGCGGCGCCGAGGCGTCATCAAGCACACGTTCGTGCGCGGCAAGGGGCCGAAATTCGATGAAGGCGATCGCGCTGAACTGGCCTTGTTGCTGGCCGACGCCGACCTGCCATATTCCAGTCACAGGCCGGTCTGATGCCCAATATCGTCGATGCCATTGTAAAGGTTGAAACCTTCATCATCTCGATCCCGCGCGAGGTGCCCTATCTGGGGCCGCTCAAGGCCGGCGAGGCGATCAATGAGCGCGGCTATCTGGTGCGCAAGGGCAACCGCACCATCTATCCGTCCACCGACATGACGCTGCTGGTCAAGGTCACCGGCGAAAGCGGCAAGGTCGGCTGGGGCGAGTGCTATGGCATTGTCGCGCCCGAGGCGACCAAGGCGATCATCGACGACGTGCTGGGGCCGGTAATCATCGGCCGCGATCCCGCCGATGCCGTGGTGATCCACGAAGATCTCTACGACCTGATGCGTGTTCGCGGGTTCTTCGGCGGCTATTATCTGGATGCGTTGGCCGGCGTCGACATCGCCTTGTACGATCTCACCGGCAAGGTGCTGAACCTGCCGATCGCCACCCTGCTGGGCGGGCGTCGCCACGACACCATTCCGGCCTATGTCTCCGGCTTGCCCCGCGCCACGATCAAGGAGCGCTGCGATCTGGCGCTCGACTGGGTTGCCAAAGGCTACAAGGGCATCAAGTTCGCGGCAGCGGTTTCCGACGAGGGCATCGTTGCCGAAATGGCGGCGCTGCGCGAGGCGCTCGGGCCCGATATCGACATCATGGTCGACCTGCACTGGAAATTCGAGGCGGCCGAAGCCATCCGCCTGATCCGTCGTCTGGAAGCACACAACCTCTACTTTGCCGAGGCTCCGGTGCAGCCGGAAAACCTCGAGGGTCAGGTTCGCGTCGCCCAGGGTATCGGCGTGCCGCTGGCACTGGGCGAGGAACTGCGTACCACATACGAATTCCGGCCGCGCTTCGAGGCCCGTGCCATGAGCATCGTCCAGCCCGAGATCGGTCACACCGGGATCACCGAGTTCGTGCAGATCGGCCGCATGGCGCAGGCCTTCCACATGAACGTCATCCCCCATGCTTCGATCAGCATCGGCATCTTCATGGCGGCCAGCCTGCAAGTGGCATCCACGTTGCAGAACGTACCCTATCACGAATACCAACACTCCATTTTCGACCGCAACCTGGCCCATGTGGAAGGCGACATGTCCTGCGCCAACGGCGCCTATCTGGTGCCAACCGGCGCCGGCCTTGGGGTCGAGCCCACTGAAGAGATTTTTCGCTTTAGTGTTCGCAGGCAGCCGTGACCGTGACACACGGGCAAAGGCGGCTGTGGCGCCGGTTCCTGCTTCGATGCTCTAGTGCAAGCAAGTCGACGTCGGCGGGGTTTCCGCTGATACGCTTCTTCGAAAGAGCCGAATCTTTGCGTAGATTTGCAGGCAGATGGATCTAAGGCCCGGGCTGGCCTTTGCGTGCAACCGGTACACCTTCCGGAGTGCAACCGGGCGTGGCGGAATTCCTGTCCAGCAATTTCAATGGCTTAGGAATGGCGGAGAGAGAGGGACTCTCAGCCGGGGCGTCCTGGGTACAGGAGTTTTCTGGGCGTTCGGGGAAAGCCCGGTTTCATTGCCCTTTCTGGGTACATCCATGGGTACATTTCGTCCATCGGCCTGTTGAAGCTATCCGCAGCTTTCGCTGCGGGCGGGCCATCGAGCCTCCGATATGTGGCGTCTTCGGCCCGTTGGCCCGCCGGCAGGAATGGTCTGCCGAAGAGCGTGCTGGCGCACATGTCTCTTTTGTCCGTACGGCATTGTTGCAATTGAGGAATATCCATCAGACCTTGTGGAAGGTGCTGGCTCATAGGGGGCCAGCCATGTCGCCCTTACGGACGACAGCAGGCAGGGGGCAGGCCCCCGTGCACCCCCGAAGAGGTGATCGTGATGGATTGTAACCGCCGTCTTGAACTTCGCCTTCCCGATAGGGAAAAGGCCGTTCTCCACGACTACGCCAAGGCGCAGGGCGTTCCCGTTTCGACCATTGTTCGTCGTGGTATCCGCGCCATGACCGGCATGCGTGAGCCATTGAACGAGACGCAGATGCTTGAGGTCGTGGCCTTGCGCAAGCGCATTTCGGCCATCGAGGCCCGCGTCAATGCGGCGCTTTCCGGTTCTGTGGCCGCAGACGCCCTTGCGGACCTGTCGATGGCCCGCAAGGATGCTCAAACCGCACTGGGACGCTGATAGTGGTGCTGATCAAGTCCACACGGGTTCGGACTTCGGCAGGCGCGGGGCCGCTGCTGCGCCATCTCCTCGATGGCGACGACAACGAATCCATCACCGTCATTCGGGGCCATGTTGGCGATGTCGAGGACGCGGTGAAGGACGCCAAGGCGTTCAGCCGCACCTACTCGGTCAGGCACTGGATTCTCGCCCCTGCCGTCGAGATGACCCGAGAGCAGTTTCATGAGGCCGCATCAATGCTGGCCGAGGAATTCCGCTTCGATGTCGCTGACGCGTTGATCGTGGAACATGCCAAGGCGCGAGCCGTTGCCGGTGCCAGCGACCGGCATTGGCATCTTGTCGTGCCGGAAACCCATGCCGTCAGCGGACGGGTTCTGTCCAGCCGCCACGACCACGCTCGCCATGAGAAGATTGCCCGCCAGCTTGAGCTTCTATTCGGGCATCCCGTGGTGCCGGGTGCGCATGATCTGGCCGTTCTGTCGGCCTTGCGGGCCGAAGGCAGGGGCGATCTGGCCGACCGCCTCGATACGGTGCTGGGGAAAGGACCGAAGCCGGTGGAGGCATTCTCTTCGTCGGCGCATCAGGCGGCCAAGAGGGCTGGGGTCGATCTGGCGCAGGCTCGGCAGCATGTCCGAGCCGCATGGGCGGCCAGCACCAATGCTGATGACTTCCGCAGCCGCCTGGGCGGCCACGGGCTGGAACTGGCGGCAGGCGACAAGGCCGGCGTCGTCGTCATCCGCACTATTGCTGGCGGCGTCGTCCTCGGTGCCGCCAACCGCCTTGCCGACGTTCGTCGCGCCGAACTCAACACGCTTCTCGAAAGGAAACGCCATGACCACCACCAACCCACCGACCACACCCAACCTCGCCCAGTTGATTTTGCAGGACACGACCATTCTCAAGCGCGATCTGGGCACGATATTGCAATTGGCGAAGACCACAGCACTGCCGATGTCGGGCGAGGAGGCGTCGGTCCTCGACACGATGATCCGGCTGCTTCAGATGATCGTCACCGGAGTGGAGCAGAACCGGCAATCCCTCGAAGCCCTGCATCAGCGCTTGGAGGAACCGGGGATCGCACACGTCCTGCGCCGGATGCTGGACGCGGACTAAGCGAGGCCATCGGTAAGGCGGCAACGGCCCTCATGGTACTGGCGAAATCCGGCATAGGGCAATCGCAGGAACAGCGTACGGGGCAGCACCTCGCGGCACTGGAAACGCAGGCACGGGCACGGATCGCCGCCGCCGAAGCGAGGCCGGAAACGGCGGTGTCGTCCCGCCTGCATACTGCCCGACAATATCGTGATGCGACCAGTGCCCGGCATGCCGAGGCGCTGAAGACCTATAGGGCAGCACAGGAGCAGCTTGCAGCGGTTCCCGAGCCTCACAGGAGCCTTGCCGACCGACTGCTGGGCCGTCAGCCCCCGAAGCCGGGTGTGGTCATGTTGGAGCGTGCTGTCGCTATCGCCCGCGACGACCTGATTGCCGCCGAGCACGCCGTCATGGGCGGGGAGGCGAATCTGGCGCGGGTGGAGAAGGCCGAGAGTGCCGAACGCGTGGCGCGTATGGGCGAAATGGAAACACAGCGGCGGGCGGGAATGGCGGCACTGGCCGAGATCATTGCGGCCCAACGCATGACGCAGGCTTACCCCCGCTTTGTCTATTGCGGCCCGGCCTTTGTGGCGTGGGCTGGCGCCAAGGTCGAGCGGAAACGCAAAGGCCCACGCAACCCGTGGGCCGTGAACCAGTGGGGTATTCCGCTTGATTTCGGATAGCAGTCTCACCCCATCGCCTGCTGGATCGATTCGCTGGTAGCGGCGGCGGCTACGCCCCCGCTGGAGTCCATATCCGTGGGTTGCCGACGGTCGGATATGCACTTCAGCATGGTGCCTGTACGGATTCCTTCCGTCACTGTTGCCGTACCGACACACTTATGCCCCATGGGCTATGGCCGTGTGAGGTCCAGAACCTACCTCTACGCGGGTCGTTTTTTGGGGGGTGCTAGGGGGACACAGACACCCATCGGGAAGGTGCCTCAAAAGGCAACCTGTCGCCTCTCAGCTATGGTTTCGCGCTACCTGCCCTACCCCCTTTGTCGGCGCACGCGAAACCGGCTAACCCGCTGTATCTGTACACTTTCTTTCTCCACCCTGATCATTTCCCGCAGCGACGGCTTCCCCGTTGCCGTGGAGATGAACCATGGGCATGATCGATCTCGAAGACCTCATCGATGAGTATAATCTCGCTCAGGGCCTGCCACCGGCCCAGAGGAACCCTCCGCGTGCCCCAGCGGCTTCCGATGACATGCCGGTGCCAACGAAGACGAAACGGCCCCGTCGCCCTCGCATGGTGCAGACCGACCTCATCGAATTTCTCGAAGCCGACAAGGCAGCCGAGGCAGCCACGGCAATTTCTGAGCCTGCCCGGCCTGCCGTCAGTTCGGATTTTGGTACGGACGATGCCCGGCAACAGCCCTCCCAGCCCGTTCAAGAGAACGCCGCACAAGGCGTCGGTAGCATCCCGCCCAGCACCGTGGCTGGGGTGCCCGCCATGGCCTGCGGGATTGGCACGGAGGATCACTCTCTTAGGTTCCTCAAGGAGGTCGTCCATATCCAGAAGGAACCGAAGCCGCCGACACAACACGACTATCGGCACCTGCTCCGGCCCATCCAGACCATGTTGTCGCCCAGCAAGGGGAAGGGACCAGCGGTGTGTGCCTGCGGTCATGCGCGGAAGAAGGCTGTGTCGGTGCATCTCATCGAACGGGCGAACGGCACGGAACGAGCATCGGTGACAGGCATCTTCCGCTGCGGGAATGGAGAAGCGTGCCCCCTCTGTGCCCGGCATGTCGCGGCCTTGCGAGCCCGACGTTACCGACTCGTTCACGAGGCCACCACGGCGCGGGGTGGCAAGGTGGTCACGTTCGTCCTCACTATCGAACACGCCCGCGATGACAGGCTTGGTGTGCTGATGAAAGCCCTCAAATCGGCTGCAACGCGGTCGCGGGGCGACAGGCTCTGGAATGACGAAATCGCCCCATTGATGCAGGTGGTTGGGGCGATGACCGATACCCATGTGCGGCTCAGCCGGCGTGGTGGGTGGCATCCGCACCTGCATGTCAGTATCGCGTGCCTCACCGATGATATGGAGGCCCTGAAGGCCGGTGCGTCCATGTTGCTCGACAGCTATATCGCCAAGCTGGCGGCACTGGGCTATCGCGCCGCCAAGACCCAGCAATCGGCCACCATCCTCGACGCCAAGCCGAACGCATATCCCGCCCATCATCATAGGCGCGCCGAAGTCACCGGCAAGCTCGCCGACGCGATGGACGACGACACAAGCCTCAGCCCTTTCGATATTGCCGAGCTTGCAGCAAATGGCGATGTCGAGATGCAGGGGTATTTCCGCGAGTTCGTTGAGGCCGTTCGTGGCCAGAAGTCGGGTGTCATCACGGCCAGCATGGCGAAGAAGCTCGGTATCGAGCCGGGGACCGATCCCGGCCCCACCTTCGATGAGACTTCCCGCCTTGGCACGATTCCAGCAACGGTATGGACCAAGCTGCTCGACCTCAACCTGACGGGCACGTTCCTCACCCATGTCGAGACCTTCAGACGTGAGGGGTGGCTTCGGTCGCGGTGGTGGGCTCTGGAGCAGACCAATGAGGCCCCTGAATATTCCACCGAACTCGCCGCCGAGATTGCGGAACTCATTCATGCCCAGCAGCGCATGCCCGATCCTATCGCCAAGAGATTGGCTCAGGACCAAATCGAAATCCTCAAGGGGGACTGGACCTGGACGCATGGAGCCGAGCTTGTTGCGGGCACTGTAGAATATGTCGCCGCCAACCATCGGCACATGCGGGTGGACACCGAAGGCGTCAATATCTGGGTGAGCGTGCTTGAGGATAGTGCCGCCCGTCGCCATCCCACGTCTCACACGACCCTGCCCGTGGGCGACAACACGCCCTCGACCGCAACCGTCTCACACGGGTCCATTCCAGACCATGTGGGACAAAACACGCCGATTTCTCAGCAAGCCTAGACCCTAGTGGGACTCTCATCATGACCAAGACCATCACCGGCCAGACCATCGGTTACGCCCGCACCTCCACCAGCGACCAAGTCGCGGGACTGGAAGCTCAGCTTGGCGAACTCACCGCTATCGGTGTCGATAAGATTTTTCAGGAGCAGGTGAGCAGCGTTGCCGAGCGTGCCCAGCTTGACGCCGCCATGATCTATGTCCGCGACGGTGACGTCTTTGTCGTCACCAAGATTGACCGGCTCGCCCGCTCCGTCTCCGGCCTTGTCGCCATTGCCGACGACCTCAAGGCCAAGGGCGTCACGCTGCGCATCCTCGACCCAGCCATCGATACCAGTACCCCCATGGGGCAATTGCTCCTGAATCTGCTTGGCAGCATCGCGCAATTTGAACGCGAGATCATGTTGGAGCGGCAGCGGGAAGGCATCGTCAGGGCCAAGAGGGAAGGACGCTATGCTGGGCGGCAGAAGACCGCCCAGCGCCATTCCAGCAAGGTGAAGGAACTCGCCGCCAAGGGCACCAAACCCAGCAAGATCGCCGAGGAACTCGGCATCAGCCGGTCGAGCGTCTATCGCATTCTGGGGGCACCAGCGGACTTGTAAATTGAATCGCAGAGTTGGAGAATCGGAGACCGTGGAATGAGGGAGGGGGCCACCGCATGTTTGGATTTGGCAGAAAGAAGCGTGAAGGCGAGTTTCTGGCCGCCGCAGGGTTGTGGCCAGCCTATGAGAATTTGGCGGCGTCCTGCCCAGGGGCGGCATATGTCTATGCGAGGACTGTATACAAACTCTTAGGTCCACTCTCTGAGACGCGCTGGTCCGATTCCGAACGCCGGATGATGTTACGCAAACAGGCAGAGGAAACCGACAAGACCAGGAGGTCCGATGGTGGCATGGCGCACATGGCGGTCCTCACAATCCTGCAAATGTATTCGTGGTCCGATGCCACGGCTCGGGGAGTTTTAGGCGAGGCTCTTTTCAAGATTGCGCAGAGCGGCATCTTCTATCGCTCTCTTACCACCCATGACACACAAGCGCCCAGCGATCCCAAGGACCGAGAGTTGTTGGGCCGGAACGGAAGCAAATCGCTCTCCGACTGGGTGTCTATTCTTCATGATGAAATGGATCGTTCGGGTGTGGGGGAAGCCGAGCGACGCGATGAGATAAACATGATCGTGGCGTGTTGGGACATCCGTGCCGAGATTCGGTCGGGAAAGCTGCAACCAGCCTACGACGCATTCTATCGTATTTTGTCACTGTCGATCGGGAAGTAGCTCATGCCAGCATCGACCAGCATGACAAGTCACCAATTGCGGGGCCGGTTCTCCTTTCTCTATCGATGGTGCGCGTTTCCGGTGATCGTTGGGTTGTTGGTTACACAAGCGCACGCCCTCACTGTTGAGGATGATGGAACTGTTACGTGCCGAGAAGGCCAACTTCCGGTGTTTTGGCAGGAGCCAGATGGCATGGCCGACAAATACCGCGACGTCCTCGTCATTGACTATGATCGTTTCAACGGCGTCCTCGTTTATCGGGAACGAGAAGATAGATCGATGATTTTGCTGGACAATTCAGCTGGCACAAATATTCCTTGGCGATGGCTCGAGGCACCTGACGGCGAGAGTTACGGCACCATCCGAAGCCTGCCGGTTGACACATCCATGATGCGAGGTGGGGCCTTTGCGGAATACCGAGGTCAGACCGTAACCGTGCTGTTGGTGGGGCCGCGCTTTTTCTGGCCGGCTTGCGCTCTGTCTACCTCGATAGACGAATGGTTCGAGGAAGCAGAACTCCCTGCGCCCCTTCCTTAGGGATGCTCGATCAAGCCTCCACTTTTGACTGCGGCTTCCCACCTACGATGTGCCGCTTACTGGTCATGGAGGGCGGGCTGCTGCCCAGTGCCGGTTACCACGCTCAGGCCCGCGCCAAAGCGACGAAATCGAGCCCCATGAAGGTGCTCGGGTCGAATCCATCGGGGAATGGCAGGTTGGCGAGCAGCGGCGCATCGGTCGGATCGACGACGAGGTCGCCATAGTCCTCATGACTGTCGCGGCTTGAGTGCCCGGCCTGCACACGGCGCGAATATTCGGTCACCCCAGCATCCCGCATCCGCGTCGTGCATTGGTGCCGGAAACCGTGATAGGAACCGCCCGTCTCGGCTTCCTTGAGCAGCTTGTTCGCGGCCTTCTGCATCGCGTCCTCCGGATCGTCGCACTGGTTCATCCGCTCGAAAATAAAGCCCGGCTGCTTCATGGCCCAATCAACGAAGCCGATGTCGTCAAAGAACCGGTGCATGATGAAGCCGTCGAGAGACGCTGCGGTCTTGTAACCATTGTTTTCGAGCGCCCCATCTTCGCCACGAAAATGCTGATCGAGGCTCGCCACAACATAGTCGCCCACGCGCCGGATATTCGGCCCCTGCAATCGCGTCAGCAGCCCGATGCGCCGCCCGGTCCAGAAGCCAAGCGGCAGGATCATCGCCTTGTGCAACTCGCCCGATTCCACCCCGAGGTGGAACGCCTTCGCCACCTTGCCGATGGCCGGGGCCTTGCGCCGCTTCGGCTCCGCGAAGATCGTCGGGTAAAACAGTCGCGCCCCGGCAAAGGGATCGGTCACCTTCGCATTGGAAGCGGCCAGCGACATGATCGCTTTCACGTCAGCAACGTAGTGGCCGGTAACCGTGTTGCGGGCCATCACGCCATAGTCGTGCTTCTCGTTCATGGCGAGAATTTCCAGAGCAGTCTTGCCCTCGAACGCCTCCACGTTATCGCGCTCAGGCGGCCAGTATTGCAGCTTGTTGAGATAGGCTTGCAGGTCGGGAGCGGCATACTCATTGATGGGCTTGTCGCCGATCAGGGTAGCGAACAATTCGGCCCGTCCACGGATCGAATGAATGTCACCGCTCTCCTTGCCACCATTGGCCGCAATCCGCGTGTCGATATAGGTCTTAGCGGCAGCAAGGAAGGTTGGCGCCGAGGCCGCAGCGGCGGCGGGAGCAGCATCGACAGTAGCGGCAATTACCTTGGCCTGCCGTTCCAGAGCCGTCGTCAGGCGTTCCATGGCGGTGACCAACGGCACCGCGTTGGACTGCGTGGTGCCTGTCTCGTTCTGACCGCGCATCTTGTCTATGGCGCGTTGCCGCAGAAGGTCGGCGTTTTCCGACAGGTAGCGCGATGTCGGCTGCTCCTTGTTGATCAGGATCAGCTCGCGCAAGCCCTCGATATAGGGTTCAGGCACCGGCTCGGATTTCGGCGCCATGACCAGCGACATTTCGAGCCCCCGAAAGAACCCCGTCCATTCCGCCATCGCCATGGGGGTGAGGTCAAACATCGAGTGACCGTCAACCTGCATCTCTTCCGCCATGCTACGCACCTTACTAGCAACACTCTCCGCCGCAGCCGCAAGCAGTCGAGCCCTTCGGTTCGCCTCGCGGATCGGCAGTGCACCGATTGAACACCGGAAAAAAAGGATTCGCACATGTTTCTTGAGATCGGCGGGGACGCGGACCTGAAACCGCCATCCGGACCCGTGTCGGGTCAGATGGCGAGTCGACTTCTCGGCGGAGAGTCTGGGTACATTCTTGGGTACAGTCATGGATACGACGCTCGACGGAATGGCCGTCACCGAACGTCAAAAACCCAGCAGTATCAGGAGGTTGCCGCGATCAATCGAGATCAAAAAATGTAACTGGCGGAGAGAGAGGGATTCGAACCCTCGAGACGGTTACCCGCCTACACACTTTCCAGGCGTGCGCCTTCGACCACTCGGCCATCTCTCCGCGTTGCAGGGCCCGTTGGGCAGCAAGCGGGCGCAATATACCCATCGCGAGCGCATCCGCAAGGGATCACAAGCGGCTGATAAGCATTGTTTTGCTATGTCCCCGCCCTATCTTGTGAATGTCGGTCCGGCCGTGCAAGAAAGGGGCGCGGTCGATGGGCAGGGAGCGATCCTGCGGGGCACGGGCTGCAGAGGGTAATATGCGTCTCATCCTGCGTACCTTGGGAACGTGGCTATTGAGCATAGCCGTGATCCTAGCCGTCATAGACGGCACCAAGTCCCTGGCAGCCAATGCGCTGGTCATGACGCCTCTCGGCGATCTCTGGCAGTCGCTCAATGCGGGGAGCCTCGAATGGGTCGAGGCTTTCCTCGAAACGCGCTTTTTCGGCCCCGCGCTTACGCCTATGCTGACCAGCCTCCTGACGGTGCCCAGCTTCGTGGTCGTTGGCGTGCCTGCGATTATCCTGGCCTTCCTCGGCCGCTCGCGATATGCGCGCCAATATGTCAGGACCGACGAGATCTGACCCTTTCGGCAAGGAGTTGCGATGTTCTTCAAGACCAAACCGTCGACCATTCCGTCCGCCGCTGATTCGCTGCCGGGCCGGCAGAGCGAAATGCCGGTGGCCGAGCTGCATTTCGTCAATGGCCATCCCCTGAAGGGACCCTATCCGGACGGAAGCGAGACCATCTATTTCGGGATGGGCTGCTTCTGGGGTGCGGAGCGGCTGTTCTGGCAATTGCCCGGCGTCTACGTTACCGCAGTCGGCTACCAGGGTGGACAGACGCCGAACCCGACCTACGAGGAAGTCTGCTCCGGCATGACCGGGCACACCGAGAGCGTCAAGGTCGTGTTCGACCCCAAGGTTCTGCCGCTCGAGACGCTGCTCAAGTCCTTCTGGGAGGAGCACGATCCGACCCAGGGCATGCGCCAGGGGAACGACGTGGGTACGCAGTACCGTTCGGCGGTCTATACGACTTCGCCCGAGCAGGCTGCGATCGTCGCGGCCAGCCGCGATGCGTTCCAGGCGGCGCTCAAGGCGCGCGGCCTTGGCGCGATCACTACCGAGATCGCCCCGGCCAAGCCGTTCTTCTACGCCGAGACCTATCACCAGCAATACCTTGCCAAGAATCCGAACGGATATTGCGGGCTTGCCGGGACCGGCGTGTCCTGCCCGATCGGCCTCTTCAAGACCGAGGCAGCGGCGCAGTGAGCATAAGGTTGCGGGCCGGGTTCGAGGATTTCATTTCGGGCCTGCCCGCGACCAGCATCGTCCGGCAATGGGGCGATGCCTCCGTGGCCAAGGTGGGCGAGAAGGTCTTCGCCCTCCTCGGCTTCGAAGAGCCGGAAGGCCGGCCGGCTCTGGTCTTCAAGGTCACCGAATTCACATTCGACATGCTGACCGAGCTCGATGGGGTCGGACAGGCACCCTATTTCGCCAAGCGTGGCTGGGTACGGGTAGCTGCCGGCGCCGAGCTTTCCGATGGCGACCTCGAAGCCTATGTGGTCGAGGCGCATCGGCTGGTGGCGGCAAAACTCACGCGAAAACTTCAGGCAGAGCTGGGCCTGTCGGAACTCATCGCGGCAGGACCTCGTAGGTCCTGAGAGCGGCGCCGGGGAGCGTCACCTCGCGCAGCCATGACGGCAGAGCGTTCTTTTCGGCAAGGCGGACGAAGGAATCAGGCGACGCATCGGGTTGCCCCCGCATTTCCGGCATGCCCGGACAGGTTACCACCAGCGATATGCCGCGCTCCTCGAGAATGGCGCGCGCGTCCTCGATCGGCCAATTGAAGAAGTGGAAGGTGTCGAGCACCCCGCGTTGATTGCGATGATAGGGCGCAGACACCACTGAGTGCGGCGTGAAGAGCAGCATGTGCGAGCCCAGGTCTATGGGCGTCATCATGCGCTCCGGTGGCAGGCCAGCGAGATCAACGAAGGCCTGCGGCACCAGGCAGGCGTCGCGGTCGCCGCGCCGCTCGCCGCCGCCGGCCGCACCGCCTCCCGGCAGCAGCGTGCCCGCGAAGAGGACGACCACCGAGATCGCTGCGCCGGCAAAGAGCAGCCAGCTGCCGATGAGGCCGGCGACCTGGAAGGGACGGCTCCTGGCGATATAGTGTTCACGCGCCGTGACGATGAGCCAGGCCCCGGCCGGAATGGCGATGATTCCGGCGGTTCGCGCGCCGCGGACCTGCACGACCATCACGACGAAGGCGAGGGCCAGGAAAAGCCCGAGCATGGCCCATTCGGGCGTGCGGCCGTCGCGCACCTTGATGACGTGGTAGCCGACGATGATGAGGCCAACGATGGGCGGCACCAGGGAGGCGACGGTGAAGGCGGGCAGGGCGACCAGGCTCTCCCAGACCGGACGTGCTTCGATGATGTTGTCGATCCAATGTTCGACGAGCCACGGATCGACCTGGCCATAGGGCCCGTTGCGGCATTCGGGGAAGAGAAGGGCGAGGGCGGCCAGGGAAATGAGGCCGACGCCGCCGCCGAGAACGAGGCGCAGCCAGACCGGCTTGTCCCGCACCGGAGCATAGGACAGGAGCACGAAGGCCAGCGCGACGATGATGGCCGCCGTGACATAGACGATGGACAGCGCGTCACAGGCAGGCTCGAACCAGCGCGAGGGCGGCTGCGCTATGGCCAGGTGCACGAGGCTGGCGCCGGCATAGGAGAGGCCGAAATCGCGCAGCGCCGTAGCGCGCGCTGGGCTGGCGATCCAGATGAAGCCGAAGGCGATGATCGCGGCCGCGACCGTGGCGATCGATTCCGTCCCGATGGCGAGTGCCGTGGCACAGGCAATCCCGGCACCTATGGCGAAGGCCGGGCGCTTGAGCGCCTCGATGGTGCAATAGACCGTGACCAGCGCAAGGATGAGCTGAACATTGTGATGGTCGACGCGCCCGGGGGTGAATTCGGCAAGGATCGAGGGAGAGAAGACCGGCAGCAGCACGCCGGGCAGGGTACCGTCGCGGCCGATCAACCGGACGCAGAGCTTGGCGCTGACGGCGAGGAGGATAAAAAGGAGGATCAGCGGCCAGATGAAGGCAGCGACCATTTCAGCCGAGGCGCCGGCAAACGGGCGAGCCAGAAGCACGAGGCCGGCAATGGGTAGGTCGATCAGTCGCGACCAGTGGATTTCCGCGCCGAAAGGCGTGTTTAGCCGATGCTGGACGTTATCGAACCAGCCCTGCCCGTTGAGAAAGTCGCGCACCACGACGAGCCGCATGGCGTCGTCGGTGTCCGAGATGAGGGGCGAGGTTTCGACATTGATGAAATAGCGCGCAAGCAGCACGACGACCGAAGCCGCAAAGGCTGCAAAGAGGATCAGCCAGTTGATGCGGGCTGCGTTTGCCTGCTTCTCGGTCAATGCCTCGCCTCGTTCTCTTGCGTCGCTTCTGCCGGTGCATTCTGGCACCGGTCGTCCCGCAGGAGGATAAGATTGCGATTTGGTGAGCGCAGCGGACGAAGCGCCGTTGCGTAAGCCCCCAACCGGCCTTCCCGAGACGCTTCGGTCTTACGCGCGGGACATCAAGAAAGCGTTGAAGCGGCAAAAACAAAGGGCGGCCGCGATGGGCCGCCCCGCAGTCTGGGTTAGGAGAAAACCCCGTGCCTGATCAGCCGCGCGGCTGGGGCACGATGCGCAGGTATGGCTTGGGGGCCTTCCAGCCGTTCGGGAACTTTTCCTTGGCGGCATCGTCCGAGACGGAGGAGGCGATGATGACGTCCTCGCCCTGCTTCCAGTTGACCGGGGTGGCCACCGAATGCTTCGCGGTGAGCTGAAGGCTGTCGATGACGCGCAGCACTTCATCGAAGTTGCGGCCGGTCGAGGCCGGATACTCGATCTTGAGCTTGACCTTCTTGTCCGGCCCGATGACGAAGACCGAGCGCACGGTCAGCGAATTATCGGCATTGGGATGGATCATGTCGTATTTGCGGGCGATCGAGCCATCGGTATCGGCGATCAGCGGGAAATTGAGGGCCGTGCCCTGGGTTTCCTTGATGTCTGCGGCCCAGCCGGCATGGTCCTGGAGCTTGTCGACCGAAAGGCCAAGGACCTTTACACCGCGCTTGTCGAATTCGGGCTTGAGCTTGGCGGTATAGCCCAGCTCGGTCGTGCAGACCGGCGTGAAGTTCTTCGGGTGGCTGAACAGCACAGCCCAATGGCCGTCGATGTAATCGTAAAAGCGAATGTGGCCTTCGGTGGTTTCAGCTTCGAAATCCGGGGCGACGTCGCCAATCAGAATTGCCATGTTTCTTCCTTTCGAACCGCGGAGCGCCGCAGCCTGATCATTTAGCCAATGATATCGGTTTGATACCCCGCGTTAGTAGATTGAGGGAGTGAAATCTTTTTGTCTTTTGCCAGCCGGCCGGACCAAGGCGTTCCAAGAGGCTCCGGACCCGCGCAATTGCCGTCATCCCGGCAAGGGATGGCGCTGGGCGTTTGAATAAATCCGATAACCTGATAGACACAGCACTCACTCACCTTCTTCGTTTGCACCAAGCCGCATCAAGACGAGCAATCATGAGCCGCAATTTCCTGGTGGTCGACCCCGAGGAGGGGCTGGATGTCCTTCGCGGCCTGGCTTCGGCCGTCCGTGTCCGGATCCTCAAGCTCCTGCACGTACGCGGACCGCTCAATGTCAACGACATCGCCGAGGCGCTCTCGCTGCCGCAATCGACGGTCTCCTCCAATGTCCAGATCCTGGAAGAGGCGGGGCTGATCCGCACCGAGACGCAGAAGGCGCGCAAGGGCAACCAGAAGATCTGCCATTCGACGTTCGATGAAGTGCTGGTGATGTTCAAGGAAGACATCCAGCACGCCAAGGCGAACGCGATCGAAGTGGCGATGCCGCTCGGGCTCTATACGAGCTGCGAAGTCTCCGCGCCCTGCGGGCTCTGCTCGACCGAGGGCATAATCGGGCTGCTGGACGTGCCCGACACGTTCCTGGATCCGGAGCGCATGAAGGCCGGGCTCATCTGGTTCACGCGCGGCTATGTCGAGTACCAGTTCCCCAACAATGCCAAGCTGGCGCAGAACGAGATCGAGGCCATCGAATTCTCGATGGAGCTCTCCTCGGAAGTCCCCGGTACGGCGGCCAACTGGCCGTCCGACATCACCGTCGCCATCAACGGCAAGGACGTCGGCACCTGGACGTCGCCGGGCGATTTTGGCGACAAGCGAGGTGTCTATACGCCCGACTGGTGGAAGCTCAAGGGCAGCCAATACGGCAAGCTCAAGAGCTGGAAGGTGACCCATTCGGGCACCTATGTTGACGGGGTCAAGATTTCCCCTGTTTCGCTCAAGGATCTCGACGTCCAGACCCACCATTCCATCCGCCTGCGTATCGGCGTCAAGGAAGATGCCAGACATCCGGGCGGGGTGAATATCTTCGGCCGGGGGTTCGGAAACTACGACCAGGACATCGTGCTGAGACTGCACACGGTGCGGTAGGAGCGGCCCCTAGATCTGGCCGCCGGTCGTTGTCGTATTCGTGCCAGCAGTGTTTCCGCCCACTGCATTGCCGTTCGCAGATGGCGGCTTTCCGTTCGTCCACGTCACGTTCTCGCCGTTGAGCGGGATGACCGATAGCGACATCTTGCCCGAGCCGAGCTGCAGCTCGCGGGCATGGGCGAGATAGACCAGGGAATTATTGGCTGCGTCGTAGATGCGGGTGACGCGCAGGCTCTTCCAGATGAGGCTGCGGTTCTGCTTGAAGATCTCTTCGCCGCCGCCGCCCATGGCGATGTTGCCGACCGTGATCGGGCCGCTGGCGGCGCAATCGAGCGCCGAATAGGACGGATCCTCGAACCAGTTGCCCTGCTGCAGCCGGTCGATGAGGCTGCGGCTGAAATAGGCCACGTGGCACACGACACCCTTGACCTCCGGGTCGGCGACGGCCTCGACGGCGATGTCATTGCCGGTCCAGTCGACACCAACCTTGCCGACGGCCTGCTGGTTGTCGGGCTTCGAGCACGCGGCAAGCGCGGCCACGAGCACGACGGGGAGAGCGAAACGGGCGAGGGTCTTGAGCATCGGCCTTGGTTCCAATCCGCTTGGAGGGTGTGACGCGCCGTGATGTGGTGCAGCCTGCGCCCCATCACAAGCATGCTGGGCAAAAAACTACCTGTCGTGATCCTGCCGCTTGAGCCGGCGCTCGGCCAGCCGTACCAGCAGGGAGAGTGAGATCGTCATCGTGAGATAGAGGAATGCCACGATATTGTAGGTCTCGAAGAACTTGAACGTACTCGAGGAATAGACCTTGCCCAACTGCGTGATGTCCTGGACGCCAAGGGCCGAGACGAGGGCGGAATCCTTGATCATCGACACGAAGTCATTGCCGTAGGGCGGCAGGATCGTGCGGAAGGCCTGCGGGAAGGTGATGAACCGGAACGTGTGCCAGCGCGAGAGCCCGAGCGCCCAGGCCGCCTCGTGCTGGCCACGGTCGACCGACTCGATGCCGGCGCGGAAGATTTCGGCGAGAAAGGCCGAGTAGCAGACCGTCAGCGCCACGATGGCGCGCCAGGTGAAATCGAAATTGCGCACCGTGACCTTGGGCAACCAGCCCTGCTCGATGAAGGGTGCAAGGAGCCAGTTGGCGCCATCCACCATTGCCGGCGCGCCGACAAAGGCGACGTAGAACAGCACCACGAGCAGCGGTACGCCCCGAACGATCTCGACATAGAAAGTCGCCACTTCCCGCGCCACCCTGAAGCGCGATGTCCGCGCCATGGCTACGATAAGCCCGAGGAGCGAGGCGAGGATAAAGGCGACGCCTGTCACCCAGAGCGTGGTGATGATGCCGGCCGAGAGCGCATTGAAGATGGTGCGCATGCCCTCGTCGGCCACGATCTGCCAGAAGGTCAGGATGCCGAGAAGAGCGATCGCCAGCAGCCACCAGGGAATTTCACGGCGGCGATTGGGGGGATGCGGAGGGGACATGCTTGATACGGGAACTCGCGGGGGAAAATGCCGCGAGCCCCCAATGGCGCGCGCAGCTTATTGAGCGGCGTTATACTCGTAGAACCATTTCTGCTTGAGCTTGTCGAGCGTGCCGTCGGCAAGGATCGTGGCCAGCGCCGCATTGATCGGCTCGCGCAGGTCCGACCCCTTCTGAAGGATGAAGCCGAAGCTCTCGGTGCCCAGCGCCTCGTCGAGCGATTTGAAGGCGCCCGGATTGGCGCCGATATAGCCGGCAGCCGAGCTCTGGTCCATGAGCACGGTATCGACGTCGCCCGACTTGAGCGCCTGCACGGAGGCGCCGAACGTATCGAAGAGCTTGATGCGCGGATTGGCCTCGTCGCCATCGAGCACCGAATAGACGGCAACGTAGAAATTGGTGGTGCCGGCCTGGGCGCCCACCAGCAGGTCCTTGTCGGCAGCGAAGCTCTTGGCATCGGCGAAGCGGCTTTCATCGGCGCGCACGAGCATGAACTGCTGGCTGGTGAGGTAGGAATCGGTGAAGTCGATCTGCTCGGAGCGCTCGGGATTGATGGTGATGCCATCCATGCCGACATCGAACTGGCCGTCCTTGACCGCCTGGATCATCACGTCCCAGCTCGAAAGGTTCCACTCGACCTGGGCGTTGAGGCGCTTGCCGATCTCGTTGAAGAGATCGTATTCGAACCCCACGCTCTCGCCCGTCTTCGGATCCACGAAGTTGAGCGGCACATAGGCGTTTTCGGTAACGGCGCGGATGGTGCGGCCCTGAAGGTCCGGCAGGGTCTGCGCGCCAGCCGGCGCGGCAAGGCCGA